>JAZNOW010000018.1:0-2525 GCA_045589355.1 Clostridia bacterium
CATGGAAATCCTTTGCCGATCTTCCCTGCCCCGGCACCTGAACCATCTGATGCCCCTTTTGCTTGCCCAGTCCCTCAGCCGCCTGGGCTTTGAAACGGAATACCTGGCCTTTCAGGACGGGCATCTTTACCGCCCCAAAGATCCTCATGATGGTGAATTCCTCACGCTGGCCTTCATAGACTATTCTTACCTCGTTCCAAACGATAAATATAAAACACCTCCCGCCAGCGAAAGGAAAGAAAAGGAAGGAGTTATCCTTCCCTTTGCACCAAAGAAATACCGAAACAGCAAGCCCGCCAAGGCTTGCTGTTTCTTGTTCTGCGTGATAGAATGAAAGCGACAAACTTGAATTTGTAGGTGAGATATTGATTATTTTAATTACAGGGGCATCCCATACAGGCATAACAGCACTTGCTCAGAAGTTGCTTGAAAAATATAAATATCCGTATTTGTCCATTGACCATTTGAAGATGGGGTTAATCCGTAGTGGAAACACAGAACTTACACCGATAAGCGATGATAGTGATTTGACAGCATACTTGTGGCCGATTATCCGTGAAATGATAAAAACCGCTATCGAGAACAAGCAGAACTTGGTTGTTGAGGGATGCTATATCCCGTTTGATTGGCAAAAGGACTTTGATAACGAATATCTTGAAAGCATCAAATATTACTGTCTGGTAATGAGTGAGGAGTATATCAAAAATCACTTTGCTGACATAAAGAAATATGCAACTGTCATTGAAAACCGTTTGGATGATGAATGGTGCACAATGGAGAGTGTGTTGGCAGATAATGCAGAAATATTAACCCTTGCACAGAAGCATAATGTGAACTATATACTCATTGAAGATAAGTACGAAATCAATATTGAGTTATAACGATAAATTCCAATTTGTTGAGCAAACCAAAGCAGATTTTCTCCCTCTCAGGAGGGCGCAATTATACGCACTGTACCAGTGCATTGCGTTTATACAACCACATATGTAAACGAGTATCCGGCATACCGCCGGATACTCGTTTTGCTCTGTTGTGAGATAAATTGTTCCTTAAGAACTCTCCCGTCAACGGGAGGTGTTTTGCATGAAAGACCGACAGGGGACGTCGGGTTTCCTGCCCCGGGCCATCACAACAAAATATCCGCCACGGCGGCTCTGTCCAGCAGGGTAAAGGGGATGGGTTCTTGGGGCTGCGCGTCAGCAGGGTTCAGCTGGTATTGCAGCCAGCTGACGTCCCGCCATTGGCCCAGCTTGTAGCCGGCATTTTTGAAGTGCCCCACTTCCTGAAAGCCGAAGCTGCGGTGCAGGGCGAGGGAGGGGGCGTTGGGCAGGGTGATGCAGGAAAAGGCGCTTTGGAAACGCTGCTGTTTCAGGAGCAGCAGCAGCCGGCGCATCAGGTTTTTGCCGATGCCCTTTCCGCGATGGTTTTCATCCACATAAATGCTCAGCTCCACGGCCCAGCGGTAGGCCTCTTTTTCCCGGAAGCGTGCCCCATAGGCATAGCCCAGCACCCGGCCGTTTTCCTCGCACACCACCATGGGATAGGGGGAGTGGATTTTGTGCAGAAAATCTGCTTGAGTCAAGGGGGTATCGGCAAAGGTGATGGCTGTTTTTTCCACGTAAGGGGCGTATATTTCGCAAAGACGCAGGGTATCTTTATCTTCGGCGGGGCGGTAAAGCATGGGCATCCTTCCTTTCAGAAAACCAGTATACGCGCATGGCACAGAAGGGTCAAGCGGAACATGATTGCAAATGACCGATTCCTGCCACAAATTTAGTGTTTTGTCATCTTGATTTTTGGTTCAATCTGGTGTACTATGTAAAATGAGGGGAAAGGTGGCCTTTGTTGTATGAACAAGGCAGAAAACCCTCGCATGAGAAAATTCAGAAAGAGGTAACGCACATTATGAAGCAGCTCGACTTGACCCGCTATGGCATTACCGGTACCACCGAAATCGTGCACAATCCTTCCTTCGAAGTGCTGTTTGAAGAAGAAATGAACCCCGCTCTGGAAGGCTTTGAAAAGGGCCAGCTGACCGAACTGGGTGCTGTTAACGTGATGACCGGTATCTACACCGGCCGTTCCCCCAAAGATAAGTTCATCGTGATGGACGAAAACAGCAAGGACACCGTGTGGTGGACTTCTGACGAATTCAAGAACGACAACAAGCCCGCCTCTCAGGAAGCCTGGGAAGAATGCAAGAAGCTGGCTGTGAAGGAACTGTCCAACAAGAAGCTGTACGTGATGGACGTGTTCTGCGGCGCCAACGCCGACACCCGTATGTCCATCCGCTTCATCATGGAAGTGGCCTGGCAGGCTCACTTTGTGAAGAACATGTTCATCAACCCCACCGCTGAAGAACTGGAAAACTTCGAGCCCGACTTCGTTTCCTACAACGCCGCCAAGGCCAAGGTGGAAAACTACAAGGAACTGGGCCTGAACAGCGAAACCGCTGCCATCTTCAACATCACTTCCCGTGAACAGGTGATCCTGAACACCTGGTACGGCGGCGAAATGAAGAAGGG
>JAZNOW010000019.1:0-89551 GCA_045589355.1 Clostridia bacterium
ACGAGTGGGAGTAAAGTTCCGATAGGCCAAAAACACAGCAAAATCAAGGGTTTTCTGGCTTTCGAAAATCGCCGTGATACTAAAATGCTACGATTTACAGAAAAGAGGAAATTTGCCCCCAAATGACAGAGGGAATGACCAACAAAGCCCCCCGAAACGATATGTTTCGGATGGCTTTTTATGTACCAAAGATTATTTCTTTCGCCAGGGATGTTCCGGCTTGCGCTTGCCGCAATCGTCGGAAGTGTATGCCGGATGCGTATGTGAATACTTGACGCAACCCAATCGAAAATACCTACAAAAAGCCCGCAAACCCAGTCATTTCGGCGATGCTACGAAGCGTAGCATCGTTTTTTCATGCTTGTAAACACCTGTTGGTGGAGGCAACCGGGTCATCCGGTTAGAATGAAGCCATCACAGACGGTCGATGGACTTCGGTTACCGGCGGTCTGGAATAGGGAGGGTCAACATGAGCACTGAAAAGAACGTCATTATTTCCGCACGGGGCCTCAAGAAGAGCTTCGGCACCGGCGACAGCCAGCAGACGATTTTTGAGAACCTGAACCTGGATATCTACCGCGGCGACTTCACCATCATTATGGGTTCCTCCGGCGCGGGCAAGTCCACCCTGATGTATTCTCTGTCCGGCATGGATCGCCCCACTGCCGGCACCGTTCACTTTGCAGACAAAGAGATCACCAAGTGCACCGACGATCAGCTGGCGGTCTTCAGAAGGAAGCACTGCGGCTTCGTGTTCCAGCAGATCTATCTGCTGGAGAAAATGAGCCTGATGGACAATGCGCTCACGGCGGGAGCGCTTTGCAAGGGCAGCCGCAAAGAGCTCATCCGGCGGGCCGGGGAGCTGTTCGACATGGTCAACATCCCGGAGATCACGCGGAAGAAGTTCTCCTCGCAGGTGTCCGGCGGCGAGGCGCAGCGGGCGGGCATCGTCCGGGCGGTGATCAACCGGCCCGAGGTGGTGTTTGCCGATGAGCCCACCGGCGCGCTCAACTCCCACAACTCCGCCGCCGTGCTGAATGTGTTCACCCGGCTCCACAACGAGGGGCAGAGCATCATCATGGTGACCCACGACAAGCGCACCGCCCTGCGCGGCAACCGGGTGCTGTACGTCCGGGACGGACAGATCTTCGGCGAATGCGATCTGGGCAAATATGAGGAAGACAACGCTGAGCGGGAAGCCAAACTGAACAGCTTCCTGACCGAGATGGGGTGGTAACGTGAGCAAGATCTCAACGCAGGTGATCCACAATCTGAAGAAGGACAAGGGCTCCTTCGTTTCATTTGGCCTGATCGTACTGTTCACAGCCTTCATGCTGAACCTGGCGCTGGTGCTTGCCATCCAGGTGGATGAGGCCTACGACGCAAAGTTCGATGAGCTGAATGCAGCCTCCGTCAATCTGTACATCCCCGAAGCGCAGGACAGCGAAGTGCTTTCCGTTGAACTGAGCGCCATCGACAGCGTCAGCATGGTGGAAGCCCGCCCGGCGGTCTATGCCGAAGCCGTGGTCAGGGATTTCCGGGGCACCGATTTCGATATGAACACCGTCTTCTACAACATGGACGATGCGCGCAGCGTCAACCTGCTGGACGTCCGCGAGCAGGCTGCCGATGCGCAGGAGCCCGCCATCTTCCTGCCCATGTATGTGGCCAACTTTGGTGAGTTTGCCGTCGGCGACCGGATCGTCTATCAGGTGAACGGCAGCGAGACCGCCTTCACCGTGGCCGGTGTGGCGGAGGAAATGCAGTACGGCAACTACGGCAAGGGCATGATGGGCGCGTGGCTTTCCGGCAGTGCCTACCGGGACTTCCGGGCTGCGAATGAGGAGCATGCCATCGTGGAATATGCGCTGGTGATCGACGATCCCACCTCGCTGGAGCGGATCCAGCAGGAAGCCGCCGATGTCCTTGCCGGTCACGGCATTACCTTGCTGGCCATGAACGACTGCGCCTCCACCAAGGACACCCGCACCATGGTGTGCGGATTGCTGATCCTCATCCTGATCGCCTTTGCCTGCGTCATCCTGCTGGTCAGCGTGTTCCTGAGCAAGTTCCGCATCAGCAACGCCATTGAGGACGAAATGGTCAGCATGGGCGTACTGAAGGCCATGGGCTATACCGGCAGCATGATCATCGCCAGCCTGGTGGTGCCCTACCTGCTGGTCACCGCGGTGAGCGCCGCTGCAGGCGTGGCGCTGTCCTGTGCAGTGCTGCCTTTGCTGGCGGACTTCCTCACCATGCAGTCGGGTTTCTCCTTTGCTCCCGCTTTTGATTGGGCCGCTCTGGCCTGCGCCGTGCTGATCCCGTTGGTGATTGTGCTGGTGTTCACCGTCAGCGCGGCGGGCCGCATCCGCAAGATCCAGCCCATCAGCGCCATTCGCGGCACCAGCGACGGAAATGCCACCGGCAGCAATCCTCTGCCGCTGGAAAACACCCGGTTCAGCACCGGTCTGCGTCTGATTCTCAAGCAGATGTGCGCCAGCAGGAAGCAGAACGCGCTGCTGTTCCTCGTCTCCTTCGTGCTGACCGTGCTGGTGGCATTCTCCGGCACGCTGTTCTACAACGTGGTCATCAAGCCGGAGAACTTCATGTCCACCCTCTCCGAGGAAACGCCGGATATCATCTTCGTTACAGAAGCGGCTGATCTTACGCAGCTGACCGACACCTTGCAGGACGATGCGGATGTGCAGTCCGTTCTGCCGTACACCACCGCCAATGTAAGCCTGGGCAGTGATGCCGTGACCGCTTTTGTCTGCGAGGATTTCTCCCGCGCTACCAACGACCTGTGTTATCTTGGACGAAACGCGCAGAAAAAGGGCGAGATCGCTCTTGGCAGCGCGTTTGCGGAGATGTATAATATTGGAGATGCGGTCACCGTCGAAAGCGGCGACAAGACCTGCACCTATGAGGTGACTGGCTTCATCCAGAGCGTCAACTATCAGGGCGCTGTCTGCGGCCTGACCACCGATGGTTACGAGGCCCTGTGCGGCGGGATCGCCATGCCGTCCCTGTACGTGTACCTGAAGGACGGTGCGTCCGCCGAAGCGGTCATCAGCCGCTGCGAAAGCGACCACGCGGCACTGATCGTCAAGAC
Source organism: Clostridia bacterium (assembly GCA_045589355.1). Lineage (GTDB taxonomy): Bacteria > Bacillota > Clostridia > Christensenellales > Aristaeellaceae > RUG563. Next base: position 3,113 of record JAZNOW010000019.1, read on the forward strand.
CATCAACGCCCAGAAGATGACGAAGACCACGCAGGAGATGTACATGAGCATCAGCGCGGCGCTGATCGCGGTGATCTTCCTCATTACGCTGCTGATCGTGCTGTTCATTCTCTACATCGTCATCCGTTCGCTGCTGGTGCGGCGCAAACAGGAGCTGGGCATCATGAAGGCCATGGGCTACACCAGCGGCCAGCTGATGCTGCAGACTGCCGGCAGCTTCCTGCCGGTCACCATCGTCGCGGTGCTGCTGTCGGCCGCGCTGGGCATGGTCTATATGCCCTTCATCAATCAGGTGATCTTCTCGTCCGTGGGCGCGGTCAGGAACAATCTGGAGATTTCCTTTGCCTTCCTGATGATTTTCGCCGCAGTGCTGATCGCCCTGAACTTTGCCATCAGCATCTGCCTGACGCTGCCCATCCGCAAAATTTCTGCCTACGCGCTGATTAAGGAATAAATGGAGGAACAAATCATGGATTTCGGAGATAGACTCAAGCAGATCAGAACCTCCCAGGGGCTTTCCCAGGAGCAGCTGGCCGAGAAGATCGGCGTATCCCGTCAGGCCATCACCAAATGGGAAACCAAGAAAGGCCTGCCCGACATTGAGAACATGGTCATCCTGGCGGAGATCTTCAAGGTCACGCTGGATGAGCTGGTGCTGCAGGAATCCCAGCGGATCCAGTGCCGGCAGACCCTCTACGAGAGCGAAACGGTCTACGACATCGACGGCGACAAGCATTTCGACATCCGCATGGGCAGCGCCCGGAGCGTGCTGATCACCTCCGGCAGCGACGAGAAGATCCACATCAGGCTGCAATCGGAAACGCTGGAAAACCTGAGCTCCCTGTACAAGATCAAGCTGGATGAGAAGCGAAACAAGCTGGACATCGACTGCATTGCGAAGAAGGGCATCACCCGCTACGAGACCGAGGCCTCCGTGGATGTGATCCTCACGCTGCCTGCGGATTACGCCAGCCACTGCGAGATCGACGCCTCCACCAAGGTGCTGCGCATCGAGAACCTGCGCCTTGACCGCCTGGAATACGACGGCGATGCGCAGCAGGTGTTCATCCGGGATGTGAGCGGCAGCGTGGAGCTGACCGGCAAGACGGATTACGATATCACCCTGGAAGGTTTCTGCACGAAGCTGGACCTGAACCAGTTCTGCGCCAATGCCATCGTGCACATTGACGACCCGGCGGCTTACAAAGCCGAGAACAATGGAAGGAAATGCAGCGTGGTGTACCGCAGGAACGGCGCGGTCTGCGAGGAACCAATCTGCACAGAAGGCGATCAGGTGATCAGCGTGTCCGGCATCCGGTCGGAAATGGTCATTGACTGCGGGGTGTAAGCAGGCGCGGCAATATTCCTCCGGCGAGATGCTCAAAGATTCACGAAATGGTATTTCTTCAAAAATTATGTCGAAAGAGATAATTGATATCAATAGTTGAGTTTGTCTTTGGACACAGAAAAAGCCCGGAAGTCCTTTATTCATAAGGATTCCGGGCTTCGTTTATGATTTTTGTTTTCAGCCAATTTCCAGGGTGTCGAACAGGGAAAGCATGATGGGATAAAGACCTTCGTACATTTCAACATCGAACTGGGCTTCGATCAGGGTGCAGCCGTTATGGGCGGGGAGGATGAAGAAGTGGCGCTGATAGGTGGGGCAGGCGGTTTCGCCTTCAAATTGCACGGCGGTCCCGTCGTAGTCGCTGACTTTGACGGCAAAAACCTGGCTGGAGGCATAGTTGTTACCGTGCTGTTCCATCAGTTCTTCGCAGATCTGGTTCGGGTTGCTGTTAAGGATGGTGCGAACTGCATAGTACACTTCGCGTTCTCCCTGCCAGGCATTGTAGGTGAAGGTATCGGCATCCTCACGGACGGAGTGGGTGAAGTATTCGGGGGCCGTGGAAATGACGGAGCCGGAATCAATGAGGCAGATGATTTCCACAGGGATTTTGCTGACGTTTCCTTCCCGGCTGACTTCAATGTAAGCCTGCTCCTCAGCTACAGCATCGGCCGCTCCATGATCGCTTTCGTCCATGAAATTGCCGTTTTCGATTACGGAAAAATTGAAGGTATTTGCCAGATCTTTCAGATCGTCAAAGGTGATGCCCTCGTCCGTTCCGCCCATCACATTGATGCAGACAAAGCAGCTGTCAAATTCCGCAATCAGCACCGCCTGCTGTTCAGACAGGGCGGCGGTGTACTGAACCCCGGAAGCGGTCACAAGTGCCTGCTCCTGATAGCTTTCAATATCGCCGATGTTCAGGAAGGTGGGGTCGAACACACCCTTGACGGAGCGGCGGAACTGATAATTGACGGACAGCCGGCCGGCGGAAGCGTCGAAGATACCGTCGATGTTGAAGGTGCCGTCATCGAACATATAGCCGCCCAGCATGCTGTTATAGGCGCTGTCGGAGAATTCGGTATCATCGTTCACGATCAGCTTTTCGACGAAGGAGCCGGGGATTTCGCTGGCAAAGTTTCCGTAAAGCGTCAGGCCGTATTTTGCGGCGATCCGCTCCAGCTCGCTGGCCATTTCCGGGGTATACACATTGTAGTGGTCATACTTTTCGGGAAGAAGTGCGTCTGCCGGCCCTTCGGGGTCCACCTGCGCCAGGATGGAGCCGTCCGGGTCATAGCTGTTCTCGAAGGCTTTCCATTCGGCGGCGGCCATGTATTCCGGGCTGTCGGTATAGCCGGAAAGCACCATCTGGTTCTTGATTTCGGGATCGTTGGAGGGAACCAGCATGTCTCTTAAGCCGAACAGGTTTGTGGCAAGGGCAACGGTGGTGAAAGCCAGCAGCAGGCACAGGGCTGCCACCAGCAGCAGTGTGCGTTTGGTGAATTTCTTCGGATATTTCACTGTTTTATGAACCTCACTGTTTTCGATGATTTTTTCGTCAATTAATTCCATGGCATGAAACAAATCGTTTCTATTCATTGAAATAACCCTCCTTGGAAAGGTGGCTGCGCAGGCGCTTGCGGATCCGGCTGAGCGTTACGTGGACGTTGTTTTCTCTCAGGTCATAGCGGTCGGCAATGGCTTTGACGGGATCCGAAAAGAAATATCTTCTGACGAACAGGTGCTGTTCCCGTTCGGGCAGGGATGCAACAAACCGATTGATCGCTTTGCCCAGTTCTCTGGCATCCACCTGTCCCTCCACGTCCGATTCGTCCGCGATGCATTCTGCCAGTTCGTCCAATACCAACTGAATGTTTCCGCCGCCGCGCTTGAGGGCTTTTTGGGCCTTGTATTTATCAAACGACAAATGACGGGTGATCTTGGCAAAAAAGATTTTCAGCACGGTGGGCCTGGTGGGCGGGATGGCGTTCCAGGCCTTCAGCCATGTATCGTTTACGCATTCTTCTGCATCCTGTGCATTGTTCAGAATACCGTCGGCGATGGAAAAGCAGTACGCGCCGTACCGGTCCATGGAAGCAGAGATGGCCTGGGCGTCTCTGTTCCAGTAGAAATCAATGATCTGGGCATCGTTGCTTTTCCTCAGTTCCACAACGTTGGAATCTTTCACGATGTGCCTCCTTTCCGGTGTTTCAAGGATCCTTTCACCCTATAAGACGATAAACAAAGGAAAACCTTACAAGTAAACAGAAATTATTTTCAAATCATTTGGTTCGTTGTTCATGGGTGTCTTTTTGGAAGACACATCTATCATTTTGGCAAAGAACAGCTGGATTGTCAATGCTGCCGGTCTGCTTCCACAGCAAATAAGCAAAACAGCGCATAACGGACATGAGGCCGGGAAAAGAAACACGCCTGACCGAAGTGACCGGCCAGGCGTGTATTTTATTCGCCTCATTCTTCCGGGGCAACGGTCCGGCCGTTTTCCATCAGGTCTTTGGCGGAGATATTCGGGTGATGGTAGCGCTTGCGCTTAATACAAAGGTATATTTGAATGCATAGGGATGCTTGTGTTTTACACAGGGACATTATATAATGAACGGTGAAGAAAGATAATGCAGTGCAAGGACGGAAAGGAAGAAGAAAGCCGTGAAGAAAGCAGACGTGGCCGTGGATTTATACAACCGGGGTTTTCACTGCTCTCAGGCAGTACTGGCTGCTTTTGCGGATGAGCTGGGAGTGAGCGAGGAGGTGGCCTTGCGCCTGGGCAGCTGCCTGGGTACCGGCATGCGCAAAGGCGAAGTATGCGGTGCCTGCACCGGTGCCCTGATGGCCCTGGGCCTGAAATACGGCCAGGACCGGGAAGGGGATGCGGAAAGCCGCCAGCGTTCCAACCGGGTGTGTGATAAGCTGATGGAACGTTTTTCGGAAGCAAACGGCTCCTGGCTGTGCAATGATCTGCTGGGGCACGATGTGACTACGCCACATGGGCTGCAAGTTATCCGGGAACAGAAGCTGTTTACCGTCTTCTGCCCCCAAATGGTGCGTTCCGCGGCGGAGATTGTGGAGCAGATTATGAAGGAAGAAAGCGACGCATGTGACGAAAACTGACAATGTGAAATTCCGTGTATTATCGTCTGACATTTTTATGATGTTTTCATTGAAGGAAAAGAGTGTAGCGTGGCTGGTATGCTCAGCAATAACGCCGGCCGCACCTTCAAAGCAAGAATGGCAATTCAGGATCAATTGTTTGTAACGCTGCAGAACGGGATGAAAGGAGCTGCCGGCATGAAAAAATACTTTGTTGTCAGTCTGGTCAAGAACGGTATTCTGGGCGGCGGTATTGTGGCCGATCAGGATGCGATCACATACCATACAGGCAAGGTGACCGTGCACCGGGAATACCGGCAGCTGGTAATGAAATACGATGAGATCAGCGATGCGATAAAAGGCTGGCTTTTCATTTTGCCCACGGTTCTGGTGAAAATGAAAAATGGAAAGGAATACAAGTTTGTTGTGTTTTTCAGCAGGAAACGCCTGATCAATACCATCAGTGCCCACGGTTTTCATCCATAACCCTCAATGCGCAGATGAAATAAATCCTTGCGGAGGATGCCATGAAGAATTATACGCAAGTTTATGTGAAGAACAGTTTTGAAGCAGCAAAAATGTATTGCAATGCCTTTGGGGCGGAGATTACCCGAGAATTCAAAAACCCAGAGAATACGGCGTATGAGCATTGCGAGTTATCCGTAAATGGGGAAGGGTTTCTGGCGCTGGCGGAAGCCAAAAACCCGTGCGACATCAGCGTTGTGCACAAAAACAAATGGGAAACCATGACCTTCAATGTGTTCGAGATGGGAACGGAGGAAGCGGTGCACCATGCGTTTGAGGTGCTGAGCGATGGGGGCGTTGTGATTGAACCCATGGGAGAACTTCCTTGGAGCAAATGCTGTGCCACGGTAATGGATAAATACGGCGTATGCTGGTGGATATCCATCTGAAAAAGTTGAATTTGCCGGAGGAAGTTATGGCATCGAGGAAAGAGTATTTGGCGTTTATATTGGAACAGCTCTCCGAACTGGAAGAAATCACGTACAGAGCCATGATGGGTGAATATATCCTTTATTACCGGGGCAAAGTGATGGGCGGCATTTACGATGACCGGCTGCTGGTAAAGCCGGTGAAAGCGGCGGCGGCGCTTATGCCCGATGCAGTATACGACCTGCCCTATGAGGGAGCAAAAGAAATGCTGTTGGTGGATCAGGTGGACAGCAAAGAATTTCTGAACAAACTGTTTGATGCCCTGTATAACGAACTTCCTGCACCCAAGAAGAAAGAAACGAATGCCAATTTGCTGAGGTGATTTCAATGAACGAAGAATGCTTGATTTGTAAAGCGCCGCTTGAATACCTGAACCGTGATGAAACAATGGAATGCATGCTTTGCCACAAGGTGCAAAGCAGTAAAACAAGATGTGTGAAGGGGCATTTTGTTTGTGATGCCTGTCACAGCGCAGGGGTGGATGGGGTGATTTCCATTTGCCTGAATAGCCATTCAAAAAACCCCATTGAAATTCTGGAAGAAATGATGGCCCTGCCCACCTGCCACATGCACGGGCCGGAGCATCATACCATGGTGGGCGCTGCCCTTTTGACGGCCTATAAGAATGCCGGGGGAGAAATAGATTTACAGCCTGCTCTGCTTGAAATGCAAAAGAGGGGAAAGCAGGTGCCCGGCGGGGCCTGTGGTTTCTGGGGGGCTTGCGGAGCTGGCATCAGTACGGGCATGTACCTGTCCATTGCATTGAAGGCCACGCCGCTGGCGAAGGAAGCCTGGGGGCTTTCCAACCGGATGACGGCCAAAGCGCTGGAAGCCATCGGCAAAAACGGCGGCCCCCGCTGCTGCAAACGGGATTCCTATCTGGCGGTAAGGGAAGCAGTGAAATTCACCGAAGAACATCTGGGCGTTTCCATGGAAATGGGCAGCATTTTCTGCTCCCGTTCTCACCTGAACAACCAGTGCCTGCGGGAAAAATGCATGTTCCATCAAACGCCGAAGAAGAAGATCGCCTTTATTTGTGTGCACAATTCCTGCCGCAGCCAGATCGCCGAAGCTTTGGGCAGGCACCTGGCTTCGGATGTATTCGATTCCTATTCTGCCGGAACTGAAACCAGGCCGCACATCAACCGGGATGCCGTGCGGATCATGAAGGAAATGTACGGCATTGACATGGAAAGAAAACAGTATTCCAAATTGATCGGGGATATTCCGTCACCGGATGTGGCCATTTCCATGGGCTGCAATGTAGGCTGTCCCTTTGTGGAAAGAGGGTTTGACGAAAACTGGGAACTGGATGACCCCACCGGGAAAAGCGATGACGAATTCAGGAAGATCATTGGGAAAATCGAAGAATACATTCTGCGGCTGAAAGAAAAATACAAGTAATCAACAATGTCGCAACGCTATGGGCTGATATAAAAATAAGCTGACAGGAAGATGCTGTCAGCTTGTTTCTTTTACATCAAAGGATTTTTCCATCCGGTGTGATGGTGATGATGTTCAGGGGAATGTCCTTGCCGCTTTGGGAAAGGGCGGTTTGTACGGCGTGGGAAAGGCCGCCGCAGCAGGGAACGGTCATGCGGGTGACGGTGATGGAGCGGATGGAGTTGGCAAGGAAAATCTGGGTCAGCTTATCGGCATATTGGGCGTCGTCCAGCTTGGGGCAGCCGATGAGGGTCACTTTGCCCCGGATAAAGTGCTGATGGAAGTTGCCGTAGGCGTAGGCGGTGCAGTCGGCAGCGATGAGCAAATCGGCGTTTGGGAAAAAGGGGCTGTTGACGGGCACCAGCTTCAGCTGCACCGGGAAATTGGAAAGGCATCCGGGCAGGGCTGCAGGAGAGGCCGGGGCGGCAGGGGAGAGGGTGCGGCAGGCGCTGCCGGGACAGCCGCAGGGCAGGTTTTCCTTCCCTCCTTCTTTGGCCAGCTTTGCGGCCAGCACCGCTTTTTCGTTGTAGGCAGCAGCTTCTCTTTCCTCAAAGGTGATGGCGCCGGTGGGGCAGGCGGGCAGGCAATCCCCCAGGCCGTCGCAATAGTCTTCCCGCAATAGCTTTGCTTTGCCGTTCACCATGCCGATGGCGCCTTCGTGGCAGGCATTGGCACACAGGCTGCAGCCGATGCATTTTTCTTCGCTGATTTTGATGATCTTGCGGATCATATAAAAACCTCCTGAATGCGTTGTTCTTGACCTGACAAGGGCATTATAGTATACTGAAAAAAGAAAGTCTGTTGAAATTTCAACGGAAAAGGTGGAAAATGATGCATTTTTCGGACGAGTTGCTGCTGTGTCCGCTGTTTCGGGGCATTGAGAAACAGGAGGGCGCGGCTATGCTGGGCTGCCTTGGTGCCCGGCAGATGCGGTACAAAAAAGGGGAAATCATTTTCGCGGAGGGGGAGCCGGCCAGGGACGTGGGCATTTTGCTGAAAGGGCAGGTGCAGCTGGTGCGGACGGATTACTTCGGCAACCGAAGCATTATGATGCACATCCATCCGGGGCAATTGTTTGCGGAATCCTTTGCCTGTGCCCGGGCGGAAAAGCTGCCGGTGAGCGTGATGGCAACAGAGGAAGCGGAGGTTATGCTGCTGGATTGCCAAAGGGTGCTTTCCAGCTGCTGTAAGGCCTGCCAGTTCCACAGCAAAATGATTTTCAACCTGCTGAAAATCGTGGCGGAAAAGAACCTTTCCCTGCATCAGAAGGCCATGATCTGTGCCAAGCGGACCACCCGGGAAAAGCTGATGGCCTACCTGCTTTTGCGGGCCAAGGAAGCGGGAAAGGCGGATTTTTCCATTCCTTTTGACCGGCAGGGGCTGGCCGATTACCTGGAGGTGGACCGCAGCGGCCTTTCTGCCGAAATGAGCAAGCTGAAAAAAGAAGGCATTCTGGATTATTACAAGAACAATTTCCGTCTGCATCATGTGGTGCAGGACGGATGAACGGGGGAGAAAAAGAAATGGACAGGATATCAAAACCTGCAGCCAATGCAGCGTTTTTTGCATGGACGCTCCTTTCCTGTGCGGTGCACATTTTGCTGCTTCGCGGAAACGTGAACATGGCTCTTCCCGTGTGGCAGAGGCTGCTCATGGTTCCCTGTGCCATTTTTACGGTTTTGTTTGTGCACGAAGGGGTGCATTTTGTGTTTATGAAGCTGTTTGGCATGGGCAAGGTGAAGCTGATCTTCGCCAAGGCCAGCCTGGGCATTCCCACACCGGGGGTATTGGCACAAAAGCAAGGCACTAAGGGCCAGGAGATCATCATGCGGCTGGCGCCGTTTGTGTTTCTGACCATTCTGCCGGATCTTCTTTTTGCTTTCTGTACCGGTGTTCCTCTGTTTTTCTTCCTTGTGGCCATTGCCAATTGTGCCGGTTGTTTTTATGATGTGATGGACGTGCGGGCGATCCTGAAAAGCGAGAAAGTTTGATGCGAAACGGAGGAAACGATGCGAAACAGAAGCATGGCGCTGGTGGTGCGGGATGACAGGATCCTGATGATTCAAACCTATCGACATAATCGCTCGATCTGGGAATTGCCGGGCGGAGGGATTGAAAAGGGTGAAACACCTCAGGAAGCAGCTGTCCGGGAATTAAAGGAGGAATGCGGCGTGGACGGCGTTGTCGTTCGGCCGCTGAACACCCTGCATTGCAAAGACGGCAGCGTGGAATATGTGTTTCTGGTGGATGTGCCCCGGGATCAGCAGCCCATGGTGGGCATGGATCCGGAAGTGGAACCGGGTAGGGAGCAATCCATTAAAAACGTGTGCTGGAAAAAGCTGAAGGAGCTCAGCGAAAAGGACCGGGCGTTTTTGTGGTCTTACGGATTAATGGAGGTAGAACCCTATTTTGAGCTGGTGCTCAGCTGGGGCGATGCCGTCAGTTACCCCGGGGAATAAAAGGAAAACACATTGAGGAAATGATGAACCATCAAATGATTGAAAATGTATACCTGACCCATCATAAAGAGCGTACGTTGGCCCACGTGAAAGAAGTGGCGGAAACGGCGGTGCGGCTGGCGGAAAGGTATGGGCTGGATATGGAAAAGACCCGGCTGGCTGCACTTTTGCACGATATCAGCGTCCTGATGACGCCGCAGGAGATGCATGCGCTGGCAGTGGCGCGGGGAATGGATATCGACCCGGCGGAAGAGAAGTATCCCTTTCTTTTACACCAGCGGATGTCAAAAATGATTGCGGAAGAAAAATTTGATATTCATGATCCGGAAATCCTGAGTGCCATTGAATGCCACACCACGTTAAAGAAACATGCCGGCATGTATGATAAAGTGATCTTCCTGTCTGATAAACTTTCCTGGGATCAGCAGGGCGTGCCGCCCTACTATGACCGGGTGATGGAAAAACTGGAAGAATCGCTGGATGCGGCCTGTTTTGAATTCATCGACTACCAGTTTGAGAACAACCTGCTTTTGATGCCCCATCAGTGGATCAAAGAAGCGTATGCGGATCTGAGACAGCCGATCTGTGCAGACATGGCGGATATCGCTGCATTGACGCAGCTTAGGCTGAAGTACTTGCAGGAAGACTTGGGCAAGATGGATGAAGACACTCAAACACGGCTGATGATTGATTTGCCCCTGTATTTTGAAAAGCACCTGAATCGGGACATTTTTTGCTATTTGATCAGGGAGCAGGGGGAAGCGGTAGCCTGTGCTTTCCTGCTGGTGACGGAAAAGCCGGCCAGCCCCATGTTTATAACGGGAAAATGCGGCACGGTGATGAATGTGTACACAGAGCCCGCATACCGCAAAAAGGGCTATGGAAAAAAGGTGATGGACGCATTGCTTCAGGATGCGAAGAACATGCAGCTGAGTTATGTGGAATTGAAGTCTACAGAGGATGGATATCCGCTGTACAGGGCAGTGGGATTCGAGGACGATGTGCCCCAATACCATCTGATGAAGTGGTACAACTGTTAAAATGGAAATGAAAGGGAGAAATGATGAACAATCTGTTCCTGGAAGGGCTGAAAGAAGGAAACCGGGAAAAGCTTTTGCAGGTGCCAAAGAGTGACCTGCACAGCCATTCCACCAAGGGCTGCCGAAGGGCATGGCTGGAGGAAAGGCTGAACCGGCACTTTCCTGCACCGCCGGAGAAATTCGGCGGTTTGATTGGCATGCAGGAATGGTTCAGAGCCACCATCAAGCCCTTCAGTAATACCACTGAAGGAATGGTGATGCGCTGGGAAGGGGCTTTTGCGGAGGCAAAGCGGAATAATATCCAGAGGCTTTCCATGAACTTCGGCGCACCGGAGATTGATGAACTGGGGGGAATGGAGGCTTTCAAAACAGTGATTCAGGGGCTTCACAGTGCCTGGTGCCCCGATACCGTATTTGAACCGGAGATTACCTATGTTTCCTGCTGTGATGCAGCGGAAGTGGCAGAAAAGATGGATGCTTATCTCACATGCGGCTTTTTCAAATCTCTGGATGTATGCGGCGGCGAGGATGTGCAGCCGATCGAAGCCTTTTTGCCGCTGTACCGCAAGGCGGAACAATATCATCTGGTGAAAAGGATGCATGTGGGGGAATCGGGGACGGCGGAGGATGTACAGCGTGCTGTGGAAACGCTGGGGCTTGACGAAGTGCATCACGGCATTCATGCAGCCGATTCGGAAAAAGTGATGCAGTTCCTTGCAGATCACCGGATCCAATTGAACATCTGTCCCAGCAGCAATGTAATGCTGGGCTTTGCTGAAAGCTATCAGAACCATCCTATCAAAGTGCTGTATGAAAACGGGGTGCCCGTCACCATCAATACCGATGACTTGCTGATATTTGACAGCTCCATTGAAAACGAATACCTGCGGCTGTATCAGGCAGGGGCCCTTCGTGCAGATCAGCTGGATGATATCCGCCGGCAGGGGCTGAAGATGAACGACTGAAATAAGCAGAGGTGCAAAATGAACTGCAGATTACCGGAAGCGGGCGATAAGCACATCCTGATGGCCTATGTTCAGGAGCATGTTGATAACGGAGAAAAGAGCATCAGCGCCAGCATGGGGCTCAACTCCACCGATTATGCAGCATGGCTGGAGAAAATTCAGCACAATGCATCGGTCGGGGATGAAGCGTGGGGAAGGTCGCTGTTGTATCTTTGCTTTGACCAAATGAAGCTGGTTGGTTTGTTGAGTATCCGGTACGAACTGCCGCAGGAATTGAAAAATCAATACGGCGATATCGGCTATGGGGTGAGGCCCTCCGAAAGAAACAAGGGCTATGCCACACGCATGCTTCAGTATGGGCTGGAGGTTTGCAAGGAAAAAGGAATGGATCAGGTTATCCTTGGGTGCTATCAGGAGAACGGTGCTTCTGTCCGGTTGATTGAGAAAAGCGGCGGTGTGCTGATCAACGAAAATGAAAACCGCACGGAAGGCAGAAAAAGCCTGTATTATCGGATCGGGCTGTAAACGGAAGGTGATCATATGATCAGGAAAATGGAACAGAGGGATCTTCTTCCCTGCGGCGAAATCTATGCCCGGGCGTTCCCTCAGGAGCATTGGGGCATCGACTGGACGAAGGAAAATGCCGCGGCTTATTTGCAGGATTTTTTTGAGCAGAAGAAGTTTGTGGGCTATGTGTACGAAGAAGATGGGAACGTGCTGGGCTGCATTCTGGCCCTGCGGAAGATTTGCGGCAGCCGGGAAGAAATGCACATTCAGGAGATGGCGGTGCTGCCGGAAAAGCAGGGGCAGGGCATCGGGAAAAAGCTGCTGAACGCCGTGGAGAAATACGGCCTGGAACAGGGCATGGCCGGGCTTGTTCTGTACACCAGCGCCTATGCCCCGGCGGCGAAGTTTTACGAAAAGTGCGGTTTCCAATTATCCCAGGGCACCATCTGCATGTACCTGAACATGTGACGGAGCAAGGCGGAACGAAGAAAAACAGGGGTGTGAACCATGGACATTATCCAATCGTTTTACGATCAGCTGGCGGATGCCTACGATCAGCTGTTTCAGGATTGGCAAGCCGCTACCGGAGAACAGGCAGAAATTCTGGAAAGAATATTTTCGCAAAATGGGTTTGATGCATCGGCCTGTGTTCTGGATTGTGCCTGCGGCATCGGCACCCAGGCCATCGGGCTGGCCATGAAAGGGTATCGCGTAACGGCGTCCGATATCAGCGAAGCGGAACTGAAACAGGCCGGGAAAAGGGCGGCTGAAAACGGGGTGAATATCCGGCTGAAAAAAGCGGATTTTCGGGCCCTTGAGGATGTGTTTCGAGAACAATTTGATCTTGTGATCTGCATGGATAACGCTTTGCCTCACATGCTGACAAAAGAGGATTTGCACAAAGCCCTTTGCAGCATCGCCGGGCGGGTGAAGCCGGGCGGCCTGTTTGCGGCCAGCATCCGGGATTACGATGCGCTGCTTCGGGATAAGCCGCCCTATTCGCCGCCCTACATCCACAAAACGGAAAAGGGACAAAAGGTCTCCTTCCAGACCTGGGCCTGGCAGGGGGATCATTACAAACTGACCCAGTACATCATTGACGATGCGGAAACGCTGCAGATCAGCAAATTTGACTGCGAATACCGGGCGGTCAGGCGGGAAGAGATGAGCGCCCTGCTGCGGCAAGCCGGCTTTTTGGATGTGCAGTGGCACTTTCCGGAGGAAACAGGGTTTTACCAGCCCATTGTGGTGGCTGGAAAGTAAGAAATGTATCGGCTGAAAAAAGACTTTGGGGAGGCGAAACGGATGGCATTGGCAAAGAAATGCTACATCGGCGATGTGATGTGGATGCAGGATCCGGATGAAGGCTCCTACCTGCATGGGATTCCTGCGGTGAAGCATCTGAAAAAGATGCAGCATCTTCCCCTGCATGCCCCGGTCACGTTTCTGGTGGGGGAAAACGGCACCGGCAAATCCACTCTGCTGGAGGCCATTGCGGTGGCGGCAGGGTTCAATCCGGAGGGCGGCACGAAAAACTTTTCCTTTGCCACCCGCGCCACCCATTCCAAACTGCATGAATGCATCCGGCTGGCCCGATACGGCTTTCCCAAAGACGGCTTTTTTCTGCGGGCGGAAAGCTTTTATAATGTGGCCACCAATATTGATGAGATGGACGAAGCGGGAGGCCTGGGTGCCCCGGTGGTCAATAGCTTCGGCGGCGTATCCCTCCATGAGCAGAGCCATGGGGAAAGCTTTTTATCGGTGGTGGTGCATCGGTTCGGCGGCAACGGCCTGTACATCCTGGATGAACCGGAGGCGGCACTGTCGCCCATGCGGCTGATGACCCTGCTGGCCGAAATGGACCGGCTGGTGAAAACGAACAGCCAGTTCATCATTTCCACCCATTCGCCCATTCTGATGGCGTATCCCGGTGCCGAAATACTGGAGTTGAGCGATGCGGGCATCCGCAGCGTGGAGTATCGGGAAACGGAGCATTATCAGGTGACAAGGCGTTTTCTGGAAAACCCGGAAAAGATGCTGCATTATCTGCTGGATGATTAAGAAAAGGAGTAAGTATGGGCAAAACGAAATACCCCATCAGCCGGGAGTTTTTTCCTTTCAATATGTTTGCTCCGCCCATGAGCCGGCGGTTTGTGCAGCTGGCCCAGAAGCATATGAAAACCCCGAAATTTCTGTGGAAGGACAAGGCCCTTTCCGTGGAAAGCCGAATGATTCCCGGATATCGGGGGGAGAACATTGAGCTATTGATCCTGACGCCAAAGGGCCTGGAAAAGAAGGCGCCGTGCCTTGTGCACATTCACGGCGGCGGGTTTGTGTTTGAAGGGTCAAACAGCCATTTCCGCCTGGCCATGGCCTATGCCAAAGAAGCAAAATGCAAGGTGGTCTACGTGCGCTACCGGCTGGCCCCCGGGCATGTGTTTCCCACCCCCCAGGAGGATTGCTACGCCGCTTTTTTGTGGGTGTGTGAACATGCGCAGGAGGTGGGCATTGACAAAAACCGCATCGGCATTGCCGGGGACAGCGCCGGCGGCACCCTGACGGTGACCAGCTGCATGATGGCAAGGGACAGAGAAGCCCCGGTGCAGCCCCTGTATCAGCTGCTGGTGTACCCCTGGCTGGATGGACGGAACGAAAGCGAATCCTATAAACGGTACACCGATACGCCCATGTGGAATTCCACCCTGTCAAAGAAGGTGGGGCCCATCATGAACCCCGATCCCTCCGCCACGCCCCTGGCTTACCGCTCGCCTGTGGAAGCGGAAAGCCACGCAAACCTGCCCCCTGCCTATGTGGAGGTGGCGGAGTTTGACTGCCTGCACGATGACGGCGTACTGTATGCCCGTCTTTTGCGGGAAGCGGGCGTGGAGGCGGAACTGCATGAAGTGAAGGGCACCATGCACGGCTTCGACACGGTGTTTCATGCTCCCACATCCCAGCGGATGATCCAAAGCCGCATCGCCTATATGCGGAAGAAATTTGATGCTGCGTTGACCGATGATTGAGGAGATAAACGATGGAATTTCGGAAGATATTTGATACCATCCCAGAGCAGTTTGATCAATACCGGCCACGTTATTGTCCGGAATTGTTTCGGGATCTGATTGCGTACACCGGGCTTGAACCCGGGAAAAAGGTGTTGGAGCTGGGCCCCGGTACCGGCCAGGCAACGAAACCGGTTTTGGATACGGGCTGCGATTACGTTGCCATTGAACTGGGGGAAAACCTGTGTGCCATGATGCAGCAGAAATTTGGCAGCAGGGAAAACTTTCGCATCGTGCATGATGATTTTATCACCCATGACTTTGGCCGGCAGAAATTTGACTTGATTTTTTCGGCAGCCACCATCCAATGGATTCCGGATGACATTGCTTTTTCTAAAACATTTGATCTTTTAGTGCCCGGCGGTACACTGGCCATGATGCTGACGCGCAGTGATTACAGAACGCCCAATGAGGATCTGTATAGCCGTATTCAGCAGGTGTATGCCGCACATTTCAAGCCGGAAACCGTTTATCAGCAGGGAAGATTCCATTATGAGAACGCAGTGAACTGGGGATATACAGCATTTGAGAAACGCGAATTTTCAGGTATGAGGGAAATGGACGCGGAAGAATATACGGCCTATTGCGGAACGCATTGTGACCATATGGTGATTCCGCAGCCGCATAAAAACCTTTTTTTCAAAGGCTTGGAAGATGCTGTGCGAGAACATGGAAACCGGATTGTGTTTCATGACACCCATGTGCTGTATCTGGCGAAAAAGCCTTTGTAAAATGAAGGGAGAAAAATATGGTTTATTATCAGGATGAACATATGCTGATCCGGGATATGGAAGCGGGGGATGCACCGGCTTTCTATGAAGCGTACACAGCGCAGGGCTGGCATCCGGACGAAGCTTACTATCACATGCGCATGCGTGAGGCCAAGGAAGGGAAATGCGTAGCCCTGACGGCGGAATATCAGGGGCAGCCGGCAGGGGCTGTGTATGTGTATTTTGACGTGCAGGAAGGGCCTTTCAAGGGAAAAGGATGGCCCATAATTGTGGATTTCGGCGTACTGCAGAAATATCAGCGCCGGGGCATCGGCAACCGCCTGATGGATGCGGCAGAGCAGATTGCCGCGGAACGTGCAGACACCGTGTGCCTTGGGGTGGGATTAAGCCGGGAATACGGCACCGCCCAAAGGATGTACATCAAGCGCGGGTATGTGCCGGACGGCTCCGGCGTGTGGTATCAGAATAAACAATGCGTGCAGTACGAAACGGTGTGCACGGTGGATGACGATCTGGAATTGTTCCTGTACAAAAAAGTGAAGAGATGATCCTCCGATCATACAAAAAAGCAGCCACCCTCACAAAAGAGGATGGCTGCTTTTTTATCAGTGGCTCAGCACGTTCTGCACGTTGCGGAACGCATCTTTTACCTCGTACCGTTCGGTGAACAGGCCGCCGTAGGGGCTGAGCAGGTTGTAGTTATAGCCGGTGGCGGTGGGATGGTCCGTCACACCCCAGATGGCCACGCAGGTGAGGGGCTTCACGTCGCCGCTGTTTACTTCCATGAACATTTCAAACAGCCGGCCGTAGTAATCCGCATGGAGGGCAACGGTGGCTTCGTCGTTTTGGAAATTGCGCACGGCCATTTCGGTAATGTGCACTTCCAGCCCTTCCGCGGCGTAGAGACGGATGGAGGTTTCGATGCGGGTGATGTGGCCGTCACTCATGCAGTCCTGCTGCTTGCCGTAGCCGCCGATGTAGCCCTGCATGCCCATGCCGTCGATGAGCTTGCGGTAATTGCCGTTTTCGTCCGTGGCGTAGGTGTTGATGGAGCGGGCCAGAGCGATGGCGGCATCCCGCTTTTCGGGGAAAAACATGTTGTAATCGTTATAGAACAGCTTGATATCGGCGCCCAGGCTTTCCACGGTATCCTTGGCGCAGAGGAAGGAAAATTCCACATAGTCGTCGCCAAGATAGGTTTTGAACAGGTTATCTGCGCCGCTGCGGATGGTGCGGATGTGGCGGGCGTCCTTGCCGTCCCATTCCTTGGCGTTGTCGCCGATGGCTTCGTTTACCACGTCCCAGCAGTAAACAACGCCGGGGAACTGCTTTTCAAAATGGGTGATGACCTGCTCGATGTAGTATTTGGTGCGGGCGCGGATGGTTTCCTGGTCGGCGTAGGGCTTGGAGGAATCATAGCCTTCCCGGAAGAACCAGTCGCACATGTAGGCGTCCCACACCAGCACATGACCCCGCACCTTCAGCCCGTTCTGCTGGGCCCAGCGCACCATCTGGTCGGCCTGTGCGTAATTCATCACCGGCATGCCATCTTCGGCGGCCTGGCTCTTTTTCTGGTTCAGCAGGGAGTAGGCCTTGGTTTCGTTGGTGCAGGTGACGGAGGAAAAGTGGGTTTTCACAAGGTTCATGTACAAAGGGTCTGCTTTCACGTGGTTGTAATTGAAGCTGGCGCCCATGACGAAGCCGTATTCCCGGGACAGGCTGTCCAGGGAAGGATAATCCGCCATGGCGGTGCTTTCGCCGTATACCGGAAGGGAAAGCGTGCCAAACAGCAGCAGGAAGGCCAGAAGGAAAGCGAGTTTTTTCATGATGAGTTTCTCCTTTGCAATTATTGCATTGAACAGGGGGAACCCCCTGCTTCTTCCGGGAATAAACCATCCGGAAAGGATGTATGGAACATTATACCGAATAATGGCCAATTTTTCCATGCCTTTCTGATAAAAAGATCCTTTTCGATAGAATATGATACAGATTTGCAAACATTTGTTAAGTTTTTCCGCGCAGATTGCATATAGAGAGGATTCATGGTATACTACAAATACAAAAAACCCCTGATGGGCTATATTTGAAGGAGGAGATACCCATGAAAAAGATTACCGCTCTGCTTCTGGCGGTCGTGATGCTGATGGGCATGGTGTCCTTTGCATCCGCGGAAGAAATGAAAGTCGCTATGATCACCGACTACGGCGATATTACCGACCAGTCCTTCAACCAGACCACCTATGAAGCCTGCAAGGCTTTCTGCGAAGCCAACAACATCGAATTCAACTACTACAAGCCCGCCGGCGACTCCACCCCCGAACGTGTGGCCATGGTTGACGCTGCTGTGGACGAAGGCTACAACGTGATCGTGATGCCCGGCTACGCTTTCGGCGGCACCATCGTGGAAGTGCAGGACATCTACCCCGAAGTGAAGTTCGTTCTGCTGGACGTTGGTGAAGGCGACCTGGGCGGCGTGGCCCTGGCCGACAACGTGTTCAGCGCTGTGTACCAGGAAGAACTGTCCGGCTACATGGCCGGCTACGCTGCCGTGAAGCTGGGCTATCGTCACCTGGGCTTCCTGGGCGGCATGGCTGTGCCTGCTGTGGTTCGTTTCGGCTATGGCTTCGTGCAGGGCGCTGACGCTGCTGCCGTGGAAATGGGCCTGGACAACGTGGTGGTGGAATATGTGTACGGCAACCAGTTCTATGGCGATGCCGACATCACCGCTTACATGGACAACTGGTACAAGAACCTGGGTGTTGAAGTTGTGTTCGCCTGCGGCGGCGGCATCTTCACCTCTGCTGCCGAAGCTGCTGTGAAGGTAGAAGGCGGCAAGGTGATCGGCGTTGACACCGACCAGTCCTTCAACATCAACGGCGCCTACGGCGAAGGCCTCACCGTGACCAGCGCCATGAAGGGCCTGGCCCCCACCGTGAACACCATGCTGACCGAAATCTTCATCAACGACAATTTCGCTCAGTACGGCGGCAAGATCCAGACCCTGGGCCTGGTTTCCGCTGAACCCACCGAAAACTATGTGCAGCTGCCCTTCGAAACCACCCAGTGGGGCGAAGGCTTCACCCAGGACGATTACAAGGCCCTGGTTGCCAAGATGTTTGACGGCACCATCGTTGTGTCCAACTCCATCGATGCCATGCCTGCCACCACCATCGTTGTGAACGATCTGGGCACCATCAAGTAATATCTGCTCTGTTCCGGGGATGCCAGCCATCCCCGGACTTTTGACAAGAGCCCCTGTTGTGAAAGACGGGGGTTCTTGTCAAAAGTGGATGGCCCCGCGGGGCCGCTACCACAGATGTGGAGGGATCTTCTTTGGAAAACCAATATGCAATTGAAATGCTCAACATAACCAAGCGTTTTCCCGGCATCGTGGCCAATGACAACATCACCCTGCAGGTGCGCAAGGGTGAAATTCATGCGCTGCTGGGGGAAAACGGCGCCGGTAAATCCACCCTGATGAGCGTGCTGTTTGGCCTGTATAAGCCGGAAGCGGGCATCATCAAAATGGACGGCAAGCCCGTTACCATCAAAGATCCCAACGACGCCAACGCCCTGGGCATCGGCATGGTGCACCAGCATTTTAAGCTGGTGGAATGCTTTACGGTGCTGGATAACATCATTCTGGGCGTGGAGCCCAACAAAATGGGCTTTCTGCAAAAGAAGGAAGCCCGGGAAAAAGTGATGGCGCTGAGCGAAAAGTACGGCCTGCATGTGGACCCGGATGCAAAAATTGAGGATATCACGGTGGGCATGCAGCAGCGCACGGAAATTCTCAAAATGCTGTACCGGGATAACGATATCCTTATTTTTGACGAGCCCACCGCCGTATTGACGCCCCAGGAAATTGACGAACTGATGAACATCATGCGCAACCTGGCGGCAGAAGGCAAGTCCATCCTGTTCATTTCCCATAAGCTGGCGGAAATTATGGCCGTGGCGGACCGGTGCACGGTATTGCGCAAGGGCAAATATATCGGAACGGTGAACACGGCGGAAACCACCATGGCCGCTCTGTCTGCCATGATGGTGGGGCGGGACGTGAATTTCCACGTGGAAAAGGAAGAGAAAGAACCCGGCAAGGTGATCCTGAAAATTGAAAACATGTGCGTGGCTTCCAAACTGTACAAGAAGAACGCGGTGAAAAACGTTTCCCTGGAAGTGAGGGAAGGGGAAATTGTGTGCATTGCCGGCATTGACGGCAACGGGCAGACGGAGTTTGTGTATGGCCTGACGGGCCTGGAAAAGCTGACGGGCGGCAAGATTTTCCTGGAAGGGCAGGAGATCACCAACGCGCCCATCCGCCGCCGCTCCCGGCTGGGCATGAGCCATATTCCCGAAGACCGGCACCGCCACGGGCTGGTGCTGGATTATACCCTGGAAGACAATATCGTTTTGCAGCGGTATTTTGAACCGGAATTCACCAAGGCCGGTTTTCTGCGCCGCAAAAACATCCGCCTTTATGCAGAACGGCTGATCGAGCAGTACGATATCCGCTCCGGTCAGGGGGCGGGTACCGTGGCCCGCAGCATGTCCGGCGGCAACCAGCAAAAGGCCATCGTGGCCCGTGAAATTGATAAAGCCCCCCATTTGCTCATTGCCGTGCAGCCCACCCGCGGGCTGGACGTGGGCGCCATCGAATACATCCACAAGCAGATCGTGAAGGAGCGGGACGAGGGCAAGGCCGTGCTGCTGGTTTCGCTGGAAATGGATGAAGTGATGGACGTGTCGGACCGGATTCTGGTCATGTATGAAGGCGAAATTGTGGGCGAATTCGATCCCAAAGCAACAACGCCTGAGGAACTGGGCCTGTATATGGCCGGCGCAAAGAGGGAGGAGAAGCAATAATGGAAGCAAGAAAGAAAAGCCCCCTGCTGAGGAATGCATCCCTGCAAACCTTGCTGGCTTCTTTGGTGTGCATTGTGCTGGGCCTGATTGTGGGTTATCTTGCGCTTTTGCTGATCAACCCTGCCGGCGCCGGGGAAGCCATTTTGGTAGTGATCAAAAACTTCTTCAAGTACAGCGCACCCAAAGCACAGATGAAGTACCTGGGCAACACGCTGGTGAAAACAGCGCCGCTTTTGATGTGCAGTTTGTCTGTGCTGTTTGCGTACAAGGTGGGCCTGTTCAACATCGGCGCCGCCGGCCAGTATGTGGCGGGCGCCGGTGCGGCGCTGTATTGCGCGCTGGCTTTGCAGCTGCCCTGGTATGTGTGTTTGGTTGCGGCCATGGTGGCCGGTGCCGTGCTTGGCAGCATTTCCGGCATGCTGAAAGCCTACTGCAATGTGAATGAAGTAATTTCCTGCATCATGCTCAACTGGATCACGCTGTACCTGGTGAACATGCTGCTGACCACCGTGAAGGACCCGGCCAGCCCCTATACCCTGAACCTGGCCAAGACCAATGCGGCGGCTGTGCTGCCCACCCTGGGGCTGGACAAGCTTTTTACCAACAACAAGTATGTGACCATCGCTGTGCCCCTTTCCATCGTGATCGCCATCGGCATCTGGGTGCTGCTGAACAAAACCAGGCTGGGGTATGAACTGAAAGCCACGGGGCTGAACAAGCATGCGGCCAAATACAGCGGCATGCGGGAAAAGCAGAACCTGATCCTCACCATGGCCATCGCCGGCGCCCTGGCCGGTATCGGCGCTGCCATGTTCTTTCTGAGCGGGTTTGAAGAATGGTCCTGCACCCAGTCCTCCGTGCCGGCCATGGGCTTTAACGGCATTGCCGCCGCGTTCCTTGGCGGGCTGAGTCCCCTGGGCGCCATTCTTTCCTCCTTCTTCATCCAGCACATCACCATCGGCGGCTCCTTTGTGGACAAGACGATGTACTGCTCCCAGATTTCCGATTTTATCTCCTCTGTGATCATTTACCTGTGTGGCTTTGTGCTGTTCTTCCGGTATTTCATCAATGCCTGGCTGGACCGCAGGGATGAGAAACGGACCAAAGCGGGAAAGGAGGAAAAGAAATGATCCTTCTGATTCAATACATGCTCATTTTTGCGTCGGTGCTGCTGCTGGTGGCGCTGGGCGGCTGCTTTTCCGAACGCAGCGGTGTGATCAATATCGGCCTGGAAGGCATCATGGTGTTCGGTGCCCTGGGCGGCGCTTTTGCCATGAAGTATATGCCGGAAGCAACCACGCCCTTTGTGATGATCGTGACGGTGGTGGCGGCGGCCATGCTGGTGGGCATGCTGTATTCGCTGCTGCTGGCGGTGGCGGCCATCAACTTCAAGGCGGACCAG
This sequence comes from Clostridia bacterium, assembly GCA_045589355.1. Lineage (GTDB taxonomy): Bacteria > Bacillota > Clostridia > Christensenellales > Aristaeellaceae > RUG563. The sequence goes on from JAZNOW010000019.1 coordinate 24,995, forward strand.
ACGCTGGTCGGTACAGCCATGAACCTGCTGGGCACGGCGGCGGCTACGGTGATCGTGAAGGCTGTCAATACCGCCGAAAACCCGGATAACGTTTCTTCCACCGTGCAGTACATCAACGCAAAGAAAGCGTTTATCGTGGATATCAACGGGTTCGAGTTCAACTGGTTCATGCTGCTGGCGTTCCTTTTGATGCTTGCAAGCTTTGTGCTTTTGAACAAAACCAAGTTCGGCCTGCGGCTTCAGGCCTGCGGCGAACATCCCCAGGCGGCGGACAGCGTGGGCATCAATGTGTACAAAATGCGCTACGCCGGTGTGATGATCTCCGGCATCCTGGGCGGCCTGGGCGGCCTGGTGTACATTACCGCCGGGGTGAGCGAATGGAAGTTTGAAAACGGCGTGGCAGGCTTTGGTTTCCTTGCGCTGGCGGTGATGATCTTCGGCCAGTGGAAGCCGCTGCGCATTGCGCTGGCTGCGCTGCTGTTCGGGCTGTTCCGGTCGCTGAGCAATGTGTATACCGGGTTTGATCTGCTCAGCAGCCTGAATATCCCCAGCAATGTGTACAATATGCTGCCCTATGTCATTTCCCTGGCCGTGCTGGCGTTCACCTCCAAGAATTCCAGAGCGCCCAAGGCGGAGGGCATTCCCTACGACAAGGGAACACGATAAAGCAAAAAGCGCCTGTGTATGGATGCACAGGCGTTTTTTGTTTTTTTCCCGGCATGGAAGCACCTCCTGAAATACACCGTGGATGGATTATGGCAGCGAAAAGACGGGTTTTGTCGCTTGTGTTCCGGGGGAGCGGGTGTATAATGAAAGCATCCATTTTTCTGTTGTTTTGAAAGGGGAGCCATGAAAGGAATCCGTAACCTGAACATGACCAACGGCAATCCCACCCGCCTGTTGCTGGGCTTTGCCATTCCCATGCTGATCGGCAACCTGTTCCAGCAGGTGTACAGCCTGACGGACTCGGTGGTGGTGGGCCAGTTCCTGGGATCCAACGCGCTGGCGGCGGTGGGGTCCACGGGGTCGGTGACATTTTTGTTTTTTTCCATCTGCAACGGCATCGGCTCCGGCGCCGGCATTGTAACGGCCCAGTATTTCGGTGCCGGGCTGGCGGACAGAACCCGGCGCGCCATTGCCAATGCGGCCTATATTATGCTGACGGCCTCCCTGATCATGGGCGTGGCGGCCTTTTTTGCGGCGCCTTTGGTGCTGGGCATGATGGGGGTGCCGGAGGAACTGATGGCCGATGCCACCACCTATATGCGCATGAGCTGTATCGGCGTGCCGCTGGTGGCGGTGTACAATTATTCTTCGTCCATGCTGCGTTCCCTTGGGGATTCCAAAACGCCGCTGTATTTTTTGATCATCTCCTGCTTTTTGAACATTGTGCTGGATATCCTGTTTGTTTACGGGTTCCGCATGGGGGTGTTTGGCGCCGCCCTGGCCACCATCATTGCCCAGATGCTTTCCGGCGCGGGGTGCCTGCTGTATGCGCTGAAGACCAATCCCTATTTCCATCTGTCCCGGCAGGACTTGCAGCCCGACGGGGAAATTATCCGTCAGTCGGTAAAGCTGGGGCTGCCCATGGCCCTGCAATGGTCGCTGATCTCGGTATCCTCCACGGCCCTGCAGACGTTTGTCAATTCCTTTGGTGCAGAAGCCATGGCGGCCTTTACCGCCACCAACCGCATTGAGCAGCTGGTGCATATGCCCTACGGCTCCATCAGCGCCGCCCTGGCCACCTATTCCGGCCAGAACTTCGGTGCCCACGATATGAAGCGGGTGAAGGAAGGGTTCCGCCACGGCATGCTGATCGCTGCGGCGTTCACGCTTTTGATGATGGTGATGTATCAGGCCTTTGGTCAAAGCATCATGCAGCTGTTTGTGAAGGAAGATGCGGTTATCGGGCTGGGGGCGGATGCTTTGCGGCTGACCAGCTGGTTCTATATTTTCCTGGCGGTGATCTATATGAGCCGCGGGGTGCTCAACGGCGTGGGCGACGCCATGTTTGCCCTGATCAACGGGGTGGTGGAAGTGATCTGCCGCATTGCCATTCCCGCCGCACTGGTTGCCCAGTTTGCAGATATCGGCCAGATGGGCATCTGGTGGACCACGGTGATCACCTGGATCATCAGCGCAGGCTTTTGCATGCTGCGTTATGTGGCCTGGCACCGGAAGGCGGATTTTTCCAGGAGCGTTGTGAACCATGAAATGACGGAAGGAAGAACACCATGATGAACGGAAAAACCATCCCGGCCCCCTTTGAAAAGGGCGTCAATTTCACCAATTGGCTGGAATACCGTCCGGCCGAGCAGATCAACCCTGACCTGTTTACCAAACAGGACTTTGAAAACGCCCGGAAACTGGGCTGTGACGTGGTGCGCCTGCCCATTCATTTCGAAAAGATCTGCCGGGAAGAGGACGGCTATCTGATCCCTAAGAAGGTATTGGATATTCTGGACAAGGTGTGCACCTGGTGCGATGCCCTTCAGATGTACATCATTCTGGATTTCCACAACGATTGCTCTGCCGATTCCGCCACCAGAGAGGATGTGGACAGCATCCTGGTGCCGGTGTGGCAGCAGCTGGCGGCGCGGTATCGGGAAAAATCTTCCTACATTGTGTACGAAATCATGAACGAGCCCCATGCCATCAGCATCGAACGATGGAACGAAATCGTGGCCAGGGTGTTTGAAATTATCCGGGCGATCGATAAAAACCACTGGATCATCGTGGGCGGCGCCGACTGGAACAGCACCGCCGCCATGAAGACCCTGCCCGATTTTCAGGACGATAAGGTGATTTACAATTTCCATTACTACGATCCCCACACCTTCACCCATCAGGGCGCATCCTGGTGCCACATGGAACGGGTGATGGGGCTGCCCTTTCCCTACGATGCGGAAAAAATGCCGCCCCTGCCGGAGAACGCTACCGAGGTGGAAAAGCGCTGCTTTGAAAACTACCCGGTGAACGGGCAGCTTTCCGCCGTGGTGGACTGCTTTGACCAGTATGCGGCCTTCAGCCGGGAACGCAATGCGCCGCTGTTTTGCGGGGAATTCGGCTGCTTTATGACGGTGCCGCAGGAGGCAAGGGTAAACTGGTACCGCATTGTGGCGGGGCTGCTGGCCGAAAGGGGCATTGCCCGCACCAGCTGGGATTATTATGGTGCATTCGGTGTGTTCCGCCGTACGCCCCGGGGCGTGCGCCCCCGCTTCCCGGAGGATCTGAACCGGGAGCTTTTGCAGGCCATGGGGCTGAACGCCGACGTGGAATGACACCGGCGTTCGTTTTGAAGGGAGGAAAGACATGATGGCGGAATATGTGACCTATGAAATGTTTGGCGCCGCAGGGGATGGGGTGCAGGATGATATGCCTGCCATCGTCAAGGCCCATGCCCATGCAAACGCTGTGCACCGGCCCGTGAAAGCCAGGGAAGGGGCAGTGTACTATGTATCGCCCCGGCATCGCACCGCCGTGGTGCAAACCGATGTGGACTGGACAGGCGCTTCCTTCGTTGTGGACGATGTGGATGCACAGTGCATCGCCGCTCCTGTTTTTCATGTATCTTCCGCCCTTTCGCCCCTGCCTTTGCAGGTGGAGAAAATGGCGTACGGCCAAAGCAGCCTGCCCAATCCCCATGGGTGTGATTTGCATGTGGTGGTGAAAAACGAACATCATAGGGATTACATCCGCAAGGGGCTCAACCAGGACACGGGCCATACCCGGACGGACGTGTTTGTGCTGGGGAAGGACGGAAAGATGTCGTCCCCTTTGTCCTTTGATTTTGATCAGGTGACGGAGATTCAGGCATACTCCGTGGATGCGGAAAAGCTGACCATCCGGGGCGGCACCTTCACCACCATTGCCAATCAGGCGGAAGCAAGGTACAACTATCACATGCGCAACATCCACATTACCCGCTCCAATGTGGAGGTAAGCGGCATCACCCATCTGGTTACCGGGGAAGGGGAGCACGGCGCGCCATACCGGGGCTTTATCACGGTGGAAGATTGCGCCAGGGTGTATGTGCACGACTGCGTGTTCACCGGCCATTTCATTTACTGGACCATCGGCAGCGCCAACCTGCCGGTGCCCATGGGCTCCTACGACCTTTCGCTGAACCGTACAGCCAATGTGCATTTTGCCCGCTGCCGCCAGACCAACGATATTCATGACGACCGGTACTGGGGCCTGATCGGCACCAATTTCTGCCGGGATCTTTCCTTTGAGGATTGCAGCTTTTCCCGGTTTGACGCCCACATGGGGGTGAGCAACTGCACCCTGCGGGGGTGCGAGCTGGGCTGGCAGTGCCTCAACGCCATCGGCAACGGTACCTTCCTGATCGAGAACACCAGGGCCCATGGGGTGGCCTTTGTGAACCTGCGGGACGATTACGGCTGCACCTGGCGGGGGGATGTGATCATCCGCAACTGCACCTGGCTGCCCAGAAGCGACCAGCGGGCCGTTTTCAGCGGCCACAATGACGGCACCCATCATTTCGGCTATCCCTGCTACATGCCCAACGTGGTGATCGACGGGCTGACGGTGGAGGAAAAGCAGACGGATGCGGCGCCCTTGTATGTGTTCAACAATTATCTGGGGGAAAAGCTGGCGGAGGGGCAGCATGACGTGCCCGTCACGCCGGAAAAGGTGTGCGTGCGCCGTGTGCACACCCATCGCCCTGTGCGCCTTTGCGAAGCGGCCTGGCTGATGCCGGATACCGTGTTTGAGGCGGAATGACAACGCGTGTCTGAGGGGAAAAAGATGATAAAAGAATTGGTGCATGACCCCGTTTTGCTGGGGATAAAGGCAGAAGAGGCCACAAAGGAAGATTTGCCCGTGGCCCGGGACCTGATGGACACGCTGGCGGCCCACCGGGAAACCTGTGTGGGCATGGCGGCCAACATGATCGGAGTGCAAAAGCGGATCATTGCCTTTGATAACGAAGGCACGAACATGCTGATGCTGAACCCGGAGATCATGAAAAAAACAGGCCCCTACGAAACGGAAGAAGGGTGCCTGTCCCTGCTGGGCGGGCCGCGGAAATGCAAGCGGTATCAATCCATCAAGGTGAAATGGCAGACGGAGGATTTCCGTGTGCGCATCAAAACCTTTACCGGCTTTACGGCCCAGATCATTCAGCACGAAGTGGACCATTGCGACGGGGTACTGATCTGACAAAAAAACCAATGCGTGGAAAAGAACGCATTGGTTTTTTGCGATTACAGGTGTTTTTTCAGGAAACGGTCCACTTCTGCCAGGGCTTCATCGCAGGCAAAGCCGTCAAAGCCGTGGTTTGCTCCCAGCACTTTGATGCATTCCACCTCTTTGCCCATTTTCCGCATGGCTTCATAGAGGTGCACGCTTTGCTGGAAATTGACGGTCATATCCCGGCTGCCGTGCATGATCAGCGTGGGCGGGGTGGGCACATCGGCGGAAAGATAGGACTGGGGCACGGTGGCGGCGGCCAGGTCCGGGTGCTGCTGTACCGGCAGATGGCCGATCAGCCAGCCTTCGGGGCTGTCGGCGGGCACGTGCTCACCGCAGCTGGGCTCAAAGGCCATTTCGCTGATCACCGTGGGGCCGTACCAGTCCACAATGCATTTTACCGCAGCCGTTTGCTTTTCGTCCTCTTCGCAGGAGGGGAAACCATCGCCGGTGAAGCCGGCCATCAGCGCGGTGTGGCCGCCGCTGGAATCCCCCCAGAGGGCCACCTTGTCCGGGTGAAAGTGGAAATAATCGGGCCGACTGCGCAGGAAACGGATGGCGCTCTTTACGTCTTCCGCCTGGGCGGGGAAGGGGGAGGTGGTGGAGGGGGTGTATTCCACCAGGGCCACGCAATAGCCCTTCTGGCACATGCGCACCATTTCCGGCAGGTGGATGAACAGATCCTGCCTGAACCAGGCGCTGCCCTGCACAAACACGATCAGCGGGTTATCCCCCCGGCCGTTCCGGGGCGTGAGATAATGGATGTGCAAGGGGGTATCGCCCCGTTTTTTATAGACGATGTGGGGCTTGAAGGCCACGCCGAAGCCGAAGGTATCCTGCCAGCGGACGCACCGCACGCCTTCGGGCAGGGCGGTGTTTTCGGGGAAGGTTTCCGGGGTATAAAGGGGCAGAACAGTACGCCTTTCCATACACGGCACTCCTTTTTGGGAATGAAAGATATTCACACATGTTTATTTCATTATAGCACAACAAAAGAAAAACGGTCAAACAAAAAAGCATGGACATTTTTGCCCAAACCATGTATCATGGAGATAATGGAAAAGGCGGTTTGAACAGGAAAATACAAGGAGGCACATCCTTCATGAAGCAGCATTTTGAGCCCACGTTTGAATCCCTGCAAACCTATTTGGCGCCGGCATGGTTCCGGGACGCCAAGTTTGGTATCTGGAGCCACTGGGGCCCCCAGAGCGTGCCCATGTTCGGCGATTGGTATGCCCGGAACATGTACATTGAAGGCACCCAGCAGTATGAATACCACCTGCGCCACTACGGCCATCCTTCCAGGTTTGGCTACAAGGATATCTGCGCCCTGTGGAAGGCGGAAAAATTTGACCCCGAAGGGCTGATGGAAAAGTACTACAAAGCCGGCGCCCGGTATTTTATGAGCCAGGGCACCCATCATGACCATTTCTTCAACTATGCTTCCGGCATCAACCGGATGAACAGCGTCAATGTAGGGCCCCGGCGGGATATTCTGGCTGCATGGAAAGCGGCGGCGGATAAGTTCGGCATGCCCTTTGGCATCAGCGAACATCTGGGGGCGTCCTTTGCCTGGTGGCGGGTGAACAAGGGCTGCGACAAGCAGGGCCCCTATGCCGGCGTGCCCTATGACGGAAACGACCCTGCTTATCAGGATTTCTACTTTGCCAATCAGGAGCACGGCACCCAAAAGCCGGAGGAGATTTTCCCCTGGTACACGGCCAACAAAGCGTTCCGGGACTACTGGCTGCGCTGTGTGGAAGAAATGATCGACGTTTTCCAGCCCGATCTCCTTTATACCGACGGCTCCCTGCCCTTTGGCGAACACTGGATGGGCGGAGGGGACAATGCAAAACGGAACGAGGAAACCTACCTCTGGGGCCTGAAAGCCGTTTCCCGCCTGTACAATACTTCCATTGAGAAGCATGGGGAAAACCGGGCGGTGTATCTGCAGAAGGACCGGAACCCCGCCATTTACAGCGTGGGCGTACTGGACATTGAAAAAAGCCAGCTGCCCGGCATCATGCCTGCGCCCTGGCATACCGATACCTGCATCGGCAACTGGTTTTACGACGTGCATTCGCCCTACAAGCAGCCGGACCAGATTGTGGAAATGCTGGTGGATATCATTTCCAAGAACGGCGTGATGCTGCTCAATATCCTGCAGCGCCCGGACGGCACCATTGACGAATATGCGGATTACATTCTGGAGGAAATCGGCCGTTGGTTCGGGGTGTGCAGCGAAGCGGTATATGGTACCCGGCCCTGGCGTGTGTTCGGCGAAGGGGAAACAAGGGTGAAAATTGAAATGTTCCGGGAAGACAAGACAGCCTGGACCCGCAGCGATTTCCGTTTCGTGCAAAAGGAGGGAGCCGTATACGCCTTCATGATGGGCGCAAAGGGCGGCGAAACGGTAACCCTGCGCAGCTTTGCGGAGGATGAGGTGCAGGCAGTGGAACTGCTGGGCTACGGAACAGTGCCCTTCAAAAAGGACTTTGGGGTGCTGGTGGTATCGCTGCCCGAAAAACTGCCGGCCTTCTGTGCCAATGCCCTGAAAATCAGGTAACGCCCAAGGCGGGGCGAGAAATCGATATTTGGTGCTCCGTCAGACCGGAAGTTTTTCGTGAATCACATAGGTGTTTCATCCGGCCGACTTCAGTAAATTCACAAATTGGCTGACATGGGTTTCCAGCCGCAAGACCAGTAAGTGATTGCTGGAACACAAAGCGCAGGTCCTCAAAAGGGGACTGCGCTTTTTTTCGGCGGAGAAGAAGATGAAAGGCGTATTGCAGAAAATCTCCGGTTTGTGCTATACTAACGGTAGATTGATTGTACAAGCGAAAAACAGCAGGAGGGGAAAAGATGTATCAGGTATTTGTGGTGGAGGATGAACTGCTCATCCGTCAAAGCATCCGCAATGTGATCGAGCAGATGCCCGGGCCTTTTTCCTTCTGCGGTGAAGCATCGGACGGGGAGATGGCCCTGTCCATGATGCAGGACCTGATGCCCGATATTGTGCTGACGGATATCCGCATGCCGTTTCTGGATGGGTTTGAGCTGATCCGCCATGCCAAGGCCATGATGCCCTGGCTGAAGATCATCATCATCAGCGGCTATGGGGATTTTGAATCGGCCCAGAAGGCCATTTCGCTGGGGGTGGACCAGTACCTGCTCAAGCCCATCCGGCCGGCGGAACTGACCAGGGTGATCGAGGATATGGCCCGGCAGATTGAAGAGGGCAAAAAGAAAAGCGCCCTGCCCAAGGGGTATGACCAGGACGAAGTGCAGCATGCCCTCCGGCAGCATTTTATGCAGCAGCTTTTATACGGCGGGCTGGATACCGCCACGCTTCTGGAGCGTGCAAGGGCGCTGGGGCTGGATATTGTGCGGCCCAATTATCAGCTGGTGCTGTTTGATCTGGGCGGGGATGAAATGAACCACCAGCCGGTGCGCAACATGGTGGAAAATATCCTGAACCAGCAGAAACTGCCGCTGTATTATTTCGGCGAGGCCAACCAGCTGACGGTGCTTTTCTGCGCCCAGAATGCCGAAGAAATGAACGAAAACGTGTACCAGTTCATCAATATTTTCCGCCACGAAATCAAGGAACTTTGCCCCACGGTGACCACTGTGACGGGCAACATGGTGCAGCGGCTCAGCGCCGTGTGCTCCTCCTATAAGACGGCGGCGGATGTGTTGAAGAAGGTGTACGGCGTATCGGTGGGGCAGGTGGTGGACGTGAACGACACCGCCCAGATTGCCGTGGAAATGATCGAGCTGGGGGACCCCTTCGGCCAGGAATTCCAGCAGAAGCTGCAGCATGCCGCAGCGGGCGACGTGCCCCGGCTGGTGGATGAAGTGCTGGATAGCCCGGAGGGCAGCCGTTTTGCCAGCATGCTGATGCGCTACTATGCGCTGCTGGATTTGCTGAAGATGACGGCCCAGCAGATTGCCCGGGCAACCCCGGGGGTGGATATGAAGGATGTTGCCACAAAATTAAGCGACCGGCACGACATTTTTGCCGCATCCGGCCGCAAGGAAAGTTTTCGTGAAATGGCCATTGAGCTTTTGCAGCAGGCTGTCAGCATGAAACAGGAAAACCTGTCCGGCATCCGCTACAGCCATGTGATCAGCAAGGCGGAAAAGTATGTGGCAGAAAATTTCTGCGATCCCAACATTTCGCTGATCAGCGTGGCCAAATACGTAGGTTTGTCTTCCGCCCACTTCAGCACCGTTTTTTCCCAGACGCTGGGCCGTTCCTTTATCAACTACCTGACGGCCATGCGCATTGAAAAGGCCAAGGAGCTATTGGCCAATACCAGCATGAAGCTGTCGGCCATTGCCATGGAAATCGGCTACAACGAGCCCAATTATTTCAGCCATGTGTTCCGCAAAACGGAGGGCATCACGCCCAAGGAATACCGCAATCAGGTGCGGCAGGATCAGTAACCCCGGCTGTCCAGCATTTCGGGGGTGATGGCGGCGGCATCAAAGGCGGATTCTTCCACATAGGTCAGCTTGGGGGTGGCGTTTCCCGCTTCCAGCTTTTCAATGATCGCCTGTACCCGGGGGCCGTGAAGGGGATTGCATTCCACGTCATAGGCAATTTCTCCCGAAAGCACCATTTCCAGGGCGGCCCGGTTGGCGTCGAAGGAAACGATGATCACGTCCTTGCCCGGGGTTAGGCCGTTGTTTTTCAGGGCGTCAATGGCGCCGTATGCCATGTTATCGTTCTCTGCAAAAATTACATCAAATTCCACATTTTCGGCCAGCAGTGCTTCAATCAGCTCCTGGCCTTTTGCTTGTGTAAAATCACCGGAATCCCGGTATGCCAATTGCCAGGAGGGGTTGTTTTTCAGGCCTTCGTCCAGCCCTTCCGTACGGCCGATCTGGGCGGAGGAACCCAGATTGCCCTGCATGTGCACAATGCGGATGGGGGTATCGCCAAAGCGGTTTTCCATCCACCGGACGGCGGTATCTGCTTCTCTCCGGAAATCGGAGCCGATCCAGCTGGTGAACAGCGTATCGTCTTCGGATACGATCATCCTGTCCACAATGATCACGGGAATGCCGGCCGCCCTGGCTTCCAGCAGCACGGTATCCCAGCCTTTTTCGGTGGTGGGGGCCAGGACGATGTAATCCACACCCTGATGGATGAAATTGCGGATGGCGGTAATTTGCCTTTCCTGCTTTTGCTGGGCGTCATCAATGATCAGGCGGTAGCCGTTATCTTCGGAAAGGGCCTGCTGCATGGAGCGGGTATTGGCGTTACGCCAGTCGCTTTCGGCACCTACCTGAGAAAAGCCCACCACGATGAAATCTTCATAGGCATCCTGGTTGGCGGAAGGGGCCGGGGCGCAGGCTGTAAGGCAAAGTGCAAACAAAAGCAGCAAAGAGAAACAGGTTTTTTTCATGCCGGTTCATTCTCCTTTCCCAGGGTGCGGCTTTGGGGCAGATGGATGGTCACGCAGGAGCCTTTTCCGGCCTGGCTTTCAAAGGACAGGCCATAGGGCGCGCCGCAATAAAGGCGGATGCGCTTGTGTACGTTGACAAGCCCCAGGCCGGTGTGCTTGTCCTCATAAATGCCGGCCTGCAATTCCTTCACCTGTTCTTCATCCATGCCGGCGCCGTTGTCGCGTACTTTCAGCAACAAATCGTTTCCGTCTGCTTCGCCGGTGACGGTGATCTTGCCCATGCCGCGGCGGTTCTTGATGCCATGGTAGAGGGCGTTTTCCACCAGCGGCTGCAAAATCAGCTTGGGCACCCGGCAATCCAGCATTTCCTCGGGAATGTTGATTTCATATTGCAGAATATCGCTGTAGCGGATCTGCTGAATTTCCAGATAACTGGCCACTTGCGTACGTTCCGCTGCCAGGGAGATGATGTCTTCCCCTTTGTTGAGGGAATTGCGGAAGAAGGTGGACAGGCTGGTGACCATGTTCACCACATCCTCTTCCCGCTGGCTTTCGGCCAGAATGGCGATGGAGTCCAGGGTGTTATAGAGGAAGTGGGGGTTGATCTGGGCCTGCAGAAGCTCCAGCTCCGCCCGGTGCAGGGATTTCTGGTCCTGAATCTGCTTGGCCATCAGCGCGTCAATGCGGCCGGCCATTTCGTCAAAGCCGCTGTTGAGGGTTTTCAGTTCCGTGATGTGGGTTTCCATGGGCACGGAGGAAAAATCCCCCTCGCCGAACTGCTGTGCTTTTTTGGACAGGGCGCCGATGGGCTCGGTGATGCGTTTGGTGACCCGCACAGCGTACCAGATCATCATAACGGAAAGCAGGATCACCCCGGCGGCCACGATGATGATCACCGCCAGCACCTGGGTGGTGATCAGGTTTTGCAGCCGGGCCATTTCCCGCACTTCATCGTCGATGAATTCGTGCATGTAGGTTTCGATCAGGTTGGTCAGGCCTGTTTCGCCGCGGATGTTGCGCTCCAGCAGTTCCATCCGCTGGTCGTAGGATTCTTCCAGTGCAATTTCGATCATATAAATACGCAGGTTTTCGCACATGTCCAGCATGCTCTGGATGCGCCAGCGGTTATCCCGCAATGTGGTGGTGGTTTCCAGCCGCAAAAGAACGTTTACGGCGTCGTCCAGCACATCCATGGGCAATGTATCCTGGGAAGCGGCACTGCGGGGTGCAATCACGTGGTTATACATGCCCGAATCCAGCATGGTTTTGAATTCCTTATTGAAATCCGCGGCGATGTTGGCGTTTTGCAAAACGCCGGTATACTGGCTGTTGATGGACAGCATCATGGCAAGCAAAACCACAATGATGCAGCCCATAAACGGCAAAACGGTCATCAGCAGGCGTTTGATCTGCTGCTCAATGGAGCGATCCGCCTGCACATTTTTCTTCATGGAAAACCACCTCTGTTAAGGAAAATTATAGCACAAGATTGTACCGGAGCAAAGGGGATGCGAAAGAAAGTATCAAAAATCGAATAAATTTTTCATTTAATCGATTAAACGGAAAAAAGAACCAAAAATGTTGAAGCAAAGAAAGAAAAAAAGTGAATGTAAATTGTTTTTTGTTCATATACAATACAGATAACAAAAAGCTTGCCTGCGGGCAGGCAATAAAACAGGAGGTATTCCCAATGAAGAAATTTGCTCGTCTCTTGGTTGCGATGCTGGTTGTGCTGGCTCTGGGCTGCACCGCTGCTCTGGCCGAAATCACCGTTGGTATCGTGAACAATCCCCCCTCTGAATCCGGCTATCGTGAAGCCAACGTGAAGGACTTCGAAAAAGTTTTCTGCGAAGAAAACGGCTACAAGGCCCTCACCTTCTACTCCCTGAAGAATGACGAACAGCTGGCCGCCGCTCAGCAGTTCATCACCGATGGCGTGGACTACCTGCTCATCTCCGCCGCCGAAACCACCGGCTGGGATGCCGTGCTGCAGTCCGCTCAGGAAAACGGCATTGGCGTGTTCCTGTTCGACCGTATGATCGATTGCGATGAAAGCATGTACAATGCTGCCGTTGTTTCCGACATGGCCAACCAGGGCAAGCTGGCTGTGGAATGGCTGATCGGCCTGAACCTGCCTGAATACAAGATCATCCACATCCAGGGCGCCATGGGCTCCGACGCTCAGATCGGCCGTACCGGTGCTTTGGACGAAAAGGTTGCCGCCGACGAAAACTGGACCATCGTTGTGCAGCAGACCGCTACCTGGGATGAAGCGGAAGCCAAGAAGATCGTGGAATCCGTGATCAACTCCAAGGAATCCTTCAACATCATCTACGCTGAAAACGACGGTATGGCCAAGGGCGCTGTGGCTGCTCTGGACGATGCCGGCATCACCCACGGCGTGGACGGCGACGTGATCGTGATGGGCTTTGACTGCAACAAGTGGGCTCTTCGCGAACTGCTGGCCGGTAACTGGAACTACGATGGCCAGTGCTCTCCCTTCCAGGCCGAAGTGATCCATGGCCTGATCCAGAAGCTGGAAGCCGGCGAAACCATCGATCAGAAGCTGATCATCTCCGAAGAACGCGGCTTTGACGCCAAGACCATCACTCAGGAAGAAATCGACACCTTCGGCCTGGGCGAATAATTCGGCAACACAGGTAAATACCTGAAGTAAATTCCCATGCGCGGTGCGGTTTAGGCCGCACCGCGCTTCGGACGTTTAAGACTGGTACAGGGAAGGAGGAACGTATATGCAAAACGATGTCGTTTTGTCTATGCGTGGTATTGGCAAAACATTTCCGGGCGTACGTGCGCTCCATCATGTGGATTTCACCCTCCGCAAAGGGGAAATTCATGCCCTGATGGGGGAGAACGGCGCCGGTAAATCCACTTTGATCAAGGTGCTGACCGGGGTGCATATCAAAGATGCGGGTCACATCCATCTGGATGGCAAAGGCGAAGTGAACATCCGCTCTCCCCAGGAGGCGCAGGCGCTGGGTATCTCCACGGTGTATCAGGAAATCACCCTGTGCCCCAACCTGACGGTGGCGGAGAATATGTACATCGGCCGCAACAAAAACCTGATCGTCAAGTGGAAGGACATGGAAAAGAAGGCCGATGCCATCCTGCAAAGCCTGGGCATTCCTGCGCGGGCCAAGCAGCAGCTGGGCAGCTGTTCCCTGGCCGTACAGCAGATGGTGGCCATTGCCCGGGCGGTGGATATGGAGTGCAAAGTGCTCATTCTGGATGAGCCCACCTCCTCCCTGGACGACAAGGAAGTGGCCATGCTGTTTTCCCTCATGCGGGATCTGAAAGCCCGGGGCGTGGGCATTATTTTTGTCACCCATTTCCTGGAGCAGGTGTACGAAGTGAGCGACCGCATCACCGTCCTTCGCAACGGCGAGCTGGTGGGCGAGTATGAAGCGGCAAGCCTGCCCCAGGTGGAGCTGGTGGCCAAGATGATGGGCAAGGAACTGGAAGGCCTGAGCGAACTGAACCGGGAAGAAACGGAAACGGAAGATTTGTCCGAGCCCGTTTATGCTGCCGAGGGCCTGTCCAGCGCCAAGGGCGTGAACCCCTTCCGGTTTGCCATCCGCAAGGGGGAAGTGAACGGCTTTACCGGGCTGCTGGGCTCCGGCCGCAGCGAAAGCGTGCGGGCCATCTTCGGCGCCGACCGGGTAACGGGGGGCGTGGTGAAGGTGGACGGCCGGCAGGTGAAGATTGCCAAGCCCAAGGACGCCATGAAGCGCGGCATCGGCTACCTGCCGGAAGACCGTAAGGACGACGGCATCATTGCCGATCTTTCCGTGCGGGACAACATCATCCTGGCGCTGCAGGTGATGAAGGGGTTCTTCAAGCCCTTCTCTCAGGCGGAAGCGGAGAAGTTCGCCGAAGAATACATCAAGGCGCTGGATATCAAAACCGCTTCTTCCGATACGCCCATCAAGTCCCTTTCCGGCGGCAACCAGCAGAAGGTCATTCTGGCCCGGTGGCTTTTGACCCATCCCAAGTACCTGATCCTGGATGAACCCACCCGCGGCATTGACGTGGGCACCAAGACGGAAATCCAGCGGCTGGTGCGGAAACTGGCGGAAGAGGGCATGAGCGTTACCTTCATTTCTTCCGAAATTGAAGAAATGCTGCGCACCTGCTCCCGCCTGATCGTGATGCGGGACAGGCATATTGTGGGCGAACTGAAGGGCCGGGAACTGACCCAGGAACATGTGATGCGTACCATTGCGGGAGGTGGGGATTGATATGGCAAACAATGCAGGAAAAAAAGCCGGATGGAGCAAGCATTCTCAGCTGATCGTTCCGCTGCTTTCCATTGTGCTGATCGTTATCTTTAACCTGTTTCGGGATCCCAGCTTCTTTTCCATTGAAATAACCACCAACAACGTGGGCAGCACCGTGCTGACGGGCAACCTTATTTCCATCCTCAACGGCGCTTCGGAGCTGGCCATTCTGGCCATGGGCATGACGCTGGTTACGGCGGCCTGCGGCGGCCAGGATATTTCCGTGGGCGCGTTGGCGGCCATTGCCGGCAGTGTGTTTGTGAAGGTGCTGCGCTCCGGTGAAATCACCATTCCCTCCATCTTGCTGGGCCTGCTGGCCTGCTGCCTGGTGGCTATGGCCTTTGGCGCATTCAACGGCTCTTTGGTGTCGGTGTTCAAAATTCAGCCCATGATCGCAACGCTGGTGTTGTTCACCTGCGGCCGGTCCGTGGCATACTGGATCAACGGCGGCGCTACTCCCACCGTGGAAAGCCCGCTGATCACCGCCATCGGCAGCTTCATTCCCGGTATTCCGGTGCCCACTCCCATTCTGATCGTGATCCTGATGGGCATCATTTTCGGCCTGGTATTCAAGTTTACCACCCTGGGCCTGTATACCCAGACTGTGGGCATCAACCAGCGCGCTGCCCGCCTGAACGGCATCAACACCACGGCCATCAAGCTGGTCACCTTCATGGTGCTGGGCGTATGCTGCGCGGTGGCCGGTGTGATTGCCGTGAGCCGGTTGAGCCTGATCAACCACGAAACGCTGCTGTTGGATATTGAAATGGACGCCATTCTGGCCGTAGCCATTGGCGGCAATGCCCTCAGCGGCGGGAAATTCAAGATTGTGGGCTCCGTGCTGGGTGCGTATGCCATTCAGGCGCTCACCATCACCCTCTATGCCATGAAGGTACCCTCCACCGACGTGAAGGCCTATAAAGCCATCGTGATCATCCTGATCGTGGTGGTGGGCTCTCCCGTGGTGAAGGCCAGGCTGAGCCAGCTGTGGAAGCGCATCCGCAGCGGCAGGGAAGGAAAGGAGGCGGCATTATGAAGCTGAACCGGGGCTTGAAGCGGAAGGAACCCTTGACCGATACCCAGCTTTTGCTTACCATTACCGTCTGCATTTTCTTTGGCATGTATTTTCTTGCCATGGCCATCTGGGGCGGCGGCTTTCTGCGGTGGCAGCAGCTGTTTGACATGCTGAACAACAACGCGGCGCTGATCATCGTATCCTGCGGGCTGACCATCGTTATGATCGGCGGCGGCATTGATATTTCCGTCGGCGGCGTAACGGCGCTGGTGGTGATGAGCTGCATTGTGCACATGAACAGCGGCGGCAGTATTGTTACAGCGGCCCTGCTGGCGCTGGGCATCGGCCTGGCCTTTGGCCTGGTACAGGGCTACCTTATTTCTTACCTGGAAATCCAGCCCTTTATCATCACCCTGGCCGGTATGTTCTTTGCACGCGGCATGACCACCATCGTCAGCCTGGAGCCCCAGAAAATTGCGCATGAGGGCTTCAAGCAGCTGATGAAAACCAAGATTGAAATTCCCTGGCTGGGGTATACCGCCAAAAACGGCAACCTGATTCCTGCCCGCATGGAAATCGGCGTGGTGGTGGCGCTGGTCATTGTGGCCATCGTGTTCATCCTGCTGAAGAAGTGCAGGCTGGGCCGTCAGTTTTACGCTATGGGCGGGAACAGCCAGTCTGCCCTGATGCTGGGCGTGAATGTGAAGCGCACCCGTTTCTATTCCTACCTCATCAGCGGCACCCTTTCCGGTATTGCCGGCTTTGTGTTCATGATGCATACCGGCGCCGGCAACGCCACCAATGCGGCCGGTGCAGAAATGAACGCCATTGCTTCTTCCATCATCGGCGGCACGCTGCTTTCCGGCGGTGTGGGCAACGTGATCGGCACCTTGTTCGGGGTGCTGACCCTGACCACCATCAAGGCCATCGTTACCGTTTCCGGCCTGCGTGAACCCTGGTGGCAGTCCATTACCACCGGCGCCATGCTGTGCTTCTTCATTGTGCTGCAGAGCATTGTGCTTTCCAACCGGGGCAAGGGCGGCCTGAAGGCCATGCTGCCCAAATGGATCAAAAACGATAAACAGGATACGGATGGGGCCAAGGCCTGATCCGCAAAGAAACAGCCCGGGGCGATCCCGGGCTGTTTTTGTGCCAAAGATGCAGAAAAACGGATGGAAAAAAAGATGCTATAGACAGAGGGAAGCAAAAGCAAAGGAAACACACGATGGAACGCTTTTTCAAACGGAAGGAACGAAGCACCACTGTACGGACGGAGTTCTTTGCCGGGATGACCACCTTTTTTTGCCATGGTCTACATCCTGATGGTCAACGCCAATATGTTTTCCGATCCTCTTAACAATGGCACCAACCCACTGGGGGTATCCTACGGCGCCATCTGCATTGCTGCGGCCATTTCCGCTGTGGTGGGCACCATTCTGGCCGGGTGATCGCCAATTTGCCCCTGGCGCAGGCCGGCGGCATGGGCCTGAACGCATTTTTTGTGTACAGGGTGTGCGACGGTTTCGGGCTGAGCTACGCCAATGCGCTGGTGCTCATCCTGGGGGAAGGGCTGGTGTTCATTCTTTTGACGGCGATCGGCCTGCGCAAGAAGATTTTCGATTCCCTGCCCGATGCGGTGCGCATTGCCATTCCGGCGGGCGCACCGGCCTTACCTCCGTCTTCTGCGGGCTGTTTTTTGTGGCCATGTTCTTGAGCCCCATTGCCCAGCTGCCTCCCAGCTGTGCCACGGCAGCGGCGCTGATTTATGTGGGCGTGCAGATGATGGGATCCGTCCGCAATGTGGACTGGAGCAACATCAAAATGTGCGTGCCGCCTTTCCTGACGATGGCCGTGATGCCTTTTACGTACAACATTTCCTACGGCATCGCCTTCGGCCTGCTTTCCTGCATCGTGATCAGCGTGTTCTGCGGCGATGCAAAAAGATCAAGGCCAGCTCCTGGGGGATCGGGGCATTGTTTATTGCTATGCTCACACTGACCCACTGATAATAAAGAAGACTCTCCCGCCAGGAAGAGTGATTGAAAGGAATGAGTTATCCTTTACATTACATCATACGAAAAAGCGAAACCATAAACCTTAGCTAGCTTGTGATTTCTTGTTCTGCGTGATAGAATGAAAGCGATAAACTTGAATTTGTGGGAGAATAGAACATGAACTATCCTCGGATGATTATTTTTGATTACGGACATACACTTCTATATGAACCAGGTTGGGATTCCGTTAGAGGCAATGCAGAACTCTTAAAATATGTTACGAAAAATCCAAACAACTGCACTCTTGATGATGTCGTAAAAGGTGCAGAATTGATTCTTGGAAAGAACATTGAAAATGTACGTAAAATTGGATATGAAATTAGTGGACAAATTGGTAATAGAGCATTATATGAATATCTTGGAATTGAATTTTCGCTCACCCCTTTGGAAATGGAAACCGTATTTTGGAATGGGGCATCAATGGGGGCGATTATGCCTGATGCGGACAAAATGCTAGACTATTTAAATGAAAAGGGTATCAGAAGTGCTGTCATAAGCAATCTCTTGTGGTCAAGCGAGGCTCTGACAGAACGATTGAATCGACTTTTACCAAATAATCGTTTTGAATTTGTTATGACCTCAAGTGATTACTTTATGCGAAAACCAAATCGTATTCTGTTTGATATTGCCCTTCAAAAAGCGGGACTTCGTGCAGATGAAGTCTGGTACTGCGGTGACAATCCGAAAGCCGATATTGAAGGTTCTTCTCAAGTTGGCATTTATCCTGTTTTATATGATAACGATACAGAAAAAGAATATAAAAAACATTTAGATAATAAAACACTGCAATGTGAGTATTTACATATTCATGAATGGAAGGAATTGATGGATGTTTTAGAACAGCTTGCCTAAAGTCCAACAAATTCCAATTTATCGAGCAGCCACAGATCACAGGATGGCGCAATTATACGCACCCCTCCGGTGCATTGCGTTTGGGGACTACATAAACAAACGAGCATCCAAACACGGATACTCGTTTGTTCGTTGCAGGATAAATTATTCCTTAAGAATCCTCCCGCCAGGGAGGGTCTTTTTTGTTACTTGTTTTTCAGCCAATGCAGCAGCTTCTCTTCCAGCGTCTGAGCGTCCTGATAGCCCATGTCGTACAATTGCTGCACTTTTTCAGGGTCTTCTTCCATGCGGCCGATTTGGGGCGGCGTATGGGGGCGGATGATGAACACCCGGCCTTCCTGCTCCAGCTTTTGCAGCCTGTCCAGGGTTTGGTTGTACAGGATGTGCCGCGTTTCCAGCGTTTTTGCAAAGGCAGGGTATTTGCGGTAGACCAGCTTTGGCAGCAGCCGAAGTTCCCTGGACTTTCGGTAACCGGCGGCTTGGGTGAGGACTACCACGTTGCGCTCATATCCCATGCGGATGAAGGCTTCCACAGGGATGGAATCCGCCGCTCCGCCGTCCAGGTATTTTTTGCCGTTCATTTCCACCATACGGGAAAAATAGGGCAGGGAAGCGGAGGCGCGCAGGGCGTCAATTTGCGCCCGCATATCGGTGATGCGCAGGTATTCCGCCCGGCCTGTTTCCACGTTGGTGCAGGTGACGTAAAAGGGCGTGGGGTTTTTCAGGAAAGCGTCATGGTCATAGGGGTCCAGCCGGTCCGGCAGTTCATGGTAGCAAAAATCCACCCCCACCAGATCGCCGGTCTTCCGCCAGCTCTTAAAGCTCATAAACCGGGGATCGCCGCAGTATTTGCGGTAATAGCGGATGCTGCGGCCCCTTTGCCCGGACAGGAAGGAGCAGCCGTGAATGGCCCCGGCTGAAACGCCGATCAGCCCGTCAAAGGCAATGACTGCATCCATCAGCCGGTCCAATACCCCGGCGGCATAGATGCCCCGCACCCCGCCGCCTTCCACCACAAGCCCCGTTTTCATGCTGGTTTTTCCTTCTTTCTCCGCCGGATATGCCCTGATTATAGCACACAATTGGACGTTGGTTCAAGGTGCATACATGGCAGAAAGTTGACAATTCAACGTCTATGCGGTAAGATGCAACAAGTTGAATTTTCAACTACTTATGTGCATAGCATGATCTGTGCAGTTTGCAGAAAGAAAGGAAGGATGTTTATGAAGAAAGCAAAGAAAACTGTGATCCGTGTACTGGTTGGCCTGCTTGTATTGGTGGTGGTGCTGGCAGGGGTTGTGTATGCCCTGTGGCATAATGAAATGGCTACCATTGCCAGCATAAAGCTGATCCGGGAGCGCAACGACGCCCATCTGGACGGCGCCGTATACACCATGCACGTCAAGGGCGGTTTTTATCTGGACGATTTTGTGGCGCAGGGCGGCGTGAAAAGCGACAGCGAGCTGATCGCCTTTGTTTCCGGCAAGATCACCAAGGGGCTGATGAACATTGGCATTTCCGATCCGGAAATCGGCTGCTCCTCCTTTACGGCGGTTACGGAAGAAGGGGACCGGCTCTTTGGCCGCAATTATGATTTTTCCAAGACCAATACCTGCATTGTTTTTACCGAAAGGAATGAAGGCCGCCATGCCAGCATTTCCTCCGTGGATTTGCAGTTTCTGGGCATGGATGTGAATGAAAATGTGGATGGCCTGATGGACAAGATCACCTGCCTGGCCGCCGTGTATGCCCCCCTGGACGGCATCAATGAGGCTGGCGTCAGCTGCGGCATTTACATGACGTATCAGGGCGGCGAAACCACCGTGGCCACCAACCAGAACACCGATAAGCCGGATTTCACCTCCACCACCCTCCTGCGCCTGATTCTGGATTATGCGGATGACGTGGATGAAGCGGTGGAGATTGCATCCGCTTATGACATGCACGACTCCGCCAAAACCTCCTACCACTACATGGTGGCAGACGCCACCGGCCGCAGCGCCATTCTGGAATGGGTGGGGGAAACGGATGATACCGATAATGATGGTTCGCAGCGCGTGCTGAAGGTGACCTATAACGACAACGACGCTCACATCGGTGCAACGGAAGGGGCGTCGGAATATCAGGTGATCACCAATTTTATTCTTCAGCCCGGCTACTATGCCGACGTGCCCGAAACGGAAAAGAAGGGTTATGACCGCTACGAAAGGCTGTATGAAGAGCTGGACAAAACCGGCGGCGTGGTGGCCGATGAAAAAGCGGCCATGGAGGTGCTTTCCATTGTGGGCCGCCGCACCTGGAAAAACGATGACGGCAACGGCTGTACCGTGCACAGCGCTGTGTATAACCTGACCGACAAAACCATGATGTGGGTTCCCAATGAAAATTATGACGATCCCACGGCGGTGTTTACCTTCAGCCTGGCGAACTGAAGAAAAATACGTGTGCAGGCCCTGCACACGTTTTTTCTTCTGACGGCAGAAGGAAAAAAGAGGTTGAATATTGCTTTTTATACGTATATAATGAAAATGAGCAAGTTTGTGCTTCTTTTTCGGAAGGACAAGAAGGCTCTTTCCACAGAAAGGAAGGAAAACAATGATTCCTGCGCTGATTTTGTTTGCGGTGACGTATGTGCTGATGCTGGTTTTCAGCAAATACCGGCCCTACATTGCCCTTGGGTCCGCCCTGATTTTTGTTTTGAGCGGCATGCTGCCGGTGCAGGAAATTCTGCCCAGCATTGACCTGAACGTGATCCTGATGATCGCCGGTACCATGGGGCTGGTGGCCCTGTTTATTGACAGCCGTATGCCGGAGCTGCTTGCGGATCTGGTGATGGCGAAGGTGAAAAACGTGCAGTGGGCGGCGGTGGCGCTGGCGCTGTTTGCCGGCATTATTTCCGCTTTTGTGGATAATGTGGCCACGGTTCTGATGGTGGCGCCGGTGGCGCTGGAAATTTGCCGGAAACTGAAAACCAATCCTGTGCCCTTCATCATCGGCATTGCCGTTTCTTCCAACCTGCAGGGGGCGGCCACACTGGTGGGGGATACCACGGCCATTATGCTGGGTTCTGCCCTGGATATGAGCTTTATGGATTTCTTCTTCTACCAGGGAAAGCCCGGAATGTTTTTCATGGTGGAACTGGGTGCGCTGCTTTCCGCTGCCATTTTGTATTTCCTTTTCCGGAAAGAAAAGGCGCCCATTCCCAAGGCAGAAAGCCGCACCAAGGTGGAGGATTATGTGCCCACCTGGCTGCTGGGCGGCGCCATTGTGCTGCTGATTCTCGCTTCCTTCATCCCCGGAAAACCGGCGGTTACCAACGGCCTCATTTGCTGTGGGCTGCTGGCGGCCGGCCTGATTTACAACTTCCTGAAAAAGCGGGATGTGAAGGCTCTGGTGGAGCCGCTTAAATCCATCGACTTTGAAACCATCGGCCTGCTGCTGGGGCTGTTCCTGATGATCGGCGGCATTTCCGCCCAAGGGGTGATCAAGGCAGCGGCTGATCTGCTGGCCACGGTTGGCGGGGGCAATGTGTTCCTGCTGTACACGGTGATCGTGTGGGCCTCCGTGCTCATTTCTGCCTTTATCGACAACATCCCTTATGTGGCCACCATGATCCCCGTGATCGCCTCTTTGGCCGCATCCCTTGGGGTGGATCCCACGCCCCTGTACTTCGGCCTGCTTTCCGGCGCCACCCTGGGGGGCAACTGCACGCCCATCGGCGCCTCCGCCAACATCACCGGCATCGGCATTTTGCGCAAAGCCGGTTATGACGTGAAGAACGGCGATTTCTTCAAGATCGGTATTCCCTTCACGCTGGCTGCCATCGTGCCCGCCTATGTGCTGATCTGGCTTTTGTTCGGGGTGTAAGGCGCTTCATATCTTTTTGATTCTCAGGAGACAGTATGAATGTATTTCGTTTTGCCGGCATGTCGCCCATCCGGAAAAGGTATATGCTGCGGCTGGTGGGCCGGGTATGTATCCTGATTGCCGGTGTTGTATTGTGCTTTACGGCGCCGGAGCAGTTTGAGGTGCTGAACGGCTTTCGGTTTTTTGAAACGTTTTCCCTGCTGCACCTGCTGTGGGGCATTTGGATTTTGGACATGGTGTCCCAGCTTTTGCCCATTCACAAGCACATTTCCATCGGCTCGCAAAAGGTATTCCGCCAGTTTTTTAAGCCCATCAAGGAACGGGTGAACAAAGAAGCGCTCAAGCGCTACATCCTGAGCACCACCCGCTCCGCCTTCTGGGTGCTGCTTTTGTGGGCAGCGCTGATCGCCCTGATCGGGCTGTGCTATTGGCTGGGATGGATCGGCAAAACGGCGCTTTTCATGATTTCGGTGCTGTTTTATGTGTGCGATCTGATCTGCGTGCTGGTATGGTGCCCCTTCCGGCTGATCATGCACAACCGCTGCTGCACCACCTGCCGCATTTTCAACTGGGATCACATGATGATGTTCAGCCCGCTGCTCTTTATGGGCGGCTTTTATGCCGTTTCCCTTTTGGCTGTGGCGGCCCTTGTGTGGCTGATGTGGGAAGGGTGCGTGCTGGTGTATCCGGAACGCTTCTGGGAGCAGACCAATGCGTCCCTCCAGTGCGCCCAATGCACCGATAAGCTGTGCACCCAGTATTGCCGGAAACTGCGCAGCAAATAAAAAAAGAACCTCCGAAGGCGTGTTGCTTTCGGAGGCTTTTTTTTATAGATGGAAAGAAGTTTTCAGCAGGTCTTCGTCCTTGGAACTGTGGCCGGCCATCAAAAGGAATTCGCCGCTTTCCACCACGGTTTCTTCCCGGCGGTTGACGAGGGCGAAATCGTTCCGGTCAAACCGGAAGCAGATCTCCTTCTTTTCGCCGGGCTGCAGCATTACCTGCTGATAGGCAATGAGCCGTTTCACCGGCGTCAGTACGGAGGAAACCACGTCCCGCACATACACCTGCACCGTTTCCAGGCCTGCCCGGCTGCCGGTGTTTTCCACCGTCACATGAGCGGTGAGGGCATCTGCGTCCATGGTAAGGCCGGAGTAGGCAAAGGTGGTGTAGCCAAGGCCTTCGCCAAAGGCGAAAAGGGGCGTGGCAGGCTGATCGCAGTATGCGCCGCCATGCCAGCCGGGCAGCTGATTGTAATACATGGGCACCTGGCCGGCGTGATGGGGGAAGGTGATGGGCAGGCGGCCGGTGGGGGAATGGTGGCCGTACAGCACTTCAGCCAAAGCCAGGCCGCCGTGCATGCCGCCGTTGAACGCCACCACTACGGCGTTTGCGTTTGCCGCTTCCTTCAGGCACAGGGGCTTGGAGGCCACCAGCACGGTGATGATGGGCTTGCCCGTCTTTTGCAGGGCACGGAAGAGGGCGAGCTGCTTACCGGACAGGTCCAGATCGGCCCGGTCCTTCCCTTCGCCCACCTGGGTCACCACGTCGCCCACCACATGGACGATCACGTCGGCATGTTCCGCGGCGCGGACGGCGGCGGAAAGATCATCGCTTTCCTTTTCTTCCGGGCCGCAGCCGGGCACATAGGTCACCTGGCGGCTCATTTTTTCCATGCCTTCCTTTACCGTGGTGTAGGGGCGGATGGCGGGATGGGAAGGATCCCACAGGGGATGGGAGAAATAGGTCCAGTCGCCGTACTGGGCCCAGATATCGTCGGCATTGGCGCCGGTGAGCAGTACTTTCTGTTCCTGCCTGAGGGGCAGAATGCCGTCGTTTTTCAAAAGGGTAATGCTGCGGCGGGCAGCTTCCAGGGCTGCCTGCTGGTGTTCTTCGCAGCCGATGCAGCCGGGCACGCCCACCTTTTCGGGATTTTCAAACAGGCCCATGCGTTCCTTCACCGAAAGGATGTGGCACACCGCGTTATCGATCACCTGCTCGTCCAGCTTCCCTTCCTTTACCAGCCGGATAGCGCTTTCGTAAAACTCTGTGCTGGACATGATCATATCATTGCCGGCCCTGGCAGCCAGCAGGGACGCTTCGTCCGCATCATGAGCCACAAATTGCTTATCCACAAGGCTGGTCACGTTCAGCCAGTCGGTGATCACAAAGCCGTCAAAGCCCATTTCGTCCCGCAGGATATCCTTGAGCATGTGGCTGTCGGCGGTAAGGGGGGTGCCGTCAATGGAGCCGTAGGCGGTCATGAAGGTGGCGCAGCCGGCATCCACTGCCTTTTTGAACGGCGGCAGGAATACTTCCCGCACTTTGCGGTAGGTCACTTCGCTGTCATAGGCGTCCCGGGCGCCGGTGGCTTCGCCGTAGGCAATGTAGTGCTTGGCACAGGCGGCGATGCTTTCGGGGGCGGAAAGGTCATCCCCCTGAAAGCCCCGGATGAGAGCGGCGGCCAGTTCGCCGGTGAGGTAAGGGTCTTCACCGAAGGTTTCGTTGGTGCGGCCCCAGCGTGGATCCCGTGCCAGGCACAGCAGGGGGGCAAAGGTCCAGTGCAGGCCGTCGGTTGCCACTTCCCGGGCGGTAATGCGGCCCATTTCTATGGCAATTTCCCTGTCCCAGGTGCAGGCGCAGGCCAGCTGGGTGGGGAAGATGGTGGCATGGTCGTTCAGGGCATGGCCGCGTACGGCGTCAATGCCGAACAATACCGGAATGCCCAGCCGGGATTGCATGGCCGTTTGCTGCACTTCCCGGGCGTTATCGCCCAGTACATGCAGGAAGGAACCGGCGCCCAGTTTTGCCCAGCGCAGGGATTCCTCCCGGCCGGACTGGGCATAGGGCACCTGGATCATCTGGGCCACTTTTTCTTCCAGTGTCATTTTAGAAAGCAGCGCCTTTACGCGCTGGGAAACCTGCTTTGTCATTTTTCTTCATCCTCCTGAACGTAATGGGGGATACAGCTGCACGGATTATAGCATGTTCCCCTGGATATTTCAAGCGCCGCCGGCCATAGAAAAAGCCCCGGAAGAAGCCTTCCGGGGCAGGGGTTATGGGATTTGTTTACCGGGCGCCGATTTTTACTGGCCCGCTTCCAGGGCGTCAATGCGGCCGCTCAGTTCGGTGTAGTGGCTGGCTACCGTGTTATTCAGATTAGCCATGGTGCTGGTGGTTTCATTGAGATGCACGTTCAACCCGCTTACCGTGGAGCGCAGGGTGCCCAACTGTCCGTCAAGGTTGGCAATTTGTTGCTGGATGCTGGTGGCGGTGGAGTTCAGGCTGGCAATCTGCGCGGTGTGGCTGGTCAGGGTGGTTTCCGCAGAGCTCATCTTGGATTCCAGCGTGGATACCTTGGCGGTAAGGGAGGTGATCTTGGTATCGGAAGAGGAGATGTGGGAGCTGATCTTGTTGCTGTTATCCTGTACCTTCTGGTTGGTGGCAGCCAGGTCGGTCTTGGAGGCACATTCGGCCACCATGGCCACCGTGGCGTAATTGCTCAGGTCGCATTCGCAGGCAGAGATAGAATCAATCATGCCGTCCAGAATCTGGATATCGTGCTTGTTGCTGTCCACACCCTGCTGGAGGCTGGAGGTGGTGCTGTTCAGTTCGGAAATCTGGGTGGTGTGGGTGGTTACGGAGTTGATCACCTGGGTCATCTTGCCTTCCAGGGTGCCAACGCGGGTGGTGAGGCCGTTGATGTCGTCCGTCAGCTCGTTGTACTTGCTGGTCAGGTCGCTCTTGAGGGTGGCAACGGCACTGGTGGTATTGTTCAGGCTGTTGTTCACGCCGTCTACGCGGGCGCTCAGGGTGCCGACCTTGCCGTCCAGAGCAGCCACTTCCGCCTTGGTGGCGAAGGTGTCGGGATCACATTCGCATTCCTGGATGGCGTCAATGGCGTTGTTCAGTTCGCCAATGTCATAATCGTTGCTTTCGATCTTCTGATGGAGGCTGGTGGTGAAGCTATCCAGTTCGGAGATCTGGGTGGTGTGGCTGGTCACGGTGTTGATCACCTGGGTCATCTTGCCTTCCAGGGTGCCAACACGGTTGGTGATGCCCTTGATGCTGTCTTTCAGTTCGTTATACTTGGTGGCCAGGTCATTTTTCAGGGTGGCAACGGCACTGATGGTTTCGTTCAGGCTGTTGTTCACGCCGTCCACGCGGGCGCTCACAGCGCCGATCTTGGCGTCCAGAGCGGCCACTTCCGTCTTGGTGGCAAAGGTGGAGGGATCGCACTGGCACTGCTTGATGGCGTTGATGAGGCCCTTCAGTTCGTTGTACTTGGTGGTCAGGTCGCCCTTGAGGGTGGAAACGGCGCTGATGGTTTCGTTCAGGCTGTTGTTTACGCCGTCCACGCGGGCACTGAGGGCACCCATATCAGCGATCACGTCGGCCACTTCTTCCTTGGTGGCGTAGATGCTGCTCAGGCTGGAATATTGCTGCTGCAGAGCGCTGATGGCGCTGGGCATGGAAGCAGTCAGGGCCTGGAGAGCCTGGATCTTGCTGGCATTGGTGTCGATGCGGTTCTTCAGTTCGGTGTACTTATTGTTCAGGCTGGTGTTCAGGTTGGTGATCTGGGTATTGGTTTCGCTCAGGGCGGTGTTCAGGCCGTCCACGCGGGCTTCCAGGTTGCCCAGGTCAGCGGATACTTCGGCCAGTTCTGCCTTGGTGGCATAAGTGGTCTTAATGGTATTAACTTCCTTGGTCAGGTTGGTGACCTTGGTGTTGGTTTCGCTCAGGCCGGTGTTCAGGCCGTCCACGCGGGCGCTCAGGTTGCCAAGATCAGCGATCACATCGGCCACTTCTTCCTTGGTGGCATAGGTGGTCTTGATAGTGTTCACTTCGGTGGTCAGGTTGGTGACCTTGGAGTTGGTTTCGCTCAGGCCGGTGTTCAGGCCGTCCACGCGGGCACTCAGGCTGCCAAGATCAGCGATCACATCGGCCACTTCAGCCTTGGTGGCATACGTGGTCTTGATGGTGTTCACTTCGGTGGTCAGGTTGGTCAGGTCGGTACGTACGTCGGCGATATCTTCGCTCAGGCTGTCGGTTTCGCCAAAGAGGGTGGTGATATCGTCCTTCATGTCCGCCGTGTCGGCTTCCAGAACGTCAATGCGGCCATCCAGCTCGGTGTACTTATTGTTCAGGCTGGTGTTCAGGTTGGTGATCTGGGTATTGGTTTCGCTCAGAGCGGTGTTCAGGCCATCCACGCGGCCTTCCAGATTGCCCAGATCAGCGGTCACATCGGCCACTTCCTGCTTGGTGGCATAGGTGGTCTTGATGGTGTTCACTTCGTCGGTCAGATCGTTCAGGTTGTTTTCAACGGTGGTCAGGTGCTGGTTGATGGTGGTGTTTACCTGATCGATCTTGTTGTTGACGGCGGTATGGTTGTTGGTAACGACGGTCTTCAGGGCGGCCAGTTCGGCGTCGGTGGCGTCAGCCTGTTCCTGCAGCTGGTCTACGTCGTAATCGGTAGCATCAGCCTGCTGCTGGAGCTTGGAGGCGAATTCGTCAGCGGCATCGGCCTGTTCCTTCAGGGCATCCACACGTTCGTCGGTGGCGTCAGCCTGTTCCTTCAGGGCATCCACGCGTTCGTCGGTGGCGTCGGCCTGTTCCTTCAGGGCATCCACGCGTTCGTCGGTGGCGTCGGCCTGTTCCTTCAGGGCGTCCACGCGTTCGTCGGTGGCGTCAGCCTGTTCCTTCAGGGCGTCCACGCGTTCGTCGGTGGCATCAGCCTGTTCCTTCAGGGCATCCACGCGTTCGTCGGTGGCGTCGGCCTGCTGCTGCAGGGCGGCAATTTCTTCGTTGGCGGCGTCCTGACCGGCGACCAGTTCTTCCACCGTGGCGTCGGTTTCTTCCTTGGTGTAGTAGCCGGTCAGCTTTTCGTCCACGCTGTCATTGGTGGCGTATTCTTCGGCAATCAGTTCTTTCAGGGCAGCGTTTTCGGCTTCCAGCACTTCCACGCGTTCCCGGACAACTTTCATGTCATACCAGTATGCAACGGTGGGCTGCTTGACGATCTTCATCGTCGCTTCCATTTCCACGTCTTCCTGGCCATCCACATGGATGATGGCCTTGACGGGGTATTCACCGCAGAGAATGTATTTGTTGGTGGGTTCGTAGGTGACGGTAGCCCCTTCGGGCAGATTGGTCACCAACAGATGCTTTTCGGAGCCGTCGAAGAAGTAACGGGCATCCTCAAACACGGGGCCTGCTTCTTCTTCCTGGGCCAGGGCCGGCATTACGCACAGCATCAGGGCCAGGCACAGAAGCATCAAACGATAGGCGCGCTTCATGGGGAGGAACCTCCTTTTGTAGTTGGATACCTATATAGTAATGCATAAATGTAAATTTTGTCAACACAAAAACGACATATTTTGTTCATATTTTCTTATTAAATGGACATAAAAACGAAAAAAACCACCCCGAAGGGTGGAAAGGATGAAAATGCAGGTTATTCGAGGGTGAAAAGAGCGCTGTTTTCCGTTTCGCTGTCCGGGCCCAGGAAGACGCGGAAAGTGCCATTTTCGCTGGTGTATTGCATGTGGATATTCCAGAAGCGGAGCATGTCCTCTTTGATCTCAAACGTGACAACTGCCTTTTCTCCGGGCTGGAGGTGCACCTTTTTGAAGCCCTTCAGTTCCTTTACCGGCCGGGCAACGCTGCCCACCATGTCCCGGATGTAGAGCTGCACCGTTTCGGTGCCGGGGCGGGCGCCGGTGTTTTCCACGGTAACGGATGCGGTGATGGCAGCATCCTTTTGCAGGGAAGAGGCACTGAGGGTGACCGGGGAATAGGTGAAGGAGGTGTAGGTAAGGCCAAAGCCGAAGGGGTACAGGGGGCGGTTGGGCAGGTCCTGGTATTTGGAGCCGAACCGGGCGGCACGGTAATCACCGCCATAGGGGCGGCCGGTGCTGAGCTGGTTGTAGTGCAGGGGCAGCTGGGCCACGCTCCAGGGGAAGGCCATGGAAAGCTTTCCTTCCGGCGCGCAATGGCCGTACAGCGTGCGGGCCAGAGCCGGGCCACCTTCCGTGCCCGGCAGCCAGGCCACCAGGATGGCCTTTGCCTTATCGGCTACATTGCGCAGGTCCATGGGGCGGCCGCAGAACAGAACCACAATGATATTCTGGTTCACTTTGGTCACTTCGTCCAGCAGGCGCTGCTGGCAGGGGGGCAGGGTGAGGGTGCCGCGGCTGGCGGCTTCGCCGGTGAATTCCCGGTGTTCCCCAAGGGCCAGCACCACTTTATCAGCCTTCTTTGCCATGGCTACCGCTTCCGCAAGGGCCTTTTCTTCATCCAGCGTTTCTTCGGGAATGGCTTTCTGGAAGCCATGCACCTCCATGCCCGGGCCCATCACCCGGCTGCCGGGGGCAAAGGAAAGGAAGGCAGCGTTTTCCTGGGCTTCCAGGGCTTCCTTCAGGGTGACGGCGTCCTGATCGTCGGAGAAGATGGCCCAGGAGCCGCAGGTAAACCGGTTATCCACATAAGGCCCGATGAAGGCCACGTTTTCCTTTTCGGAAGCGAGGGGCAAAAGTGCCTCTTCGTTTTTCAGCAGCACAAAGGATTTTTCGGCGCAATGCTGTGCCGCTTTCCTGTGAGCATCGCAAAGCAGCAGCGCTTCTTCGTCTTCTTTGGCGGCATCCCGGAAGGGGTTTTCAAAAAGCCCCAGCTTGTTTTTCAACTCCAGCATGCGCATGCAGCTTTCGTCGATCAGCTTTTCATCCACCTTGCCCTCTTCCACCAGTTTCTTCAGGTTCCTGGCATAGGCGGGGCTGGCCATGTCCATATCCACACCGGCTTCGATGGCCAGCTGAGCGGCATGGGCAAAATCCTCCGCCACGCCGTGGGGCACCAGTTCGCCAACGGCGGCCCAGTCGGAAATGAGGGCGCCGGAAAAACCCATTTCATCCCGCAGGATATTCCGCATCAGCCATTTGTTGGCGGTGGAGGGGATACGGTCCAGGGTGTTGAAGGAGGTCATCACCATGGCCACGCCGGCATCGATGGCGGCCTTGTAAGCGGGCAGGTAATCTTCTTTCAGGGTGCGGGGGGAAAGTTCCACGTTGTGGTAATCCCGGCCTGCTTCCGGAGCACCGTACCCGGCAAAATGCTTGAGGCAGGCGGCAATGGTGCCTTTTTCCTGCAGGTCGCCCTGATAGCCTTTCACCATGGCAGACGCCATAAGGCCGTTGAGGTAAGCGTCCTCGCCGGTGGATTCCATCACCCGGCCCCACCGGGCGTCCCACACCGTATCCGCCATGGGGGAGAAGGTGACGTGCACGCCGCTTGCAGCAGCTTCTTTGGCGGCAATGCGTGCGCCCTGCTGCACCAGATCGGGGTCAAACGTGCAGCCCTGGGCCAGCGGCACAGGGAAAACGGTGCGGTAACCGTTGATGATATCGTCCATGATGATCAGGGGAATGTGATGGGGATGGGCGGCCATGTAGGTTTCCTGCAGCGCACGGATCTTTTCGGCGCCGATGACGGACAGGTAGCTGCCGGCCAGCTGCAGATCCTGCTGGCTCAGGCCCAGGTCGCCGGCCGGGCCGGTGATGGTGCCGCCGTTTTGGAAATAGCCTGGCAATTGCACCAGCTGGCCGATTTTTTCTTCCAGGCTCATTTGGGAAAGAAGGGTGTTCAGTTGCTGCTTATCCATATTCATTACGCCCCTTTTGATCGGTTTTATTCGAAATACAGGCTGTCAAGCAATGCATCCATGTTTTCCTGAGAATATTCGATTTCGGAGGAATACAGCCGGGCAAATTCCATCAGGTCTTCCAAAGAACAGTCCGGCTTTGCCTTGCACATCCACCCCACCACCCGTACGGACAGTACGCAAAAGGCGGTATGGAGGGGCGCATCGCCGTCCTCCAGGGCCGCAGGCAGGTGGCGGAAGAGAAGATAGGCACCAAACTGCTCCAGCGGGATGTGCAGGGAAGGGGGAAGGGGAAAGCTTTGGGAAAGCGGAGCACCGTCCAGCAGGGACAGGCACTCGTCCCATGCCGGGGACAGCCGTTCCAGACGGCGGTAGATTGCTTGCCAGTCCAACGGCGGAATGGGGAAGGAAACCATCTCCAGCAATGCATCCAGCCTGGCTTCCAGGGGCAGGGAACGATCCTGCAGCATGGAAAGCATTTGGGCCCGCCCGTTCAGCAGCAGCTGCTCCTCTTCCGTCAGGCTGTCGTTCCCCGGCTGCAGGGTGACAAGGGAAGTGGGGGCAATTTTCCCCAAGGCAATTTTTGCTGCCGCTTCGCAGCACAGCCCCAGGCCGATTTCCGTGTGGTGGGAGAAGAAATTGCGGAACCGGGGATGATCGGCGCAGATCTGGCAAAGGCTCTCTTCCCCCCGGGCGGTGATCAGGTCGCACAGGCCGTTTTCGTTCAGCATGGGGCAGCGTTCCTGTTTATCCAGAACAAAATGGGCGCCCTGATCGTCCTGCGCAATGGCAGCGTTCAGCCGTTTGCCGAATGCACCGGGGGTGCGGCGGTATTTTTCCATGGTTTCGGCGTCAATATCAATTTCCCAGCCGATGCAGCAGGAATGGCGGCATTGATCGGCAATGCAGCGGAAATCCTGAAAATAGTCCGGTGCGATCAGCTTCATTTGTGCCCTCCTGTTTCATGCTGGGGGTGAATTTCACATTGTCCCTATTGTAGCATGGGGCGTATGTTCCGTCAATGAAAAAAGCCGTGCCACAGGGCACGGCTGAAAGGGGCAATTACAGGCGAACCTGGAAAGAGGATTCGGCTTTCTGCTCTTTTTCTTTGGCTTCCGCCAGTTCCTTTTCCCAGGTAAGGTGGCGGTATTCTTCCGCCCGGGGATCGGTGTTGAACCAGTTGATGAAGTCTTCGTACATGGCCACCGTCCACTGGGTGTCGATCTGGGCGGTGGTGTAGGTTTTGCTCTGGAGACGGTCAAAACCGAAGATATCCCGCACATGGGATTTTTCGGCGTTTTCCACCACCGCTTCCGCATGCTGGGCAGGGATGAAAATGACGCCGCTCATGGTGCCCAGCACCACGTCGCCGGGCATGCAGATGGCCTGGCCGATGCGGCAGGGCATGTTGTAGCCGGTCATGACGCAGTTGCCGATGCCGGTGGGATCCACGCCCCGGTAGTAGATCTGCAGGCCGTCGATTTTTACGATCTGCTGCAAATCACGCACGCCGCCCCAGATGACGGCGCCGCCGTTCTTGGTGCGGGTTTTGATGGCGGTGGACAGGTTGCCGCCCACATAGGTGCCTTCGAAAATTTTGTCATACAGGTCCACCACCACCACGTCGTCTTCCACCAGGTTATCAATCACCCACTGGTTGTAAAAGCCCTTGCGGCCTTCTTCGCCGTGGCCGATACCCCGGAGGGTTTCGTCCAGGTCCGGGCGGTGGGGCACCATCACGGCGGTAACGGCGCGGCCCACCAGGATATCGTCCCCGTGGCTCATGCGGAAATTGCTTTCCCAGTTGTTGCGGTAGCCCATGTTCCAAAGGGGGCCCCAGGCTTCTTCAAAGGTGATCTTGCGCATGCGGCGCAGCACGTCCTGGCTGACCATGGGGCGGCCGTCGGGCAGACGTTCGCCCTTCCACTGGGGGGTTAAGCGGATGATGGTATCGCGATCGTTGAAAAACATAGCGCTTCTCCTTTGTTGATATGATCAGGTGAGCACAAGCCCACGGTCCACGCGGATGCCGGCACCGTTGATGGCGTCTGCCTTTTCGGAGCACAGGTACAAAACCAATTCGCCCACTTCTTCGGGGTACACCTGGCGGTTGGGGTTCTGAACGTCGGGGTTGCGGGTTTCCAAGGGGGTGTTGAAGGCGAAACGGGGGTTGCCGGTTTTGAACTCGATCACACAGCCGCCCAGGTCAATGGTGTTGACGGGGATATGATCCGGCGTCAGCTCCAGTGCCAGTTCCCTTGTAAACTGGCGGATAGCCCCTTTGGTCATGGCGTAGCCGGCGTCGAAATTGGTGGGCCGTTTGCCGTGGATGCTGGAGATATTGATGATGCGGCCCATGGGGCTTTGGCGAAGGTGAGGCAGGCATTTGCGCACGGCATGGAAATAGCCGCCGATGTTGATGTCCCAGATGCGCTGAAGCAGGGGCAGGTCGTATTCATCGACGAAGAAATTGGGCTGCATGGCGGCGTTGTTCACCAGAATGTCCAGCCGGCCCCATTTTTCCATGATGGCGTTCACCATGGCGGACAGCTGCTCGTCGTTTGTCACGTCTGCCTGGAAAATGAAGGCTTCGCCGCCTTCTTCTTCGATGGCGGCCAACGTTTTTTCCGCCATCTGGGGGTTGGAATTATAGTTGATGCAGCAGCGGAAGCCGTTGCGGCACAGCACTTTCACCACGCCGGCGCCTACGCCCTTGCCGCTGCCGGTGACCAGCGCCACCCTTTGTTCATTTTTCTGCTGGCGGTTCAAAGTACGGCCTCCCTTCTACCCGGGTACGGTGGTTGTAGAACATGGTCATGCCGCCGTCGGCACGCAGGTCCGAGCCGGAAAGAAGCGCGGCGTCCTCCGTCAGCAGGAAGCCGATCAGCCCGTTCAGGCAGCCGGCAGCGGGCATTTTCCGCTCCGGATAGCGCATATCCAGACCAAAGTACAGATTGGACACATCGCTTTTCAGGTCCGGGTCGTCGCCGGTAACGCCCCGCTGGATGAAGTAGGTGCGCACGCCGGATGTGCCGTAATCCTGGTTGATTTCCCGGTTGAGCATCTGCACGGCGCCGCAGCCCATGCTGAAGAGCATCCCTTTTCCCACCGGCTTTTCTGCATGGATGCTGTTGAGGAAAATCAGACTGCCCTGGCGGCTTTCCCGCAGGATGCCGCCAAACACCTTGGCCACGCACCAGGCGGCCATGGGCCCTTCGTTCCGGGCCAGACTCCAGTCTGCTTCCGTTACTTCCAGGATGCCGCCCCGGATGGCCGGGGGAGCGGGGTGGAGCACGGCCAGCAGGTTTTCCCGGTAAGGCTGGGCCCAGGTGGAAAGCGCCTGTTCATCCCAAAGGCATACGTCTTGCGGCACGCATTCCACCCGGTAGCCTTTTTCCTGCAGCCAGGCCCGGGCGGACTGTGCGTCCGGGCCCCGCAGGTCGGTAATGATGATGATATTCTTCATTATATATATCAGCTCCAAAGCCTGTCGTGTGAGTAAACATCGTCCCAGCGGCTGGTTTCTTCCCAGAGGGTGGGGTACTGGGGATGGAGGTGTTCCCTGATCACTTCGTCGTTATAGTCGTCAATGCCAAGGCCGGGCTTATCTTCCACTTCAATGTAGCCGTTTTTAACGATCTTCTTGGGGGTGCCGATGGTCATATCATCCCACCAGGGTACATCCACGCTGTGGTTTTCCAGCACATAGAAGTTTTCGGTGGCGGCGATGGAATGGACGCAGGCGTAAGCGGATACGGGGCTTTCGGCCATATGGACGGCCATGGCTACGCCGTGGCGCTGGGCCAGGTCGCCGATCTTTTTGTTTTCCAGAATACCGCCGGAGGTGAGGATATCGGGGTGGATGACGGAGACGGCACGGCTTTGCAGCAGGGGCTCAAAGCCTTCGGCCAGGTAAATATCTTCGCCGGTGCAAATGGGCACGGTGGTGGCGTCGGAGAGGCGCTTATACTGGTCGGTATACTGCCAGGGGATCATGTCTTCTGCCCAGGCGATGTTGTACTTTTCAATGCGGCGGCACAGCTTGATGCAGTCTTCCACGCCGATGTGGCCGAAATGGTCAATGGCCAGGGGGATTTCGTAGCCGATCACGTCGCGCACCTGCTTCACATACTCTTCCAGCATGTCAAAGCCCTTTTCCGTTACATGGATGCCAGTGAAGGGGTGGGGGACGTTGTACAGGTCATAGTTGCGGTTGCGCCAGTAGCGCTTTTCTTCTATTGTTTTGGCTTCCTGCATTTTGCCCCAGGAAGCATTCATTTCCTCCACCAGGCCAAGCGGAGCGCAGATAGTGCCCTTTTCGCCGAAAAGCTCGCCCAGGCCCAGGTCCATCTTCAGGAAAGTGAAGCCCATGTCCATGCGGGCCTTGAGGGCCTTGCCCATGTCGGTGCCGGTATGCTTGCCTTCCACGTCGGTGTCGCAGTAGATGCGCACCTTGTCGCGGTACTTGCCGCCCAGCATCTGGTATACGGGCACGCCGTAGGCTTTGCCGGCCAAATCCCACAGGGCCAGCTCTACGCCGCACACGCCGCCGCCCTGACGGGCATGGTAGCCAAACTGCTTGATGCGGCGGAACAGCTTTTCGATGTTGCAGGGGTTTTCGCCGATGAGGCGGCTTTTGAGCATTTCGGCAAAGACGCGGTTGGCGCCGTCGCGCACTTCACCCAGGCCCACAATGCCCTGATTGGTGTAGATCTTCATCAGCGTGCAGTGCATGGGCGCACCCACCACGTCGGTGAAGCGGATGTCGGTGATCTTCAGATCGGAGGGGTTGGAGAGACGGTTGAAATTGCCGGTGACGATTTCTTGCATGGTGACGTTCCGTCCTTTCATGAATGTAGAATATTTTGTTTTTTCGGCCCATATATTTGCCCTCATTATAGAGTCTTTTTGTCTCCGATGCAAGAGCAAAAGGAGGGAAAATGCCGTTTTTGGCATAATTGTCACACTTTTCATGGGTTTTAGCACTGTGCGGTGATACCCTTTGATTCGGCTGGAGGACTGCCAGATGATACATGAACGGCCGGTAATTGAATAAGTGTTTTTACTATTATATATAAAGCGAAAATCATCGTTTAATCATGGAAAAAATGGTCGGAAAATGCTGCAATTGATACGGTTACATGGAAAGTGACACGCGGGAATTCTCATATTGAATCACAAAATGTACAAATATTTTCACATGACCCCTTGACATGAAATTGATCGAGTGATATTATATCACCAATAAAAGACATTGTTTTTTAGTCTTTTTGATCAAACGGGTGGCATTTCTCCGCTATGTGGTGCGTATCCTTTGGCGGGGAAGTTTCTTTTCTTGTTCGAACCTTTTTAGGCAGGGGAAGGGACAGCCCTCAATGCCCTTGGCGGCATTTTCTCCTGAAAAAGAGAGCACGGGAACAAATGACAGAGGAGATGACATTGTGAAGGGATTTTTCAGCAATATCTGGCGTAACAGAGCCCACGTGGTGATGGCTCTCCCTGGATTTTTGATCTTGTTCTTCATCATGTATGTGCCTATGGCCGGCTTGGTGATGGCGTTCAAACAGTTTGACTACTCTCTGGGTATTTTCGGCAGCCCCTGGGCGGAACCCTGGTACGCCAATATCCAGTTCCTGATCCAGTCTCAGAAGACGTTCATCAACATCACCAAGAACACGGTTCTGTATTATCTGCTGTTCACGGCTGTGGGTACGGTGCTGAACGTGACGCTGGCCATCATGATCGACCAGCTTCGCCTGAAGAAAGCCGCCAAAACCATGCAGACCCTGATGATCATCCCCGTCTTCATCTCCTACGCCGCCGTACAGTTCATCGTGTACGCTTTCATCGCCAAGGACACCGGCCTCATCAACAACGCCCTTGGTACCAACTACAGCTTCTACTCCAAGGCTGCCTACTGGCCCTGGATTCTGACCATCGTGAAGGTCTGGAAAGACACCGGTTACGGCTCCGTGCTGTACATGTCCGTGCTGGCCGGTATCGACACCAGCCTCTACGAAGCCGCCGACATCGACGGCGCCAACAAGTTCCAGCAGATCCGGCACATCACCCTGCCTTCCCTGATCCCCATGGTCACTGTGATGCTGCTGCTCTCCGTTGGTAACGTGATGCGCTCCGACACCGGTCTTTTCTACCAGATCACCCGTAACAGCGGCTTGCTTTACTCCACCACCCAGGTTATTGACTCTTACGTTCTCAACCAGATCTTCAAGAGTTCTAACCTCGGCTTCCCGGCTGCCACTTCCTTCTTCCAGTCTCTTGTTGGTCTGCTGCTGATGCTCTTTGCCAACTGGACGGTTCGTAAGATTGAACCCGAAAATGCCCTGTTCTGAGGAAGGAGTGACAAACATGGATATGACTGTAAAGACAAACAAGAAGATGCGCGTTCGCAAGCGCCTTACTCCTCAGCAGATCATCGGCCAGACGGTTCTTTTCATCCTCTTGCTGGCATTCACCGTATTCTGCTTTGCCCCCGTCTTTTTGACCTTCGTTTCCGCCTTTGCGGATGAAATGTCTTTGGTTCAGAACGGCTTCTCCTTCTGGCCGCAAAAGTGGTCGCTCAACGGTATGAACAGCGTGCTGCGCTACGGCGATAAGCTGCTCACCTCTTATGGCGTCACCATCTTCGTTACTGTGTTTGGTACGGCTTTCGGCCTGCTGGTGATGAGTATGTTCGCATATTCCATCAGCCGTCCCGGTTTTGCCCTGAGCCGCTTCCTCTCCATTTTCCTGCTGATCCCCATGCTGTTCAACGGCGGTCAGCTGAGCGGCTACATGATTTTCACCAACTACTACCACCTCAAGAACAGCATCTTCGCCCTGATCCTGCCGCTGTGTATTTCCACGATGAATGTTATCATTCTTCGTACGTACATCGTCAACAGCATCCCCGGCGAACTGATGGAAGCGGCCAAGATCGACGGTGCCGGCGACTACCGCACCTTCTTCCAGATCACCCTGCCCCTGCTCAAGCCCTCTCTGGCTGCCGTAGGGTTCATGATGGCCACTGCCTACTGGAATGACTGGCAGAACGCTCTGCTGTACATCTCCGACAATGACAAAAAGCCCCTGCAGCTGCTGCTGGTGAATATTCAGAAGAACATTGAATTCCTGCTGAATAACTCCAACGTGCCCGCCTCCGTGCGTGCTGCCATGGGCGGTACCATTCCCCAGTACTCTTCCACCATGTCCACCGTGCTGGTCGTTATCGGCCCCATTATGGTGGTATACCCCTTCTTCCAGAAGTACTTCATCAAGGGCCTCACCGTGGGTTCCGTGAAGGGCTAAGGAAAAGAACCATCCCATGTTTCTAGCGTTCCTGTTGAATGGAACGTTAAGAATAAAATTTTATAGGAGGAACACACCATGAAGAAACTCGTATCTCTGGTACTGGCTCTGTGCATGCTGCTGTCTGTTGTAGCAGTTGCCTCCGCCGAAGACAAAGTCGTCATCAACGTGTGGCGCAAGTCTTTCAACCTGGCTACCCCCGATCAGGATCAGGTCAAGAAGGTTGAAGATGCTATCAACGCCTACATCGCTGACAAGATCAACGTTGAAATTCGTCTGACCGACATCGGCACCGAATACGAAGATCAGGCTAAGCTGGGTCTGGCCAACAAGGAAATCGATCTGATCTGGACCGCTTCCTGGGAAGCCACCATCGGCACCAACGACCTGGTTCCTGCCAACGCCGTTGCTGACATCACCGATTACCTGCCCGGCACCGCCCTGTACGGCTCCATGAGCGAAGGCCAGTGGGAAGCCACCAAGTACAACGGCCGCAACTACTTCATCCCCGTTTACAAGGATAACGTGGAAGGCTACGACTTCATGTTCCGCAAGGAACTGGTTGATCAGTTCGGCTGGGATATCACCACCGTTAAGGAACTGGCTGACCTCGAACCCATGCTGGAAGACATGAAGAACGCTGGCGTGAAGTATCCCTACCTCACTCAGAAGACCGCTATGTTCTATCGCTGGATGATCGATGAATTCGATTTCTTCACTGCTGACGGCACCACCAACTTCTTCTCTGTGGATCGTGAAACCAACACCGTTGTGAACACCATCCAGACCGAAGAATACAAGGAATTCTGCAAACTGATGGGTTCCTGGGCCGAAAAGGGCTACATCCACGAAGACGACTACACCAAGGTGACCACCGACCAGACCACCCAGACCAAGGATTGGGGCGTGTCCTGGTGGACCGATATCCCCGTGAATGCTGAAGCTAACGCTCGTTATGGCCAGGAAGTTGTTATGACTCCCGCCACCAACCGCTATGCTCACAGCACCTCCGCTCTGGGCTCCTGCTATGCCATCGCTGTGCATTGCGACGAAGCCAAGATCAAGGCTTGCATCGACTTCATGGGCATCCTGTACACCGACGCTAAGGTTGCTGACATGTTCACCTTCGGTATCGAAGGCGAAGACTTCACCTACACTCAGGAAGAAGGCCAGACCATCAAGCACGTCACCCAGAATAGCGACAAGTACAACCACTCCATGTGGGAATCTGCCAACGCTACCATCGTGACCCCCCTGGCCAACGAACCCGACAACAAGGCTGATCTGTACGACGCTTTCAACGGCGGCGCTCAGACCTCCGTTGCTGCTGGCTTCCGCTTCGACAAGGCTCCCGTTGAAGCCAAGTACGCTGCTTGCCAGGCTCTGTTCGAACAGTATGGCTTCGCTCTGGAAAACGGCGCTGTGCCCGCTGACGACGTGGAAGCTTACATCGAACAGTACCAGGCCGACCTGGATGCCGCTGGTTACCAGGATGTGCTGGCTGAATTCTCCGCTCAGTACGAAGCTTGGAAGGCTGAATAATCTACGATTATTAAGCTCCAATTTAGCAAATAGCTAAAAAGGGGACCGGTAGAAATACCGGTCCTTTTTTGTGCCTCAATTTTGTCAAAAATGTGAATATGTCATTGAGTGCATTGAAAAAGAAGCATGGGTGTGCTATAATGAGCCGAATCAAATTTCAACGATTGTTGAAAAAAGGAGCTTTTTATGGACACTTTGAAGCGAAAGATCGTAGCGGATTCTTCCAGCGATTTGATCGCCTTTGATGCGGCTGATTTTGCTGCTGCGCCCCTGAAAATCATTACCAGCGAAAAGGAATATGTGGATGATGCCGCGCTGGATGTGGCTGGCATGGTGAACGACATGCTCACATACAACGGCCGCTCCTCCACGTCCTGCCCCAATACCCAGGACTGGCTGGACGCCTTTGGCGATGCCGACGAAGTGTTTTGTATCACCATTACCAGCAACCTTTCCGGCGCCTATAATGCCGCTGTGACGGCCAAGGAAGCCTATGAAACGGCCCACCCCGGCCGGAAGGTTTGCGTGATCGACAGCCTGTCCACCGGCCCCGAAATGGTGCTTGTGGTCGAAAAGATCGCGGAAATGCTGAAAGGCGGCCTGTCCTACGATGAAATTGAGAAGAAAGCAAGGCACTATCTGAAGCATACGGGGCTTTTGTTCATGCTGGAGAGCATGGCCAACCTGGCCAACAACGGCCGTGTGAGCCCTGTGGTGGCCAAAGTGGCTGGGCTGCTGGGTATTCGCGTGGTGGGCAAAGCCAGCGACCATGGCACCCTGGAACAGCTGAACAAATGCCGGGGTGAAAGCCGTGCGCTGGATGCCATTGTGAACCACCTGAAAGAGCTGGGCTTTGTGGGCGGAAAGATCCGCATTGACCATTGCCTGAACCTGAAAGCGGCTCAGGAGCTGAAAGCACGGATTGTAAAGCAGTTTGAAAAAGCCATGGTCACCATTCATGAATGTAGGGGCCTGTGCAGCTTCTATGCCGAAAAGGGGGGCTTGCTGGTAGGCTTTGAAAAGCGGCTTGCTGCGGAGTAAAAAACAATTGAAAAGACTGTCATCACGACAGTCTTTTTTGTTTGCTGTTTATCCGTTTCCCTGGGTATAATCAATGATCGATAAAACCTCGCCGTTTTGCGCATCAACCAATATTTCGTAAACAAATGCGGATCTTGTTTGATCCTCTGTATAGAACTGCACACTCCAGGTGCAGTTTCCCGGAACATAGGTTGCCAGCACCTGAGGATAGGTGAGAAGAAGATCGCCGGGAGACAAATCCAGCTTTTGTGCAAGTGCAGCACTTGCAATCTGTTCAGCCTGCACCTGCTGCACATCGTTGGCGGACAGCCTTCTGGAGGGAAATTCTTTCACACTTCCCCCAAAGGAACGCATGATTTCATCATAGCGGATGCCCAGCTCCATGGTGCTTTCTTCTCCTTCTGCAAGGGTCAGCTGCTTCAGCTGATTCACCAGCGAAGGCAGCTGGAGAATCAATTCCTTTTCCCACACGCTGTTTTCCAGCAGCTTTTCACCCGTGCCGGGCTTTTCTTTTTTGATGTGGCGGATCACTTTCAGAACCTGATAAGAATCCTTATCCAGAACCACCATAAAACTGCCAAGATGCCTTCTGGCTACGTGACAAAAAGCATTCAGCCCGTAGGGATAGGGAAGTTCGTTGCTGGCCCGGGCTGCCAGGTCATAATTGAAAGAAAAGCAAATATCCAGTGTATCGCTTGCGGCCGGGGAAGGGAGCGCTGCATAATACAGATCGTCCATCAGAGCCGGCGTCAGGCCGTATTCTTTTTCCATGACAGCCAGTGCTTCCCGGATTCCCGGAAGATCAGCATGCATCAGGTTTTCTCCGCCATCGTAGAATTCCAGCGTGAAGGAGAGATTTTCCAGCAGTGCTTCATCTGTTAGCTGGAAGGGGGATAAATCAAAACCTTCTTCCCTGAACAATTGCAGAAAATATGCACGCTGATCTGCTTCCATCAGGAAAAAATCACTGAAGGAGCCACCTTTGGCACGTTCATATACATATTGATGCTTTCCAGCTTCCCAGGTGCGTTTGGCATAATCGGGGAAGAACTCGTCCAGATACCAGCCGCAATAGGTTACTTCGCCGGAGGGGGAATGGATGTACACCCGATACTCGCCGGGAGGAGGATAGGTGTTATCTTCTTCGATGTTGACATTGGTACGGGGGGAGAAGTAAAACTCCCATTCGCTGACATCGTCGTTGTAGACGGATTTAAAAAACTCCGGGTAAACGCCCATGGCTTCTATTTCGCTTACGGGGGTGCCGAATTTTTCTGTGATGGCAGAGATCGCGATCAGATAGGCTTCTTCATAGGGCAAATCCCCTTCCTGCGGCACGGTGTTGATCACCAGGTCTTCCTTTCTTTCCAGACCGGTATCGGCGGTGTAATCCTCTTCAAAGCCCTTCAGGTCAAATTCTTCCATGGGTACGGCGTAAAAACCGCCGTATGTGTTCATCCGTTCATAGGAATCCTCCCAGATGGCTTTCAGTTCTTCCAGATGGGTAAGGGCAAGGGCGGTGGCGGAGAGGAGCAGCAGCATAACGGCCAACACCAGCCCCAATGTGATTTTCTTCTTCATTTGTTTTTTCTCCTTTCCTTTTGCGATGACCTGCTGAGCAAGGAAGGGATTGGGCGTGAAGGAAGCGGTGCGTTGATCCACTGCTTGGTGGACAAGGCGGCGCAAGACGTCGTCATGCATGGCAGATGCCCTCCTTTTCCAGTATTTCGCGCAGCAGGCTGCGGGCACGTTTGAGTTTTCGGGATACACAGGAAGGGGTGACGCGCAGCACCTTGCCGATCTCTTCCAACGTCATATCCTGGTAGTAGTAAAGCAGAATGATATCCCTCTCCCGAAAGGGCAGGGTGCATATGCGCTGATACAGCGTATCGGCCTCCTGATCCCATGCGCCTTGCTCTGGGAGCGCATCGAAGGACGTGCAATGATCCGTGTGCCGATACCAGGCGCTTTTTAGAATATCCTTGCAGGTATTGATGGCAATGCGCATCAGCCAGGTTTTTGCGGTACTGTGATTTTTGAATTGATCCAGGCGGCGGTAGGCTTTCAGAAAGGTTTCCTGCATGGCGTCTTCGGCCAGGGCATGATCGTTGAGATAGAAACAGCAGGTTTTGTATATGGAACGCTGGCAGCTTTCTACAAGGAATATCAACTGTTGCTCTTTTTCGTCCATGGAGCCGTCATGAACATTCATTGGTGTGATCACCCCTTTCACTCCATTTGACGAGGCAGGGGTGTCTTTTTTTGCCGGATTGGTATAATTTACAAATGTAAAAAACACCGCCATGCCATGCATGACGGTGAATGGGACGAAAGGGATCAGTCGATGACTTCGAAGAACTTCAGCGTGCCGGGCATCATTTTCACCTGGAAAGCGAATTCTGCCGGCTCGTCAATGACGCAGGTGGCATCGCCGCGGGGGGTGGGCAGGGGAAGAGGCTGACAGGCGTCATATACCATGCCGCTTTCCAGATCCCGCAGGCCTTTGCATGCGCCGCGGACGATCACCTGGCAGGCGTCCGCCATGGGACGGAAGCAGTACAGGCCGTAGACGTTGTTGTCATAAGCAAGCAGGCTGTACTTGGGGGCGCAGCCAAGGTAAACCCGCTGGCCCATGCTCAGGTGCTTGTTGATGCCCTGGATCACTTCCAGGGGCAGCTTGTACAGATCGGCAAAGTTTTCCGGCACGTTCAGGATGAAGAAGCGGCCCTTGCCGTAGTTATCTTCGGTGAGGATGGGGTAGTTGTCTTCGCCGGCCAGCAGGGACACATTGCTGACGGAAGCGTTGGTTTTGTAGTCCAGCGCACGGAAAAGCACCTTTTCGGCGGCGGTGGCATAGTGAACGTCCACGTAATTGGCGTGGTTGATCATGTATTCATTGCTGAGCACATGGCGATGGGTGAGCCGGACGGAGGTAAG
This sequence comes from Clostridia bacterium, assembly GCA_045589355.1. GTDB lineage: Bacteria > Bacillota > Clostridia > Christensenellales > Aristaeellaceae > RUG563. The sequence goes on from JAZNOW010000019.1 coordinate 69,190, forward strand.
GTCCTTGATGCCTTTTTCGTACATTTCCTGGAAAAAGCCCACAGTAACCACGGCGTTGCCGCCCTTGCGCACATATGCTTCCAGCTTTTCCATGGCATCGGGGGCGTGGGCGGTGGACTGGGTGAAGAGCACCACAGGGGCGTTTTCGTCAAAATAGGGGGTGGGTTCCACGTTCAGGCCGCACATGCCAAGGTAGTTGTACAACTGGTCTTCGCCGTCGCCGTCGTAGGGCTCCCAGGCGGAAACGCCGATGGGATTGCCGCAGGAAGAAAGCATATGGTCAATGCGGTACAATTGCTGGGCCATGGCCGGCAGCACCGGAGTATCCACCAGCACGGAGAAATTGAACAGCATCAGTTCCCGTGCCTTGGCCAGCATGGTAAGGTTGGCCTGCTCCAGGAAGAAATTCATGTTGCCGGAAGCGCCGCCCTGGTCAATCCAGCCGCCGCCGTTGCGCCCGGGTGCGGTGTTTTCCATCAGGCGGATGATGGAATAGGATTCATAGCGCTGCAGGTGCTGGGCGGAGTAGATGGGATCGCGGGTTTCGGTGCCGGTATAGATCATGTCGAAAATGTCTTTCTGTTTGCCGGGGTTGTAGCCGGTTTCCTGATAGGATTCATACCAGTTGGGGTATTTGATGATGAAATTCATCCGGGGATTGACGGACTTGGCCAGGGCCACGATTTCTTTGGAAAACTGCTCCATCATGTCCAGCCGGTACTGGGCCCAGCTGCGGCTGCCTTTGGCTTCGATGCACATTTCGCAGCGGCAGGCGGTGAAGAAAAAGTCGTCCAGAATGATTTCGTCAAATACTTCGGCCAACTCTTTCACAATGCGCAGGTATTCGGCGCGGTGGGCAGGGTCGGTATAGCAGAAGGTATCGTAATAGGAGGGCTTGCGCACACCGTTTACAAACTGGGTGGAGGTGATGCCGCCGGCCACTTCAATGCCGTTTTTTTCAAACACTTCTTTGGCCATGCGCAGCTTTTCCTGAGGAATATCCACCTTGCCGCGATGGTTTTCGATGTACACCTTATTCAGATGGCAGTATTGCTTGTAAAAATCAATGCCGCGCTGCAGTTCTTTTTCACCAGCGTCCTGCAGATAGTAGGCAAACACATAGGCTGCCAGCTTAAAGTTCTTGTAGGGCTTGAATCCGTCCATGTTATGTAATTCCTCCTGAAGGATATGATTGTTTTGTTGATCAAAGTATAGCATTTTCGTTTCCTTTTCGTCAATGGCAAGGGCTGCATATGGCATGGAATAGCACAAAAAGGAACGTTTCTGTCTTCGGTGATGAAGAAGGGCAGCATACCGCTTTTGTGAAGAATTGTATTGTTTGTACGAAAAAGGTGGCTGGAATTGAAATTCAGGAAGTGCTTACCAATACGGGGACATACAAGAGAGAAACAAAAAAACGATCAGAGATTGGAACGGATCATCAGGTTTCTTGTCTTTTGTGTATTGGCAGTGGGGCTTGTTATAGCGTTTGAAGATGCTGCTAAATGGATTGAACAGGGCGGCAGGGAAATCAGCGATATCTCTTCAATCGGCGGAAGAACCATTGAAGAAGCCTACTATCATAAGCTGGAATGCGTTTATCGCGGCTATGCATTGATTGTGCTGGCAGTGGGCGCGTAGCGGCTGTTATGCTGGTTTGGGCAGAAATCAAGAAATAAGCATGAACATTAGCCCGGAAAAGGGCTGTGTGTTTGTGCAGGCGAATGGGATACGACGGAGGCTTTCTTGCCTGTGGAGGATGGAGAAAAGTGCAAACGAAAACCACCCCTTGTCAGGCAAAGAGGTGGTTCTGACAGGCTCCAATTCTGAGGGCTGCCGGTGAATTTGAATCAGATCATTTATCGTAGACAAGCAAGTCGGGCCGGCCTTTTTCCAGAATGCTGGCCATGTGAACAACGGCTTCCAGCACGATTTCACCCACGTCGTGATCGCGGTAGATCAGGTCGATGGAGGCGGTGACGGTGTTGTCCGATTCGTCGGCATAGAAACGGATGTATTTGTATTTGTAGTTCAGGGCGTTGCAGGTGCGCAGCACTTTGGCATAATCCGCATCGCTGTAGGAAATGATGTTCCAGACACGCACGCTGCAGTTTTCTTCGTTGGGATCGAAGTAGAGGTTGATGGTGTAGGAGAAGTCGTTATCGTCCGTATTGGACACGCGGACGTGCTCGTCTTCGTCAGGATCAACACCGACAACGGTGTAGGAGATGTCCTTTTCGTCCAGCGTGGCTACGAACGCCTGGGTGCTTTTGTATTGGGGGGCTACCGCATAGGCGGGAAGGGCAGAACCGACAAGGAGAAGGACAGAAAGTGCTAAAATAAGAAACTTTTTCATGTTGTTTCCCTCCGTTGAAAATGATATTCAGTTATCCGTCCTTTATAATGTAGCATAGCTGGGAACTATTGTCAATCTTTGCGTGCAGGAATATTCATTTGCTTCTTATCACCCACTGGGTGCGTTCAGCTGCGCCCCCCACGATCGTGGGGAACACGGTTCTGCGTCCCACAATCCGCACAAAAAAACCACTCACAAGGAGTGGTTTCTTTCTGACCATGGGCTACGAAAAAGATATTTTTGCTGTTTTGCGTATGACTTCGGTTACTTCTTGCTTTCCAAAAATCGCCCTTGATTTTAACGAAACAAAAATTGTTTTAATTTTTTGCTGTAAATAAACGGTAATATAAATCCATAGACAACTATTGGCAACAGCACACCCGCCACGTTCCATTTTGACCATACAAGCAAATTATAGATTGCGTGAAAGGTAACGGCAACGGTTAACAAACCGAATGTTCCTGCAAAGAACAGTCTTTTTTCTTTTCGCACATATAAAATGCCGCAACCTACCAGATAGGTGCATAAACCGTGAACAAGGCTGCAAGAAATTCCGCGTATCAATGCCCACAGCAGATTGATTTGTTGAAAAGAATTGATTAGATAGTAGGTGTTTTCCAAAATCGCAAAACCGATTCCCAATGACATAGCAAGGGGTAACACGATTTTTTTATCATCACTAAACAGAAACGCATACGCCAATACAGGCAACGCCTTCATACATTCTTCGGTTACGGGCGCTATTCTCAACGATACGTCATAAACAGGTAGTTGAAACAATAAACTCAATACGCCGTTGATTTCGGACGTGCTCACCGCCATAAAAGCACCGATAAGCATAAACAAAATCAACAAACGCGATTGCCCCTTTATAATCGGGAGCATCAACGCCAGAGGAACTGCAAAACAAATGAAAATTATATAGACCATCGTTTGCACCCCCAATAAGCGGTTATCACCGTAGCCGCCGACAACAGAGAATGGAACAAAATCGGCAAGGTCGTGTGTTCACGAGTGAGCATAGACACCAACATAATAGGCTGCATCAAACAGAACAGCAAGACAACAACATGATAAACACGCATCGCATAGGCATATTCACCGGCTTTTGACGGAATAAGCAATCCCAAAAACGCATAATATGCAGTCAGCGCAACAGGAATCAATAATAATTGCGAAAGAATGCTATGCTCGTTTGTTGTATTCCATACACCCCAAGCAATGATAACCAGAGCAGGTATCATTGCAGGCACTTTTGCGCGTGCTTTTATTCCCCCAAATGTCCCTTTTGGCTCGGCAAAAAAGCCGCTAAGCAAAAACAAAAATGTGCCTGCATAGGTTAAATACCCTGCGTGAAAGGCGGGAACTGGTATTAAAATCGCATAAAGAACCCGATAGATCACCGCCAACAAATACGAGCCTGCGGAAAATACGACGGTTTTATAAAACAACGTAGTTTGTTGCTTAAGAACGGTCATCACTCCGAACACAACCGCACAAAAAGCAATAACTAAAGCAAAAATATTCATTGTTTTTTCTTACGGCGAATATGCTGAACCAACAAAGTGCCGCCTATTCCCAATGCAATTCCGACTAACAATGTTGTAAATAATAGTCCGCCGTTTTCTTTTAACATGGTCATCATCGGAATGGGTTTCTTAAATTGCTCACTGGGTGGAAAAACATCGGAACCGGGCGTAAGGATCCCTGTCTCTGCAAATGCAGTGAAAGATAATGTAGCGAGCGTTGCTATGAAGAGTAAAATTGCCAAAAAAACTTTTTGGGATTTTTTCATATAAACACCTCATTTCTTATATTTACCAGCATAATATCACAAAGCAAATCAAAAGTAAATACAAACATAAGAATAGCTATCGACGATAGTCGTATAATTTTGGCTTCGATATATGATTGGATTTCGCGGTGTCCGTATTTTTGTTCGCCTGCACGGGTCGCTTCGGCGTAAAAATCGATCACTTCAACGCAGTCGCCTCACTGTATCGTCCCCGACAGCACTTTCAATGCCCAAAATTCGTTCCTCATTTTAGGGGCTCCCACAGTCCCCATCGCTTACCGCTCGGTTTCAAATCCCCTCAGAATAAAGAACCAAAAAGAAACGACAATCTTCTGTCGAAAATTGTCGTTTCTTTTTGGTGGGATTCGTAGGATTCGAACCTATGTCCGCAATTCGCAATAGGGTTTCCGCCTTCGCTTTCGCTTGCCGGAAACCCTTTGCTCATTGGGCCTTTGCCTCGCTTCATCACCCACTGGGTGCGCTCAGCTCCGCCCCCCCCACGATCGTGGGGACCACGGTTCAGCGTCCTCCAATCCACACAAAAAAACCACCCATCAAGGGTGGTTTCTTTCTGGTGGGATTAGTAGGACTCGAACCTATGACCCCCACGATGTCAACGTGGTGCTCTAACCAACTGAGCTATAATCCCAAACGTGGAACAAAAAGAATTATAGCATATGTGTGAGGAAAACGCAAGCCTTTTTTTGCGAAAAACTGCATATGTGATAAAAATTCAAAAAATGAGGAAAGGAAAAGTAAAACATTGATGGTAAGGCGACGGACTTGCAGAGGATCACGGGGGCAAACCGGGCATTGTGAGGCGTTTGGGCGGAAGTGGAGAAAGGTGGAGCATAATGTTGAACGGTGGTGCAGTGTGGAGAAGGATGGGGTCAAGTGCAAATGAGATGCCACACAGTGGGATGGGATGGCAGGAAGTGGCAAAACGTGCAGGCAGGTGGAGCTGCGTGCAAAGCAATGGGACAAAGTGTGCATGAGGTGCCACGATGTGGGATGGGATGACAGGAAGTGGCAAAACGTGCAGGCAGGTGGAGCTACGTGCAAAGCAATGGATCAAAGTGTGTATGAGGTTCCACGATGTGGGATGGGATGGCGGGAAGTGGCAAAACGTGCAGGTATGTGGAGCTACGTGTAAAGCAATGGGGCAAAGTGTGTATTAGGTTCCACGATGTGGGATGGGATGGCGTGAAGTGGCAAAACGTGCAGGCAGGTGGAGCTATGTGCAAAGCAATGGGTCAAAGTGTGCATGAGGTGCCACGATGTGGGATGGGATGGCGGGAAGTGGCAAAACGTGCAGGCAGGTGGAGCTATGTGTAAAGCAATGGGGCAAAGTGTGCATGAGGTGCCACGATGTGGGATGGGATGACGGGAAGTGGCAAAACGTGCAGGTATGTGGAGCTATGTGTAAAGCAATGGTTCAAAGTGTGTATTAAGTACCACGATGTGGGATGGGATGGCGGGAAGTGCAGAAATGTGGGAAAATGGAATGGCTGGAGGAGAAATGGTGGGGGAAGCGCCGCATTGGGTGGAAACGGGAAGGCGAACCGGGGAGGAAAGTGGGGAGAAGGGGAAAAGAAAAGCACGCCGGCATGCCACCTTTGCGGGAATGCCGGTGTGCTTTATGATGGTTTTGCAATGGCTTTTAGGATGCCATTGCCTTTTCCTTTTTAACGATGTATACGCCGTAAACGGCAAGCAGGAGATAGGAAACAAGGCAGGTGATCAATGCGATGGATGGGTATTGGCTGGTTGTGGAAAAGCAAAAGGGGATGCCGCACAGGTTGACCACAAAATGAAGAAGAATGGGAACCCAAAGGTTTCGGGTGACAATGTAAACGGAACCCAGATACACCCCAAGCGCGGCGGCCCAGACAGTTTTTGCAATGATGGTAAAAACCGGCTGGCCCGGCGCACTGAAAACGTGTCCCAACCCGAACAGCACGGAAGTGATCAGGATGGCGTACAAAACCCCGTGTTTCTTTTTGACAAGGCACTTTTCCAGCAGGTTTTGCAGCAATCCCCTCAGATACAATTCTTCCATGATGCCAACGCCGATGTAATACACAACGCCCTCAATGGCCACTTTTCCAAAGGACGGCTTGTTTTCAAACGGAGCCAGGCCGATCACAAAGGAAAGGGTGACCAAAACGGTGGCCACGAGCGCAGGCAAGCCGTGGTTTTTGAGGCCGGTCAGCAGGCCGTCAAGCCGGAACCCGAAGGACCAGTTTTTGATGAGGAATTGTTTACATAGACGGCAGATAACGAAGGCCAGCAGGAAATTGGCCATCAAAGCAAAGCAGATGGGGTTGATATCCTGAATTTGTATATGGCAAAAGAGGGCTGCCGGCAAAGCGGATATTTCCATAAAGGCCATAAGAAGCGTGAGAAGAAGGACGGTGACCAATTCGCTTTTGCTGTTCATCATATTACCTGCGCTTTCTTTTGATCAAATGTATTTTAGCACAATCCCCGGAATGCGGCAAGGCAAAGCGGCGGCATAGAAAAAACGCCAGGGTGCAGGAAGCACCTTGGCGTCTGATGGGTTGTGATCAGGCCTTGCCGTTGCAGCCCAGAACGTTCACGATCTTGTGCTGTACCATTTCACCCAGGGCCTTGCGGGCGTCGGTGAGGTACTGACGGGGGTCAAAGTGATCGGGATGTTCCATCATGTGCTTGCGGATCATGGCGGTGAAGGAGATGCGCAGGTCGCTGTCGATGTTGATCTTGCAGACGGCCATGGTGGCAGCCTTGCGCAGCTGTTCTTCGGGGATGCCCACGGCGTCGGGCATTTTGCCGCCGTTTTCGTTGATGATCTTCACGAAATCCTGGGGAACGGAGGAAGCGCCGTGCAGCACGATGGGGAAGCCGGGCAGACGCTTGGAAACTTCGTCCAGGATGTCAAAGCGCAGGGGCGGGGGCACCAGGATGCCCTTTTCGTTGCGGGTGCACTGGGCGGCGGTGAACTTGTAAGCGCCGTGGCTGGTGCCGATGGCGATGGCCAGGGAGTCGCAGCCGGTGCGGGTGGCGAATTCTTCCACTTCTTCGGGACGGGTGTAGCTGGAATCTTCGGCGGAAACCTTCACGTCGTCTTCCACGCCGGCCAGACGGCCCAGTTCGCCTTCAACGGTGACGCCGCGGTCATGAGCATAATCAACGACCTTCTTGGTCAGGGCGATGTTGTCTTCGAAGCTGAGGTGGCTGCCGTCGATCATGACGGAGGTGAAGCCGCCGTCGATGCAGCTCTTGCAGGTTTCAAAGTCGGGGCCATGGTCCAGGTGCAGAGCGATGGGCAGGCCGGTTTCCTGAACGGCGGCTTCCACCATCTTCACCAGGTATGTATGGTTGGCATAGGCGCGGGCGCCCTTGCTCACCTGCAGGATAACAGGAGCGTTCACGGCCTTGGCGGCTTCGGTGATGCCCTGCACGATTTCCATGTTGTTTACGTTGAAAGCGCCAACGGCATAGCCGCCTTCATAGGCTTTCTTGAACATTTCCTTGGTGTTGACTAAAGGCATAATTTTCATCCTCCTTTATTTTGTCCTGAAATATTATACACGAAATTTTCCCATTTGGGTAGCCCTATTTCACCGAAAATTTGCGCATTTTGCGCTTATCGGCATACAAAATGAGGGCAAACAGGTGAATTGAGAAGAAAATTGACAAGGATGGCCGTGCTGCCTTATAATAAGCAAAGACGTTTGCAAAGGAGAAGCCAATGAAAAAAATGCTGTTGTGGCTGTGTTTATGCCTGATGCCCATCAGTGCCCTGGCCGATAAAACGCTTACCCTCACCTTTGTTGGGGATTGCACCATCGGCGGGGAGGACCGGCTGCGGGAAGAGGATTTTTCCTTCGATGCCTATCTGGAAAAATACGGCTACGATTATTTCTTTGAGAAAGTACAGCCCATCATCGGGCGGGATGACGTGACGGTGGCCAACCTGGAAAGTGTGCTGATCAATTATTCCAGCGGCCGGGTGGAGAAAACCTACAACTTCCGCGGGCCCAAGCATTATGTGAATGTGCTGACGGGCAGCAGCGTGGAAGCGGTCAATATCTGCAACAACCATACCTACGATTACGGCGCCGATGGGGTGGTGCACACCACCAAAGCCCTCAACGAAGCCGGGCAAGGCTGGTTTGGCACCAACGATACGGTGAAAAAACCCTGGGTGTTTGAGAAAGACGGCGTCAAAATCGGCTTTGTGGGGATGGAGATCACCTTCTGGTATTACGGCCACCGCAACCTTTTGCGTAGCCAGATCGAGAAACTGAAGGCGGACGGCTGCCAGGTGGTGGTGGCGGTGATGCACGGGGGCATTGAATATGCCACCCGGCACGAAAAGGCCCAGCGGCTTTTTGCCGAATCGGCCATGGAATACGGCGCCGATATCGTGATCGGCCATCATCCCCATGTGCTGCAGGGCATTGACGTGATCGGCGGGAAAACAGTGTGCTATTCACTGGGCAATTTTGTCTTTGGGGGCAATGCCAAAATACGGGCGCCCTACACGGCTCTTTTCCAGTTCACCCTGTCCTTTGATGACGAAAACCAATACCTGGGCCATCAATTGAACATCCTTCCGGCGCTGCCGTCCGGTGAAAGGGAGTATAACAATTACCAGCCTGTATTGGCCACCGGCCCGGATGCCCGGGCGGTGATGGACCAGATTCAGTACGATACGCCCTTTCCGCTGAACCCTTATGTGGAGGGCGTGGGCGCGGTGCAGGCCTTTGTGCCGGCGGAGAAAGAATAAAGGAGAAAAGAACATGAAGAAAATGCTTTTTGCGGCGGTGATGCTGCTTTGCCTGCTGGTTGGCTGTGCCGCCATGGCGGAAGAAATCACTTTTCAGGGGAAATTCACCTGCGACGTGAATGCCGGGGAGATTGACCTTGGCAAAGTGCGGGTGGAGGATATGGATGCGTTCATCCAGTTTCTGCGGAAGATGCCCCACCTGAAAAAGGTGGACATGTTCAACACCAACATGTATCCCAAGGATATTGACAAGCTGGCAGCTGCTTTCCCGGACGTGGAATTTGGCTGGACCATGCGCATCGGCGACCATTGGGTGCGCACCGATGCCACCGCTTTTTCCACCCTGCACAACAACCGCTCTCCCCAGCATACCGAAAAGCAGTTTCAGTACCTGAAATACTGCAAGAACCTGCTGGCCCTGGATATCGGCCACAACCAGGTGAAGGACCTTTCCTTCCTCTACGACCTGCCCAACCTGAAGGTGCTCATCCTGGCCTGCCAGATCGACCTGCACGATATCACACCGGTGGGCAGTCTGAAGAACCTGGAATACCTGGAGCTGTTCAAAAATGATATTCACGATATTTCCTGCCTGAAGAACTGTACAAACCTCATCGACCTGAACATCTGCTTCAACCGCGTGAAGGACTGGACGCCCCTTCACGGCCTGAACAAGTTGGAAAGGCTGTGGCTTTTCAACAGCAACAACTGGTCCGACGAATACCCGGTGGATGCGCAGGTGGTGCGGGATTTGAAAACAGCTCTGCCCCAATGCCATGTGGACGAAAAATCCTACTCCACCCTGGGCGGCTGGCGGGAACATGAACGCTATTATGTGATCTACCACATGTTCAAGTACGGCGAATATATTCCCTTTGACCGGGGAGCCGAGATCATGGCCCTGTACCCCGACGGGATCCACCTGAACTGAAAGAAAAACACACAGCCCGGATTGGACTGTGTGTTTTATTGTTGCGGTCAGGCCGGCTTTTTTTTCAGGCGCCGGGATGCGAAGGCGTACAGCGCGCCGATGCACACCAGCATCACGATCATCAGCACATAGCATGCATCGGGGGGCAATTCCAGCCCGAAGAGGTACTTGTTGTCCAGCATGAACAGAAGATCCACCGTTACCAGCATGGCAAGGGAAGTGAGCGCCAGGGGCAGGAAACGATGCTCTGTGCCCTTTGCCTTTTTGCAGGTCATGAGCATGATGCCAAATACGATTCCGGCGCACAGCACCTGTTCCAGCCGCAGAAAACCCAGCTTGGGGTGGCTCCAGTGCATGTAGCTGCCCAGCAGCTGCTCGCAGAAAATCTGGGGCAGGGCCAGGAAGAAAAGGGTGTGGGTGAAGGTGCGTCCGGCTTTGGGATCGGCGTTTTTGTAATGGAGGAAGGCGAAAACGGCGCATCCGAGGGCGCAGGCACATTCCAGCATGAAAACGGCATACAGCCAGCAGTACATCATTTCGTTTTCGATGGCCAGGGGGAAGAAGCAATGGGCTTCGTTCTCCACAAAATCCCCTACGCCCACCATGCTCATCCGGTCCAGGAAATAGGTGCCGAGCCGGACGATGGCTGCCATCAGCGCACCGCAGGGGGCAAAGGCGTTCAATACCGGCAGGGCCTGCTGCTTTGTCATTTTTGCCGCCAGCCATACCGCCAGCACCACCCCGGCACAGCCGGTCACAAAGGAAAACTCGGCAGGCTGGGTGCGCAGGAATGCGGCAAGGCCGTAATTGTCAAATTGCTCGGAGGCCTTCAGCAGCACATAACCGGCCTTGCTCATCACCGTACCCAGCACAAGGCCCAGGGGAAGGGAGCAAAGGGCGGGCAAGGGGGACAGCTTTTTGCCGTTCAGCGTCCATGCAAACAGACCGGTGCAGAATATTGCACCGATCAGCAGAAAGAGAAGATAGGATGTGGTCATGTTCCGTCGCTTCCTTATTTACCGTCCCAGGCAGAGGCGAAATAGATCAGGTCGCTGATGTCCCGGGTATTTTTGTTTTCTTTGTCGTTGATTTTCTGGCCGTTGAAGATCATCATGGTGGAATCGCCGCCGTCCAGGTTATAGGCGGTCTGCGCCCCCAGTTCCTGTGCCAGCAGGGCGAACTGGGCAAGCGTCATGCCTTCGGAACCGCGAAGGGGGCCGGCGCAGCAAAGGGCCATGTATTCCAGTTCGCCGGTCTGGGCGATGCACATGCGCTGGCGCTTGCTTTCGGGGGCCAGCCAGTAGCTGGCTTCCAGGGTACCAAGTTCTCCGTCGATCACCAGGGCGGGGCCGAAGTGGAACACGTTGATCAGCTTTTTGCCGTTCAGGGTATCGGTCATGGTGTTGCGGTCCGGCGTGAGGAGAATGTGGAAATCGCCGTTTTCGTCAATGGCCAGCACGTCCCTTTCGGCCCGCAGCTTGTTGCGGAATTCCTTGCCCTGCCGCAGGATGTAGCCGTACTGGTAGTAGGAATAATAGTCTCCGTTGATGGCCAGCACGGCGTTCTGCCGGCGGGCGATGAAGAGGCCTTTGGAGGTATAATCGTTTTCAAAGCCGGCAGCGGCGGCGGTGCGCAGCTGGGAAGGATGGCCGATTTTGATGCGGGCCAGCCAATAATCGCAGTTGTCCTTGCGCCCGGTTTCAATGACCACATGAAGGGTGGGGTCCTGATACTCGGTATCGCTGATGTAGTTGGAAGGGGAAGGGGCTTTGCCGGGGGTAAAGTCCACCGGCAGGCTGTATACCGTTTCGGCACAGGCCGCACCGGCAAAAAGGAGCATCACCAGCAGGGAAAACACAACGGTTTTGAATAAGCGCAAGTATATTTCAGCCCTTTCGTGCATATCTTAACCAGTTTATTGTATCGGAAGAAGCAGGGGATGTCAACTGAAAAGCCATGAAAAGAAAGGGAAATTTGTGTTGCAAAAGAAAGTGAAAAATATCACAATTTGTGCTTGACAAAGTGAAAAGAATGGTGTATTATATTCCCTGTTCGAAAGAACATGCACCATTAGCTCAGTTGGTAGAGCACCTGACTCTTAATCAGGGTGTCCCGGGTTCGAGTCCCTGATGGTGCACCAGAAAGAAGCACTTGCAGCAGCAGGTGCTTTTTTGTCACCCTTCTGCGCCCGGTTCATAGAATGGAAGTGGGCCCAGCGCCCGAAGAAGGGATGATCGACATGCATTGCAATCACCAGTCCACGCGAAACGCGGCTTCCTGCCGTTTGAATATGCAAAGCAATTACCAGCCCGCCACCTGGGTGCGCACCGGCTGCCCCTGGGAAAGCGCCGGCTTTGACTGGCTGGCCGGCCTGCAGGCCTATGCCCGGCAGCAGTGCGGCTGCCAGGAGGAAGCGGCAGAATATAACCTGACTTGCGACGAATGCCGCCGGGTGGTGCGGTACCTGATGTATCTGGTATACCTTCTTTCCCGGCAAAACCGGCAGTAACCAATGAAAAAAGCCCTGTCTTCCGTTTGGAAGGCAGGGCATTCTTTTTCCGTGGCATCAGCCGAAACCACCGCAGCTGCCGGAAAGGATTCAACGATCAGGGACGGCGGAATACCAGCATGTTGAAGGTGACCTGAGAACCCTTATCGCCCAGCAGGGCGGCCAGACAACCGGGCTGACGGATGACGGGGATTTCCTGGATGAAAGCCAGTTCCCAGCCATCAACGGCATGGCGCTGGATGATGTTGGCGTATTCGTTGACGGCCTTGTCATAGCTGTCTTTTGCACCGATGGTGAGAGCGGCGGGGCCTGCTACTGTTTTGTACTGCATAATTTACCTCCGTTGTACGATGATTCATTTTTTCTATTTATTAAGGGTAATCGATTCCGCCGTTGGGTGGTTTGCAACGGAGAAGACGGGCGATTCCCTTATATACGCCTTTGATGCAGCCATATTTTTCGATGGCCAGAATCATATACTCAGAACAGCTGGGCTCAAACAGGCAGGAAGCGCGCAGCTGGGGCGATGCATGTCTTTGGTAAAAACGCACAAGCGAAATGAGAAAACGTTTCATATCAGAAGAATACACCTTTTGTAAATCGAAATAGATAAACCAATCTTATGTACTGCTAGTTTGTTGGCATTATTATACAGTGCAGATGGAAAAAAGTCAAGGCGAACGGACGGAGTTTGGAAAAACGTAATAATCAGGGCAGAATTCGCAGGATGTTGCCGCTGAAAATCTTGTTCAGTGCTTCATCGGAAAGGCCCAGGGACAAAAGCATTTCGATTTCTTTGCCCACATGCCACATGGGGTAATCGCTGCCAAAGAGGATACGGTCTTCGCCGAAAAGATCAAACAGCTCCAGCACCCGTTCCTTTTCCACGGCAAAGAAGGTGGAGGAGCAATCCACATACACGTTGGTGTCCTTCAGGCACCGGGCGGCCATATCCCATTCGCTGTAGCCGCCCATGTGGGCGCAAATCAGCGTAAGGTCGGGGAATTTATCCAGAATGCGGGGCACCATATCGGGATTGGAGTAATGGTAGCGCTTGTCGCCGGTGTGCAGCAGCATGGGGCATACCCCCTGGCAGGCGGCGTACATTTTGTTGCAGATATCGTCATCCAGGGCAAATTTCTGCATATCGGGGTGCAGCTTCACGCCCTTGAGCCCCATTTCCAGGCAGCGTTCCACTTCGGCCCGGGGGTCTTCCATGCCGGGGTGCAGCGTCATCAGGCCCATGAACTGATCGGGGTGGGCCTGGACGGTTGTGTGGATGAAGTTGTTGATATTGGCCACCCGGTCCGGCGTGAGGGCGGCGGAGCAGATCAGGCTCTGGCTGACGCCCGATTCTTCCATCACGTTCAGCAGGGTGGACACGCTGCCGTCCAGGCTCATGTTGATATCGTAAAACTTGCCGATGCTGTCGGCAGCTTTCTGGGCAATTTTGTCGGGGTAGACATGGGTGTGGCTGTCAATGATGCGGTATTGCATGGGGCGCTCCTTTTTATACATAGATTTCAACGACGGTGTTGCACTTGCCTTTCTTGCTCAGGCTGTCCACGCCCACATAGCGCATGCGGCCGTATCCCCGGACGGAGATCACCTGGCCGGCTTTGGGGGTGTAGCCGGGGCTGGGGCACATTTTGCCATCCACAAAAATGCGGCCCATGGGGAACAGGGCCTGGGCGTCGCCGCGGCTCATTTTGAACACATGGGCCACCAGCGCGTCAACGCGTTCGGAGGATAACTGCACCACTTTCCTCTCCGTACGGAACAGTTCGCCGTCCGGCGGGGCCTGCGTTATTTCACAGGAGATGGTGGTGCGCTTTACCTGGGTCAGGTTGTGGCAGATATAATCCGCAATGCGCTCGTGGCAGAAAAGATAGGCGCAGTTTTCTCTTACAATAATATCGCCCAGCATTTCCCGTTCCATGCCAAGGGCCATCAGCGATCCCAGAAAATCCCGGTGGGTCAGCGGATCGGCAAACTTTTTGCTGACGGGGGCAAGGCGGAGGCAGGCAATGGGGAAGGGCATTTCGTAGCCGCACATATCTTCATTGCCAAAGGAGAGCATCTGCCTTTCACACCCTTGGGCGCCTCCAAACAGCCGCCAGGGTACCCGGGGAAGGGAGGGCAGCGCTTCCTTGAAAAGGGAAAGGCCGTGCAAATCCAGAAAGGGGGTGAAGACATAGGTCCCGTTGCTCCAGGCGCGTTCTGCCAATTCCGCAAAGCGCTTTTTTTCCTGATTATCCATGGCGCACCCCTCCTTTCATATCGAAAAATTATAGCATAATTGCCTTCTATGCGCAAGAAAAGAACGAAGGGAGAACAGCGGACGGAAGATTGACTGCCGTGGGTTTGAAGGTATAATAAAACCGCAAAAAAGTTTCATATTTTTATGGCGAACCGAGGAGGATAAATCTATGAAAAAATGGCTGGTTCTGGCAGGTCTTCTGGTGCTGCTGCTTGGTGTTTGCACAGGCGCCCGGGCGGAAATGACGTTTGATTTTGATCAGGCGCCGGGCGAATGGAGCCGGGATGGGGACGTTTTTTCCTGGACCGGCAAATGGGCTTACGTCAGCACCAGAGAAGGCTGGATGGACAATAACTCCGTCTTTATTACCGCTGATGGCGCAGTGAAGCTGAGCGTGCGGGGGACGGAGGTTGGCAAGACATACCATGTGGCTGCTTTTGTTCCCCGCGGAGACGGAACCTATGGCTCCGTGTACGACGTTTCTCATCCGGTGGAAGGCGCGCTTCATTCCGTGGGCGTTCTGCATGACATGCTGGTATTGCCGTCCCCCGGTCTGTATAAAGGGATTGTGGTGATGGTGGTCTGCGACGACGGCCAGGTGCTGGAGCACACTTTTGACGTGCTGTTTGACGGCGGCGTTAACAAGGCAAGCGATGAATACCTGGTCGCCCCCTCCGAACGGTTCTATACGAAACTGGGAGACGGTGTGCTGGCAATGGATGAGGGTTATCTGTTTTGCCGGCAAGATTCGAAAAAAACTGTGCCCAAGGAAGGCCTCCGTATTCTGGTGGATGACCGGGAAAACACCGTTTATTCCGGCCATGGCAGAATGAACAAATTCTATGTGCAATTTGCCATGCACAAGAACATGGATTTTTCCCGGGGTTTTTCCGTTATGGCAACACTGACGGAAGTGGCAACGGGAAAATCCTTCATTTCAACCGATGTGGTCTCCTATGACGATATCATGTATGCCCTTTCAACCGGCGAAGACTTGTATTCCGATAAGAAGAAGTGGGAGGAATCAAAGCACTTCTGGAGCGTTGTTGTGGATTTGCCCACCTACTGGAATGAAGGGGAATATGAGCTGAAGGTGGAAGTGACCGGCGCCGGGGAAGATACTGTCCGGGTGAAGCTGAAGAAGGAACTGGATCCGGCACCGTATTTTGCCAAATGCTGTCCCCAGCTGGCGGAGCTGTGTATCGACTTTAGCCAGGAATTGAGCGACCGCTGGAACGAGAACGGGACGGTTTATTTTTCGAAGCAGGGCTTTTTCCATCTTACGGTACGGAACGTGGAATGCGGGGAAGACTATTATGCCCTTTTGCAGTACACCACGCCGGAGGGGGAAATCTTTTCCCAATACCGCGCCCTGATCCCGAGCGGAAGAAGTGCATACGAAAATTTCCAGATCGCCAGCGTGGCGGGAACCTATAAGGATATCCGCCTGACCGTGGCGGGCGCCGGAAAAGTGATCACCCACACTTTTGATATGAAAGTAGAAACCACTGTGGATAAAAACAATCCCCAGGGCCTTGTGTTTGGCGTGGACGAGTGGATGAAGCCTTTGAATTTCATGGGTGAAAGCTGGCTTGGCCTGGAGGATTATCAGACGGAATCCGGCTTCTTTGTGCCAGCTCCCTTGCCCGGGGCGTATCAGGTGACGCCGGCGGATTATTATAGTCTGTATTTCCATCTGGCCTTCAATGACGAACCGGAAGGGGAAACGCTGCTCATCTGGCTGATCCGGGCAGAAGATGCGGGAAAGCCGCCGGAAGAATGTGCGCTCTTTGGAAAGAGCTGGACGCTGCATACACCCTATGGCGATGTGGAGGCAGACGCAGGCTGGCGCGGCATGGACAGGGTGTATCGCAAGCGGGAAGGGATCGACGTCTACAAGATTCCGGGAAATATTCCCTCCGGGGATTATCAATGGATTGTGCAGTTGGGCGACAAAACCGAACTGGTCGATTTTACCCTTGAGGTGATCGACGAGAAAACGGTGCTGGAGGCCATTGAGCAGGCGTCCGGCAAGAATGAAGCATAAGAAGATATAGAAAGAATAAAAAGAAAAACGCTTTTGCGCCGCCTGTAAATTTGGCGGCGTTTTTCTTGCGCTTTCTTTTGTTTCTTGGTACAATGGAAGGGCGAAAACAAAGGAGGCTTATCCATATGGAACAATTGCGCAGCAAAAAAGGTTTTTTGTGTGATATGGACGGTGTGATCTACCACGGCAATCAGCTGCTGCCGGGGGTGAAGGAGTTTGTTTCCTGGCTGCAGGAAAACGATAAGCAGTTCCTGTTTCTGACCAATTCCAGCGAACGCAGCCCCCGGGAGCTGGCCCAGAAACTGAGCCGCATGGGCATGGATGTGGACGAAAGCCATTTTTATACCAGCGCCCTGGCCACGGCCAAATTCATCAGCAGCCAAAGCCCCCGCTGCACGGCGTACGTCATCGGCGCGCCGGGCCTGTTCAACGCCCTGTACGAAGCGGGCATCACCATGAACGACGTGAACCCGGATTATGTGATCGTGGGGGAAACCAGCAACTACAATTACGAAAGCATTCTCAAAGCGGTGCATTTTGTGCAGAAGGGCGCCCGGCTGATCGGCACCAATACCGATATGACCGGCCCTTCCGAAAAGGGCATCATTCCCGCCTGCCGGGCTCTTGTTTCGCCCATTGAGCTGACCACCGGCTGCAAGGCCTATTTTGTGGGCAAGCCCAATCCCCTTATGATGCGCACGGGCCTGAAGCTGCTGGGCTGCCATTCCGGTGAAGCCGTAATGGTGGGGGACCGGATGGATACCGATATCGTGGCGGGCGTGGAAACGGGCCTGGATACGGTGCTGGTGCTCAGCGGCGTAACGGATGTGGACGAAATGAACCGCTTCCCTTATAGGCCCCATTATGTGCTGGGCGGCGTGGGCGAAATTCCGCCCCGGAAATAAGGTGCTCCGATGGAATTGTGGGATTTGTATGACGAAAACGGCTGCCTGACCGGCGAAACCATGCGCCGGGGGGAGAAGGCGCCGCCAAACCGGTATCACCGGGTGGTGGAGGTGCTTTTCCTCAACAGCCGGGGAGAAATTCTGCTGCAAAAAAGAGCGCTTCAAAAAAAGCTCTATCCCGATATCCTGTGGTATCCCACAGGCGGTGCGGTGCTGGCCGGGGAAACGGTGGAACAGGCCTGCCGCCGGGAAGTGGAAGAGGAACTGGGCTTTTCCCCGGATATGGAACATGCCCGGCTTTTGTCCCATGAAGTGCAGCACGGGTTCATGCGGGATCTGTTTTTGATCCGGCAGGATATGCCGGTGGAAAACATGCGTTTTCAGGAAGGGGAAGTGGACGGGGCCTTGTGGCTGCTGCCGGAAAATATCCCCTGCGAGAAGGGCGAATGGGAAGCCTTTTCTTTTCTGAACCACCTGAAAGAAGCGCTTCCTTTCCTGCTGTTGGAAAGCATGCGCATCCGTATTCCCTGCGGCATGTACCGCCACTATAAAGGAAAAAGATACTGTGTGCAGGGGCTTTGCCTGCATTCCGAAACAGTGGAGCCCATGGTGATCTACCAGGCCCAGTACGGCACCCGGGAAACCTGGGTGCGTCCGGCCGACATGTGGAACGAAGAAATCATGGTGAACGGCCAGCGTGTCCGCCGGTTTCAAAAAACGGATGATTGAGGTGAAACGCCATCGAAATCAATATTTTTTCCAGAAAGAAAAAGGCGGATCGTTTCGAAGCCATGGCTGCCCCCTGCGAAAAGCAGGTGTATTTCACTTGCCTTCGCATGCTGGGCAATGAGCAGGACGCACAGGACTGTGCCCAGGAAACCATGCTGAAGGCGTTCCGCTCCTTCGATTCCTTCCGGGGGGACAGCGCCTTTGCCACCTGGATCATCCGCATTGCCATGAACTGCTGCAACGATTTTCTGCGCAGCAAAAAGAACGTGGTATCGCTGGACGGCCTGCAGGAGGATGCGGGGTTTGAAGCGGTGGACCGGGGCAAGGGGCCCTATCAGCAATTGGAGCAAAAGGAACGCATGCGGCTTTTGCATGCGGCCCTGAAGCAAATGAAGGACGAATACCGGCAACTGATCGTGCTTCGGGATATGCAAGGCATGAGCTATGAAGAAATTGCCGTAGCGTTGTCGCTTAGCCTTGGCACGGTGAAGAGCCGGCTGAACAGGGCCAGAAATGAACTGGCGAAAATTTTGCAAAAACATGCGGAACTTTTTCCATTTCGTTCCGTCCAAGAAAGGGAGGGGAGGTAAAGAATGATGGATTGTGAAAAATTGAACCATCTCCTCGATGCGTATTTGGATGGCACGCTGAACGATGAGGAAAAGCAGGCCGTGGAGCAGCATGTGGGCGAATGTGAGGAATGTAAAACACTGCTGCAGATGTGCCGGGATCTGAGGGCGGAGGAAGGCCCCGTTCCCGAAAGCTTTTCCGCTTCCTGGCGTCAGGCCGTCCGGAAGGAGGAAGAAATGGAAAAGAAACAGCAGAGAAAACACTCCCTGCGCAGCATTGCTCTTATTGCGGCAGCTTTTGTGTTCATCGTAGGGGGCACCTTCATTACCCGCGACAGGAACTCCAAAGGAAGCGAAAGCTACGATGCCGGCGTCTACTACAACATGTCCGGCGCTGCGCCGGCAAACGGCGGCATTACGCTGAAGCGTTCATTTTCTTCGTCGGATCAGGTGGTGGAGGAAACAAGCTACGATGCAGCGGCGCCGATGATGGCTTCCACCGAAAGTGCGCAGCCGCAAAAGCTCATCCGCCGGGTGGATTTCACCATCAGAACCATGGCGTTTGATCAGGTGGTGGAAAACCTGAACGCTCTCACCGCCGAAATGGGCGGCCGGGTGGAGTTCTTCTCCCAGTATGGCGATTCGTCTGCCGGCACGCTCCGCAATGCTTCGTTTACACTGCGTATTCCGGCGGATAAACTGGATGCGTTCCTGACGGATGTGGAAAACGTGGGCAATGTTACTTCCTTTACCAGCCAGGTAGAGGATGTGACGGAATCCTATTACGATATCGAAACCAGGCTCAACACCCAGCTGGCCAAAATGGAGCGGCTGCAGGCACTGATGGCCGAAGCCACCGAAGTGTCCGATCTCATCGAGATCGAATCCTCCATTGCTGATACCCAGTATATGATCGATCATTATCAGGGCCGGCTCAACGGTATGGATGATGATGTGAATTACAGCACCGTTACCGTCTATGTGCAGGAAACCCGCGTGGCAGAAACCAAAGAAGCTTCCTTCCTGGAGCGTATCGGTGCCGGTATTGTCGATTCTCTGCACGACGGCCTTCAGTTCCTGGGGGATATGGTGGTGTTCCTTCTGTCCATGCTGCCCTGGATTGCCCTGATTGTGGTCATTGTGGTGATTGTAAAGGGTATCCGGAAGAAAAAAAGAAAATAAAAAAATGCCGAAAAATGGGGGAAAACGAGGGTTTTCCTCCTTTTTTTCAAAAAAGATTGAAAAAATTCTGAAAAAAGGGGTTGACAAAGCGAAAAATAGGTGTTATTATCATCAGGCACGCTTCGGAACGGCACTCCGAAAGGAAAGCGGGGAAGAGCGAGCGACGAACCTTGAAAACGATACAGAGAATGAGGAAAGAACGACAGTTAATTCTGGAATGAGTTTTTACTTGTTGGTCTGGTAGAACCAGAACACCAAGTTGAATGGATTAAACACAAGAGTTTGATCCTGGCTCAGGACGAACG
>JAZNOW010000020.1:0-30601 GCA_045589355.1 Clostridia bacterium
GGAAGGAAGATGTGCTGATCGGCATCAGCTTCCCCCGCTATTCCACCCGTACCCTGGAAGCCATGCGCTTTGCCCATGAATGCGGTGCCCAGGTGATCGGCATTACCGACGGGCTGATGAGCCCCTTGTACCGACAGGCGGATGTGTGTCTGACGGCCAGAACGGATATGGCATCCTTTGTGGATTCGCTGGTGGCCCCGCTGTCGCTGGTGAATGCGCTGCTTGTGGCCCTGGCCATGAAGAAAAGGGACGACCTGAGCCGGCATTTTGAAAAACTGGAAGGAATCTGGGATGCATACAGCATTTACACCAAACGTGAAAACCAGTGATGTGATTGTCATTGGCGGCGGCGCAGCCGGGATGATGGCTGCGCTGTTTGCTGCGCAGGAAGGTGCCCGGGTAACGCTTGTGGAAAAGAACGAAAAGCTGGGCAAGAAGATCTACATCACCGGCAAGGGCCGCTGCAATGTGACCAACCGGTGCGACGTGGATACATTCCTGCAGAATGTGCCGCGCAACCCCCGGTTTTTGTATAGCGCCCTGCGGCTGATGAACCCGGAGGATCTGCTTTCGCTGCTGGAAATGTGGGGCTGTGAAACCAAGGTGGAAAGGGGCCGGCGCGCCTTCCCCGTATCCGACAAGGCCAGCGACGTGACAAAGGCGCTGGAAAAAGCCCTGCGGCAAAACGGGGTGCAGATCCTTCTGAACACCAAAGTGACCGGCCTTATGAAGGACGAAGCGGGCATTTGCGGCGTGGAAACGGAAAAGGGCGTGCTGCCCTGCCGGGCGGTGATCGTGTGCACCGGCGGCGTTTCCTACCCCTCCACCGGGTCCACCGGGGATGGATACCTGTTTGCTGAAAAGATGGGCCTGAAAGTGACGGAAAGGAAGCCGTCTCTGGTGGGGCTTCTGACGAAAGAAACCTGGCCCATGCTTCTGCAGGGGCTGACGATGAAAAATGTTTGCCTAACCGGTACATGTTGTGGTAAAATAATATACTCGGAAATGGGGGAAATGCTTTTTACCCATTTCGGGGTATCCGGCCCTTTGGTGATCGAGCTTTCCTCCCACCTGCCGGATAAGGGGGAAACCCTGTTTTATCTGGACCTGAAGCCGGGCCTGACGCAAGAACAGCTGGACGCCCGGCTGCAAAGGGAAATCAAGGCGGCCGGCAAAAAGCAGGTGCTTTCCATTTTGCAAACCCTGCTTCCCCAGCGCATGGCGGCGGTGTTTGCCGACGTGTGCAAGCTGGACGGCACCAAAGTGTGCAGCCAGCTGACGGGCAAGGAACGGGCGTTTGTGGTGCAGATGCTGAAGAAACTGCCGCTGACGGTCAAAGGCACCCGGCCCATTGCCGAAGCCATTGTGACAAGGGGCGGCGTGGACGTGAAGGAAATTGCGCCCGGCACCATGGCGGCCAAGCGGCTGCCGGGGCTGTTTTTTGCCGGGGAAGTGATGGACGTGGACGCCCACACCGGCGGCTATAATTTGCAGATCGCCTTTTCTACCGGCGCCCTGGCCGGCAAAAGTGCTGCAAAACTTATCAAAGATAGGAATGAATGACCATGCAGTATATTGTTCTGGATCTGGAATGGAACCAGCCTATATCCTATAATTCCGCCGCATATAAAAGTGTGGGCGGCAAATTGCTGTTCGAACTGATCCAGATCGGCGCGGTGAAGGTGGACGAAAAGATGCAGGTGGTGGATTCTTTCAGCCAGCTGATCTGCCCCCAGCAGTATCTGAAACTGCACCCCCGCATTTCCCGCATCACGCACATCACCCAGGAAGATCTGATGGGTGCGCCGGAGTTCAACGAAGCGGTGAAGGCCTTTGCCGACTGGTGCGGGGAAGACTATGTGCTGCTTACCTGGGGCTGCGACGACGTGTCGGTACTGGACCAGAACATGACCTTCTTCCAGTGCGAAACCAAGCTGGGCAAGGTGTACGATATCCAGCAGCTCTTTGGCCGGGTGATCGGCAACAGCAAGGAACGCAAAGGCCTGAAGGCGGCCATGGAGCATTTTGAAATTGAGCCGGACGAAGAAAACATGCCCTTCCATAACGCGGTGAACGACGCCTATTACACGGCGCTGGTGTTTGCGAAATTGCCGGAACCCCATCAGGTGCTGGAATTTCCCCTTGTCCCCCGGAAACTGCAGCATCTGGACCGGAAAAAGAAGGAATGCACCGCCATTTTGCGGGTGCGCAGCGTGAAGGATGCGCTGCAGTCCTCTGCGGCCATGAAGCCCCCGTGCCCTGCCTGCGGCAAGAAGCTGGAGGTAAAGGAAGGGTATGTGAAGCAGGGCGAAAACAAGTACATGGCGCTGGCGGATTGCCCCCAGCACGGCCTGGCTTTTTTCAAGCTTTCCTTTGGCAAAAACGATGACGGCAAGCGGATCATGACACGGGCGGCGTCCCTTTCGGAGGAGCAGAGCCCGGCCTATGTAAATACCAAGCATTTGCAGTGGCAGCAGAAAATGGCCCTGCAGAAGGCTGCGGAAGAAAACGAATAAAAAATGAACAAAAGGGGGCGGCTTTCCCTGTAAGGGAGGCCTGCGCCCCTTTTTGCTTGACGGAGGAAATGAAGATGAAAGTTTCCATTTTGGGCAGAGAAAAAGAATACGATCTCAGCCGGTCGCCGGTATCGGTTTTCCGGGTGCTGATGGAACTGGCGCCGGAATACAAGAACCGGGCGCTGGGCTGCTTTTGCGGCGGGCAGGCGCTGGAACTGAACGAAATGCTGACGCAGGATTGCACCCTGCATCCCATCACCTTCCAGAACGAAGAGGGCCGGCGCATTTATGAGCGCACGCTGCGGTTTGTGCTGCTGATGGCGGTGAAAAGGGTGCTGGGGGAAACATGCCATGTGCGCATTGAACATTCCATCGGTTACGGCGTGTATATGCGCTTTCTGGACCGGGATGCGGATGAGGCAACGGTGGCCCGCATTGAAGCGGAAATGCGGAAAATTGCCGGGGAGGATCTGCCCCTTCGCAAGGAAAAATGGACCCGGGAGGAAGCCATCCGTTATTTTGCGGAGCATGGCATGGAGGAAAAGGCTCATCTGCTTTCCTACCGGCCGTACGATTATTTCTATGTGTATCGGTGCGGCGACATGGCGGAATATTTTTACGGGGCCATGCTGCCTTCCACCGTGTATGCGCAGGTGTTCCAGCTGAAGCATCACGCCCCCGGCATGGTGCTGCAGATGCCTTCGCCCGAGGATATGACGGTGCCTGCGCCCTTTGTGGAGAGGGAAAAGAACCTGCAGGTCTTTGCCCAGAGCAACCGTTGGTGCGATATTCTGGGGTGCAAAAACGCGGCGGATCTGAACGACATGACAGTTGGGGGGAAAGCTGCGGGAATTCATTCGGGTGAACGAAGCGCTGCATGACAAATCCATCGGCGATATTGCGGACGGCATTGTGCAAATGGGCGCCCGGGCGGTGTTTGTGGCCGGGCCTTCCTCCAGCGGCAAAACCACTTTTTCCAACCGGCTGTGCATCCATCTGAAGGTGCTGGGCAAAAAGCCGGTGCTCATTTCCCTGGATGATTTTTACCGGGACCAGCACACCCTGCCCCGGGAGGCGGACGGCAAGCCGGACCTGGAAGCCCTGTCCGCCCTGGATGTGGATTATTTTAGGGTGTGCATGCAGAAGCTTCTGTGCGGCGAGCAGGCGCAGATGCCCCGGTTTGATTTCACCACCAAAAAGCGCAGCCCCGTGTATTGCCCCATGCAGCTGACGGAAGGGCAAATTCTGGTGGTGGAGGGCATTCACGGCCTGAACCCCCGGATGCACGAAGGGCTGGATGAAAAGCTGATTGCCAAGGTATACATCAGCCAGTTGACCTGCCTTAACCTGGACCATCACAACCGCATCCGCACCACCGACGCCCGGCTGCTGCGCCGCATTGTGCGGGATTATCAGTTCCGCTCCACCCCGCCGGAAGAAACGCTGGCCATGTGGAACAGCGTGCGCAGGGGCGAGGAAAAGTGGATCTTCCCCTACCAGGAGCAGGCGGATTTCATGTTCAATTCCGCCCTGCATTACGAACTGCCGGTGCTGAAAAAATACGCCTACGATATGCTGATGCAAATTCCGCCGGAAAACGAATGTTACCTGGCGGCCAGGCGGCTGATCAAGATTTTGCATTATCTGGTGCCGGCACCGGAGGACGTGATGCAGGAAATTCCGCCCCTGTCCCTGCTTCGGGAATTTATCGGCGGGTGCACATTCTATTGAATTGAATGGCATATCCTTCCCATGGGAGGGGTGTGCATGACGGAAAAACGCAAAAAACGGGGAAAGCGGCTGCTGCGGGGACTGGTGCTTGTGTTCCTTTTGCTGGCAGCCCTTTTTCTGGTATTGCAAAAAAATCTGGAAAACGTGATTCTGGATATGGCCCATGCCCGGGCGGAAGCCATGGCGGTGAACTATGTGCACGAAGCCACCCAGCTTTTGATGGGCGGGGAATGCACCTATTCTGATATGATGACGGTGCACACCGATGCATCCGGCCGGGTGACCATGCTGGAAGCCAACACCGCCGAAATGAACCGCCTGTCCACCGAAGCGGCCCTGCTCACTCAGAAGCATCTGGCCGGTGCCCAGGCGCAAAGCGTATCCATTCCCCTGGGGGCGGCCTTTGGCATTCCCTTTCTTTCGGGGCTGGGGCCGGGGGTGCAGGTGAAAATCGTGCCGGTGAGCGCTGTTTCCGCGGCATTCTTTACGGAGTTTGAAGCGGCCGGCATCAACCAGACCCGGCACAAAATCTACCTTTCCCTCACCACCACCGTGCGGCTGGTGATCCCCACCGGCGCCCGTCAGGTGTCCCTGGACAGCCAGGTATTGGTGGCGGAAAGCATCATTGTGGGGGAAGTGCCGGGCACATTTGTGCAGGTTCCGCAATATGATGATGCACTAAATTTCGCAATTCCTTGATTTTTTTGTGTTTATATGATAATATTTTCGTAACAAATAGCGCTGTTTACTTGACAGCGGGCCATATATGCTCTAAAATATGTAGAGAATATGGATATTTATCTCCCGGCATGGATGCATGCTTGGAGGGAGGGAGGGGCAAGAAATGACATTTGCCCGGAAAATGATGAAGTTTGCAGGGATGCTTCTGACGGCAGCCCTGCTGTTTGGCCTGTGCACCAGCGCCCTGGCCGTACAGGACCCTGTGGAATTCACCATCCAGGTGACGCCCGACAGCCTGACGGCGCCGGGGGATGTGCAGGTGTCCCTCAAGGTGGCCAACGCCGGCTCCACCGATATGAAGGACCCGGTCACCCTCTATGACCCGGCCGGCAATGTGGTGGCCTCCTTCGGGGACGGCGGCAGCTACCTGCTGCCTGCCGGCGCGTTCCGCACCTGGGAAGGCACCTGGAAAATGACCGACGAACAGCTCAACGCCGGCGAAGTGGTGTATACCCTCAAGTATCATCTGGAAGATGATAACGGGGACCTGATCGCCATGAACGCCACCGCCTCCGCCCCCGTTGCTTTCACCGGCGAACGGGTAAACCTGTCCGTCAACCGTACGGTCAGCCCCGAAGTGGTGCGCTCCGGCAGCGAAGTGACCGTGACTTACGAACTGTTCAACAGCGGCAATGTGGATATCAGCGATATCCGGGTGAAGGAAGCCGTTTCCCGCAACGCCCAGAAGGTGGATAAACTGAAGGCCGGCGAAAAGAAAACCGTCACCTTTACCGCCAAAGTAGGCAATGCGGACCTGACCAGCAACGCTACCATCACCTTCAAGGCCGGCGACGATAAAAAGAGCAAGTCCATCGAAATTGACGATCTGCTGATCCCCAAGGCCCAGCCCAACCTGAAGATTGAACTGGCTTCCCCCTCCACCGGTGTGAACATCGGCGAAGCGGCCAAGCTGCAGGTCACCTTCATCAACGCCGGCAACGTGTCTTATTCCAACGTGTCCGTGTCCGACGTGAACAAGGGCGAAATCCTCACCAACCTGTCCATCCCCGCCGGGGCTACCATCACCGAAGAAAAGGAATTCATCCTGACGGAAAAAACCACCTTCAAGGTGACGGCCACCCTGCCCGATAATACCGGCGAAACCAAAACGCTCTCTTCCGACGAACTGACGGTGGGCGTGTTTGACCCGGAAAAGACCCTGCTGCTTACCCTGAACCTGACCTGCGATCAGGAAAACGTGCAGAAAACCCCTGCCGACGTGCGCTTTACCCTGAGCGTGACCAACAACAGCAACATCAAGGCGGAAAACATTGTCATCCGTCACGGCGAAACCACCATCACCGAAATTGACGCCCTGGCCGCCGGCGAAAGCCGCACCATTGTGCGCGACGTGCGCGTTTCCCAGGCCGGCAAGTTCCGCTTCACCGCCACTTCCAAGGATACCATGAACAACGAAGTATCCTTCGACTCCAACACGCTGCAGCTGGCCTATGCGCCGGCTACGCCCGCCCCCACGGTGGAAGTGCGTGCCACGGTGGCGCCTCCCCGGAAGGTGACCCCTGCTCCGGTGGATCCTGTGCTGTTCAACACCCGCAACGCCCTGATGACGGTGGCCGGTGTGCTGGGCGTGCTGTTTGGCATTGCGTTCATCCTGTTTGCGGTGTCCACCGTGATGCGGATGAAGAACAAGAACCAGTCCAATAAAGCGTATGACCATCTGGAACTGTCCGAACGCCGGGATTACACCGAACCTGCCGAATTGACGGAACAGGACGAAGCAATCCCGCCGGTGGAAGAAACGGAAGTGGAAACCGTGCCCGTGGACGAGAAGCCTGCCGGTGACGGCGAAGGCGGATACCGCATCTCCCGCAATGCGGAAGAAGAGGAAATTCCCCAGGCCCGCCATGCTGTGAAAACGGCCTCGGAAACGGAAGAGGAAGAATAAACAAGAACTGAACAAAAAAGCTGCCGCTCCTGCCATAGGGCGGCAGTTTTCTAAACGGAGAAAGCAAATGGAACTGGAACAAAGAGTAGAAAGCATATGTGCGGCGCTGGAAGAAAAGCCTGCCCCGGTGATTGTGGTGGACGGCATGTGCGGCAGCGGCAAGAGCACCCTGGCGCAGGCTCTTTCTAAACGGCTGAACGCACCGCAAATCCACATGGACGACTTTTTCCTGCCCTTTGCCTTGCGCACGCCGCAGCGGCTTGGAGAGACAGGGGGTAATATCCACTACGAGCGCTTTGAAGCGGAAGTGCTGCCCTTTGTGGGGAAGGAGGAAGGGTTTTCCTACCGCTGTTTTGCCTGTCATGACGGCACGTTTTCCCCGGCTTGTTGCCCGGCAGGGGGGCTGCGCATTGTGGAGGGCAGCTACAGCCTGCATCCGCGGTTTATGAAGGCATGGCAGGACATGCAGGCGCTGACGGTGTTTTTGTCCGTACCGGAGGAAGAACAGCTTCGGCGCATCACCCTGCGCAACCCGGAACTGGTGCAGCAGTTCCGCAGCCGGTGGATCCCCATGGAAAATGCTTATTTTGAAACGTTTGAGGTGGCAAAAAAGGCGCGCCTCAGGCTATAAAAAGAAGGAAGGGAAACCCCTTCCTTCTTTTTATGGAAGATACAGGGAAAGATCGCACGGCTGCCCCTCTTTGTACAGGGTGACGCACAGGATGTTTTCCCCTTCACCGTACACCGTGCCGGTTGCTTTTCCCACGGCCTGGCCGCATTTTACCCGATCGCCTGTTTTGACATTTCCTTTTTCTACGCCTGCGTAGCACATGGAAAAGGCCTGGCCGTCCAGCCACAGGTTTTCCCCTTCCCAGCGTACGGCGCCGTCAAACGCCGCCTGCACCCCTTCCCCCTGCTGCAGGGCAAAATGGGTGGAGGGATGAAAGCGGATGCGATGGTGGGCGGCAAAATGCACCGGCTCTTCCGAAAAGGATAGCACCACCTCTCCTTTTGCCGGCGGCAGGAAGCGAACAGGCGCCGGGGAAGGGGTGAGGGAGGACAGACGCTGGCTCTGGTTCATCTGGGCCGGTGAAGTGGCCGGGCTTTGGGTGTTTCGGGTCCACAGGGCAGACAAAAGGATCACAGCGGCAAACAAAAGGGCCAGCAGGTAATGCCCGCTGCTTTGAAAAAGTGTTTTCAGCTTTGCCCGCATGTGCATTTCCTCCTTTTTCCGGTAGTATGTGCCGCTTACAGAGGGGTTATGCGGCTGCGGGCGGAGGGGGTGAAACGGTAAAAGCCGATGAGGTTGCCGGGGTTGTTGCGCCGGAAGATCTCCATGGCTTTGGGTGCGTCCTTCAGATCAAACTGCAAAGACAGGCCGCAGCCCACCTGGATCTCCCGGGGGGTGGAAATGATGCTGGCTTGAATGCCGTGCCGCCTTAAAGCGCTGTCAAAGCGGAATACCTGCTGGCGGGAGCGGAACGCGGCAAGGGCAAATGTTTCTTCCATGGTCATGCGCCTCCTTTCTTTCTCATACATTCTATGGAAAGAAGAAGCGTTGGGTGCAGGAGGAAGAGAATGATCTATCTGGACAATGCGGCCACCAGCTTTCCCAAGCCCCCGGAGGTGGTGCAGGCGGTGGCCGGGGTGATGACAAAAATCGGCGGCAATCCCGGCCGGGGCGGCCATCCCGGAGCACTGGCGGGAGGACGCATCCTGGAAACGTGCCGGGAATGGGCGGCCCGGCTGGTGGGGGCAAAAGCGCCGGAAAACATCATTTTTACCCTGAACGGAACCGACAGCGTGAACATTGCCCTGAAAGGTTATCTGCATCAGGGGGATGAAGTGATCGTTTCCCATCAGGAGCACAACGCCGTGATGCGGCCGTTGATGGGGCTGCAGGACAGAGGGCAGATCCGGGTGCGGATGGCGGAGCCGGACAGGCGGGGCGTTCTGTCGCCGGACAGCATCACCGCCCTGATGAACGGCAAAACGGCGCTGGTGGTGGTGAACCATGCCAGCAACGTGACCGGCTGCATTCAGCCGGTACGCCTGCTGGTGGACACGGCCCACGCAAAGGGCGTGCCGGTATTGGTGGATGCGGCCCAGACGGCGGGAACGGAAAACCTGGCGCTGCTGGGGGCGGATATGATCGCCATGCCGGGGCATAAAGGGCTGCTGGGTCCCATGGGCACCGGGCTTTTGTATGTGGCGCCCTGGCTGGATATGCATCCCGTCCGGGAAGGGGGCACGGGCTCTGCTTCCGAAAGCCTTCGGCAGCCTGCCATGCTGCCGGATCTGCTGGAAAGCGGCACCCACAACCTGCCGGGCATTGCAGGCCTTTGCCAGGGGCTGAAGTTTGTGCTGCGTTTCGGCCGGGAAATACGGGAATATGAAAGAGCCCTGGCCGGCCGGCTGGAGGAAAAGCTGCGGAACATGGAAAAGGTGCAGGTGATGGGGGAAGCGGGGGTGGAGAAGGCGGCCATTGTCAGCTTCAACATCCAGGGGAAAGACGCCGGGGAAGTGACGGATACGCTGGTGAAGGCAGGGTTTTCGCTGCGGGGAGGGCTGCATTGCGCGCCGGCTGTGCATGCCTTCCACGGCACCCGGGGAGCGGTGCGGGTGAGCCCCGGGCTGTACAACACCGAAAAGGAAATGGACGCCCTGGCGGATGCGGTATACAAAATACAATAGAAAAACATTTTTTTCGCAGCCGGAAGGAATTTGAACCGAAAACCAAGAATGTTCCTTTACTGACGGTTCATACTGTTCCTGAAGGAGGAAAGACATATGCAGCGGCTGATGAGCAAACTGAAAAGCAACGAGCCGGTGATCGGCTATGTGTATATTGTGCTGGGCTGTGCCGTGGGCGGCGCGGCGTACCCGTTTTTTCTGGTGCCCAACGGCATTGCTCCCGGCGGGCTGACGGGCGTGGCCACGGTGCTGAACTATCTGTTCGGGGCGCCGGTGGGTGTTACCAGCCTGCTTTTGAATGTGCCCCTGTTCCTGATGGGGTATAAACTGATGGGCGGCAGCTTTGCTTTCCGCTCGCTGATCGCCACGGTGCTGTTTTCCCTGTTTATTGATTTGTTCAAGTTCCCGCCGCTGACGGATGACGTGCTGCTGGCCAGCGTGTACGGCGCCATCATGCTGGGGGTGGGCCTGGGGCTGATCCTCCGGGGCGGCGCCACCACCGGCGGCTCGGACATGATCGCGAAACTCATCCACCACCGCCTGCCCTTCATTACCGTGGGCATGGTGATCATGCTGGTGGACTGTTTGGTGATTTTGCTTGCCGCCTTCACCATGAGCACAAGGGCGGCACTGTATTCTCTGATCTGCATTTTTGTCAGCGCCAGGGTGATCGACCTGGTGCTGGCCGGCCTTGGCTCTGCCAAGATGTGCTTTGTGGTAAGCGGGGAAAGCGAGCGGATCAGCAGCCGCATCATGAAAGAGATGGACCGGGGTGTGACGCTTCTGCCGGCCATCGGCGGTTATACGGGAAAAGAAACCCGGGCGCTGATCAGCGTGGTGGACCAGAAGGAAGTGATGAAAGTGAAGCGCATCGTCCGGGAAACGGACAGCCGTGCCTTTATGTTCATCACCGATACCCACGAAACCCTGGGCGAAGGCTTTCACAGCCTGGAAAAGGAAGAATAATGGGGCAAAAGTGTCCTTTTCCTGTATACGGCTTGTGACGGGGGAAGGGATGTGCTACAATGGGCAGGCAAAACGAAAAGGAAAGGCAGGCGTGAGCGAAATGAAAAAAACAGGCATTTTGCGCACCTGTGTGCTGGTGATACTGTTCCTTGCTTTTACGCTGGCTGTGATGAACGTGGACGTGCAGGCCATCGGCCCGGAAGGAAGCAAAGTGGGCTTTGCGTTTCTCAACGGCCCGGTGCATGAAGCGCTGCCTTACAGCGAATTTTTCTATGACCTGACCACTTTCCTGGGATACCTGGCCCTGCTTTGCGTGCTGGGCTACAGCGCCTTGGGGGTTTGGCAATTGGCAAAGCGCCGCAGCCTGAAAAAGGTGGACGGCCAGCTGATTTGCCTGGGTGTGTTTTTTGTTATGATGCTTGTGTGCTATGTGGCGTTTGAAAAGCTGCCCATCAATTGGCGGCCGGTGCTTCTGGAAGAAGGGCTGGAGGCCAGTTATCCTTCCTCCCACACCATGCTGGCCCTGTGCGTGTTCGGCGCCATAATGGTGCCCTATCCCGCATTGTTTCATGGAAAGCGGCTTTCCTATGTGCGGACGGCTGCCGGGGTGCTGATGGCGGTTTCCGTGGTGGGCCGGCTGCTTTCCGGCGTGCACTGGCTGACGGATATTGTGGGCGCGGTGCTGCTCAGCGCGGTGCTTTTGTCCGGCTATGTGTCCATGCTGCAGGTGATGAACAGGCCCCGGAACGGAAAAAATACTTGACATTTTCCCTTAATCATCCTATAATTCGGAAACAACAGCATTGTGCGCTGCGGAACGGACTGTGACGCAGCGTTTTTCATTCAAAGGAGGAGTAACGATGGGTTTACAGGAAACATTCGGCAGCATGGTATTCAATGACGACGTTATGCGCCAGCGGCTGCCCAAGGAAACCTACCGTGCCCTGCACCGTACCATGGCGGAAGGCAAAAGCCTGAACATTGAAGTGGCCAGCGTGGTGGCCAACACCATGAAGGACTGGGCCATCGAAAAGGGCGCCACCCATTATACCCACTGGTTTCAGCCCATGACGGGCATTACTGCCGAAAAGCACGATTCCTTCCTCTCTCCTGTGGAGGGGGGCCGGGCCATTATGGAATTTGGCGGCAAGGAACTGGTAAAGGGCGAATCCGACGCCTCTTCGTTCCCGTCCGGCGGCCTCAGGGCTACGTTTGAAGCCCGCGGCTACACCGCCTGGGACCCCACCTCCTATGCCTTTATCAAGGACCATACCCTCTATATCCCCACCGCTTTCTGCAGCTGGGGCGGTCATGCGCTGGATAAGAAAACCCCTCTTCTGCGCTCCATGGAAGCGCTGAACCGGCAGGCCAAGCGCATCCTGAAGCTGTTTGGCCACAATGACGTCAAGCGTGTCATTGCCACCGTGGGCCCGGAACAGGAGTATTTCCTCATCGACCGGGAACTGTACCGCCAGCGCAAGGACCTGATGTATACCGGCCGCACCCTCTTTGGCGCCCGTCCGCCCAAGGGCCAGGAACTGGACGACCATTACTACGGCAGCATCAAAACCCGTGTGGCTGCCTTCATGCGGGACGTGGACGAAGAATTGTGGAAGCTGGGCGTTTCCGCCAAGACCGAGCATAACGAAGCGGCGCCCTGCCAGCATGAGCTGGCCCCCATCTTTGCCACGGCCAATATTGCCTGCGACCATAATCAGCTGACCATGGAAGTATTGAAGCGCACCGCCCATCGCCATGGCTTCGCCTGCCTGCTTCATGAAAAACCCTTTGAAGGCATCAACGGTTCCGGCAAGCACGACAACTGGTCCATGTCCACCGATACCGGCGTGAATTTGCTGGAGCCCGGCGAAACGCCCGCCGAAAACGCCCAGTTCCTTTTGTTCCTGGTGGCGGTGATCAAGGCGGTGGACCTGCATCAGGATCTGCTGCGCTATTCTGCGGCCAGCGCCGGGAACGACCATCGCCTGGGCGCCAACGAAGCGCCGCCGGCCATTATGAGCATGTTCCTTGGGGATGAACTGACGGAGATCCTTATGTCCCTGGAGCAGCACAAGGCCTA
The DNA here is from genome assembly GCA_045589355.1 of Clostridia bacterium. Classification (GTDB taxonomy): domain Bacteria; phylum Bacillota; class Clostridia; order Christensenellales; family Aristaeellaceae; genus RUG563. The sequence continues at coordinate 12,635 of JAZNOW010000020.1, forward strand.
TGTGCCCGGGGAAAAGATGCAGATGAACATCGGCGTCAAAACCCTGCCCCCCATCCCCAAGGACACCACCGACCGCAACCGCACTTCTCCCTTTGCTTTCACCGGCAACAAGTTCGAATTCCGCTCCGTGGGCGCCAACATGTCCATTGCGGCGGCCAGCACCATCATCAATGCCATTGTGGCCGACGTGCTGCAGGAATTTGCCGATCAGCTGGAAGCGGCGGCCGATCTGCGCTCTGCTGTGGAGCAGATTGTGGTGGATACCATCACCAACCACAAGCGCGTCATTTTCAACGGCAACAATTATGCCGCGGTCTGGCGGGAAGAAGCAAAAAAGCGGGGCCTGCTGGAATTGCCCACCACCCCCGACGCCGTGCCCCATATTCTGGACGAAAAGAACATTGCCCTCTTTGAACGGCAGAAGGTGTACAGCCGGGAAGAAGTATACAGCCGCTATGAAATGGCGCTGGAAAACTACTGCAAGAAGATCGCCATTGAGGGCCATACCCTCATGGAAATGACGGACAAGCAGATCATCCCCGCCATCATCACCTACTCCCGGAATATTGCCGCCGCTGCCAACGAAAAGCGGGCTTTCCTCAAGGATATTGACCTTTCCTGCGAAGAAAAGCGCCTGCGCCGGCTGACCGAACTGCTGGGCGGCATCTCTTCCATGAGTGAAGAAATGGACGGGCTGCTGAACACGGTGCCCCAGGATGTGGAAATTCTGGAAAAGGCCCTGTATTTCCGGGATCGGGTGTTTGCCCTGATGCAGAAAATGCGCACCCTCATCGATGAAGCGGAAACCATGGTGGAAAAATCCGTCTGGCCTTTCCCGGACTACGGCGATCTGCTGATCACCAAATAAAACCTTGAAAAAGACAACAAAAACAGCCGGTTGGGATAAACTTCTCAACCGGCTGTTTTTATTGCATTTCAGGGACATGGCCTGTGGGTTTTACATGACGGTCTGCACCTTGAGCAGGTTGGTGGTGCCGGAAACGGACAGGGGCACGCCGGCGGTGATGACCACCAGGTCCCCGGACTGGACCAGGTCCAGGTTCCGGGCGCAGTCCACTGCGTGGAGGAAAAGATCGTCCGTACTGCTTTGGTTCAGGGCCAATACCGGGTACACGCCCCAGGACAGGGCCAGCTGGTGGTAGGCCTTTTCCACGGGGGTGGCGGCCACGATGGGCTCGAAGGGACGGTATTTGCTGATGCCCCGGGCCGTTTGCCCATGGAGGGTGACGGCGATGATGGCCTTGGCTTTTACGTCCCTTGCGGTGGTGCAGGCGGCGTCGCAGATGGCGTTGGTGGTGTCGTTGAAGGCGGAATTGTAGACCATGGATTTGTACACGCCCATTTCAAAGGCGTCTTCTTCCGCCTGCCGGGCGATGCGGGCCATGGCGTGTACCGATTCCACCGGGTATTCGCCGGCGGCGCTTTCGCCGGAAAGCATGACGGCGGAGGTGCCGTCAAAGACGGCGTTGGCAACGTCGGTGATTTCGGCGCGGGTGGGCATGGGGGAGTGCATCATGCTGTCCAGCATCTGGGTGGCGGTGATGGCCATTTTGCCGGAGGCAAAGCAGGCGCGGATGAAGCGCTTTTGCAGGCCGGGCAGCTTTTCGTATTCCACTTCCACGCCCATGTCGCCGCGGGCCACCATGATACCGTCGGAATGCTGCAGGATTTCGCCAAAGTTTTCAATGCCTTCCAGGTTTTCGATCTTGGAAATGATCTTGATATCGTGGCCGCCGTGGTAGTTGACGAACTTGCGCAGGGCGATCACGTCTTCCTTGCGGCGGACGAAGGAGGCGGCGATAAAATCCACCTTGTTTTCCACGCCGAAAATCAGGTCCTGCTTATCCCGGTCGCTGAGGTAGGGCATATCGATGGATACCCGGGGGATATTGATGCCCTTGCGGTTGGATACGGTGCCGCCGTTGAGCACGGTGCACACGGCTTTTTCTTCATCCGCTTCTTCCACCCGCAGATGGATGCGGCCGTCGTCGATGAGCACGGTGTGGCCTTTTTTCAACTGGCGGGGCAGGTCGGGGTAGGAGATGGAGCAGCCGGTTTCGTCGCCGTCCCGCTCTTTTGCATAGAGGGTGAATGTTTGCCCGGGCTGCAGCTGCACTTTGCCGGCAGAAAACAGCCCGGTGCGGATTTCGGGGCCTTTGGTATCCAGCATGACGGCGGCGGCCAGGCCCAGAGAATCCCGGACGGAACGGAAGGTTTCGATCATTTTTTTGTGGCCTTCATGGGTGCCGTGGGAGAAATTGAGCCGGGCCACGTTCATGCCGGCCTTCAGCATGTCCGCCATGATGGCAGGGTCCTGGCTGGCCGGGCCCAACGTGCACACGATTTTCGTTTTCCGCATGGAAAAACCTCCTGTTATATGTCAATTTAAATTCATTTGCCGCATACATTCATTATAGGATATCTTTTCCGGAAAAGCAAGGGAACAAAAGGGCGGGAAACATCCATTTAAGGAATGTACTTTTCCTCCACCTGCTTTACCCACTTTACCCGGCCGGGAACGGGCGGGTATTCGTGGAAGCGGGCGGTCTTATCCCGGTGGGTATCATTCCATTTATCAAAGCCTGCAGGCGCAATGTGGGGGCCGTAGGTGCAATCCACATACCGGCACAGGCCCCAGTCCCGCCAGGGCCGGGCCAGGTAAATGGATTGGGGGCGGACGGTGTCTTCGCAGGTAAAGCGGCAGTTTTTGAACAGATACCCTTCCTGCTGGGAAAGGGCATGGGCGGGGGCGGCGGTATAGCCCACCTGACGCACATCGTATACGCTGCGGATCTCGCATTGGTCAAACAGCGCATCCCCGCAGCCGAAAATGAAATCCACCGATCCTTCAATCCGGCAGTTTCTGTACACCTGCCGGGAGGGGCCGGGGGAAAGCAATTCCTGCCGGTGAAAGCCCTGATACCGTTCGATCAGGTCGGGGGGCAAGGGGCCGGCAAAGAGGGTGTCCTGGGTGGAAAAAAGGCGGCAGTCTTCCATCAGAAAATCATCCCCCAGCACGGAAAGGGCTACCTCCTGCCCCTTGGTTTCGGGCTGCAGGGCGTCGTTGAGAATGGCCAGGCGGCGCATGGTGACGTGATCGGCGCACACGGCCACCGTCCAGGTGCGGAAGGTGTTGTATTCCACACCGTTTTCGTCCAGCTTGTTGGCATAATCATCATAGACGATTTCGGTATTGTGCTGCCCGTCGCCGATGAGGGTGAGCCCCGGGGTTTTGATGATCACTTTCTGCCGGTATACCCCTTTTGCCAGGTGGATCACATCTCCGGGCGCGGCCTGGTCAAATGCCTGCTGCAGGGAGTGGGCGGGGGTAAGGTAAAGATGGTCAGCCATGGGCAGCCTCCTTTTGTGTTTTTTGCTGCTTTTGTTATAGCATAAAATCGGAAAAGAAGAAAGGCAAAATGTCGATTTTGTACATAAATAGATTTCTTTTAGCTATATACGGACGGGTGGAAAAGATGTAAAATAAGGTTGGATATGATCGGTATTTGGACATATTTAAGAAATTTCGGCAAAATTGCCTTTATTTACCGGTCGAAAAAGGTTTGCGTTGAATATTTCCGGGAGGGTTTTATGCAAAAACAGATCACCTTCCGTCAATACCGGGCCATGGATCTATTCTTCTTTACCGCCATTTTGTGCCTGAGCGAATTGCTCATCACCCTGGGGGCCACCAGATGGTTCCGGGGGGAAGCGTACACCCTGTCCCTTTCCTGTGCGGTGATGGCCATTGTGATGGTGCGCTGGGGGGCATGGGCGGCGGTGCCGGTGGCAGCAGGCAACCTGGTGTTCTGCCTGGTGTACTCCATGACCCATCTTGTGGAATGGACGGATTACCTGGTGTATGTACTGGGCAGCCAGATGGGGCTTGTGATGCTGCTGTACCTGAAAAAGGTCAACTGGCAGAAGCTGAAGGAAGACGTGCTGCTGGCCCTTTTGTACGGGCTGCTTACCGCCCTTTCCATGCAGGCGGGAAGAATGCTGGTGGCCCTGGTGCTGGGGGCTCCCTTCGGCGCCTGCACCGGCTACATCACCACGGACGTGCTTTCCACCTTCTTCAGCGTATTGCTGGTGTGGATCGCCAGACGGCTGGACGGCATGCTGGAAGAACAGAAGCACTATCTGCTGCGTGTGCAGAAAGAAATGCAGAACGAACAAATGTAACAATATCCCGAAATAACGTAAGGCAAGGGGGAACGGTTTATGGCGACGAAAGCTGCGGATTTTCTGGTCTGGGATGAACAGGCCGGCGTATATCGGGAAAATCCGGAACAGGCAGTTCGCGATGACGTGGAAAAACACTATTGGAAGCATGTGGCGCTGACGGTTCTGAAGGACTGGCGGCTGTACATCATGCTGATTCCCATGCTGGTGGTGTTCATTTGCTGGCGCTACCTGCCCATGTATGAGCTGCTGGGCAGTTTCAAGAAGGCGGATAACGTAAAGCCTGTGGCGGAACAGTTTTTCACCGGCTTTTCCACCTTCAAGGAATTGATGGTGGGCGCCCAGGCCACCCAGTTCTGGCGGGCCCTGAGGAACACCTTCCTGCTCAGCTTCTACGGCCTGTGCTTCGGCTTCCCCATGCCCATTCTGCTGGCCCTTTTCTTCAACGAAGTACGCTCCAACATCGTGCGCTCCACCTGCCAGGTGCTCACCTACCTGCCCAAGTTCATGTCCACTGTGGTTATGACCAGCCTTGTGATCATGCTGGTGAAAAAAGGCGGCCTGACAAGCAGCTACGGCATTGTGACCCAGGCGCTGGAAAGCCTGGGGCTGATCTCCAAAGAAGTGGTGCAGGACGGCCTGCTGAACCGGCCGGAGTATTTCCGGGTCATCTACCAGATATCCGGTATCTGGGAAGGGGCCGGCTATGACAGCATTGTGTATTTCGCCGCCATCATTGCCATTTCGCCCACCAGCTATGAAGCCGCCCAGATCGACGGCGCCGGAAAGATGAGCCAGATGCGCTATGTGGTGCTGCCGGGCATTTTGTCCACGGTGGTCATCATGCTCATCACCCGCATCGGCTCCCTGCTGAACATCGGCTACGAAAAGGTATTGCTTCTGTACAACGTGAACACCTGGGAAACGGCCGACGTGGTTTCCACCTATGCATACCGCATGGGCATGGATGACGGCGGCCGCAAGGACCTGGCCTCCGCTGCCGAAATGCTCAACAACGTGATCAGCATGCTGCTGGTGATCAGCGCCAATACCATCGCCCGCAAGGCAGCCGATACGTCGCTGTATTGAGAAGGAGAAGCATATGAAAAGAAGGCTTGAAACATCGGAGATGATCTTTAAGGTCATCAGTTACACGCTTTTGTGCATTTTCTCCCTGGCGTGCCTGTATCCTTTCCTGTACGCGGTATCCGCTTCCATCAGCGGCAAGCACGCGGTGGAATATTTCGAAATCATCCTCTTCCCCAAGGACGTGCAGTTCCAGGCGTTTTCCGCCATGTTCAATGACAACATGTTCTGGAACGCCTACGCCAACACCCTCTTCCTTACCTTCTACGGCACGGTGTGGGCGCTGGTGGTGGCCATCCTGGGTGCCTATGCCCTGAGCAAGAAACGGCTTTTGTTCCGCCGGTTCTTCAACTTCTTCCTGGTGTTCACCATGCTGTTTTCTGCCGGCCTGGTGCCCCAGTACCTGAACTACCTGGCCACCCAGCGTGCTTTCGAATCCGTGGGCATTATGGACGACAAATGGGTGGTGGTGATCGCCATGGGTATGGCGGCCATGAACATCATCCTGCTGCGCAATGCCTTTGAAGGGGTGCCCAGCGAAATTGAAGAAGCGGCCATTGTGGACGGCGCCACGGAATTCCAGGTGCTGGGGAAGGTATACATCCCCATGAGCAAGTCCACCATTGCCACCGTCACCCTCTTCTTTGCCATCTCCCGCTGGAACGGCTATTTCTGGGCCAAGCAGATGATGACCAACCCCAACGAGCATCCCCTGCAGGTGTTCATCCGCAACAAGCTGGACCAGTTTTCCGACTCCGACCAGATGACCAGCTGGGCAGAGCCCTATGCATCGGACTCTGTGATCTTTGCCCTGATCGTCTGCTCCATCATCCCCATCCTGATCATCTATCCCTTCATCCAGAAATATTTCGCCAAGGGCGTCAATGTGGGCGGCGTGAAGGAATAAGAAACGATGTTTCGCCGGAGTGCACCCGGCTGAACATAGAGAAACTTGTTTTATGCACCGGAAAGTAAGCCGGTGACAAAAAAAGGAGGAAAAAACTATGAAACGTACCCTTTCCCTGTTGGCAGCATTCGTTATGATCGTATCCATGTTTGCTGTCCCGGCCGTTGCCGAAACTGCCGAACTGACCTATGCCGACGGCACCGTGCTCCGCATGGCCACCGGCTACAACAATGCCAAGACCGGCCTGTTCTTCAACCCCGAAGTGGCGGGCGAAGGCGTGACCCTGGCCGACGGCAAGACCTACTACTCCGGCGACATCAAGCCCACCTGGGCTGCTGTGCAGGATGAACTGCATGTGGTGTTCGAAGACCACTACCAGGGCAACAGCACCAGCGCTGAATTCGACTACTGGAAGGAACGCCTGAACGAAGTGGATATGCTCAGCGGCACCGCTTCCAAGCTGACCGAATACGGTGAAATCGGCGCCATCGTGAACATTGCCGAACATCTGGACAAGATGCCCAACTTCAAGGCTTACCTGGACCAGAACCCCATCGTTCGTCTGTCCATCACCGGTAACACCTCCACCGGCGCCATCTACTTCAGCCCCTACTTCGACGGCGTGAACGACATCGAACGTATGCCCCTGATGCGTACGGACTGGGTTGTGAAGCTGCTGGACGGCGAAGGCGAATTCACTGCCGATGCTTCCAACAAGCTGGCTGCCCCCGTTTACACCCCCTACATGCCCACCACCGGTTCCGTCACCGTTGACGTTGTGAACCTGGAAGGCACCGCTGTGGAACAGGTGACCAAGAACTACGACGCCGCCGGCAACATTGTTGCCCTGATGAACGACGCCGGCGAAATCGACGGTGTGACCGCCGTGAACATGCTGCGTACCTACATCGACGTGGCTTACAACGGCTACTACGGCACCAACCGCTCCAACCTCTTCATTGGCCAGAACGCTGCCTGGGACGCCGACGAACTGGTGGCCCTGCTGCGCTGCGTGGTAGCCAACCCCCAGACCCTCAACGGCACCGATTCCGTGCAGGGCCTGTTCTCCCGCGAAGATGACAACAACCAGCGTCGTGTGGACATGATGCGCTTTGCCGGCGTTCTGTTCGGCGTGCGCGGCATGGAATCCCGTCAGGACTTCCTGTGGATCGACGAAGAAGGCGCTCTGCGTGACGCCCGTCAGGAAGAAGATGCCTACATCGCCATCGACCGGATGCACCAGATGGCTCAGGAAGGCCTGATCTCCAAGGCGTTCCTGGAAACCTCCGCGGAATCCACCAAGACCTACCTGGAAAACGACCTGGGCTTCATGCACTATGACTACAACCAGACCCAGACCGTGTACAACGAAACCGTTCTGCAGGACGGCGAAAAGTACATGGCCGTGATGGTCCCCGTGGCCCGCTGGTTTGACGGCACCAACGAAGACGGCGTGTTCATGCGCTTTACCGAATCCTGGCGTTCTGTGAAGACCGACGGCTGGGGCATCTCCGTGGCCGGCGTGGAAGGCAATCCTGACAAGCTGAATGCCGCCCTGAAGCTGATCGACTTCGCTTACAGCCCCGAAGGCATGATCCTGATGAGCTACGGCCCCGACGCCTTCATCAAGACCAACGAAGACGGCTCCTACGTCACCTTCAACTTCAACGGCACCGAAATGCCCGTGATCGCCGATGCCACTTTCGCCGAACTGTGGGAAAAGGCTTCCGGTAACTACACCAACTATGCTCGTTTCTATCTGGGCTCCACCCTGTCCTTCGCCAAGAGCCAGGCCTTCGAATATCAGTGCACCCACGAGGTGGGTAAGGAAGGCGCCGGCAAGCTGAGCGTTGCCATCGGCCTGGGCACCATCAAGCACCCCGAACTGGCCATCACCGAAAATTCCTGGTACACCTCCGTTCCCACCGTGCTGCCCAACACCAAGGTGGAAAACGAAGAAATTGCTACCTTCTCTGACCTGCCCACCCTCTTCAACGCCGGCAAGGGCAAGCAGAACCTGTTCGTTGACCAGATCGTCAACGGCTATGCCGTGGAAGGCATGGGCAATGCGGAAGACGCCACCATGCACGTTGCCACCGAAATGGGCGGCAGCCGTTACCTGGAACTCAAGCAGGATGCTTGGACCCGTCTCCAGGCCTACTATGCCACTCTGGCTGAATAATGTAACCCTTTTTCACCATGGCGGGGGCTTCGGCCCCCGTCATGGGTTCCCATCAGCCCCTGAAGAAAAGGAGAGGCTGATGGGAACCTTTTGAAAAAGAACAATGCCGGCAAGCGGTTTTCGAATGTTTGCCATGGGGGAGGACGCTATGTATAAAAAACAGATCACGGTACAGAAAATTGTGTGCTTTGGGGCCATTGTGGCCTGCGCGCTGTGCTTTCTGTATGCATTGGGGCTGATGACGGACTTGTATGACGGCCTGTATTTCCTCATGCCCGATCATAAAGATCCCGCCATGGACAAGCTGGCAGGGGCCCGTATTTATTACGATATGCAGCCCTTCAACAAGCTGCTGCTCAATTATTCCATCGGCCTGTTGCTGCTGGCCTGCGGCCTTTTCCTGACCAATACCCACTCCCGCCGCCGCTACTATGTGGGCAATGCCGTTTCCACTGTCCTTTTTGTGGCAGCAGGCGTGGCCTACAGTGGGTGGATGCACATGGAAGTGGAGAAATTCAAGGCCGCGTTCCTGACCATCGATTTTGAAGCCTATAAAGCGCTCACCGCCACCAGCGGCACCTACATCGATTCCACGTTCTGGTTTGACGTGCATTATGCGGTGATGGCTGTGGTGCTGGTTGCATGTGTGCTGCTGATTGCCAATTATGTGTGGAAGTGCTGCCTGCAGGCAAAGGAAAAGCAGCTGATTGAAGAAGGAAGGAAGGCACAGGCATGATGAACGCAATGAATGATGTGAAAACCATCCGGCTGGACAGAATGCGCTATAACAAAAACTTGTTTTCCTCCCGGCTGTGCTATCTGGCCATTTTGTTCAATGTGCTCTATTTTGTGGTGATCTACGAAATCAACAATACCCGGCTGTACGAAGCGCTGATGGGTGCATCCATCGTGTATAACCTGGTGTTCCTGCTGCTGTGCTTCCTGGCCTCCGAAGGCGTGAAGAACTACAAGACCGGCTATGGCTGGCTGCTGCTGGGCCTTGGCGCCGGGCAGATCGGCCGCATTTTCATTCTGCCGGCCCGGGCCGCCCAGCCGATAACCCGGGTGACCCAGGTGAAGGTGGGCAAGAAGATCCGCGAAAAAGTGGAAGAAATTGCTCCGGCCATTACCCCCGAGCAGCATACGCTGGTGATTGTTTTCCTGGTTTTGTCCGCAGTGTTCTGCGTGGTGGCGGGTGTTGTTGCGGTAATGCGCAGCAACAAGCTGCATGCCTATAACGCCACTTTGACCGAAATTGCCAAGTAAAGGAGATGCCTTATGGCCAATATCAGCTTACAGCATCTGGATAAAATATACGACAATAACGTACAGGCTGTGTTTGACTTCAACCTGGACGTGAAAGACGGCGAATTTATTGTACTGGTGGGCCCTTCCGGCTGCGGTAAATCCACCACGCTGCGCATGGTGGCCGGCCTGGAAGATATCACCGATGGTAAATTGCTGCTGGATGGCAAGGACATCACCTCTGCCCCCGCCAAGGACCGCGACATGGCCATGGTGTTCCAGAACTACGCCCTGTACGGCCACATGACGGTGTATGAAAACATGGCGTTTTCCCTGACGTTGCGCAAGGAAGACCCCAATGTGATCCACACCAAGGTGCTGGCTGCGGCGGAAATTCTGGGCCTGACGGACCAATTGAACAAAAAGCCCAAGCAGCTTTCCGGCGGCCAGCGCCAGCGCGTGGCCATGGGCCGTGCCATTGTGCGCAACCCCAAGGTGTTTCTCTTTGACGAACCCCTTTCCAACCTGGACGCCAAGCTCCGCGGTTCCACCCGCAGGGAAATTTTGCTGCTGCACAAGCGGATGAACGCCACCATTCTCTACGTTACCCACGACCAGACCGAAGCCTTGACCCTGGCCGACCGCATCGTGTGCATGTCCATGGGCCGTGTGCAGCAGGTGGGCACGCCTCTGGAACTGTACGATACGCCGGCCAACCTGTTTGTGGCCAGCTTCATTGGTCTGCCGCCCATGAACTTCTTCCAGGTGACCATTTCCGGCGGTACAGCCGGGAACGAATATTTCCGCATTGAACTGACGGAAAAAGAAAAGGAACTGCTGAAAGATTACGAAGGCAAGCAGGTCACCCTGGGTGTGCGCCCCGAAGACGTGGACGTGGGGGGCAATGTGCAGGTGCAGGTGTTTGCCAACGAAAACCTGGGCATGAACACCCTGGTGCATGGCCGCATGAAGCATAATGGCAGTGCCGATTGCCCCATCACCTGCAAGCTGCGCGGCTGGTGCGATTATAAGAATGGCGATGTGATCGATGTGCAGTTCACCAAGCGTCATTTCTTCGATAACGATACCACCAACGCCATCCGCTGAAGGGAGAAGGAAGCAAATGGAAAAACTGCTTGTGAACGTGAAGGAATTTTTCCGCAAGAGGATTGTGGCCCTCAAGCGTAAGCCTCAGATGATCCCCATGGTGGTGCTGGGCATTGCGTTTGTGCTGTATTCCTTCAACCTGACCAATATTTCCGATACCACGGCGCGTATCAACTTCACCGGCATGGGCCTGGCAGAATTCTGCACCATGCTGTTTTCCCTTCTGTCCTTTGTGTGTTTTTTGAACGCCTATCCCCATCGCAAAAAAACCAACATCCCCATGCTGGTTTTGATGTTTGTGATGCTGGGCATTCTGGCCTTCTGTGACGTGTATTACCTGGCGCAGATCACCCGCTCCCTGGCGGAAAACGAAGCCAACCGGTCTCTGGCTTTCATTGCCAACGCACAAAGCATGCTGCATGCGCATCTGATCATCCTGGCGGTGGGCGCCGTGCTGACGCTTATGGTGCCTGTGCTGCGCAAGGCGCTCCGCAAGATCAACACCAATCCGGAACTGGAAGAAAACCAGCAGATGGAAGACATTGTTCTTTCCGAATAAGCCATGGCCAATAAGCAAGAAAACAAACAGAAAAACGCCCCGCAGACCAATTACTACCAGCTGCATACCGATGCGGCGGACCGGCTGGTGAACACCACCAGCGAAAATGCACCCCGCTATTCAAAGCAGGAGCTGGAAAAATACCAGCGCGGGGACAGGAAATGGAAATTTCCCCAGACGCTGAAGGTGCTGCTGATCAAGTTCTGGTTTTACGGCGCCATCTGTTATTTTGTGTTCATGGGCTATGAAATGGCGTCCCTTGCCTGGTGGGATCTGTACTTTGTGGCGTCCGTGGTGACGGGCCTGGCGACGGATCTGTTGATCAAGCATTTCCTGCGTTTCACGGAAGAAATGAAGGGCGGCAGCAGGCACTGGATGATGGTGTCCAGGGACGGCATTGTGGGCTTTTTGCTGAATATGGTCTACGCCTTCCTGCTCATTTTCTGCGTGATGAACCTGTATGTGCTCATCAATTCTGCCCTGCAGCCCTCCGGCGCACAGGAGCCGGTGGTGGTGCTGATGGTGGAGCCCCTTCTGTTCGGCATCCTGGTGACCCTGATGGACAGCGCGTGCATTGCAGTGAAACGGTTTTTCCTGAAAATTGTGGCCGAAGCCAAAGAAAAAGTATCGAATGGGAGATAAAGCATGATCAGCCCGATTTATGTCGGCGCCACCAGCGCCTGCTTTGAACTGGATCACAAAACGCCGTATTATGCCCCTGCGGCATTTGACGTGTATCTCAACGGCGAAAAGCAGTACATCTGCGACGCCAATGTGTTTTCCCTTTTTGCGCTGAAAGCGGGCACGGAATACACCGTGCAGGTGAAAACAGGGGATGCGGTGCAGGAAACGGTGTTCACCACCGCCAATGAAAACGGCGCGGTGGACGTGAAGCAGTTTGGCGCAGTGGGCGACGGCGTGCATGACGATACCGACGCCGTACAGGCGGCCATTCATTTTACGCCCCCCGGGGTAAGGCTGTATTTCCCCGAGGGCACCTACCTTTGCCGGCCGCTGGCCCTGCGCAGCCACCTGACCATGGAGCTTTCCGAAGGTGCCGTGCTGCTGGGCTGCCCCGACCGTCAAAAATATCCCATCCTGCCCGGCCTGGTGCCGGATATGACGGGGGGGAAAAACATCATGGTGGGCACCTTTGAAGGGCTCACCCGCCCCATGTACCAGAGCCTCATCCATGCCGAATACTGCGAAGATATTGTGCTTTGCGGCCGGGGCGTGGTGGACGGCAATGCCCAAAACAGCGATTTCTGGACGGAGTACCGCAATTTTGAAACGGCCCGGCCCAGGCTGATGTTCTTTTGCAACTGCAAAAATGTGACCATCCATGGCATCACGGCCAGAAACGGCGCTTCGTGGAACCTGCATCCTTTCTATTCGGAACAGGTTTCCGTGTACGACGTGGCAGTGGAAGCGCCCAAGGACAGCCCCAACACCGACGCCATTGACCCGGAAGCCTGCCAGGGCGTGAACATCATCGGCTGCCGGCTGAGCGTGGGGGATGACTGCATCGCCATCAAGTCCGGCAAGATTGAACTGTGCCGGGAACGCAACCAGGCGGCCGGCAACCATGTGATCCGCAATTGCCTGATGGCCTTTGGCCATGGCGCGGTGACGCTGGGCAGCGAAACGGCCTGCGGCGTGAAGGATTTGACGGTGACCCGCTGCTTCTTCAAAAGAACGGACCGGGGCCTGCGCATCAAAACCCGCCGTGGCCGGGGCAAGGATTGCGATATCACCGGCATTGTGTTTGATAACATCCGCATGGAAGACGTGATCACCCCCTTTGTGGTGAACATGTGGTATAACTGCTGTGACCCGGACCGGTTCTCCGATTATGTGAAGTGCCGCACGCCCCTGCCGGTGGATGAGAGAACGCCCCATCTTGGTACCTTCACCTTCCGGGATATTACCTGCACCGGCGCGGAAGCGGCGGCCTGCTACATTGACGGCCTGCCCGAGGCGCCCATCGATCAGGTGACCTTCTCCCGCGTGCGCATCGGCTTCAACCCCGATGCCAAGCCCTTTGTGCCTGCCATGCAAAACGATGCGGTGAAGCGGTGCAAGCTGGGCCTGTACCTGAACAATGTGAAAAAAGTGTGCGTGGACGACGTGGTGGTATCCGGTGTGGAAGGCCAGCTCCTGATTGCCGAAAACTGCGGCGAAGTGGCAGCGGAAGGGCTGCGTGAGGTGGAATGATGATGGAAAAAATGAGCGCCTATGTGCTGCATTTGATTGAACATTCTTCCCCGGAAAAAACGGCCTGGAACATCGAACGTGCCCGTCAGGGCCTGCCCGCCACCTGGAATTACATCGACGGGTGCATGCTGGGCGCCCTGCTGGAAATGACGGAAATTACCGGCGATGCCCGCTATGCCGATTTTGTGGAACGCTTTATTGACAGCTTTGTTTCGGAGGACGGCGCCATCCGCACCTTCCAGCCGGAAAAGCACACGCTGGATGATATCAACGAGGGTAAGGTGCTCTTTCCCCTGTATCAGATGACGGGGAAGGAAAAATACCGCCGGGCCATCGACGTGATGAAAAAGGCGCTGGACGATCAGCCCCGTACGGCGGAAGGCAGCTTCTGGCACAAGCAGATTTACCCCAACCAGGTGTGGCTGGACGGTATTTACATGGCCCAGGTGTTTGCTGCGTTGTATGAAAAGCACTTTGGCAAGGGCGATTACAGCGATATCGTGGGGCAGATCCGCACGGTGCGGGAAAAGATGTTCGACGAAGAAAAACGGCTGTACTACCATGGCTATGACCAGAGCCGCACCGTCTTCTGGGCGGATAAGGAAACCGGCCTTTCCCAAAGCTTCTGGCTGCGGGCCCAGGGATGGTTCGCCACGGCGCTGGTGGATCTTGCCGGCATCCTGCCCCAGGGGGAGGACAGGGCATACATTGCCGCCCTCCTTCGGGAGATGATGGAAGGATTGCTGCCCTACCAGGACCGGGAAAGCGGCATGTACTGGCAGGTGGTGGATCAGCAGGGCCGGGAAGGCAACTACCTGGAAACCAGCGGCTCCAGCATGATGGCCTACGCCATGCTGAAAGGGGCAAGGCTGGGCATTCTGGATAAAAAATATGCCGCAGAAGGCTTGAAAACCTTCCACGGCATTCGGGAGCGGTATCTGACGTTTGAAGGGGAAAACCTGGTGCTGGACGGCATTTGCCTGGTGGCCGGGCTGGGCCCGGAAAAGGACAAGCGCCGGGATGGCACCTACGCCTATTACATTTCGGAGCCGGTGGTGAAAAACGACGCAAAAGGCGCAGCGCCCTTTGTGATGTGCTACACCGAAGTGGTGCGGCTCACTCTTCCAGAATGATTTTCTGGCTGTCGGAATCCTGAGCCTCGTGCTGTTTTTCTTCCAGCTTGCGGCGGTAGTATTCCTTGGGGGATACGTCGTACTTCTTTTTGAACAGGCGGGAAAAATACAGCGGGTTCTTGAAGCCGCACAGCAGCGCCACTTCCGTGATGTTGCCGCTGTTATGTTCGGAGCAAAGCAGCTCTGCCGCCGCCTGCAGGCGCAGGTTGGTCAGGTATTTATGGGGCGTCATGCCCAGCTCTTTGCGGAAAATTTTGCACAGATGGTCGTAGCAGTAAGGCATGGTGTGCAAAAAAGCGTCCAGCTCGTAATTGGCGTTGGCATAGTTTTGCACAATGCTTCGCTCAATTTCTTCAGCCACCCGGTTTTTGGGATGGGCGGACTGATTGGCGATCATGGATTTGACGATCAGGTTGCCGTAGGCGGGCAGGAGCAGCATGCGCTTGTCATGACCGCTGGAGAAATGGTAGTAAGCATCGGAAAACAGATGCAGGATGGAATGGTTGGCATCGTCCCGGATGATCACGGGCTGACGGAAGGCCAGGGCGGCGTTGACGATGTTCAGGTGAATGTTGGTGAAGCCGTTTTCGCTCACGTTTTCGTGGGGCACATCCGGCGGAATGACCACAATATCGCCTACTGAATATGGCAGACGCAGGTCGTCAAAAACGAAGGTGCCTGAATCACGGGTGCAGTAAACCAGCTCCCAGCTGTCATGCTTGTGGCGGTTGACGCTGTAGGTGAGAAAGTGTTTGCCGGCAAACACGATGTCATTCATGGGATCACCTCTTGTATTTGTTCAAGAACATTCCTGTATTTATTTTATCAAATCATGGGCGTTTTGTCCATCCCCCCGAAGGGACGCCCATTTTTTCCAAATTCAAGAAAGGGAGCGTATCAACATGGCATATCTGACGCTCAGAAACATCAACAAAATTTACCCCAACGGTTTCCATGCTGTGCATGATTTCAACCTGGAGGCGGAAAAGGGCGAATTCATTGTGTTCGTAGGCCCTTCCGGCTGCGGTAAATCCACCACGCTGCGCATGATCGCGGGGCTGGAGGATATCAGCAAGGGTGAATTCTACATCAACGGCGAGCTGGCCAACCAGTGGGGCCCCCGTCAGCGGGAAGTGGCCATGGTGTTCCAAAGCTATGCCCTGTATCCCAACATGACAGTGTATGATAACCTGGCCTTCGGCCTGTCCCTTCAGGGCGTGGACGAAGACGTGATTGATGAGCGGGTGCAGAAGACGGCAAAAATCCTGGGCCTGACCGATTATCTGGACCGGATGCCCCGTGCCCTTTCCGGCGGCCAGCGCCAGCGCGTGGCGGTGGGCCGTTCCATCATCCGCAAGGTGGGCGTGTTCCTGATGGACGAGCCGCTGTCCAACCTGGACGCCAAGCAGCGCGTGACCATGCGCTCCGAAATTACCCAGATCCACCGGGAAACCGGCGCCACCACCATCTATGTGACCCATGACCAGACCGAAGCCATGACCATGGCGGACCGGATCGTGGTAATGAAGAACGGGTATGTGCAGCAGATCGGCACGCCCAAGGATGTGTATTTCCATCCGGTGAACATGTTTGTGGCCGGGTTCATCGGCGAGCCGCCCATGAACTTCATCCGCCGCAAGGTGGAAAACGGCTGCATTCAGGTGGGCAGACATACGCTGGATCTGTCCCGCATGCTGGGGGAAAACATTCATGCCTATGACGGCAAGGAGATCGTTTTCGGCTTCCGGCCGGAAGCCATTGTGCTGGGCGAACAGGAAAATGCCTATGTGATCGACGGCACGGTGGAACTGACGGAAATGCTGGGGGATAACGCCAACGTGTACATGGATGTGGACGAAGACAAGGCCATCCTGAAAGTGACGCCCCACGAAATTCCCCAAATGGACAGCGAAATTGCCTTCTCCATCCCGGTGGAGAGTGTATATCTTTTCGATGCCGAAACGGAATTGGTGATCCGCGCCTGAGCGTCGGCCCTTCCTTTGGCATCAAAACAAAAATGACATTTTTACGGAGGGATAAGTTATGGATATTCGTTACTCTGCCAATCCTCAGGATGTGCGCCGCTATACCACGGAAGAGCTGCGCAAGGAATTCCTGATCACCGATCTTTACCAGAAGGATACCGTTCAGGCCACCTATTCCCATGTGGACCGCATGGTGGTGATGGGCATTATGCCGGTGGACGAAGTGGTGTCCGTGGACAAGGGCATTGATGTCTGGAAGAATTTCGGCACGCAGTATTTCCTGGAACGCCGGGAAGCCGGTGTGTTCAATCTGGGCGGCGACGGCTACATTGAAGCCGACGGCCAGCGCTTTGATATGACCTTTGAAGACTGCCTGTACATCACCATGGGCACCAGGGAAGTGAAGTTTGGCAGCAAGGACAAGGAAAACCCTGCCAAGTTCTACCTGTGTTCTTCTCCTGCCCATCGGGCCTGCAAGACCACCTTCATCTCCTTCGCCGACGCCCAGAAGCGGCCCCTTGGCGAAGACAAGCTTTCCAACAAGCGCGTCATCAACCAGTTCATCCATCCCGCCGTGCTGGAAACCTGCCAGCTGCTCATGGGTCTTACCCAGCTGGCTCCCGGCAGCGTGTGGAACACCATGCCCAGCCACACCCATGAACGCCGCATGGAAGTATACACCTATTTCGAAATTCCCGAAAACCAGGTGGTTATGCACTTCATGGGCCAGCCCCAGGAAACCCGCCACATTGTCATGAACAATTTTGACGCCGTCATTTCTCCCTCCTGGTCCATCCACAGCGGCTGCGGCACCAGCAATTATACCTTCATCTGGGCTATGTGCGGCGAAAACCAGGCCTTTGACGATATGGACTCCTTCCAGCCCACCGACATGAAATGAGGTAAATGAATATGGCATTTGATATGAGCAAGTTTTCCCTGCAGGGCAAGGTGGCCCTGGTGACCGGTGGCAGCTATGGTATCGGCTTTGCCATTGCCAACGGCCTGGCCGTGGCCGGCGCCACCGTGGTGTTCAACGATATCAACCAGGAACTGGTGGACAAGGGCCTGGCTGCGTATGAAGCAGCCGGCATCAAGGCCCATGGCTATGTGTGCGACGTGACCGACGAAGACGCCGTGCAGGCCATGGTGAAGAAAATCGCTGCGGAAGTGGGCGTGATCGATATTCTGGTGAACAACGCCGGCATCATCCGCCGTATTCCCATGATCGAAATGGAAAGCCGGGATTTCCGCAAGGTCATCGACGTGGACCTGGTGGCCCCCTACATCGTGGCGAAAGCCGTTATCCCCGGCATGATGGAAAAGGGCCATGGCAAGATCATCAA
>JAZNOW010000021.1:0-14854 GCA_045589355.1 Clostridia bacterium
AGGGCGATCCGCCCTGCACCCTTCCTGCGACTAAACAGGATTTTATCAGAAATGGTTGCTTCCGCATGATGCTTGAGAAAACGAAGCGGTTTCAGCCACGGGCGCAATGAAAACATTGAAAAAAGTCGGCTGGGAAAGCAAGCTTTCCCACCGACCTTTTTTCATGTTTTCCCCGGATGCAAAAGCATCCGGCAGGCGGTGGAACACCGCCCAGCCCGTGGGCGGCAGTGCTGCAGCCAATTCGCAATGTAATTGTCTTTTCTCTCAAACGCGTCTGTGCGTGTGCGAAAGTGCCACACTCCATTCGCTATGTTTCCATCTTCTTATTAGCCCCAGCGGGAAACTGTTTGTTCGACAATTCCACTACATCCGCAAATGGGTCAAGGGCCAATGCCCCTTACAGCGGGCCATTGTTTGTGCCATAAGTCCACCACTTCCGCTACCGGGTGCAGGGATGATATCCCTGCTGGGGTGTGGGGTGAAACCCCGCATCGTTTCCTCAAGCCCCAGCGGGAAATTGTTTGAAGATCAATTCAACTACTTCCGCCACTGGGTCCAGGGGCAATGCCCCTGGTGGGTCCAGGGCCGATGCCCCTGTTTTTTGTTGGTGGAGTTCTTGACAGGCATATACAGATATGATATAATGATCGATGGCAGATGAGCGATCATCCCCCAATGGAATATCGGCCTTGCCTGAAAACAAGGCTTTTATTATGCAGATGCGGAGGTGGAAACGGTGCGCAGGGCAATGACTGAAATGAACCGAGCCAGTGAGAACGCCGCATTGTTTTTCGACGCTTGCGGCGGTGCCCCTGTTTCTCTTTCCAGTGAATTTGTTGTTCTTCCCGGCTTGTGTGATGTGCATGTGCATTTCCGTGAGCCGGGTTTTTCTTATAAGGAAACCATGGAAACCGGTGCGCTGGCATCTGCCCACGGCGGGTACACCGACGTGTGCACCATGCCCAACCTCAGCCCGGTGCCGGACAGCGCAGAACATCTGGAAGAGCAGCTTTCCCTTATCCGGGAAAAGGCCTGTATCCGGGTGCATCCCTACGGTGCCATTACCGTAGGGGAAAAGGGCGAACAGCTGGTGGATATGGCAAGCCTCAGTGAAAACGTGTGCGGTTTTTCCGATGATGGAAGGGGCGTACAGAGCGACGAAATGATGCGCCGGGCCATGCTGGAAGCAAAGCGGCTGGGCAAGATCATTGCGGCGCACTGTGAAGTGAACGACCTGCTCCGGGGCGGCTACATCCATGACGGGGCGTATGCCGCATCCCATGGCCATCGGGGCATCTGCTCAGAAAGCGAATGGGGGCAGATCAAGAGGGACCTGGAGCTGGTGAAGGAAACGGGCTGTAAATACCATGTGTGCCATATTTCCACCAAGGAAAGCGTGCAATTGATCCGTCAAGCGAAAAAGCAGGGGCTGGACGTGACCTGCGAAACCGGGCCCCATTACCTGGTGCTGTGCGATGAAGACCTGCAGGAAGACGGGCGCTTCAAAATGAACCCGCCGCTGCGGAGCCGGGAAGATAAAGAAGCGCTGATCGAAGGGTTGCTGGACGGCACCATCGATATGATCGCTACCGACCATGCGCCCCACTCCGCCGAGGAAAAGGGCAGGGGCCTGGAAAAGAGCCTGATGGGCGTGGTGGGCATTGAAACGGCGTTTGCCGTGATGTACACCCACTTTGTGAAGAAGGGCATCATCACGCTGGAAAAGCTGGTGCAGCTGATGTGTGTGAACCCGAGGGAACGCTTCGGCCTGCCCTTCAAAAACGATTTCACGGTGTTTGACGTAAGCCGGGCACACAAAGTTGACCCCGAAACCTTCCTTTCCATGGGCCGGGCCACCCCCTTTGCCGGCATGGAAATGTTTGGCGAATGTATTCTCACCGTATGTGACGGCAAGGCCGTTTATCAAAAGAAATAAAGGAGCGAAACAGACATGGCAAAGCGTACAGATTTGAAAAAGATTATGATCATCGGTTCCGGCCCCATCGTTATCGGCCAGGCGGCTGAATTTGACTACGCAGGCACCCAGGCCTGTCTCGCCCTGAAAGAAGAAGGGTATGAGGTGCTTTTGTGCAACTCCAACCCTGCCACCATCATGACCGATACCACCATCGCCGACAAGGTGTACATGGAGCCCTTGACCCTGGAATACATCGCCAAGATCCTGCGCTATGAACGCCCCAATGCCATCATCCCCGGCATCGGCGGCCAGACCGGCCTGAACCTGGCCATGCAGCTGGAAAAGAAGGGCATCCTGCGGGAATGCCAGGTGGAATTGCTTGGTACCAGCAGCGAATCCATTGAACGGGCGGAAGACCGGGAAATGTTCAAGGAACTGTGCCAGCAGATCGGCGAACCCACCATCCCCTCCGAAATCACCTACTCCCTGGAAGAAGCCAAAGAAGCGGCCAAGCACATCGGCTACCCCGTGGTGCTGCGCCCCGCGTTCACCCTGGGCGGTACCGGCGGCGGCTTTGCCGATAACGAAGAAGAGCTGATCGACATCGGTATCAACGCCTTCAAGCTGAGCCCTGTGCATCAGGTGCTGATCGAAAAGAGCGTGAAGGGCTACAAGGAAATCGAATTCGAAATGATGCGCGACGGCCAGGACAAGGTCATTACCATCTGCGGCATGGAAAACATCGACCCCGTGGGCGTTCACACCGGCGACTCCATGGTGGTGGCCCCCATCCTCAGCCTCAACGACCATGACCTGAAGATGCTCAACGACAGCGCCATCCGCCTCATCCGCGCCCTGAAGATCGAAGGCGGCTGCAATGTGCAGTTTGCCCTGAACCCCGAAACCAGCGAATATTTCCTGATCGAAGTGAACCCCCGGGTGAGCCGCTCCTCCGCCCTGGCTTCCAAGGCCAGCGGTTATCCCATTGCCCGGGTGACGGCCAAGATCGCCGTGGGCATGACGCTGGATGAGATCAAGATCGCCAACACCAACGCCGCTTTTGAGCCCCGGCTGGATTATGTGGTGGCCAAGCTGCCCCGTTTCCCCTTCGATAAATTTGCCAATGCTTCCAACCAGCTGGGCACCCAGATGAAGGCCACCGGCGAAGTGATGGGCATCGGCACCAGCCTGGAAGAAAGCCTGCTCAAATCCGTGCGCTGCCTGGAAATCGGTGTGAACCACTTCTATATGCCCAAGTTTGACGGCATGACAGAAGAAGAACTGCTGGACTACCTGAAAACCTTCCGCAGCGACAACGTCTTTGCCGTGATGCAGTTGATCCGCATGGGTACTTCTCTGGAAAAGATCCACGACGTAACGAAGATCACCATGCTGTTCCTGGAAGCCTTTAAGCGCATTGTGGACATGGAAAACATCCTCAAGGAAAAGAAGATGGATGTGACCGCCCTGAAGGCCGCCAAGCAGATGGGCTTTGCCGATCCCTGCATCGCCAAATACTGGGGCGTGAAGGAACAGGACGTGTGGAACCTGCGCAAGGAAAACGGCATCATGCCCGCCTTCCGCATGGTGGACACCTGCCACACCAATGCCTACATCCCCTACTTCTACTCCTCCTATCAGGGGGAAATGGATTCCCGGCTGACGGACAAGAAAAAGATCATCGTGCTGGGCGCCGGCCCCATCCGCATCGGCCAGGGCGTGGAATTTGACTACTCCACCGTCCATGCCGTCACCACCATCAAAAACTCCGGCTACGAAGCCATCATCATCAACAACAACCCCGAAACCGTTTCCACCGACTATACCACCGCCGACAAGCTCTACTTCGAGCCCCTCACCCCCGAAGATGTGATGAACATCATCGAGTACGAAAAGCCCGAAGGCGTGGTGGCCTCCCTGGGCGGCCAGACGGCCATCAACCTGGCCCAGCCCCTCACCGACCGGGGTGTGAAGATCATCGGCACCGACTGCGCCGCCATTGATAAGGCGGAAGACCGCAATGCCTTTGAACAGCTGCTGAACGAGCTGAACATTCCCCGGGCCAAGGGCCGGGCCGTGACCCGGATCGAAGACGGCATTGCCGCCGCCGCGGAAATCGGCTATCCCGTGCTGGTGCGCCCCTCCTTCGTGCTGGGCGGCCGTGCCATGCAGATCGTGGCCAACGAGGAACAGCTCCGTCACTACCTGAAGACCGCCGTGGAAATTGACGAAGACAAGCCCGTGCTGGTGGACAAGTACATCGAAGGCCGGGAAGTGGAAGTGGATGCCATCTGCGACGGCAACGACGTGTTCGTGCCCGGCATCATGGAGCTGGTGGAACGCACCGGCGTTCACTCCGGCGACTCCATCTCCGTTTATCCCTCCTTCTCCATCTCCGACAAGGTGAAGGGCATCATCCTCCAGTATGCGAAAAAGCTGGGCCTTGGCATCGGCATCGTGGGCCTGTACAACATCCAGTTCATTGTGGACCAGGATGACAACGTGTACATCATCGAGGTGAACCCCCGTTCTTCCCGCACCGTGCCCTTCCTCTCCAAAGCCACCGGCTACAGCCTGGCCGATATCGCCACCGAAGTGATCCTGGGCAAGTCCCTCAAGGAACAGGGCATCTTCGCCATCTATCCCGACGAAAAGCAGCGCTGGTATGCCAAGGCGCCCGTGTTCTCCTTCAACAAGATCCGCGGCCTGGATGCGTACCTGAGCCCCGAAATGAAATCCACCGGCGAAGCCATCGGCTATGACAAGACCCTCAACCGTGCCCTTTTCAAGGCCCTGCAGGCTTCCGGCATGCACCTGCAGAACTACGGCACTGTCTTTGCCACCATCGCCGATAAGGACAAGCAGGAAGCCCTGCCCCTCATCCGCCGCTTCTACAACCTGGGCTTCAACATCGAAGCCACCAGCGGCACCGCCAAGTTCCTCAAGGAAAACGGCATCCGCACCCATGTGCTGCGCAAGCTGAACGAAGGCAGCGACGAAATTGCCGACGCCCTGCGCCAGGGCCACATCGCCTACGTGCTCAACACCAAGGACATCGCCGCTCAGAACCAGACCAGCGACGGTTTCGAAATCCGCCGCCTGGCCACCGAAAACAACGTGACCATGTTCACCTCCCTGGACACCGTGCGGGTGCTGCTGGACGTGCTGGAGGAAACCACCTTCCGCGTATCTACCATCGACGCTTAAGATCACCGCATGCCCTGCGCTTCGCTGGCGCATGCTTCGCCTCCCATGTTTTCAGTCGGTATAGCTCTTATGCGTCCCTTTCGGGCCGCAACGAGCAGGAAAAAGAAGATGACTTGAGGTAGAAAATGAAGCAAAGCATTTTTGAAATTCTGAAGAATGAGCCGCTGACGAAGGACGTTTTCCGCATGGTGCTGGCAGGGGATACATCTGCCATCACCGCTTCCGGCCAGTTTGTGAACATTCAGCTGGATGGCTTTTTCCTGCGCCGGCCCATTTCCGTGTGCGATTACGATGAAAGCATGCTGACCCTCATTTACAAAGTGGTGGGCCAGGGCACGGAAAAGATGAGCGCCATGCAGCCCGGGGAACGCTTGGATATCCTCACCGGCCTGGGCAACGGCTATAACCTGGAAAAGAGCGGCGAAAAGCCGGTATTGCTTGGCGGCGGCGTGGGCGTGCCCCCCTTGTACAACCTGTGCAAAAAGCTGATCGCAAAGGGCGCCAAGCCCACGGTGATCCTGGGCTTCAACAAGAAGGAAGAAGTGTTCTGCGAAGAAGATTTCAAGGCCCTGGGCGCCCATACCATCGTGACCACCGTGGACGGCAGCTATGGCGTGAAAGGCTTTGTGACCGATGCTTTGAAGGATGTGGAATACACCTTCTTCTACACCTGCGGCCCCGAACCCATGCTGCGGGCCATCGGCAAGGCGGCCCATACCCCCGGCCAGTACAGCTTTGAAGAACGCATGGGCTGTGGCTTTGGTGCCTGCATGGGCTGCAGCTGCAAGACCCTCACCGGCAACAAGCGCATCTGCAAGGAAGGCCCGGTTATGGAAAGCGAGGAGATCATCTGGTGAATACGAAAGTAAATTTGTGCGGCATTCAGCTGGATAACCCCGTCATCCCTGCCAGCGGCACCTTTGGCTTCGGCTACGAATTTGCCGAAATTTATGACATCAATGTGCTGGGCACCTTCTCCTTCAAGGGGACTACCCTGGAACCCCGCTTCGGCAACCCCACCCCCCGCATCGCCGAATGCACCGCCGGCATGATCAATGCCGTGGGCCTGCAGAACCCCGGTGTGGAAAAGGTGATCGCGGAAGAGTTGCCCAAGCTGAAAAAGTGCTTCCATAAGCCCGTCATGGCCAACGTCAGCGGCTTTTCCGTGGAACAGTATGTGGAAACCTGCCGGCTGCTCGGCAAAGAAGAACAGGTGGGATGGCTGGAAGTGAACGTCAGCTGCCCCAATGTGCACGGCGGCGGGATGTCTTTCGGCACCAGCCCGGAAGCGGCCGCGGAAGTGACCAAAGCCGTGAAGAAAGTCACCACCAAGCCTGTTATCATCAAGCTCAGCCCCAACGTGACGGACATTGTGTCCATCGCCAAGGCCTGTGAAGAAGCCGGGGCCGACGGCATTTCCCTCATCAACACCCTGCTTGGCATGCGCATTGATCTCAAGCGCCGCAAGCCCATCATCGCCAATTCCATGGGCGGCTTTTCCGGCCCGGCCATCTTCCCGGTGGCGGTGCGGATGGTGTATCAGGTCAGCGGTGCCGTCAAAATCCCCGTCATCGGTATGGGCGGTGTGCAGTCTGCCCGGGACGTGATTGAAATGATGATGGCTGGGGCCACGGCGGTGCAGGTGGGCGCCATGAACCTGGTGAACCCCTTCGCCTGCAAGGAGATCATTGAACAGCTGCCCGTGGAAATGGAAAAGCTTGGCATCGAAAACCTTTCCGACATCAAGCGCATCTGACGCTTGTACAGATACATACAAATTTCAAGGAGGACAACCATCATGGCAAAGGACGTCATCATCGCTCTGGACTTTGAAAACAAGGAAAAGACTCTGGCTTTCCTGGATCAGTTCACCGGCCGCAAGCCTTTCGTGAAGATCGGCATGGAACTGTACTATTCCGAAGGCCCTGCCATTGTGAAGGAGATCAAGGCCCGGGGGCACAAGATCTTCCTGGACCTGAAGCTGCATGACATTCCCAACACCGTGAAAAAGGCCATGAAGGTTTTGTCCAAACTGGATGTGGATATGACCAACCTCCATGCCGCCGGCACCATCGCCATGATGGAAGCGGCCAAGGAAGGCCTCACCAAGGAAGACGGTACCTGCGGCGTGCTGCTGGCCGTCACCCAGCTCACCTCCACCAGCGAAGAACGCATGCAGCAGGAACTGCTCATCAACGAAACCATGGAAAATACCGTGAAAAAGTACGCCCAGAACGCCAAGGCCGCCGGGCTGCCCGGTGTGGTGTGCAGCCCCCTGGAAGCCAAGCTGGTCAAGGAAGCCTGCGGCGACGATTTCCTCACCATCACCCCCGGCATCCGCTTTGCCGACGGCGATGTGGGCGACCAGGTGCGCATCATGACCCCCGAAAAGGCCAAGGCTGCCAGCGACTACATCGTGGTGGGCCGCCCCATCACCGCCGCTGCCGATCCTGTGGCTGCCTATGAACGCTG
Organism: Clostridia bacterium; assembly: GCA_045589355.1. GTDB lineage: Bacteria > Bacillota > Clostridia > Christensenellales > Aristaeellaceae > RUG563. Next base: position 7,598 of record JAZNOW010000021.1, read on the forward strand.
CGTGAAGGAATTCCTGGGCTGAGGAGGAGATATTTGCGGGAGGGGATTTCTTTTGAAAAAGAAATCTCCCCCCCCCACCCTCCCCAAGAAAACCAACTCCGGATATATCCAAAGTATATAGCCGGCTTGTGTGCCGGTGGAAGGGGTGGATGGACGTGAAAATTCTTGAAATCAGGAAAGAGCACTGCCCCGGCATACTGCTCATTGGCAGGCGGTATGCAAGCGGCCCCAACTGGGGAGAATGGTGGGCAAACGACTGGTTTTCCAAGCTGGAAGCAAATCCGCGCCATCCCATGAACGAGGATGCCTTCATCGGTGCTGTACGCATTGTGGACGGCTCGCCTGAATACTGGATCGGCATGTTTTTCCCTGTGGGCACCAAGGTACCGGAGGGGTTTGAAAGTGTGGAGATGGAAGAAACGGATTTTGCCGTATGCTTCCTGTATGCCAAGGAAAACAGCGGTGATTTTTACACCATGGAAACCCATGAAATGTGCCTGAATGCCCTGAAAGAAATGGGATTCATCCGCCGGGAGGACAGCTGGTGCTTTGAACGGTATCAATGCCCCCGGTTTACCACCCCCGATGAACAGGGCAATGTGATCCTGGATTACGGTATTTCTATCATGTAAGGCGAAACGCTTTGGATGCCAAATCACAAAGTAAATAAAATTCTGCATTTTTAATTCTGAATTATCTGAAAGGAGAACGTATCATGGAAGCTTACAAGCATGAGTTTATCGAATTTCTTGAGGGCGCCGGCGTGTTGAAGTTTGGCGATTTCACCGCCAAATCCGGCCGCAAAATTCCCTATTTCATCAATGCCGGCGATATCAAGACCGGTGACCAGATCGCCAAGCTTGGCGAATTCTACGCCCGGGCTTACCTGGAAAAGGTGGGCAAGAAGCGCACCGTGCTGTACGGCCCTGCCTACAAGGGCATTTCCATTGCCGTTTCTTCCGCGGTGGCCCTTTCCAAGGAAGGCCTGGACGTGCCCTTCTTCTTCAACCGCAAGGAAGTGAAGGATCACGGTGAAGGCGGCGTATTCGTGGGCTATGTGCCTAAAAGCGGGGAAGAAGTGGTGATCGTGGAAGACGTGATCACCGCCGGCACTGCCATCCGCGAAAGCATGGCCATCCTGAGCAATCTGGAAGACGTGAAAGTGGCCGCCACCTTCATCATGGTGGACCGCAAGGAAAAGGGCAAGACCGAAAAGAGCGCCATGAGCGAAGTGGAAGCGGAATTCGGTTTCCCGGTCTATGCCGTGGTGGATGTGTACGACATCATTGAATACCTGGAAGAAGACGAAAAGAACGCTGAAAACGTGGCCCGCATCAAGAATTATCTGGCGGTGAACGGAGCGAAAGCATGAAACATCTGATCAATATTCTGGATCTGACGGTGGAAGAGATCAACGAAATGATCGACCTGGCCGATGACATTCTGGCCAATCCGGTAAAGTATCAGGATTGCTGCAACCATAAAATCCTGGCCACCCTGTTTTTTGAGCCTTCCACCCGCACTAGGCTGTCCTTTGAAAGCGCCATGCTTTCTCTTGGCGGCAAGGTGCTGGGCTTCTCGGAAGCCTCCTCTTCCTCCGCTGCCAAGGGCGAAAGCGTGGCGGATACCATTGAAGTGGTTTCCGGCTATGCGGACATCATCGCCATGCGCCATCCCAAGGAAGGCGCGCCCATGGTGGCCCAGGATCATGCCACCGTGCCCATCATCAATGCCGGCGACGGCGGCCATTTCCACCCCACCCAGACCCTCACCGACCTGATGACCATCCGCCACGAAAAGGGGCATTTTGATAACCTGACCATCGGCCTGTGCGGCGACCTGAAATTCGGCCGCACCGTGCACTCCCTCATCGGCGCCATGAGCCGCTACCCCGGGGTGAAGTTTGTGCTGGTGAGCCCGGAAGAATTGAAGCTGCCCAGCTTTGTGAAGCAGGAATACATCAAGGACAAGAATATCCCTTATGAACAGTATACCTCCCTGGACGATGCCATCGGCCAGATGGATATCCTGTACATGACAAGGGTGCAGCGGGAACGCTTCTTCAACGAAGAAGACTACCTGCGCCTGAAGGACAGCTATATCCTGGATACCGAAAAGATGAAGCTGGGCAAGGAAGATCTGTGCGTTCTGCACCCTTTGCCCCGCGTGAACGAAATTACCACCGCTGTGGATAAGGACCCCCGTGCCTGCTACTTCAAACAGGCCCGGTACGGCAAGTTTATCCGCATGGCGCTGATGATGAAACTGCTGGGGGTGGAAGCATGAATATCGACAGCATCCGTACCGGTTATGTGATCGACCATATTACCGCCGGCAAGGGCATGGAGCTGTACCGCCTGCTGGGGCTGGAAGGGCTCAGCTGCCCCATTGCCATCATCCAGTACGCTCCCAGCCGCAAAATGGGCCAGAAGGACATCATCAAAATCGACGCCGATATGCCCCTGAACTTTGACGTCATCGGCTTTGTGGACCCGGACGCTACCGTGAACATCATCCGGGACGGCCGGCTGGTGGAAAAAAAGGTGCTCACCCTGCCTAAGACCCTGCGCAACGTGGTCAAGTGCAAAAACCCCCGCTGCATCACCTCCGTGGAACAGGAACTGGACCATGTGTTCCGCCTGACGGACAAGGAAAAGAAAGTGTACCGCTGCATCTATTGCGACACCAAAAACGGCTGACAAAGAACAGAACCGCTGCAGAAAGATTTTGCAGCGGTTTTTTGTTTGGAAATTGACGAAGCAAGCAGGTTTTGATAAAATGCAGGAAAAGCGAATGGAAAATTGGAAGGAGGGTGGATTGCAATGGGCATACATGCAATTCATTTGGGTATGACGAACGCCTGGATTGCCAGGGTGAACAAATGCGGACTGCCGGAAGCGATCATGGATCCTGATTACGGGATGAGCAGGGTGCCCATGGCGGTGTACATTGGTGCACAGGGAGAAGTGATCGTGGGGCAGCAAGCCATTGAGGCGGGCAATTTGGTGCCGGAACGGTTGATCCGGAATTTTTTGTATATGCAAGACAGAAGCGTGCATGGTATGCTGGCGATGATGAATGGCCGTACCTATACGCTTGAAACCGTTTGTTCTTACATGGTAGAGCAGCTGCTTTGCATTGCCAGAGGCGCTGGCGAAGATGTGAAAAAGATTGTGCTTGTAACAGCCGCCTTTGATATGAAAGCCAGAGATGTGCTGATATCTGTTGTGAAAAAGATGGGCTTGGAACTGGTGGTTGCGGTGAATGAAATAACGGCAACTGCATGGTATTTGCCGGATGCGCTGTATGAAGCAGGCAAGACGGTGCTTGTGTATGATCTGGGCGGCACTGCGTTTCAGACGGCCCTTATACAGCTTAACATGAAGGACGGCTGTAAAGAGGCTAAAATAATCAGCTGCAAAGTGGATTCCTTTCTGGGCGGTGCCAGTTGGGATGGGCGGCTGTATGAACTGATTACCGAAAAATATAGTGAAAAGACGGGCCTTTTCCTGGAGGATGCGGAAGAAGATTCGCTGGCGGATCTTCACAGCCGGCTGGAGGGGCTAAAGGAGAGGCTGTCCATGAAAGACCGTGTCAGGGTCAAAGTGGCGGATGAATACGGCGGTACACACTTGGAAGTGACACGCGAAGAATTTGAGAATGCCTGTGAGCAATTACAGCAGGAAACGATCTTGTGTGTGGATCAAATGCTGAATAACGCCGGCTATTCTGATGACCGCATTGATGCTGTATTGGCGGTTGGCGGAGGAGCGCGTATGCCCATGATTGAACGGATGCTGAAGGATCGGTTTGGCGATAAATGGATGGCTACGGGATATGAATGCAGCGCTGTTGAGGGTGCTGTTTTATATGGCATGGCGTTCCAGATGAACCGGGTGGGCTGAAATCCGAAGGAGAGGCTTTGCCCGATGCCGCTGCAGAAAGATTTTGCAGCGGTTTTTTGTTTCAAAAAGCATTTTTCGCGGTATATTATGTGTGTCAGCTGAAAAGCGGCCATTGAAAAAGAAAGAAAGGTGCGATAAAATATGAAATATGTATGCGACGTGTGCGGCTGGGAATATGACGAAGAATTGGGTTATCCGGAAGCGGACATTGCCCCCGGTACCAAATTTGAAGACCTGCCTGAAGATTTTGAATGCCCCCTTTGCGGCGTGGGCAAGGATCAGTTCAGCGAAGCATAAAAACAATTGCAAGGGAGAATGAAACCATGCGTATCACCGAAGATATCCGTTATGTGGGCGTGAATGACCATAAAATTGATCTGTTCGAGGGCCAGTACATTGTGCCAAACGGCATGGCCTACAATTCCTACGTTATTCTGGACGAAAAGATCGCCGTGATGGATGCGGTGGATCAGCATTTCGGAAAAGAATGGCTGGATAAGGTGGAAAATGTGCTGGCAGGCCGGCAGCCGGATTATCTGGTGGTGCATCACATGGAGCCCGATCACTCCGCCAATGTGGCCTTGTTCCTGGAAAAGTACCCCATGGCGCAGGTGGTGGCCTCTGCCCGGGCCTTCCCCATGATGAAGATGTACTTTGGTCAGGAATATGAGGACAGGCGCATCATCGCAAAAGAAGGGGATACCCTGCCCCTTGGCAGGCATACCCTGCACTTCGTGCTGGCACCCATGGTACATTGGCCCGAAGTGATGATGAGCTGGGATGAAAAAGACAAGGTGCTCTTCTCCGCCGATGCCTTCGGCAAGTTCGGCGCGCTGGACATGGAGGAAGAATGGGCCTGCGAAGCACGGCGTTATTACATCGGCATTGTGGGCAAGTATGGCGCACAGGTGCAGCAGGTGCTGAAAAAAGCGGCTGCGCTGGAGATCAACACCATCTGCGCCCTGCATGGCCCGGTGCTGCAGCAGCCTTTGGATGAGTATTTCCGGCTGTACGATATCTGGTCCTCCTACAATGTGGAAACGGAAGGCGTGGCCATTGCTTACACCTCCGTGTATGGCCACACCAAGGAAGCGGCGCTGCTGCTGGCAAAAGAACTGGAAGACAAGGGCGTGAAGGTGGCCCTTTCCGACCTGGCCCGGGATGATATGGCCGAAGCGGTGGAAGATGCGTTCCGCTATGGCAAGCTGGTGCTGGCCACCACCACCTACAACGGCGATATCTTCCCCTTCATGCGTACCTTCATCCATCACCTGACCGAACGGGGCTATCAGAACCGGAAGGTGGCCTTCATCGAAAACGGCTCCTGGGCACCCCAGGCCGCCCGCATCATGAAGGGCATGCTGGAAAACAGCAAGAACCTTGCTTTCGCCGATACCACCGTCAAAATCATGGCTGCGCTCAACGAACAGAGCCTGCAGCAAATCCATCAGCTGGCGGACGAAATGGCGCAATAACCAGGGCCACCAGGGGCATCGCCCCTGGACCCAGTAGCGGACCAGGGATGCCATCCCTGGACCCAGTGGCGGAAGTAGTCGGTTTGGCGAACAAACAATTTCCCGCCGGGGCTTGAGGAAACAATGCGGGGTTTCACCCCACACCCCAGCAGGGATATCATCCCTGCACCCAGTGGCGGATGTCATTGGCTTGGCTATCAAGCAATTTCCCGCTGCAGCTTATAAGAAAATCGAAACATTGCAAATCGAGCGTACCTCACCATACACACACGTTTGAGAGAAAAGACAGTCACATTGCGAATAGGGTGTGGCACAGCCCACGGGCTGGGCGGTGTTCCACCGCCTGCCGGATGCTTTTGCATCCGGGGAAAACATGAAAAAAGGTCGGTGGGAAAGCTTGCTTTCCCACCGACCTCTTTTCAATGTTTTCATTGCGCCCGTGGCTGAAACCGCATCGTTTTCTCAAGCATCATGCGGAAGCAACCGTTTTCAATGCATCCTCTTTTGTCGCAGGAAGGGTGCAGGGCGGATCGCCCTGCCGAGGGGGGACAGGGGGCGCGTAGCCCCCTGATTCGCCGTTTCGCAAGCAGCGCGCGGCAACAGGTTTTATGGATAAGTTGCGCGTTATCGCGTACTGGGTGCAGGGGCGATGCCCCTGCCGAGGGGGTACGGGGGCCGCGTAGGCCCCTGCTTCGCCGTTTCGCAAGTAGCGCGCGGAAACAGGTTTTATGGATAAGTTGCGCGTTTTCGCGTACTGGGTCCAGGGGCGATGCCCCTGGTGGGTGCAGGGACGATGCCCCTGGTGGGTGGTTCCGCAGTTGATTATGCCAGGATGTCTGCCACGGTGGTTTTATCCAGCAGGGGAAAGGGGATGGGCTCGGCAGGGCAATTTTCAGCCGGGTTCAATTCCAGCTGCAAAAAGCACACATCCCGCCATTTGCCCAGCTTGTAGCCGGCGTTTTTGAAGCGGCCCACTTCCACAAAGGCGAAGTGCCGGTGCAGGGCGATGGAAGGGTCGTTGGGCAGGGTGATGCAGGAGAAAGCGCTCTGGAAGCGCTGGAGTTTCAAAAGGGAGAGCAGGCGTTTCATCAGGCCTTTGCCGATGCCAAGGCCCCGGCAGGCCTCATCCACATAGATGCTGATTTCCACCGCCCAGCGATAGGCCTCCTTTTCCCGGAAGCGGGCGGCATAGGCGTAGCCCAGCACCCGGCCTTCCCGTTCGCACACAAGGATGGGGTAAGGCGCATGGATTTTGTGCAAAAAATCCGCCTCCGTCAGGGGCGTATCGGCAAAGGTGATGGCGGTTTTTTCCACATAAGGGGCGTATATTTCGCAAAGACGCAGGGCATTTTTTTCTTCAGCGGGGCGGTACAGCATGGGGCATCCTTCCTTTCCGGGAAACAGTATACCCTGCCCGGGAGGGACGGTCAAGCAGTTATTGATTGCAAATGACCAATTCCTGTCACATTTTTGCACTTTGCCGTATTGCTTTTTTGACAAAACTGTTGTAGTATGTAAGATGAGGGAAAAGGGGGCTTTCAATGGAAAAGCCGCCGGAGAAACCCTCGCATGAGAATATTCAGAAAGAGGTAACGCACATTATGAAGCAGCTCGACTTGACCCGCTATGGCATTACCGGTACCACCGAAATCGTGCACAACCCTTCCTTCGAAGTGCTGTTTGAAGAAGAAATGAACCCCGCTCTGGAAGGCTTTGAAAAAGGCCAGCTGACGGAACTGGGTGCTGTCAACGTGATGACCGGTATCTACACCGGCCGTTCCCCCAAAGACAAGTTCATCGTGATGGACGACACTTCTAAGGACACCGTGTGGTGGACCTCCAAGGAGTTCAGCAACGATAACAAGCCCGCCTCTATG
>JAZNOW010000022.1:0-100627 GCA_045589355.1 Clostridia bacterium
AGGCGAAATATCCTGACCATACCCTGTATATTCAAGAAGAAATTGTCCTTGTGCATCTATTCCGCTGCACTTAAATTTCAGCATATCATTTCCCAAATTAAAATCCTCCTCATCAGTTACACATCACGCTGTAAACTTCAAGTTTATCGGTTTCATTCTATCATAGAAAAACAAAAAAGTGCAAGCCAGCCAAGGCTTGTGCTGCCATCGTTTGCTCAATGGCAGGAGGATAACTCCTTCCTTTCCAGCACCCTCACTGACAGTTCTTTTTTTGTTTGTCATCTTTGTTCTGAAGGATGGAGAACGGCTGTCCATTGGAATACAGTGTTTGCCGGGTAATTGCTTTTCTCTGTCAGGCCAGGAATTTCTTGCCGCCGGTCAGACGGACCGCTTCGTTATACGTATCGATTATTTTTTCGGGATGCTTCAGCGCTTCAAAGAGCCGCTCCTTGCCCAAAACGTGATCGATCAGACCAAACAGATAGCAGCCCAGATAGTAGGTGGGATATTGGGTAATGGCATGTTCCTCACCCGTTTTGAGGCTGCGATAGGAGAATTGCTCATAGTGGCTGCCCACCAATTCTGCCACCTGATCCACGGTCATGGTTCGGGCAGCGTTCAGGTCTTTTTGCAGCATGGCAAACAGTTCGTCAAACTCTGTTTCATACAGCGCCATGTCTGCTTCGTCCATACAGTAAATACCGTCCGGATATTTGGCGGGCTTATTGGCCGCCGGTTGATTGTTGGAGAAATGGACGGCAAGCCCTTCGAAAGCGAAATTCAGCAGGAAGTATTCCTCCGGCTTCATTTCCTCCGGAATCAACGAACCGAAGAAGGTGTGATGAATTTCGTGGGCTATCAGATGCAGCAGCCCTTTTTTGCTGTGAACATAGCCCAGATTGGCCACGTCAAAATCAATATAGTTTTCGTAGGGCCAGCCGAAGGAATTCCCGATGGAGACGAGCAGAAGGATATTCATATCCATCTCCCGGAGCAGGAGCCGGTCGGGAAGGGCGTTGGCAAGCAGGATCTCGATGCAGGCAATATCATCTTCCGAAAAAGAGAAGAACAGCTGCATGGTTTTCAGGGACGCATCCATATTCCCGTAAAATTTCAGGAAGCTTTCCTGTTTTGCCTGAAGCCGGGGATTGGAGAATTCCTTACGGTCGAAATTCATAAAGAAATCAACGGCTTCCTCAAATGAGATCCCGCAGACAGGCAAGCCTTCCATGCCATAGCGGGCAAACTCTATCCGGTAATCCTCCGTTTGAAGAATTTCGCGAAGTCTTTGTTCATTGCGGATATTCTGTTCTTTTGCCGCTCGCAACCAATCCAGCATTGGCTGGAGCGCTTGTGTGTGTATATTGATTTTCAGCATTCTTGCTCCTTTTGGCGAACCTTGAAGAAAGCCAGCCTTCATCTGTATACGATCAGAAAGGAAGGCTTATTTCTTTGCGTGTTCATCCTGCATGGCCCAGAAGGTTTCCTGAATGCGCCGGGAGAGGATGTCCACCGTTTCGGTATTCAGGCCCTGTGCCTTCAGGTCGGAGATATCCATGGGTTCGCCCACGTACACATGGGCACGGCGGAAAGGCTTGAGCCCCTTATCGAAATACACAGGCAGCAGCTGTACGCCGGCGCGCAGGGCGATGAAGGCGGTGCCCGATTCCACTTCGTGCATCAGGCTGGGCAGGTGACGGGTACCTTCGGGGAAAATGCCCAGCACTTCGCCGTTCTTTACAGCGCCCATGCACTGGCGCATGGCGGCCATATCGGTATTGTGCCGATCCACATGGATCATGTTCATTTTCTTGGCAAACCAGCTGATCAGCGGCATTTTGGCAATTTCCTTTTTGCCCAGCCAGCGGATGTAATGCCGTTTGCAGGCGTAGGAAAGGAAGAGGGGATCCAGCATGGAATGGTGGTTGGAAATGAGGATGTAGGGAGCGTCCATGTTCAGCTTTTCCCGGTTATGGAAGGTGGCGGGGTAGAGGGTATGGGAAAGGAAGCAGGCAAGCCCCTGCACGATGTGGTAAGGGATGTTCTTTTTCTTTTTGGCAGTATTATTTTCCATACTTCTCCTCCGCGATTTTCAGGATGGCAGCCACCGTTTCGTCAAACGTGTAGTTGCTGGAATCCAGCAAAATGGCGTCCTCTGCCTGGCGCAGGGGGGTAAGGTCCCGGGTGGTATCCTGCAAATCCCGTGCGTTTACTTCGGCCAGAACGTCTTCAAACGTGGCATACGTGCCCTTTTCCTGCAGCTGCAGAAGGCGGCGGCGGGCACGTTCTTCCGCAGAAGCTGTGAGGAAAATTTTCACCGTGGCATCGGGCAGCACCACCGTGCCGATATCCCGTCCGTCCAGCAGCATGGGCTGGGCAGAGGCCATTTCCTGCTGCCGGCGCACCAGCATGCTGCGCACCGGCACATAGCGGCTGACGGCAGATGCGGCACCGCCCACTTCCTGGGTGCGGATGAAGGGGGTCACATCCCGGCCGTTGAGCAGGGTGAGCTGCTTGCCGTCCTGGTATTTTACGTCCACCAGCGCCTTGCCCTCTTCACACATGCGGGATACAGCGGCTTCGTCGTAAGGGTCAATGCCCATTTCCAGGGCGTACAGGCCTACGGCGCGGTACATGGCACCGGTATCCAGGTGCAGGATGTTCAGCTTCTGGCAGACGACGTCTGCAATGGTGGATTTGCCGGCGCCGGAGGGGCCGTCGATGGCAATGGTCAAAGGCTTCATGAAGAAAAACCTCGCTTTCGTATTACAGAATGTAGCGGCGCATATCCGCCTGTTTGGAGCCTTTCAGGTGTTCTTTCACGTAATCGGCCGAGATGGAAAGGTATACATCGGGCATGTTTTCGCCGCCGGCATTGAAGGATACGTCTTCCAGCAGTTCTTCAAACACGGCATGCAGCCTGCGAGCGCCGATATCTTCGCCTTCTTCGTTGGCCCGCATGGCGATGCCGGCAATTTCGTTCAGCGCATCTTCCTCGAAGGAAAGGTGCACCTTATCCACTTCCAGCAGCGCCGTATACTGGCGGGTGATGGCGTTATCGGTTTTGGTGAGGATGTTGACAAAGTCCTCTTTGGTAAGGCTCTTGAGGTTCACATGCACGGGGAAGCGGCCCTGGAGTTCGGGAATGAGGTCCGTCACTTTCGCCACATGGAATGCACCGGCGCCGATAAAGAGCATGAAATCGGTGCGGATGGGGCCGTATTTGGTGTTGACGGTGGAGCCTTCCACGATGGGCAGGATATCCCGCTGCACGCCCTCCCGGCTCACGTCCGGGCCGTGGCCCTGGCCGTTCTTGGCGGCGATTTTGTCAATTTCGTCCAGGAAGATGATGCCGTTCTGTTCGCACCGGCGCACCGCTTCTTCCTTCACAGCGTCTTCGTCGATCAGCTTGGAAGATTCTTCGTCAATGAGGATCTGCCGGGCTTCCTTCACCTTCACATGGCGCATTTTGGTTTTTTTCGGCATCATGCCGCCCATCATATCGCCGATGCTAATGGAAGCGCCGCCCACTTCCAGCTGGGGGGAGGATTCTTCCACTTCGATCTCCAGTTCCTTTTCCTCCAGTTCACCCCGCAGCAGCTGTTCCCGCACTTCGCTGCGCTTGCGGCTGATTTCGGCGCTTTCTTCGGGAGTGGCTTCGGGTTCGGGCTTGCGGCCCAGCAGGAAATCAAGGGGGTTATTGTTATTCTTCCTGGGGGCATGGATGAGCAGGCTGACCAGCCGGTCTTCCGCCAGCACCTGCGCACGGGTTTTCACCTTTTCCGCATGCTCGCGCTTGACCATGTGGAAAGCATTTTCTGCCAGGTCCCGGATGATGGATTCCACATCCCGGCCCACATAGCCCACTTCGGTAAACTTGGTGGCTTCCACCTTGATAAACGGAGCATCCACCAGCTTGGCCAGACGCCGTGCTATTTCCGTTTTGCCCACGCCGGTCGGGCCCACCATCAGGATGTTTTTGGGGTAGATTTCGTCCCGCATTTCCTTGGGCAGTTGGGATCGGCGGTAGCGGTTGCGAAGGGCAATGGCCACGGCACGCTTGGCGTCGTCCTGGCCGATGATGTAGCGGTTCAATTCCCGGACCACTTCACGGGGAGTCAATTCAGCCATCCGTTACACCCTCCTTTACACATCTTCAACGATCACGTTATCGTTGGTATACACACAGATGGATGCGGCAATGTGCAGCGCTTTCTCTGCAATATCGTGGGCAGAAAGGGCGGTGTTTTCACTGAGGGCACGGGCGGCTGCCAGGGCATAATTGCCGCCGGAACCGATGGCCACCACGCCGCTGTCCGGCTCCATCACTTCGCCGGTACCGGAAAGCACCAACAGTTGGCTGGGATCGGCCACGATCATCATGCAGTTCATCTGCCGCATGCCCTGTTCGGAACGCCACAATTGGGCCAGCTGTACGGCGGCACGTTCCAGGTTGCCGTTGCACTGGGTCAGTTTTTCTTCGAATTTATCAAAGAGGGTGAAGGCGTCCACCACGGTGCCGGCAAAGCCTGCCACCACCTTGCCGCCAAACAGACGGCGCACCTTTCTTGCGTTGGATTTAAAAATAACGCTTTCGCCCATGGTGACCTGACCGTCACCGGCGATGGCGATTTTTCCATCTTTCTTCACGGCACAGATGGTTGTGCCTTTCAACTCGATGCTCATATAAATAAATCTCCTCCTTATATGCAGGATACAGGAAAATTATGTCTTGATTGTGTCGGAAATGGGGTACATCTGATCGGCCCATGCTTCCATGAAAGACAACGCGCGCTCCGAAATGACAGTATAGCGTTCCTGCTTGTTGCGGATTTTTTTGTGCTGTTTATCCACCACCAGCCCGTCAATCAGGCCGAAGGCGCAGTTCATGGGCTGGAAATGGCTGTTGGGGGTGCTGATATAGCGCCCCATGGCGCCCATGGCGGTGATACCGGGCAATTCCACGGTGCCAAGGCCGTTCAGATCCCGTCCAAGGGACAGGCCGCACAAAAGCCCGCTGGCTGCGCTTTCCACATAGCCTTCCACGCCCGTCATCTGACCGGCGAAATAGCATTGAGGCCGGCTGATCATTTCAAAATGAGCGTTGAGAAAGCCGGGGGAGTGGAGGAAGGTATTGCGGTGCATGACGCCGTACCGTGCATATTCTGCCTGTTCCAGGCCGGGGATCATGCCGAAGATGCGCTTTTGCTCCGGCCATTTGAGGCGGGTCTGGAAGCCCACCAGGTTATACAGCGTGCCTTCCTTGTTGTCCTGCCGCAATTGCACCACGGCGTATGCTTCCTTGCCGGTGCGGGGGTCAATGAGGCCAACGGGCTTCAGCGGGCCGAACGCCAGCACCATGGGGCCGCGCTTGGCCATGGATTCCACCGGCATGCAGCCCTCAAACACCTTGGTTTCTTCAAAACCATGAATTTCCGCCGTTTCTGCCGAAACAAGCGCCTGCACAAAGGCATGGTATTCCTGCTCGTTCATGGGGCAGTTGAGGTAATCATCCCCGCGGCCGTAGCGGCTCTGGCGGAAAATACGATCCATATTGAGGGAATCCAGCGTCACGATGGGGGCGGCGGCGTCGTAGAAATTCAGGGTGTCCAGCCCGGGCAGGGCGGCAATGGCGTCGCTCATGGCGTCAGAAGTGAGGGGGCCGGTGGCGATGATGACGGGGCCGTCGGGAATTTGCGTTACTTCCCGATATTCAACGGTGACCAGCGGATGGTTCTTCAGTTTTTCGGTAATGTAGCCGGAAAAAGCATCCCGGTCTACCGCCAGGGCACCGCCGGCGGGCACCCGGGCATGGTCTGCCGCTTCCATGATGAGGGAGTGGCAAAGGCGCATTTCTTCTTTCAAAAGGCCCACGGCATTGGTGAGCCGGTCGGAGCGGAGGGAATTGGAGCAGACAAGCTCTGCAAAGAGGGGGCTGTGATGGGCGGGAGACATTTTCTCCGGCTTCATTTCAACCAGCGTTACCTCTACCCCCTGCAATGCCAGCTGCCAGGCGGCTTCGCACCCAGCCAGGCCGGCGCCGATAACTGTTGCATGGGGCATGGGTTATTCCTCCGTCTTTTCCTGCGTTACTTCCACCTTGTGGCGGCAGGTTTCGTTGCTGCAAAGATGGAATGCGGCGCCGCTGCGGGAGGTTTTGAGGGTCATATAGCTGCCGCACTTTTCGCATTTTTCTTTTACGGGCATTTCCCAGGAAACAAAATCGCAATCCGGGTAGTGTTCGCAGCCGTAGAACTTGCGGTTTTTCCGGCTGGTTTTTTCCAGCAGCTTGCCGCCGCACTTGGGGCAGGGGGCTTCGATGTAGGTAAGGATGGGCTTGGTGTTGCGGCATTCGGGGAAATTGGGGCAGGCAAGGAACCGGCCGAACCGGCCCATGCGGTACACCATCTGGGCGCCGCACTTATCGCACACTTCGTCGCTGGGCTCGTCCTTGATTTCCACTTTTTCAATGGCGTCTTCGGCTTTGTCCAGCATATCTTCAAAAGGCGGATAGAACTTGCGCAGCACGTTCTTCCATTCCATGTTGCCTTCTTCCACCTGGTCCAGTTCGTCTTCCAGCTGGGCGGTGAAATCCACATCCACGATGGCACCGAAATGTTCCGTCATCATGGCGTTGATCATTTTGCCCAGTTCTGTGGGGTAAAGGCGCTTGTTTTCGCGCATTACATAGCCGCGGGCAATGATGGTGGTCACGGTGGGGGCATAGGTGGAAGGACGGCCGATGCCCTTTTCTTCCAGCGTGCGCACCAGGCTGCCTTCGGTGAACCGGGGCGGAGGCTGGGTGAAGTGCTGGTCGCTGGAAACGCTTTCGATCACCACAGGATCGCCAACGCTAAAAGCGGGCAGGGTGGATTCGGCGGTTTCGGTGGCTTCGTCGGTGCTTTCTTCATAGACGGAGGTAAAGCCGGCAAAGCGCTTGTGTTCGCCATAGAAGCGCAGGCCCACGCCGGCGCCTTCCACGTCCATGGAAAGGGTATCATAAAGAGCGGGCTTCATCTGGCTGGCAATAAAGCGGGAATAGATGAGCCGGTAAAGCTGGAACTGTTCTTTGGTAAGGCTGGCTTTGATGGATTCGGGGGTACGGGTCACATCGGTGGGGCGGATGGCTTCGTGGGCATCCTGGGCATTGCGGCGGCCCTTGAATTCATTGGGGGTTTCGGGCAGGAATTCGGCGCCGAAACGCTGGGGAATGTATTCACGCACGGCGTCCAGCGCTTCCTGGGAAATGCGTACGCTGTCGGTACGGATGTAGGTAACAAGACCCTGGGTGCCTTCGTTTTCCAGGTCAATGCCTTCGTAGAGCTGCTGCACAACCTGCATGGTTTTCTGGGTGGTGAAGTTCAGCTTGCGGCTGGCTTCCTGCTGGAGGGAGGAGGTTGTGAAGGGCGGGGCGGACAGCTTATGGCGCTCGCCGTTTTTGATGCTGTACACCGCAAAATGGGCATTTTCTACCCGTTCTCTGGCAATGCGGGCTTCTTCGCCGTTATGCAGGTCCGCCTTTTTGCCGTCCAGCGTGGCCAGGCGCAGGTTAAAGCTGGTTTTGCGGCCCCGGGCGGCAGGCAGAAGGGCGGTGGCGGTGATATCCCAGTATTCTTCGGGAATGAAGTCTTCAATATCCTGTTCCCGGTCCACCACCAGACGGGTGGCAACGGATTGCACACGGCCGGCAGACAGGCCTTTTTTCACCTTGGCCCACAGAAGGGGGCTGATTTTGTAGCCGATCAGACGGTCCAGCGCACGGCGTGCCTGCTGGGCATCCACTTTGTCCAGGTCAATGGAGCGGGGGTTTTTCAGGGCGTTCTGTACAGCCTTCTGGGTTACTTCATGGAATTCGATGCGGCACGGCTCCGTCACATCCATGCCCAGTGTCTGGGCCAGATGCCAGGAGATGGCTTCCCCTTCGCGGTCAGGGTCGGTTGCGAGGTAGATCTTGGAAGCGGCTTTGGCTTCCTTGCGGATCTTGGCCAGGATTTTGCCGCGGCCGTGGATGGTGATGTATTTGATTTCGAAATCATTCTGGGCATCCACACCCAGCTGGGATTTGGGCATATCCCGCACATGGCCCTGGCTGGCTTCCACTTTGTAGCCACGGCCCAGGAATTTGGCAATGGTGCGTGCCTTGGAAGGAGATTCCACAATGATCAATTTGGTTTGTGCCACTTTTTCTTTCCTCCGTTTATGAAAAATAAAGTAAATATCTGGCTTACCGCACCAGGGCATAAGCCCTGCCGGCGCGGCGTTCCACACGGCCGTTCAGCTCCAGAAGCGTAAGCTGCATGCTCAGTTCCGAAGCGTTCAGGCCGGTGATTTCAATCAGTTCTTCCAGCGTCTTTTCTTCAAGTGCCAGTGCGGAAAGGATCACGTCGTTTTCCGCATCCGGGTCGCCTTCCATGAGGGAAAGCTGCAGAGGTGCTTTCTGCTCCCAGCCCATGGCGGAAAGAAGATCGTTTCCGCAGGTGCAGATGCCGGCACCTTCCTTCAAAAGCTTCAGGGGCAGGGCACTGCCGGGTGCATCCACATTGCCGGGCAGGGCGAACACCTCCCGGCCCTGGGAAAGGGCATGGTTGACGGTGGAATGGGTGCCGCTCTTTTCGGCTGCTTCGATCAGCAGCAAAGCATGGGACAGGCCGGAAATGATGCGGTTGCGCACCGGGAACTGGAATGGCAGCACCGGGGTATCGGGCGGGTATTCGCTGATGACGGCGCCGCCGGCAGCAATCATTTGCTTTGCCAATTCCTTGTTTTCGGCGGGATAGAAGTGGGCATGGCCGCAGCCCAGCACGCCCACGGTGCAGCCGCCTGCTTTCAGTGCCCCTTCGTGGGCAGCGGTATCAATGCCCAGTGCCAGGCCGCTGATGACGGTAACGCCGCTGGATGCCAGTTCCCCGGCAATTTTACGGGCCTGGGAAGAGCCGTAGCGGCTGGTGCGCCGGGAGCCCACAATGCCCACCGCTCTTTTTGCGTTCAGGGCGTTCAGGTTGCCCTGCACAAAGAGGACGTCGGGTGGGTCGGGAATGTGGGAGAGAAGAAAAGGATAATCCTCATCCCCGAAAAATACGGCGCGAATCTGAAACGCTTCCATGGCGCTGAGCACGCTCCGCAATTTTTCCGCCCGCAGGTCGGCCAGCTGAGCAAAATATTCCGGCCCTATTTCATTGTAGTAAACCGGCGTGAAGCAGTTCCACACATGCTCGGCCGAGCCCAGCTTTTCCTTTAATTTGTCCAGCCTTCGCCATGCACCCAGGGGGACACAGCGCAGCCAGATGCGGGCCAGTTGATCTTTGGTGTAGGTCATGTGTTATTTCCCCCAGTATTTACTGTCCAGCGCGCGGTACTGGATGGCTTCGGCAATGTGTGCGGGGGAGATGGTTTCTTCGCCGGCCAGGTCCGCGATGGTACGGGCTACTTTGACGATGCGGGTATAGCCGCGCATGGTGATGCCCATCTTTTCCACGGCACGGCCCAGCAGCATCTGGCAGGCATCCGAGAGGGGGCAAAGCTCCTTCAGGGCGGCGGAAGACATCTGAGCATTATTGTACAAGCCGTAGGGAGCCAGGCGTTTTTGCTGGATGAGTCGGGCTTTTTCCACCCGCTTGCGCACCTGGGCACTGCTTTCGGCAGGAGCAGCTGACTGGATTTCGCTGACGGGCACTGCGTCCACTTCCACCTGCAGGTCAATACGGTCCAGCAAGGGGCCGGAAATGCGGCCCAGGTACTTGCGGATGGCGCTGTCGGAGCAGGTGCAATTGCGGATGCGGCTGCCATAGTTTCCGCAGGGGCAGGGGTTCATGCCGGCCACCAGCATGCAGCGGGACAGGTATTGGGCCCGGGCCTTTACCCGGGAAATGGTGGCGCTGCCGTCTTCCAGCGGCTGCCGCAGCGCTTCCAGCACATGAGGCGAATATTCCGGCATTTCGTCCAGAAACAGAACGCCGTTATGGGCCAGGGATATTTCGCCGGGCTTGGCGTCGCTGCCGCCGCCAACCAAAGCCGGAATGGAAATGGAATGGTGGGGCGTGCGGAAAGGGCGTTCCTTCATCAGGCCATGACCGGCGGGCAAGGTGCCGGCGACGGAATGGATACGGGTGGTTTCGCAGGATTCTTCAAACGTCATGGCGGGCAGGATACCAGGCAGGCAGCGGGCCAGCATGGTTTTGCCGCTGCCGGGCACGCCGATAAGCAGCAGGTTGTGCCCGCCGGCGGCAGCCACTTCCAGGGCACGGCGTGCGCCCTGCTGGCCTTTTACCTGGCTTAGGTCCATGGCTGTCTGCAGGGCATCGAGGGTGCCGTCGTAGGGCAGCTGCTGCTGGGCCAGGATGGGCTCGGTGCCGTTCAGGTGGCGGATAACTTCCTTGAGATGAGCGGCGGGGTAAACGCAGATGCCGCTGATGGACTGCACTTCCAGCGCGTTTTCCTTTGGCAGAATGACCTGGTCCACTCCCTGCTGCAATGCGGATATCACCATGGACAGGGCGCCGCGGACGGGCAGGAGGGAGCCATCCAGGGAAAGCTCGCCCAGGAGCAGGGTGCGTTCCGCATGGGGCATGGCCGCCTGACGGCTGGCGCCAATGATGGAAACGGCAATGGGCAGATCAAACACGGCGCCTTCTTTTTTCAGGTCGGCCGGGGAAAGGTTGACCGTGATGCGGCCGATGGGCAGGGCATAGCCGGAATTGCGCAGGGCGGACTGCACCCTGTCCCGGCTTTCCCGGACGGCTGCATCGGGCAGGCCCACAATAGCAAACTGGCCCATACCGCCCGATACATCGGTTTCCACCTGCACCGGACGGCCGTCCACGCCCTGCAGGGCGTAACATAACGTGCGTGCCAACATGGGCCCATCTCCTTTGTAAATGAAGTGTTTTGAATCAATACCACAGCCAGCGGGGGAACCATTTCATGGCGTTCAGCCAGCTTTGGGATACGGGAAGGCCGCTGGCGTAGGGAAAGAAGGCAATGAAGAGGATGCATGCTGCGGCAAGCAGAAGGCCGATCAGCCACAAGGTGAGCCTGCTCCATTTCTTCTGCAGGTTTTCCAGGCACAGAGCTGTAGCCAGAATGATGAAGGGAACGCTGGGGAAGTAGTGGTAGATGTAGGTACCGCGGGGCACCAGCACCCAGGGCACAAACTGGGCCAGGAAGCAAATGAACAGCAGCCCATAGCGGCTGTCATCCTCCCGGGTCCAAAGGGAAAGGGATACATTGCCGGAAAGCTTTCGGTCTTCCGTCAGGTGCAGGTCGTTCCGCACATGGCGCAGGAAGAAAAGCACCGCCATGCCCACCATGCCCGCAAGGCCTACCCACCACACGCCGGGATTGCCCAGCGCCATCAGGGTGGAAGAGGCTTCGGGGGTGTTGTTGGAAGAATTCCAGTACCACATGGGCTTGCCGATCACCGGCCATTCGTACCAGGGGGAATAGAAATCATGATCCATGCCCAGCCCCGGCTGGCCGTGGTAGCCCAGCATGCCGCCCATCTGGCCGGTGGTGAAATAATCGCCCACGGCGGCTTCGATGACTTTTTTTACGGTGACACCGCCATCCCATGCAAAGTAGGGAATGTAGGACAGGTAGTAAATCATTAGCGGAATGGCTACGAAGAACACAAGGCAGCTGGCAACGGAGATAAGCAGCTTGCAGAAATTTTCCTTGCCGGCGCCGCTTTCCTTCCACAGGTTGTACCGGCGGAAAATGCCCCAGAAGAAAATGAAGGCCAGGCCCACGCCGTTGTACACGCCGGTCCACTTACTGGCAATGGACAGGCCAAAGAACAGGCCGGACAGGGCAAGGGGGACCAGTGTTTTCCAGAAAGGCTTGCCGAAAAAGTCCATCCGGAACCAGCGCAGCATGAAGTAGACAGCCCAGATGATGAACAGCACCACAAAGCTGTCGATGGTGGCGATGCGGGTCTGGGTAAAGTGCATGAGGTCAAACGCCATCATCAGCATGGCGAACAGGCCGCCCCACTTCTTTTTGATGAGCAGATGGCCCAGCAGATACATGCCCGGCAGCATCAGCACACCGGCCAGGGCACCGGCAAAGCGCCAGCCGAAGGGGTTCATGCCGAAAATGGCAATGGCCCAGCTGATGAACACTTTGCCAAGGGGCGGATGGCTGGTTTCGTAGGTGGGCAGGGAATGGAGGTGCTCATAGCCGGTGCGGGCATGGTAGATTTCGTCAAAATAGGTGGAGTTATACCAGCCCGGCTCGCCCTCCAGGGAATCCTGCTCGTCCTGAATGAAAAGCGCGGTTTCGTTGGCGTAGTTTTCAATGATGGTATAGGGGATGGGTTCGCCGGTTGCGGCATCCCGGAGGATGATTTCTTTCAGGGTCTGGTCATAGGCGCCGGCGGTGATGCGCACATACCGGCCGGTGAGGGGGGTGTAATTGGTGCCGGTAAGGTACTGCCATTTGAAGCAGTCGCCATAGCTGATGTTGCCCTGGCGGGAATCCCAGATCATCTGGTCGGTGCCGGCTTCCACGGTAAAGGTGCTGTTGCTCCAGTGGATGCCCTGATAATAGAGGACGGAGAAGGTCTTCTCTTCTCCCAGGTCCAGCAGCACCGATTCGGTATCGCTTTGTGTGACCCAGGCTGTTTCCGGGGCCTTGGTGGAGCCAAGGTTGCTGAAAGCAAGCACAGCATACAGCGCCGTGCCGCACAGCATGATGAGGAGATCCCGGATGGTCAGGGCGGGGAGGAAAGGCGTTTCGTAAGCGGGCTTTGTGTGCGTGCTCTCTTCATGGGCTTCAGGTGCTTCCTGGGTTTGTGCAGCACGGGCACGCACGGGAGAAAGGGCCGTGTATACGCAAAGCATGGCGCTGAGGCAGGTGAGGACGGCGGAAAGGTATTCCAGCCACGTCATATCGCTTTCAATGGAACACAGGGGCGCGGTAAGATGGGCTTCCACGCCGCCGATGCGGATGTTGCGGTCCAGCACGCAGGCGATGTTGATGAACCCGGAAAGGGTAAGGAGCAGGGAAAGGGAAAGCAGCCGGCGGTCCTTCGTCAGGGCATAGCCTGCCAGCAGCAGCACGATCACCGGGAAAAGATACCTTTCGTGCATCATGCCGGCGCAGCAGAAAAGAAGGGCCAGCATAGCGGCTGAAAGGGCGGGCAGCTGCTTCATTTCGCCCCGGATGAGGAACTGGGAGCAGCAGAGCAAAACGGCATAGAGGATCATGCAGGTGGACAGGGAAGAATAGGTGAGGTTGCCGGTGAAAAGCAGCACGCAGACGGAAAGGGAAAGCAGTGCGGAAAGGCCGATGACGGAAAGAAGGGAAACATCCTTCTGCCATGCTTCTTTGCGATGAAGAATGCAGGAAACAAGGGCGGGCAGGATGGCGATCAGCAGGGTGAACAATACCGCCGCAAGCGATGCATTGTTATTGGAAGGATACCAGTTCAGCCCCAGCAGGAAATAGGGGTTGCAGGCGTTGATGGTGACATAGCCGTAGGAACCCATGGTGTTTCCGTAGAGGCGGAAGAGGTATTGGATGCCGTTGAACAGGCTGCCGAAGAAGCCGGCGTTGAGCGTAAAGCCATCAAGCTGTTTCAAATCGGGGTTTTCGTACAGAAAACGGAGCCGGTCATTCAGCGCTTCCCCTTCATAGCAGGCTTTCAGGTAGGTTTCGGGCGAAAGCCGGGTGAGGAAAGGCAGGGCAAAGGCGCAGAACACGCAAAGGGACAAGCCGATGCCGATCAGCAGATCCTGCAGGGCTTTTTTGCTGCATTTTTCGTTTTTCAGGTGCAGGACCAAAGCAGCCACGCCCATGGGGCCGAACATCAGCGCCTGGGGCTTCATCAGCACGGCAGCCACATAGGCCGGCAGTGCCCAGATCCATTTTTTGTGCAGCAGGCTGACCACGCTCAAAAGCAGCAGCAGCGCCATCAGGCTGTCCGTCTGTCCCCAGCAGGCGCCGGAAACAAAGGAGACGGGGTTCAGGGCAAAGAACAGCGAAACCAGCAGGGCAGTGCGGTGATTGGCGCGCTTTTTTCCTTCCAGGTACAAAACAAGGCAAATGAGCACGTCGCTGATGACAGAAGGCATTTTGACCATCCATTCCGTCACGCCGCCGGCCATGCGGCCCATCAGCCCGATGAGCCACAGGATATTCATATACCCCGGAGGGTAATCGCAGAAGGAGATGGTGTTATAAAACTGCGCCGGGCCCACGTCAGCCATGTGGTTGGCCCAGGCAACGAAGCAGCCGATATCCACGTCGTACCCGGGTACCAGAAAGCAGGCGATCAGGCGGCTGACGAAGGCAAACAGCAATACCCCCAGCACCGAAAGAAACTGCATCTGCTTCCGGGGGGAGGAAGATGCGCCGACGGGCAATCTGGAGGTAAGGAAAAGGAAAAGGGCTGTATACAGAAGGCAAACAAACAGGATGGTAAAAGCGCCGGTTTTTTCTTTCGCCGGGGTGGGGGCAGAGGTATCTGCACGGGAGTAAAAATTCTGGGCATAATAGCCTTCCGGCACTTCGTCCACCCGGTTCATGGTGATATCCCGGAACCAGGCTTCGCCGGTGCTTTCGCCGCTGTAGCCGCCAAGGCGGGCATAGATGGTGACGTGGGTCTGCTTTTCGCCGGTCATGCCGTACAGGAACACTTCCTGCCATTCGCCGCCGGTGGAATAGACGGACTCGGAAAAAGTGTACACATCTTCAATGGAAAGGTTGGCCCCCAGGCCGCCTTCCGCTTCGGCCCTGATGTAGCCGCGCAGGCAGTAAAGGGTGTTGGGGGCGACGGATACCGTCTGGGCAAAGCGGGCGTCATTGAGGCGGGAATTGACGATATGGGCGCCCTCTGCCGTAATGTCAAAGGCGGTTTCGCCGTTATGGAAATAAGAGCCTGTATGCCAGAAGGCCGGCATGCCGCTTTCGTCCGTTTCTTCAAAAAGGCCATTTGCGATCAGGTTGTCGTAAGTGGCGGTGTTGGGGGCGGGACGGGCAATGAAATAAATGCCCAGTGCCAGCACAAGGGCGATTCCGATAAAAATGAGCGTGCGTTTCTTGTTTGAAAGCATAACGGCTCCTTAAAAAGCATTTTGAATATGCCGCACACCGGCGGCGGTGATCTCTACCACGTCAAAGCGGTACACAGGAGACGGGTGGGCGGCCAGATAATGGCAGGCGGCACGGATAATGTGGCATTTCTTTTGCCTGGTAACAAAAGCGGCGCCGTCGCCCATCTGCCCTTTGGGACGGTATTTCACTTCCACGAACACCAGCATATCCCCGTCCCGGGCGATCAGGTCGATCTCATCACGGCCGGCGCGATAACGGCGCGCCAGAATGCGCATCCCTTTCTTCTTCAGGGTGCGCTCCGCTTTCCATTCGCCCAAAAGGCCAAGCGTTACAATGTTCATACGAAGTTTTTGATGAAGCTGCGGCGGTGGGCAGGGCAGGGGCCCAGCTCCTTCAGGGCAGCAATGTGCTGGGCGGTGCCGTAGCCCTTGTGCTGCTGGAAATTATAGCCGGGGTAAAGCCGGTCCAACTCTTCCATTTGCCGGTCCCGGGTCACTTTGGCAATGATGGAAGCGGCAGCAATGGAGTAGCACACGGCGTCACCGTGAATGATGCCCCTTTCTTCGCCGTTTAACCCAAGGCCCTCCAGGGCATCGATGAGGTAAAGGGAGGCCGGGCAGTTTTCGGCGGCACGCCGCATGGCGTTTTTGGTGGCCTGGAGGATGTTCACCCGGTCAATTTCTTCCGGGTCCGCCTGGCCGATGCCCACGTACAGGGCTTCTTCCATGATGCGGTCGTACATCTCTTCCCGGCGCTTGGGGGAAAGCTTTTTGCTGTCGTCCACCCATTCCAGAAGGGGCTCTTTGGGCATGATGACACAGGCGGTGACCACGTTTCCGCAAAGGGGGCCCCGGCCGGCTTCATCCATCCCGGCAAAAAGGATGCCTTTTTCCCAAAGGGGCATATCGGTCTGGGTAAGAAGCTGCAGCCGTTCCATGCGCTTTTTATTCATGGGCGGCTTCCTCCCGGGCGGGGGCTTCCAGGGTGATACGGCCCAGCTTGCCGCCCCGGAATTCGTCCAGAACGATCTTGCATGCCCTCTCCCAGTCCATCACGCCGCCCTTCATCAGGAAACCGCGGCCTTTGCACACGGCGTCCAAAAGATCTGCACCGGTGAGGGACATGTCTTTGATTTTGAACCGTTCCTGCATGGCCTTTGGAGCCATGATTTTCAGATCCTCCAGCAGCTGGATGGCAAGATGGGCGGTATCCAGCACTTCGTCCCGGATGGCGGCGATGTAGGAAAGCCGCTTGGCAGCCACCTGATCGTCAAGCCGCGGCCAGAGAAGACCGGGGCTGTCCATCAGTTCCAGATAGGGAGAAATCTTCACCCACTGGTTGGAGCGGGTGACGCCGGGCATATCGCCCACTTTTGCAATGCTGCCGCCGTGGAGACGGTTGATGAAGGTGGATTTGCCCACGTTAGGCACACCCACCACCATGGCGCGCACGGTTTTGCGGATGCCCCGCTGGGCAGCGCGTTCCACCGTTTCTTTGGCGGCCCGGTCGATCAGGTTCAGGGCCTGTTTTGCCTGCTTGTTCATATCCAAAGCAGCGCACTGAAGCCCTTCCCGGCGGAAAATGCGCAGCCATTCATTTGTTACGTTCGGGTCGGCCAGGTCGGCCTTGCCGAGGATAAGCACTTTTTCTTTCTTTTCGGTCAGCTTGGCCAGGTCCGGGTTACGGCTGGAAAAAGGCAGGCGCGCATCGCACAACTCCACCACCACGTCCACCCGGTTCAGCTGTTCGGATAAAAGGCGTTTGGCTTTCGCCATGTGCCCCGGATACCAGTTAATTTCCATGATTTTGGGTCCTTTACTGTAAAATTACCATAAAATGGAACATAAGGATGCAAATGCATTCTCCTTAAGTAATAACACTTTTTTCATTAAAATGCAAGAGCGAAATCGTAAACCTTTTATGACCGAAATATGGCGAAGAAAGAAAGGCATATGTGCATCTGCTCCGGCACATAATAAAGGAACAGGAATAAAGAAAAAGGAGCGATGGATGTGGCAATCCGGGCAATGATCATGGCAGGCGGAGAAGGAATCCGGCTCAGGCCCATGACCTGTACCACGCCCAAGCCCCTGGTGCCCATGCTTGGAAGGCCCCTGTTGGCCTATACACTGGAGCTGATCCGAAAGCACGGCATCGGAGACGTGGGGGTGACCTTGTGCTATCAGGCGAAAAAAATCAGGGCGTTTCTTGGAAAAAAAGAAAACGAGCACCTGCGCATCACCTGCTTTGAGGAAACCTGCCCCATGGGTACGGCAGGCAGCATCAGGATGGCGCAGGAACAGCTGGAGGATACGTTTTTTGTGTTATCCGGCGATGGATTGACGGATTGCGACCTGACGGATGCCCTGGAATTTCACAGAAAGAAGCGGGCGCTGGCCACGCTGGTATTGAAACGTGTAAAGGTGCCGCTGCAATACGGCGTGGTGATGACAGGGGAGGACGGGCGCATTCAGCGCTTTCTGGAAAAACCCGATTGGAGCCACGCCTATTCCAACCTGGTGAACACCGGTATCTATATCCTGAACAAAGAAATTTTTGATCATATTTCCCCGGAAGGCATGCCGGACTTTGGCCGGGATATTTTTCCCTTGCTATTGCAGAAAAAATTGCCCATGTACGGCTATGAAATGCAGGGGTATTGGTGCGATGTGGGCAACCAGGAGGCCTACCTTTCGGCACAGATGGATCTTTTGCAGGGGAAAATGGACCTGCTTTGCCAAAGGGGCGTGGACAGAGGCGCCACGATCCAGGCAGGCGTGCATCTGCAAGGGTTGTTTACAGTAGGCAAAGGAACGGAGATCGAAAGCGGCGCGGTGATCAAAAATGCTGTGATCGGCGAAAACTGCCGCATCGGCAGCGGTGCGGTAATTGAAGACTGCTGCCTGTGGAACGGTGTGCAGATCGGGGCAAAGGCACGGCTGGAGGGGTGTGTGGCCTGTGATGAGAGCGCAGCAAAGGGCGGCGCGGTGCTGCGGCGGGGCTGCAGCCTGGGTCAGGGTGCCCAGGCAGGCGCCCATACGGTGCTGCATGCCGGGGTGAAATTGTGGCCCTGTGTAAAAACGCCCTCCGGCGCTGTGCTTACGGAAAGCATGCAGGAAACGGGAAACGGATGCATTTGGGAAGAGGACGGCGTTTTGTGCCGCAGTGCCGACCATGCGTGCCGGCTGGCGGCAGCCTTTGTGAAAGCGGCAAAGCTGAAAAACGTGATTACCGGCCATCAGGGAGCCCAGGGGTTGCAGGCAGTAGTGACGGGCGCCATGGAAGTGATGGGCGTGCAGGTGAAGCATGGCGAAACCATGACGGCAGGCATGCTTGGCGAAATGGTAACGGCATTGAAAGCGGACGGCGGCATGCTGGCCCGGGAAGACAAGCTGGTGCTGGTGGACGAAAACGGGGTGCCGGTGAGCAGCGATATCCGCCGAAAAATGGAAGGTGCATACCTGGAAGGCGGGGGAAGGGCCGGCTGTGCATGCGGGGAAATGAGCCGGCTTTCCGGAGTGAAGGACATTTACTTTTCCCGGGTTTTACCGGCTTTTAGGCAAAAGCCGTTGCTTTCTGCGGTGGCATTGTACTGCGAAAACGGGGAGATACTGAAAACGGCGGCATGGGGGCTGAAGAAACTGGGGGCACGGAAAGTGCGCTGTGTTCAAGGCGATGCCCGTTCGCTGAGGGAAGGGGAAACGGGGTTTCTGCTTTCGGAAGACGGAAGGCAGCTGGATTGCATAACGGAAAAGGGGCCGGTGGACAGAACGCAAGTGGACCTTTTGCGCCTGAAACTTATGGCTGAACAGCAGGGATGCATGTATGACCTGCCGGATGTGCCGCGCTCCGCCGGAAGGATGTACACGTGGGAGCAGGCGGATGAAAGCGAATTGTGCCTGTGCCAGCAAAGGCGGATGGAGGATGGCCTGGCGGGCTTGTGGATGATCGGCGAAGCGATGAAGGAGGGGCCTTTGGAAATGCTGCTGGAAGCGGTGCCGGGGACCAGCATTGTGTGCCGGGAGGTGAACTGCCCGGAACAGGACAAGAGCCGTATTCTGTATGCATTATGCAAAAAAGCTGCCCTGCCGTATACCCTGAAAAAAGGGATGCAGGTGCAGCATGAAAAGGGCTATGCCACCATTGTGCCGGACGGCATCCGGCCGGCTGTGCGCATTGTGAGCGAGGCGGCGGATATGGAAACGGCCAACGAATTGTGCGATTTTTATGACAGGGAAATTCGCAGGGTATTGGAAACGGAAGCGGATTTCTGATTGACAAGGACAGCTGGAATATGTATAATAAAGACAGATCCTGAGGTGTGCGCCAGTTTTCTGTTTTTACCCACATTTCACAAAATGGAACCCGGGTCGTTTGATCGGCTGTCAGGCCCCCTTGCCGCAAGGCATGCCAGGGGAAGGCAAAAAATCATCGCAGGGCACCAGCCTGCTTAACATAGCGGGTGAAAAAATAGAGGGCAGCGGCATCTTGGGAAGAGCAACGTTTATTTGGGACGTTGTTCTTTTTTTATGCCCATGGCGGAAGGGCGGAGAAGGTGAGGGTTTCTCCCTGCCAGGGGAAAGCAATGCGGAAGGAAAAAAGCAGGGGAGAAGAAAGGTCATCCCGGGCACCGTATTTGTGATCCCCCAGCAAGGGGTGCTTCCGGCTGGCAAACTGTACCCGGATCTGATGGCTGCGGCCGGTATACAGACGCACCTGTACCAGGCTGTTTTGCCGTTCGTCCGTTTTCAGGCGCAGGTAAGAAAGCTTTGCATCCTTTACGCCGGCCCGTTTTTTCTTTACAACAAACACTTTGTTTTTACGGGCATCTTTGAACAGAAAATCTTCCATCACGCCTTCTTCTTCCACCACGCCCTGCACCCAGGCCACGTATTCCTTCACCATGGTGCCTTCCTGAATGGCGCGGGAAAGGGAGGCGGCAGCCTGCTTTGTGCGGGCATAGACCATCACGCCGCCCACGTTTTTGTCCAGCCGGTGCAGTGTGAAAATTTCACCGCCCAGCATTTCCTTCAGCCGGGCCGGGCATTCGCTTTCGGCGTCCAGACCCACAGGCTTTATGCAAACGACGAAAGCATCGGTTTTGTGCAGGATTTCCATACGGTGTCCCCTTTGCAGCGTGATACTGGCAGTATAGCAGAAAAATGAAGGGCAGGAAAGGAAAAATGTGAAAAAACACGTTGCATAATGGGACAAATATGTTATAATAAGGGCATGAAAACGTTTACAATACTTTTGAAAGGATGATTTGCAATGTTTGGCAAAGGAAAAACGATCCGCGCAATGGTTTGTTTCCTGCTGATCGCGGCCATGGTATGCCCCGGCATGGCCGTGGCGGAAAGCGCTGACGACGGCGTGATGCGGGAAGGCATTTCTTCCCTGGAATTCACCCGGCTGATGGGCAACGGCACCAACCTTGGCAACACCATGGAAGCCTGCGACGCCCGCAAGTTCGGCATGGGCGGCAATACCGGCAAGGCACCCACCGAATACGAAGTGGGCTGGGGCCAGCCGGTGACCACCCAGGAAATGCTCAATGGCATGAAGGCCTATGGCTTTGATACCATCCGCATTCCCGTGGCATGGATGACCAATGCTTCGCACCTGAACGAAGGCGATTATACACTGGATGAAGCGTACCTGGCCCGGGTGAAGGAGATTGTGGATTATGCCCGCAATGCCGGCATGTATGTGATCATCAACGACCACTGGGATGGCGGCTGGTGGGGCATGTTCGGCTCCGAAAACCCCGAAACCCGTGCCCTGGCCATGGAAGCCTACAAGGGCATGTGGAAACAGATTGCCGAGTATTTCAAGGATTATTCCGATTATGTGATTTTTGAAGGCGCCAATGAAGAAATCGGCGCCCGGTTTGACGAAGACTCCGCCCTGTATTGCAACGACTCCGTTAAGAGCTACCTTTCCGACGACGAACGCTATGCCCTGGCCAATGAAGTGAACCAGGCCTTTGTGGATACCGTACGTTCCACCGGCGGCAACAACGCCACCCGTTTCCTGCTCATTCCCGGCTATGGCACCAACATTGCCCAGACCTGCGATAACCGCTTCAAAATGCCCACCGATACGGCGGAAGACAAGCTGCTCATTTCCGTGCATTATTATGATCCCTGGTCCTATTGCGGGGATACCGATGCTGCCAGCGCCACCGCCTGGGGCACCAAGCGGGACTATGAAAACATGGACAAAACCCTGGCCCGCATGGAAAAGTTCACCAAGCAGGGCATTGGCGTGGTGATTGGTGAATACGGCGCCCTGCCCGGCGGCGACGGCATCCTGAAAGACAACACTCTCAACTATCACACCCGTTTCCTGGACCTGTGCGACTATTACGGCTACACCTCCTGCCTGTGGGACTGCAGCGGCTTCTTTATCCGCAAGGAACTGAAATTTTCCGATGAAGAGCTGGGCAAGATGTATGCCGGCCGCAATGCGGAAAGCGAAAAGGATAGGACGGAAGAAGAAGTGAAGCAGGCGGCGAAAGCAAGGCTGGATGCACAGATGGCAGACGCCCCCGATTCCTTCCGCAGTGACGTGGTGCTGGCAGGGGATGACAAAGCCGTTGCCTGGATCATGTGGAGCGACGGCAGCTGGGCCCTTTCCTACAGCGTGGGCGACGAATACCAGCCCGATACCATCAGCCCCGGCGTGGTGGCGACGGATGCGGTGATCAACGGGGAAGGCACCTATAAGGTGGCGCTGGATTTCACCGGCTCCGACAAGGGCTTTTCTGCCTCCACGGCCTTCTCTGCGCTGGGCATTGCCAACGGCGAAGTGCTGTACCCCAACTGGGTGGTGGACATTACCGAATGCAAGATCAATGGGGAAGTGTACCGCTTCAAGGGCCGTCCCTACACCACCAGCGACAACAAGATCTGCACCCGTGTGAACCTGTTCAACGAATGGGTGACGGCGGTTCCCCGCGATAATGCCCGTGTGCGCTATGGCGACCTGACCGGCGTGACCCCCACGCCCATCGACCGCAATGCGGAATGCATGGCCGAAATCAAGACCATCGAGCTTACCTTCTGGTATGGCCCCCGCAAATAAGTAAAATTATGCAAAAAGAACAGGCTTGTCCCGGTAATTTCCGGGGAGAGCCTGTTCTTTTTATTATTTATTTAAATGTAATCAGCGTTTTTCTTTTTTGTCCTGAAGATGGGAGCGGGGCTGATCGCAGCGGCCGGTCAGGTAATCCAGGGAAACGTTGTAATAATCGGCCAGGCAGATCAGCAGCTGCAGGGGGATGGTCTGGTAGCCGCGTTCGTAACGGCTGTAAACGGTCTGTGCGATGCCAAGGTGTTCAGCGATCTGGGTCTGGGTCAGGTCGGCGTCCTCTCGCATATCACGGATACGCCTGAATTGCATGGTGTAAGTCCTCCTTTTGCTTGGGTACCTGCTTATTATGCCAAAGAAATGGATGCATATTTATGAATGAGTATCAAAAAATACTAAATATTTTCCAAGCAATTTTTCAGCGAAAAAAGAACCGGAAGCATGACAGATAATGCTTCCGGATAATGGGAATGTACGGAAGAAAAAATTACAGGAAACAGCCCATTTCAATGCGTACTTCGTGCTTTTGAATATCATCGTTTCCGTATTCACAGGCATTGAAGCCCATGAAGCTGAGCCCCTGGGAAAGATAAAAGGCAATGGCGGCGGAATTGCAGCTTTGGGTTTCCAGGATCAGCGCCCGATGCCCCTGAGCTTTTGCAATTTCCCGGGCCTTGGTCATAAGCAATGTGCCGTACCCTCTTCGCCGGAAGCCTTCCTGGACAAACAGGTTGGTGATGCGCAGGCGGTTGTTCCAGTTTTCGGGAGTGATTTCCATCACAGCCAGCAGCTTCTGCCCGTCCCACAGGCCAAAAGCACGGGGATCATCCCAGTGGGGGGCAAAAAGGGCGTCTGTGAATTCCTTGTGGATCAGGGGACAGGGCGTGCGGACGAACTCTGCGGAGAAGACGTTCTCGGTGGAACGAATGCGCAGGTCATAATAGGCACGGCTGTCGTAGGTGAATACCAGTTCGTAACCTTCAAATTGTTCCTTTGGCAGCTCTGCAATCCGCATCGATACACGCTCCCTTGTGTTATTGAAGAAAGTATAACACAAAATAGGAAAAATGGGAAGAAAAAGGTGGAAAAGAAAGAAAGACGATATTTTTATCAAAAAAAGAAAAAAGGGGCATGGAAAATGTGAAAAAACGCTTGCAATTGGAAAGTGAATGTGTTACAATAGCAAAGCTGTCAATTATGGATGTATCGCAGGCAACTGCGTCACCAAAAGCAATTTACCCCGGGAGGTAATTTACAATGGGCAAGTTTTGTGAAGTATGTGCCAAGGGCCGTATGAGCGGTCACAACGTGAGCCACTCCGAACGCAAGTCTAACCGCACTTGGGCTCCCAATGTGCAGAAGGTTCGCATCGTTGTGGACGGCCGTCCCATGCGTGTGAACGTGTGCACCCGTTGCCTGCGCAGCGGCTACGTGCAGCGTGCCGCCACCCAGACCGTGGTCACCGAAGAAGCCTGATTCACAGGTTTTTTCCGGCACTGCAAAAACCACCTGAAACAAAGGTGGTTTTTTGCGTATTTAAAAATTTAGGGGTGTGAGCATCGTGCGGCTGATGAAAGCGGAAAAAGAGCATGCAAAAAGCGCTGCAGTCCTTTTGACGAAGCTGTGGCCCGGGAATACGGAAGAAGAAATGCTGGAATGTGCGGCAGAATACATTGGCGAAGCGGAAAAGGCTGCGTTTCTCGCCCGGGAAGAAGGTGCATTTTGCGGCATCTGCCTTGCTTCCCTGCGGCATGATTACGTGGAAGGCACGGAAGAAAGCCCGGTTGGGTATCTGGAAGGGATTTATGTGGAGGATGCCATGCGGGGCCTTGGCGTAGCCCGGGCGTTGCTTGGCAAGGCGCAGGAATGGGCAAAGGAAATGGGCTGCCGTGAATTTGCCAGCGATTGTGAGCTGGACAATACCGAAAGCCTGCAATTTCATCTGGCCTGCGGCTTTGAGGAAGCCAACCGGATTATTTGCTTTGTGAAGGAACTGGATTGATGGAATACAGGTTGTTGGAAGAAAAGGATGCGCTGCTGATGGCGGCGTTTGTGGACGATCAGCAAACCGTTTACACCCATGAGCAGGTTATGGATTTTCTGCATCAGGAAAATGCAGTTGGCTTTGTGGCAGCGGAATCCGAAAAGATTGTTGGATTTGCCTTTGGGTACCGAATGATGAAGCCGGATGGCCGGTGTGCATTTTATCTGCATGCCATCGATGTGATGGATGGTTATAAGAAACATGGTTATGGAACCGGCCTGATGTGCTATATTACGGAATATGTAAAGAAAATGGGTTGCAGCAAGATGTTTTTGCTGACCGAAAAAGAGAACTGCGCTGCCTGTGCCTGCTATAAAAAGGCAGGAGGTGTACGGAAAGATGCCGTCCTGTATGAATTTCTATGAATGGAGAAGAAGACGTGAGTGAGCATTGGAAAGAAACATTCATCTCTTTATTGCCGGAAAAAACGGCAGAGATTTGGGAAGGGATGACCGCGGCCATGGATGCCCTATATGATATGGACAGATTGTGGGATAAGGGCTTTGGTCAATGGCAGGTGGAATACAAATACCGCCGGGGCGGCAAAACCTTGTGTACCTTCTATGCAAAGGAAGGGGAAGCCGTACTGCTGATCACCTACGGCAAAGCGGAGAGGGAAAAGTTTGAAGCCATCCGGGATTCTGTTTCTGAACACATTCAGAAGATTTATGACGAAACGGCTACGCTGCATGACGGCAAGTGGCTTTGGATTCCGCTGAATGGTGCGCTGAAGACGGATGATGTGATCACCATGCTGAAAATCAAAAGACGGCCCAACCGAAAATAAATGAAAACCGCTGCTCCGGAAAGGAACAGCGGTATTTGTTTGTGCTTTTATTCCATCACGGTGCCGTCGGGATGGAAGAGGGGCAGCTTTTCCAGGTAGATGATGTCGGGGCGGGCCTGGGCATCGCCTTCGGCCAGGATGGCCATTTTGCCTACGATATTGCCGCCGGCCTTTTCCACCAGCTGTTCCACGGCGTACAAAGATTCGCCGGTGGAGATGACGTCGTCCACGATCAGCACCCGTTTGCCCTTCATGAAGTTGGCGTCTTCTTCATCGATGCACAGCGTCTGTTCCTTGGCGGTGGTGATGGAGTTCACCTTCACAGTGAATACGTTCTTCATATACAGCTTGGGGATTTTCCGGGCAATGAGGTAGCGGTTGTTGCCGCTTTGCCTAGCCATCTCATAAGCCAGGGGAATGCCCTTGGATTCGGCGGTGATGATGATATCGTGTTCCGGGGCTACTTTCAAAAGATCCCGGGCGCAGCATTCCGTCAGCTCCACATCGCCAAAGATGACAAAAGCGCCGATGTAGAGGTTGTCGTTCACACGGCAGATGGGCAGGTCCCGCACAAGGCCGGCCACATGCAGGGGATAGGTGGTGTGCTTCATAGGAAACGCTCCTTTATTTGTGTGTGTTTGTACGATATATTTTAACAAAGGTAAAAATATTTGTCAATTCTGCGTTTTATACGGAATATACAATGAAATTTGCATAATAATAAAAAAATCAAAGAAATTTTCCAAAACCTATTGCAATTTTATGCAAACGGATGTATACTATGCCAGTAAATTGAATTTGGAGGCAAAAGCAATGGCTAAAATGCGTGTTTTGTTGGCTTACAGCGGCGGTCTGGATACTTCCATCATCATTCCGTGGCTGAAGGAAAATTACGATTGCGACGTGGTGTGCGTGGCCGGTGACGTGGGTCAGGGCGAAGAACTGGAACCCCTTCACGAAAAAGCCAAGAAGACCGGTGCTGAAAAGCTGTACATCGCCGATCTGAAAAAAGAATTCGTGGAAGATTTCATCTGGCCCACCCTGCAGTGCGGCGCCGTGTATGAAAATAAATACCTGCTGGGCACCTCTTTTGCCCGTCCCCTGATCGCCAAGCGGCTGGTGGAAATTGCCCACATGGAAAACTGCACCGCCATCTGCCATGGCTGCACCGGCAAGGGCAACGACCAGGTTCGTTTCGAACTGACCATCAAGGCTTTCGATCCCCACATGAAGATCATCGCCCCCTGGCGTATCTGGGATATCAAGAGCCGTGAAGACGCTATCGATTATGCCAAGGCCCGCGGCATTGACGTGCCCGTGACCAAGAAGCGTCCCTATTCCATGGACAAGAACATCTGGCATCTTTCCCACGAAGGCGGCGAGCTGGAATATCCCGAACTGGAAATGCCCAAGCATGTGCCCCTGGTGTGCACCCTGCCCGAAGATGCGCCCGATGAACCCGAATATGTGACTGTGGATTTCGAAAAGGGCATTCCTGTGGCCATCAACGGCGAGAAGATGGATGCCGTGGCTCTGCTGGAAAAGGCCAACGAAATCGCTGCCCGCAACGGCGTGGGTATTGTGGACATGGTGGAAAACCGTCTGGTGGGCATGAAGAGCCGCGGCGTGTACGAAACTCCCGGCGGCACCCTGCTGTATGCCGCCCATAACAACCTGGAAGAAATCACTATTGACAAGGAAACCCAGCACTACAAGCAGCAGGTGGCCCTGAAGTTTGCGGACCTGGTGTACAACGGCCAGTGGTATACCCCCCTGCGGGAAGCCCTCTCCGCTTTCGTGACCAGCACCCAGCAGAACGTGACCGGTTCCTCCAAGCTGAAGCTGTATAAGGGCAATTGCTTCGGTGCCGGCGTCACCGCCAAGTGCAGCCTGTACATGGAAAAGATCGCCACCTTCGGCGACAGCGAAGATCTGTACAGCCATCACGATTCCGAAGGCTTCATCAACCTCTTCGGCCTGCCGCTCAAGGTTCAGGCCCTTGCCAAGGAAGAAGCCGAAAAGCAGGATAAGTAATTTCATTTAAAAAACAGCCGGATGGAACAGGGAAAGTACACCATTCCATCCGGTTTTTGCTTGTGAAAAAAGGCTGGATTTGTTATAATATACAGGTTATGAAAAGGAAAGGGGAGAAGGACGTGCAGGTAAGTGTGCAAAAGGCGGCGCTGAAAGCGTACAGGCGCGTGCTGGTGACCAGCGATATCCACGGCCATGGCCATTTGCTGAAGCGGCTGTTGGACGAAGCGGCCTTCTCCGACGAAGATGCCCTGATCATTGTGGGGGACATTCTGGAAAAAGGGCCGGATAGCCTGGGCACCCTCCGGTATGTGATGGAGCTGGCCGGGCGGGACAATGTGTTCCCTCTGATGGGCAATGTGGATTTGTGGCGGCTGTGCCTGCTGGAAGAGGAAGACAAGGAAACGCTGAAAGAAGTGATCCGCTTCTCCGTGGGCGCCGAAAAATGGTGGGGCAGCAGCGTGGTGGGCGAAATGGCCCGGGAAATGCACCTGGAAATGGATGAAAACGGTGACCTGCCTGCGTTCTTTTCCGCCATCCGATGTCATTTCCGGAAAGAGATGGATTTCATCCGGCAGCTGCCCACGGTGCTGGAAACGGAGCATTTCCATTTTGTGCACGGCGGCTTGCCCCACGAGAGGATGGACGAAATTGCCGCCATGGACAATGCGTTCGATCTTTTGAAACTGGACGATTTCCGGGGCAAGGGATGGAGCTTTGACAAATATGTGGTGGCTGGCCACTGGCCGGTGGCGCTGTATGACGAAAACTTGCTGCAGCACGGGCCGGTGATTGATGAAAAAAGGCGCATTGCCGCCATAGACGGCGGCTGCGGTGTGCGGGGCGACGGGCAGCTGAACCTGGTGATCACCGATTGGCAGGCAGCCGGCTTTACGCATCTGTCCGCAACGGACAAAGAAAAAATCGTAGCGGTGGACGGACAAAACCCTTCGGCAACCTGCCGCAATATCCGCTGGCAGGACCCGGATGTGGCGCTGATGGAAAAGGGAGAAAAGTGGGCCACGGTGCTGCATCACGGCTATGCAATGAAGATTCCCCTGCATTTTCTCCAGGGGGATAAAGAAAACGGCTGGAAGTGCTATAACCTGACGGATCACCGGCTGTCCGTTCAGCCGGGGGATATGATGGATCTGATTTTTGAACATGACGGCATTGCCTATTGCAAAAACCATGATATTTGCGGCTGGTATGAAGGCCGGTATCAGAAGATAAAGGAGACAGAAAAATGAAGCTTTGGGGCGGACGATTTGCAAAAGAAACCAGCCAGTTGATGGACGATTTCCATTCCTCCATTTCCTTTGACAAGCGGCTGTATGCCCAGGATATCCGGGGCAGCCAGGCCCATGCAAAAATGCTGTGCAGGCAGGGCATTATTTCGGTGGAGGATGAAGCGGCCATTCAGGCGGGCCTTGCGGCCATTCTGGAGGATATCAAGGCGGGCAAAGTGGATTTCCCGGCCAGCAGTGAAGACATTCACATGCATGTGGAAAGCCTGCTGACCCAGCGCATCGGCGATGCCGGCAAACGGCTGCACACCGGCCGCAGCCGGAACGACCAGGTGGCCCTGGATATGCACCTGTATGCCAAGGATTGCTGCGACGAAACCATTGCGCTGCTGTGCGAAATGGAAGAAACCCTTCTGAAGCTGGCGAAAAAGCATGCGGGCGACGTGATGCCCGGTTATACGCACCTGCAGCGGGCACAGCCGGTTACGCTGGGCCATCATCTGCTGGCGTATTTTGAGATGTTCAAGCGGGATATTATCCGGTTCCAGAATGCCAAAATGGCGGCGGATGTATCGCCCCTTGGCAGCGGCGCCCTGGCCGGCACCACCTATCCTTTGGACCGGGAATTTGTGGCGGAGCAGCTGGGCCTTTCCGCCGTTTCCATGAACAGCCTGGATGGCGTGAGCGACCGGGATTTCCTGCTGGAATACATGGCGGCCGCCTCCATCAGCATGATGCACCTGTCCCGCTTCTGTGAAGAATGCGTGCTTTGGAGCAGTTTGGAATTTGGATTCATGACGATGGATGACGGTTTCTCCACCGGCTCTTCCATGATGCCCCAGAAGAAGAACCCCGACGTGGCGGAACTGATCCGCGGCAAGACCGGCCGTGTGTACGGCGATCTGATGGCGCTGCTGACCGTGATGAAGGGCATCCCGCTGGCCTACAACAAGGACATGCAGGAAGACAAGGAAAGCTTCTTCGACGCCCGGGATACCATCGTCAAGTGCCTGCATGTGTTCCACGAAATGCTGGCCAGTGCCACCTTCCGCACCGAGAACATGAAAAAGAGCGCCAACGACGGCTTTGCCAATGCCACCGACTGTGCCGACTATCTGGTCAAGAAAGGCGTGCCCTTCCGGGATGCCCACAGCATTGTGGGCCAGCTGGTGGCCAAGTGCCTTGGCAAGGGCTGTGCCATTGATGAAATGTCTCTGGCAGAACTGAAGGAACTGAGCGATGCGTTTGAAGAGGACGTGTACGAAGCCATTTCCCTCAACACCTGTGTTTCCGCCCGCAATCTGATCGGCGGCCCTGCCCCCGAACGGGTGCTGAAGGCCGTGGAGCTGGGCGAAAAGTGGCTGCAGGAAGTGTAAGAAAAAAGCGAAAAGCGCAGTGAAAAAGGCTGCGCTTTTTTCTTTTTCCGGCTATGAAAAAACAGAGGAATGTGGTACAATAAAAAAAACAAACATGCATATGGGGGAAACTTTTATGCGTCATGAATTTCAGGATCTGAACTGTACCGATCTGTATCGTTTGCCCATGCGTACAACCAATGTGCCCTATCCCACGGAAAAAATGGCCGTGAAGGGAGAAAGGGCGCTTTCGCCGTATTTTCATTTGCTGAACGGCCGGTGGGATTTTACCTTCTACCGCTCCTGGAGGGAAGTGGAAGAATTATCCGGTGTCCGGGGCGAAGGGGAAAAGGGCAGCATCCGGGTGCCCGGCGTGTGGCAATTGCAGGGGTATGACAAGCCCCAGTATACCAACGTGCGTTACCCCATTCCGTATGATCCGCCCTATATTCCGGACGAGACCAATGTGGGGGTATATGAACGCACCTTTGCACTGCCCGAAAGTTTTCGGGGAAGGCAGACGGTGCTGCGCTTTGACGGCGTGGCCAGCTGCTATTATGTGTATGTGAACGGCCATCTGGCCGGGTTTGCCAAGTGCCCGCATCTTTGCAGCGAGTTTGACATTACCGCGTATGCCAAAGAAGGCGAAAACCGGCTGAAAGTGGTGGTTTTGCAGTATTCTGACGGCGCCTATATGGAAGACCAGGATATGTGGCGCTTCTGCGGCATTTTCCGGGACGTGAGCCTGCTTTCCTTCGGCGAAAAGAAAATTGACGATCTTGTGATGAAAACCAGCCTTTCCGATGATTGGAAGGACGGCCTGTTTGCCCTGACGGTAAAGGCGCAGGGCGTGGATGCGGTTTCCTTCCGGCTGATGGACGGAGAGAAGATGGTGGCCGCGGGGAAAGTGGCTATCCAAAATGGCGAGGGCGTATGCGGCGGCATGGTGAAACAGGTGAAAAAGTGGAGCGCCGAATACCCGCACCTGTATACCCTGATCGTGTCCATCGACGGCCAGGCGGAATGCCAGAAGGTCGGTTTCAAAAAGGTGGAAATCAAAAACGGCATTTTCTATCTCAACGGTGCAAAGATCAAGTGCAAAGGCGTCAACCGGCACGATACCCACCCGGTGCTGGGCTTTTATACGCCGGTCCACGAAATGGTGAAGGATATCGTGCTGATGAAGCAGCACAACATCAACACCGTCCGCACCAGCCATTACCCCAACGATCCCCGTTTTCTGGAATTGTGCGATGCATACGGCCTGTATGTGGTGGACGAAACGGATATTGAATGCCACGGGGTGGTGGAATTTGACAGCTTTGACCTGATCGCTCAGGACAGCCGCTGGGAAAAGCAGTTTGTGGACCGGGGCGTGCGCATGGTGCAGCGGGACAGGAACCATCCTTGCGTGATCATGTGGAGCCTGGGCAACGAAAGCGGATACGGTTGCAACCATGTGGCCATGAAAAAGGCCATACAGGCGGTGGACGATCTGCCCATCCATTACGAAGGGGATAAGCCGGGGCTGACCACCGATGTGTACAGCCGCATGTATGAAGGGCTGGACAGCATGAAGGACGTGACGGAGCAATTTCCGAACCTTCCTTTCTTCCAGTGTGAATATGCTCATGCCATGGGCAACGGCCCCGGGGAACTGGAAAGCTACTGGCAGCGCTTTTATGCCAATGAGCGCATGATGGGCGGCTGCGTGTGGGAATGGGCGGATCATGGCCTGCTGCAGGAAAAGGACGGTGTGCCGTTCTATGCATACGGCGGCGAC
Organism: Clostridia bacterium; assembly: GCA_045589355.1. GTDB lineage: Bacteria > Bacillota > Clostridia > Christensenellales > Aristaeellaceae > RUG563. The sequence goes on from JAZNOW010000022.1 coordinate 31,394, forward strand.
TTTGGCGAGTGGCCCCATGACAGCTGCTTTTGTGTGGATGCGCTTTTGTACCCGGACAGAACACCCCATACCGGCCTGAAGGAATACAAGCATGTATTGCGGCCGGTGCGGGCGGAAATGAAAGACGAAGAAAAGGGCCAGGTGACCTTCTGGAACACCATGAACTTTGCCCCCCTTTCCGTGTTCCACGGCCATTGGCAGCTGGTACAGGGGAAGGACGTATTGTGCCAGGGCGAAATGCAGCTTTCTGCCGGGGCCTGGGAAAAGGAAACGGTGGAATTGAAACTGCCCGAATACGGTGAAGGTGCGCTTTTGAATTTCACCTTCACCTTGAAAGAAGACACCTTGTGGGCAAAGCGGGGCCATGTGGTGGCGGCAGATCAGGTGGAACTGAAACGGGGACAGAAAAAGGAAAGATTGCCTTTGCCGATACAGCCTATTGACCTGCTGCAGCTGCCCTTCGGATGGCAGGTGACGGCGGGGGATACCGTGGTCACTTTTGACAGGGAAGGCTTGCGCAGCTATGTTTATCAGGGCGTGGAGATGTTGTCTGCCGGCCTGAAAGCCAATTTCTGGCGTGCGCCTACCGATAATGACAACGGCTTTGCCGGCATTGCCCACAAATGGGAGAAAATGGGTCTTTCCAGGCTTTTGTGCCGCAACGAGGTGCTGGAGGGTAAGCGGACGGAAAAGGGCGCAGAAGTGCTTATTTCCGGCGTTTATGGGCAAAAGACCACACCGCCGCTTTTCCGGGTGGTGCAGAAATACACGGTGACAGGTGATGGCGCCGTAGCGCTGGAAATCACCTATGAGCCCTTGCGGAATATTGACGAATACCTGCCCAGGCTGGGCGTACGCATGGCTGTCCGGGAAGGGTTTGAACGGCTCATCTGGCAGGGCAGGGGATTGATGGAAAGCTATCCCGATAAGAAAACGGCCGCCCTGAAGGGGCGCTGGGAATGCAGCGTGGATGATACCCATGAGCCTTATGTGCGTCCCCAGGAAAACGGTGCCCATGAAGATTGTTCCTTTGCGGTGCTGGCCGATAACAGGGGAATGGCGTGGATGGTGAAGGGCGATGCGTTCAGCTTCAGTGCCCATCACTATACGCCTGAAATGCTGACCGACGCGCAGCATACCTACGAGCTGGGGAGGGAGGAGAACATCACCCTGCTGGTGGACGGCGCCATGGGCCCGCTGGGCAGCAATTCCTGCGGCCCGGAACCGGAGGAAAAAAACCGGCTGTATCTGAAGCAGCCCGTTTCCTTCCGCTTTGCTTTCCTGGCCTTTGACTTGCAGAACCTATCCGTGGACGGTGCATATGATGCGCTGAAGTAAGAAAAAAGCAGTCCCAATCAGCAAGAGGGATGGAAGGGATGGAGTTGTCCTTCGCTTTACACCAAAGAAATACCGAAACAGCAAGCCCGCTAAGGCTTGCTGTTTCTTGTTCTGCGTGATAGAATGAAAGCGATAAACTTGAATTTGATGAGGTGAAAAACTATATGGATGGAAATACAACGGTTAAGTATTTGCAGACTTATATCAAAAAAAAAGACTATCATCCTGAACTGCTAAAGGACTACTTTTTGAAACTATCCGAAGAGGTCGGAGAATTATCTTGTGCTATGAGAAAAGGGTTGAAAGCACAAAACAGTACTGATATTTTGGGAACAGTTGATGAAGAATTGTGGGACGTCATTTATTATGCTTTAGCCATTGCTAATATTTACAACATTGATATAGAGCACGTCGCCAAAGTCAAATCAAAGATGAATGAAAGCAGATATCCTTCTAAAGTTAAGTTTGAAGAAGGCAGATAAATTCCAATTTGTCGAGCAGCCACAGACCACAGGAGGGCGCAATTATACGCACCATTCCTGTGTATTGCGTTTGAGGACTGCATAAACAAACGAGCATCCAAACACGGATGCTCGTTTGTTCGCTATTGGATAAACTGTTCCTTAACAACCCTCCCGCCAATGGGGCTGCTTTTTTTCTTGATTGCTTTTCAGACATTCATTGCTGTTCCCGTTCCCTGCACCCCTTGATTTACAAGGCTTTTCATGCCGGCAGGTCCACGGAAAGCTTGTCCGCCAGGAGGGCAATGAATTCGCCGTTGGTGGGCTTTTCGGTGGGGAGAGCCACGGTGCAGCCGAAGGTTTTGTTCAGGGTGTCCACACGGCCCCGGTTCCAGGCCACTTCGATGGCATGGCGGATGGCGCGCTCTACCTTGGAGGGCGTGGTGGCAAAGTGATGGGCGATGGTGGGGTAGAGTTCCTTGGTGATGGCGCCGATCATGTTATGGTCGTTCACCACCAGCTTGACCGCTTCGCGCAGGAACTGGTAGCCTTTGATGTGGGCGGGGATGCCAACGGAGAGGAAGATGTTGGACAGCTTTTCGTCCATGGATTGGCCGGGAAGGGGGAGCAGGGGAAGGGGCGCGGCAGAGGAATCGCTCATGCGGATCACGTCGTGGATGCGGTCCATCAGCACGTGGATGTCGATGGGCTTTACCATATAGTACGTTACACCAAGGGCAATGGCGCGGCGGACAAAGTCATCACGGTTCAGCGCGGTGATCACAATCACCCGGGGACGATGTTCCTTGGGAAGCTGTTGAATATACTGCAAAACACCAAAGCCGTCCAGATGAGGCATGATCATGTCAAGGAGGAGCAAATCGGGCTTTTCGTCCCGGATAAGATCAATGGCTTCCAGGCCGTTTTCTGCCTGACCTGCTACATGGATGGTTCTTTCTTCCTGCAGGTAGTGGGCGAGGTGTTCACGGATCTCGGTGTTGTCGTCGGCGATGATAACCTTCAGTTGCTGCATGTTGTACGTCCCCTTATTCTTATATTGTTGCAGGTTTGAAACATATTTCTTCCACGCGGATTATGAATAAACAATTTTTTCCACCTGCACCAATGATTATAAATAAAAGAATAAAAATATCAATAAAGTATAAACCAAAAGAATGATATTCGACAAAATTTGTAACAATTACGAAACAAAAAACCTTTCGGCGCACTACCGAAAGGCTGTGAAAGGTATATTGGATGGGGTCAGCGGGTGGCGACGGTGCAGTTTTTGAAGCCTTCTTCCAGGATGGTTTCGCCAATGGAATCGGCAAGGATACGGCTGCCGGGCAAGGGGTTTTTTACGCTGATGATATGGCCGTTTACCGTGGCCTGTACGCTGCTGCGTTCAAAGCACAGATCGGCGTCCTGCATTTCGCAATCTTCCAGGATCAGGTTCTTGCAGTAGCAAAGGGGCTGGGTGCCGATGATTTTGCAGCGGATAAGATGGAGGTTTTCGGAATACCAGCCCAGGTATTCGCCCTGAATGACACTGTCTTCCACCCGCACGTTTTTCGCATGCCAGAAGGCGTCTTTTGTTTTCAGGTTGGAATGGCGGATCACCACATCGGTGCAATACTGGAACGAATATTTGCCCGTCATGGTGAAATGATCAAATTGCATGTTGCTGCTGTTGAGGAAGGGGTATTCCGAAGTGAGCTCGCTGTGGTTCACGGTGAGGCGGCGGCAATACCAGCCAAACTCGGTGGAGTTCATTTGGCTGTGGGTGATGGTGGTATCGTCACATTCCCGGACGGCCTTGATGCCGCCTAACACGGAAGAGCGGATTACCAGGTTTTTATCGTACCAAAGGGCGGCGCGGCAGGTTTCCGTCATGCGGCAATTGACAAGGACAGAGTCGTCCATATGCCACATGGGGTAGCGCAGATGAAAATCACAGTCTTCAATATGAAGCCCCTTTGTTTCCTTCAGGGCCGATTCGCCGTCGGCAGGGCCGTCAAACAGGCAGCGGACGACGGAAGTGTTCTGGATGCCGTAGAGGGCACGTTCCTGATCCAGCGTCAGGTTTTCATACGTATTCATTCGTTTCTCCAATCAAAATAATAAAACAGAGCGATAGATGCTACCGCTCTGTCTTCTTCTGCAAAGAAAGGGTAATTCCTGCTAAAGGGCAGATTTTGTCACACTTTTCTTTGTTTTATTCAATTACGATGCACTTGCAGGGGCACACGGCAGCACATTCACCGCAACGGGTGCACTTTTCGTTATCAATACGGGCCAGGCCGTTTTCCACGATGATGGCGTCATACTGGCACTGCTTTTTGCAGCGGCCGCAGCCGATGCAGGCATCCATGCACACAGCCCTTGCGGCACGGCCGTTATCGGTATTACGGCAGCGGACGATGACGGACTGGGAAACCGGCATCAGGCTGATAACGCTGCGGGGGCAGGCCTTCACACAGGCGCCGCAGGCAGTGCACTTATCGGGGTCGATATGGGCAATGCCGTTTTCCATGCGGATGGCGTCAAATTTGCACTTGTCCTGGCAGTCGCCAAGGCCAACGCAGGCAAAACGGCAGGCTTTGGGACCGCCGGCCAGGCCGGCAGCCACGGCACAACTCTTATAGCCGTCATAGCTGTAACGGTCCAGCGCAATACCGCTTTCGCCCTGGCACAGCACCCGGGCCACCATCCGTTCGCCGTCCGGGGCTTCCACGCCCATGATGCGGCTTATTTTTTCAATGCCCTTGGTTCCGGCGGGGGCACAGCCGTCCACCGGGGCTTTGCCGTCCACCACAGCCTGGGCAAAGGCATCACAGCCGGCATAACCGCAGGCGCCGCAGTTGGCGCCGCCAAGGCAGCCCTTGATCTGCTCCACGCGTTCGTCCACTTCCACGTGGAATTTCTTGGAGGCGAAGGTGAGCACGCCGCCGAAAATAAGCCCCAGGATACCCAGCAAAAGGCCGGCATATAAAATGATCATGTTCTTTTACCTCCTTACACCAGGCCGCTGAAGCCCATGAAAGCCACAGCCATCAGGCCGGCGGAAACCAGCGTGATGGGGAAGCCCTTCATGCAGGCGGGGATATGGCTGCTTTCCAGCCGTTCACGCACACCGGCCATCAGCACGATGGCCAGGGTGAAGCCAAGGGCGGAGAAAGTGCCGTTGAGCACGGAATAGAGCAGGTTGTAGCCGTTGTTCATGTTCAGGGTGGCCACGCCCAGCACGGCGCAGTTGGTGGTGATGAGGGGCAGATAAATGCCCAGGGCAGAATACAGCGTGGGGCTGGACTTTTTCAGGAACATTTCCACAAACTGAACCAGTGCCGCAATCACCAGAATGAAGGCGATGGTGCTCATGAACGTGATGCCAAGGGGCACCAGCAGCCAGTTGTAGATCATGTAGCAGAAAAGAGATGCCAGTGCCATAACGAACGTCACGGCAAGGCCCATGGAAACACTGGTTTCCACCTTGTTGCTGACCCCCAGGAACGGACAGCAGCCCAGGAAACGGGAGAAGATGAAGTTATTGGTCAGCACGCAGCTGACGAAGAAAAGCAGGATGTTCATCTGTTCCGTCATGCCGCTTCAGCCTCCTTCCGCTTTCTTTTTTCTTCACTTTTTTTCACGATCAGATTGAAAATACCAAGCAGCAGGCCGTAGGAGAGGAAGCCGCCGCTGGCCAATACGATGAGCAGCATGGGTTCGTAGGAAGCGCCCAGCACGTTCATGCCGAACACGCTGCCGTTGCCGATCAATTCGCGGATGGCGCCCAAGATGACCAGAGCAATGGTGAAACCCATGCCCATGCCCAGCCCGTCACAGGCGGAAGCCACAGGGCCGTTTTTGCTGGCAAAGGCTTCGGCGCGGGCCAGGATGATGCAGTTCACCACGATCAGGGGAATGAAGATGCCAAGGGCATCATACAGGGAGGGAACGAAGGCCTGCATCAGCAGCTGCACCATGGTCACGAAGGTGCAGATGACCACAATAAACGCGGGAATGCGCACCTTATCGGGAATGAAATTGCGCAGCAGGGAGATGACCAGGTTGGAGCAGATCAAAACGAAGGTAGCCGCGGCGCCCATGCCCAGGCCATTGATGGCGCTGGTGGTGACAGCCAGGGTGGGGCAGGTGCCCAATACCAGGCGGAAGGTGGGGTTTTCGGTGATGATACCGTTCTTGATCATCTTGCCCAGGCTCATTCTTTCTTCACTCATGCTTGTTTACCCTCCTTCTGATAGCCGTAGATCTTCCGGGGGAGGAAGCGGTCGATAAGGGGCGTGGCGATGTTCATCAGCAGGATGCCGTAGGTGACGCCTTCGGGATAGGCACCGAAATTGCGGATAACGGCAATGATCAGGCCGATGCCGGCAGCGTAGATCATCTGGCCCACAGGGGTCATGGGGGTGGTAACGTAATCGGTGGCCATGAATACGGCGCCAAACAGTACACCGCCCGAGAGGATGGAGTAAAGCGCGAACATCAGCGGCTCTTCTTCATTGCCCAGGCCGAACAGGAAGGAGAAAACGAACACGCTGGCCACCATGGTAAAGGGGATGTGCCAGGTGACAGTGCGGGTAAACAGCAGAATGAGCAGGCCTACCAGGATGGCTACCTTGCTGACTTCGCCGATGCAGCCGGGGATGTTGCCCAGGAAAAGATCCATCAGTTCGGCAGACTTGGTGGACAGGGGAGTGGCGGCGGTAACGGCATCCACACCGGAGAAGAAGGTGGGGGCCACGTAGCGGGTCATGTGCACAGGCCAGGAGGCCAGCAGCACGGCACGGGCCGTCATGGCGGGGTTGAGGAAGTTATCGCCCAGGCCGCCAAAGAGCTGCTTGACCAGGAGAATGGCAAAGGCACTGCCGATCACGGCGAGCCACCAGGGGGCATTGGCAGGCAGGTTCAGCGCCAGAATGAGGCCGGTGACCAGGGCGGAGCAATCGCTGATGCGGACGGGCTTTTTTGCAGCTTTTTGCCAGATCAGTTCACACAAAACGGCGGTGAGGCAGGAAATGGCGATCAGCAAAAGCGCCGGCAGGCCGAAGGCGTAAATGCCCACGCCCGTTGCGGGCAGCAGGGCAAGCAGCACATAGATCATCAGCCGTTTGGTGGTTACCGGATGATGAATGTGGGGAGCGGTGGAAATTCTCAGGTTCATTTGTCATTTCCTCCTTTTTCTTCGGCGGCCTTCTGGGCGGCAGCACGTCTTTCTGCCGTGATTTTTTCTTTGGCAAAGCGGAAGGAGGGGGTAAGCCAGCGGCGGGCCGGGCACATGAACGCGCAGGAGCCGCACAGCATGCAATCCATTACATGCAGCTTTTCGGCAGCGGCAAAATCACTGGCGTCGGCAGCCACTTTGATCTGGTAGGGATTCAGGCCTACCGGGCAGGCGGCCACGCACCGGCCGCAGCGGATGCAGGCGCTTTCGTCCAGGGATTTGGCATCTTTTTCATTGAAAACCACCACGCCGTTGGTGGATTTGGCGGTGGGCGTCTGGATGTTGGGGATGGCAATGCCGGTCATGGCACCGCCGAAGAAAATTTTGCCCGGCTCCTCCGAGAAGCCGCCGCAGGCACCGATCATATCTTCCACGATGGTGCCGACGGGAATGCGCAGGTTTTTGGGCTGTTTCACGCAGCCGGTGACCGTGCAGATGCGGCTGACCAGGGGCTTGCCGTCGATGATGGCATCGGCAATGGCGGCACAGGTGCCCACGTTGAGCACCACCACGTGGCAGTCGATGGGCAGTTTGCCTGCCGGCACCTGCCGGCCGGTAACAGCGGTGATCAGCTGCTTTTCGCCGCCCTGGGGATATTTGGTTTTCAAGGGCTGCACACGCACGCCTTCCCGGCCGAACGCTGCCCTTTCCATGGCGGCAATGGCGTCGGGCTTATTATCTTCAATGGCAATGATGCCCCTGCTCACATTCAGGGCACGCATGACGGCGCGCAGGCCGTCCACGATGCGCACGCTGTTTTCCAGCATGAGGCGGTGGTCAGCCGTCAGGTGGGTTTCACATTCGGCGCCGTTGACGATGATGGTGTCGCACATGGCGCCTTCCCGGAAGGTGAGCTTTACATGGGTGGGGAAGGAAGCGCCGCCCATGCCGGTGATGCCGGCATCCCGGATGGCGGGGATCACCAGGGAGGGATCCACATTTTCCACAGAACCCAGGGGATTGAGCTCCACCCATTCATCGGAAAAATCGTTTTTGATGGTAACGGCCGTAACGGGGCCGGCGCCAAGGTAGGGAATCTGTTCCACGGCGGTCACTTCGCCGGAAATGCTGGCATGCACCGGTACGCTGACAAAGCCGCCGGCTGTGCCGATGACCTGGCCGATTTTCACCAGATCGCCCTTTTGCACACAGGGCGTGGCAGGGGCGCCGATGTTCATGGCCATATGGATGACCACGCTGTCGGATACATAATCTTCAATGGGAAGGGATTTCGTGGGGCGTTTGCCGCCGCCCTGATGGTGCAGCGGATGAATGCCACGTTTAAAGGTTTTTTTCAGCAAGGAAAGCGCCTCCGTTTCCTGTTTATTTATTCCTGACCCAGGGATTTTTCATAAGCTTTGTTGATGGCATTCACCACGGCGGTGGAGGAGACGGTGGCACCGGAAACGGCGTCAACATCTTCCATCTTCACAGGGGCCTGCATGCCGATGAACTGATCCACGAAGAAAGGCTCTTTCACCTGGGTGCCCACGCCCTCAGTTTCCTTGAACTTTTCGTTGCCCACGGAAAGGGAAGTGATTTTGCCGTCGGCATCGAAGGTGACGTCCACCCACACCGGGCCTTTATAGCCCTTGGCAGAAGCGCCGAACACATTGCCGGTGACCGGCTGGGCGTCCGCAGCGGGCTGAGCCACCGTTTCTTCGGCAGCGGGGGCGCCGGCTTCCTGCTTCTTTTCGTAGGCCTTGTTGATGGCGTTCACCACGGCGGTGGAAGAGACGGTGGCACCGGAAACGGCGTCAATATCTTCCATAGCCACGGGAGCCTGCTTGCCGATGAACTGATCCACGAAGAAAGGCTCCTTCACCTGGGTGCCCACGCCTTCGGTTTCCTTGAACTTTTCGTTGCCCACGGAAAGGGAGGTGATTTTGTCATCGGCATCGAAGGTGACGTCCACCCACACCGGGCCTTTATACCCCTTGGCGGAAGCGCCGAACACATTGCCGGTGACCGGGGTATCGGCAGGGACGGGGGCGGCTTCGGGAGCAGGGGCAGCCGTTTCTTTGGATTTTTCGTAAGCCTTGTTGATGGCGTTCACCACGGCGGTGGAGGAGACGGTGGCACCGGAAACGGCGTCAACATCTTCCATGACCACAGGGGCCTGCATGCCGATGAACTGTTCGGTAAAGAAGGGTTCTTTTACCTGAGTGCCCACGCCTTCGGTTTCCTGGAACTTTTCGTTGCCCACGGAAAGGGAGGTGATTTTACCATCGGCATCGAAGGTGACGTCCACCCACACCGGGCCCTTATAGCCCTTGGCGGAGGCACCGAACACATTGCCGGTGACCGGAGCGGATTCCGGAGCGGGAGCGGTGATCGTTTTCACATAATTTGCAATACGGGTCACACCGGAATTGACGGCACCGGAGGTGATGGTGGCGGCGGTGATGGCGTCGATGGTGTTATCCCCGGCGGTATCCCCGGCTTTGATCACCCGAAGGGGCGGGGTTTTGCCGGCAAACTGATCGGTGAAAGCAGCGTCCTTGGCCTTGGCACCCAGCCCGGCGGTTTCGGAGAAATTGCTGCCGCCCACGCTGACGCCGGTGAGGGTCAGGTTTTCATCCAGCCCGGCAATGACTTCCACTTCACCGCCGAAGCCCTGTACGGTAGCCTGGCCCACATAGCCCACCACCTGATCGCCTGTCTTGCCCACATAGAGCCAGTCCAGCCCGCTGTTTTCTTCCAAAGTAAGCGGTTCAAAGGTTTCGGCCTGGGGCAGGGCTGCTTTCCGGGCATTTTCTGCCGCCAAGGCAGCCTGCTGATCGATGGGGTCCTTGGTGATCTGGTAGGTGGCGCCCAGGATGATCCCGGCAATAAGGGTGATGACCAGCAGTACCAGATAGGCAGGGAGTTGCTTTTTCACTTGGTTTTTCCTCCTTATCTGTCCCTTTTGTCAAGGGGACAGTTTGGTCTTTTTCATGGCGGCGATCACATAGGATGCAATGATGCCGTTGAGCACGCCGGTGACTGTGGCGGAAACAAGAAGAAGGGGCAATTGCGCGGCAGCGGCCCAGCTGCCAAGAAGGAACCTGGAGCAGCCGACTTGGCCCAGCATGTGCATGACAGCACCGCTTACGCTGACGCCGGGCAGGCCGAAGGCTTTTGTTTTGAGAAGCAGCAGCATGGCAAGGAACGCCAGCACACCGCCGCAAAAAGCATAGGCCATGCCGCTGACACCGGCAAACAACAGCCCGCTGAGCAAAACTTTCAACACCAGCAGCAACAGGGCGCTTTTTTTATCCATCATGCACAGCGCGTACATCAACACAACGTTGGACAGGCCGGGCTTGATGCCGGGCACGCCGGGCACCAGCACAAATTGCTTTTCCACAAAGCCCAAAATAAGCATGAGGGAGAGCATGATGCCCAGCTGGGTGATTTTTTTTGTGTTCATTTTGCCTCCCGTGGGATCAGATATCGGGGAGAAAAGGATGGGCTGTGGTATCCGCTTCCACCAGCAGTTCCACGTCCACCCGGTTGGGCAGGCACAGCACATGGGTGCCGAGGGAACGCAGGGGATAGTTTTCCGTGGTCACTTCTCCCTGACCGATGCACAGCTGGTTGTGACAATTGGCGCTTTCCATATAGAAACCGTTTTCGGTGATGCGGACGACGTTTTCGCTGCCGTCCGGCTGAAGGACGGTGAATGACTGAACCTTGCCAAGGGGCAGACGGGCATATTCCTTTCCGTCTGCCAGGATGCGCACATAGCCGGTGGCCAGGGTGTCTTTTGCGTTCAGGTAACGGGCGGCGAACAGGCCGGCCGCAAGCAAAAGAACGATAAGGATGAGAAGAAGATCTTTTTTCTTAAACAATATTGGCTCCTTATCTGGCGCTGGCGCCATGGGAATAAGCCATGGGATAAAGATTTTCGGACAGGATGACCGTGCCGTCCGCAAGCACGAACAGGGCGCCGGCATCGGGGATGGACCCAATCAGCGCCATGCCTTCCTCAACGGGAAGCAGGAACAGCAGGGTGGACAGGTAATCGGCCATGAAGCCGCTTTCGCACACGATGGTGACGGCCCGCAGGTGGTTGGCCGGCATGCAGGTATCGGGGTCAATGATGTGGTGATAGCGCACGCCGTCCACTTCCATATAGCGCTGGTAATCCCCGCTGGTGACCAGGGACATGTTTGTGGTATAAAACACTTCCAGCATATCGCTTCCCGGCTGGATGGGGGCTATGCCGTCGGGGCACTGAACGCTGACGCCCCATCTATTCCGGCCGTCCAGCGGCTTTTCCCCGGCATACACATTGCCGCCCAGGCTGATGAGGAAGGAAGGCATTTTTTCCTGCAGCAGCGTTTTGATGCAATCAGCCACATAGCCCTTGGCGACAGCGCCAAGGTCCAGCCGGATATGGGGATCGGCAAAGAAGACGGTGCTGTCTTCTTCGTCCAGAATGACCTGGGAAAGGTCGGTATGCAGGCGGGCATCTTCGAGGGCGCTTTCGGAAGGCAGCACGCCTTCTTCCCGGGCATTGTGCCACAAGATAAGCACGCTGCCCATGGCGATATTTACTTTTTCATAGCCGGGGGTTGCCTGCAGATCCTTTGCCTTTTTGAGCAGGGAGAAAAGCGGGGCGTCCACCTGCACGGGGGCAGAGCCGGCGTGGCGGTTGACATACCACAGGTTATTGACACCGGGGTAGCTGTTATAGCCGTCAAAGAGACGATGGAGATACCGGAGCCGGTCCGTTACTTCATTGCAGATGCGGTCAAACTCTTCCTGGGAATCGGTATAGCCCATTAATGAAATAACGGTATCAAAATAGCCGAAAATATTTCGGGAGTATTTCGTTTCGCCCTGAGCTTTGCAGCCGGGGAGCAGCATCAGCATTGCAAGCAGGAGAGAAAACAATCGCTTCATAAAAACGCGATCCTTTCTTGTCCGTGAATTTTAAGATGAATGCCTGAATATTCAATATAACACCACCGTGTATTATAGCAAAGAATTGTCCCTTGCGCAAGTAAAATGCGCAATTGTCAATAAAATGCAATATTTATTTCAAACTGACATTTCTTCCGGAAAAAATGGCAAAGAAAATTCAAAAAACAGTATTGTTTGAACCATGGGGAATGGTGTATAATAAAATCAAATCATTCTATCAGGGAGGATATCTCTATGGCAAAGAAACTTTTTATTTTGCTGCTGGCCGTGTGCCTGGTGCTGGGTGCTGTAAGCGTGGGCGCTGCTTCTGCCGAAACCATGGGCCTGGGTGCCTACACCGTGCTTGCCGGCGCCGAAAGCGCTTATGAAGAAGACGGCGATGCCTATGACGGCGGCTACACCGTGGAAACCACCACCTGTGCCGTGGTGATCGGTGACGACAACGTGATCAAGAGCATCCGCTTCGACATGACCCAGTCCAAGCTGGGCTTCACCGCCAAGGGCGAAGTGCTCAACGAAGCAAACTCCGTGATCGCTTCCAAGGTGGAACTGAAGGAAAACTATGGCATGGTGGCCTATGCCAAGGCGCCTGCCGGCGAATGGTACACCCAGGCTGCTGCTTTTGAAAGCTTCTGCGTGGGCAAGACCGTGGACGAAGTGCTGGCCTTTGAACTGAGCGAAGACGGCAAGCTGGTGGATGCTGATATGAAGACCAGCTGCTCCATCATCGTTTCCAGCTTCCTGCAGTCTCTGAAGCTGGCTGCAGCCAACGCCCGTTAACAAAACCGATTACAGGGACAAATACAAAAGGGAAACCGGTTTCGGTTTCCCTTTTTTGTCCCGATTGTGGCAATGATTGACTTTGAATTCCGGGAAGTTTATACTGATGGGGAGGTGAAAAAGAATGCAGAAGTTTTTAAACCGGCTGGAATGGAAAATGAACCGTTATGCCATCCGGGACCTGATGAAGTATGTATGCCTGATGATGCTGGGCGTTTTTGTGCTGGAATTTTTGCCGCTGCCAAAGAGCGCGGTGCAGCTTTTGCGGTTTGACCGGGCTTTGATTCTCAAGGGGCAGGTATGGCGGCTGCTGACGTTTGCAATATTGCCGCCCACGGGGTCTTTGATCTGGATTTTGCTGAGCCTGTATTTTTATTATTTCATCGGCTCTTCCCTGGAAAGCCGGTGGGGCAGTGCCCGTTTCAACCTGTATTACCTGCTGGGGGTGATCTGCAATATTGCGGCAGGTTTCCTTTGCGGCAGTGCCACCAATGAGTACCTGAACCTGAGCCTAATGTTGTGCTTTGCCGCCATGTACCCGGACCATGAGTTCATGATCATGTTCTTTTTGCCCATCAAGGCCAAATGGATCGGCATTGCGGATGCGGTGCTGCTGCTTCTTTTGTTTGTCCGGACGGATTGGGCCGGGCGCATCGGAATGGTTCTTTCCCTGCTGCCGTTTTTCCTGTTTCTTGGGAAGGACGTGTTTTTGCAGGCGAAAATGGCATGGAAACGGCTGCAATACCGCATTCGCTCCGGAAGATAAGAAAAAAGACGAAAAAGAAGGGAAAAACCTGTACCGCAATGGCCAAAAGAAGCTGGGCGGCAGTTGCATTTCAAGGGGTTTTCATGTATAATGTATGAATGCCATGCAAGGGAAGGGCGTACTTTTTCCGGCGTGGTAACGGAGGAAGCGGATGGCGGTAATGATTGCTGCGGTGCTTGGCTGCGTGGCGGTGTATGTTCTGCTGATCATGCCGGCCATGCGCAGCTGGCGCAAGGGCGGTGCCACAACGCCGGAATACTTTGCCCACCGGGGCCTGCATGGAGAAAACATTGCGGAAAACTCCATGGCGGCATTTCAGAGGGCAATGGAAAAGGGGTATGGCATCGAGCTGGATGTGCGGCTGACACGGGACGATCAGCTGGTAGTGTTTCACGACGATACGCCCGGGCGGCTATGCGGCGAAGAAACGCCCATCCGGAATATGACGTACGAGCAGGTGCGTGCCCTCCGCCTGCCGGACGGACAGCAGATCCCGTTGTTTGCGGACGTGCTGGAAACGGTGCAGGGCAAGGTGCCGCTGCTGGTGGAAATCAAAAGCCACCGGATGGGGGATGCGTCCACGGCAGAAAAAACCTGGGATGTGCTGCAACACTACCGGTGCAAGTTTGCCGTGCAGAGCTTTGATCCTTTCCAGCTGCGTTATTTTAAACGGCATGCAAAGCATGTAACGCGGGGACAGCTGGCCCGTAAATGCCCCAAAGGAAAAGGGTTTTCCATCGGAAAGCTGGCGGAAATTCTGGCCGGTAATCTGGTGTTCAACCGTATATCCGTGCCCGACTATGTGGCTTACCAGCATACGGACACGAAGAAATTATGTTATCAAAAGATGCGCAAGGCCTTCAGGGTGCCGCTGGCTGTGTGGACGGTGGATTCTCAGCACGCGGAAGAAAAGGCGAAAGAAAACGCCGACTGGATCATCTTTGAAGGTTATTTGCCCGGAAAGCAATGAGGAGGAAAATAAAATGAGCGAAGTACATGAACATCTCAATAAGACCGTTGTGTCCCCCGAAGGGATGCGGAAAATGGAAGAAAAGCTCCAGTACCTGACCACTGTGCGCCGGGCGGAAGTGGCTGAACAGATCAGCATTGCCCGCGGCTTTGGCGACTTGAGCGAAAATGCCGAATACGATGAAGCCAAGAACGAACAGAGCCGCCTGGAAGCGGAAATCATGGAGCTGGAAAACGCCATCCATACCGCCATCGTGATCGATGACGAAAACGTGTCCACCGATGCGGTGAACGTGGGTACCATCGTGAAGGTGCTGTTTGTGGAAGACGGCGACGAAGAAGAATACACCATCGTGGGCGCCCGGGAAAGCGACCCCATGACCAACAAGATCAGCAACGAATGCCCCATGGGCGCTGCACTGCTGGGCCGCAAGACCGGCGATGTTGTAACGGTGGATGCTCCCGACGGCGCTTACCAGCTGAAGATTCTGGGCATCCGCGCCTGAGAATACCACACGCAAGAAACGAGGAATGATTGAAAATGGCTCAGGAAATGAACGTTCCTTCCTATTCTGAACAGGAACTGATCCGCCGGGAAAAGCTGGCCGCCCTGCAATCTGCCGGCCAGGATCCCTATGAAATTACCCATTATGATGTGACCCACCACAGCCAGGACATCATCGAAAATTTCGTGGATGATGCTGAACCCATCGAAGTTTCCGTGGCCGGCCGTATGATGAGCCGCCGTGTGATGGGCAAAGCCAGCTTTGCAAGCCTGCTGGACCGTCAGGGCAATATCCAGATTTACGTGACCCGGGATGATCTGGGCGAAGAAGCCTATGCCGCTTTCAAAAAGAGCGACATCGGCGATATTTTCGGCGTGAAGGGCATTCCTTTCCGCACCAAGACCGGCATGGTGTCCATCCATGTGAAGGAAATGGTGCTGCTGAGCAAGTCTTTGAAGGTGCTGCCTGAAAAGTTCCACGGCCTGGTGGATACCGACCTGCGTTTCCGTCAGCGCTACCTGGACCTGATCGTAAACCCGGAAGTGAAGAAGAACTTCATCATCCGTTCCCGGTTCATCAAGTTCATGCGCAATTATCTGGACGATATGGGCTATATCGAAGTGGAAACCCCGGTGCTCAATACCATCGCCGGCGGCGCCACGGCCCGTCCTTTTGTTACCCATCATAACACCCTGGACATCAACATGTACATGCGCATCGCTACCGAACTGCCCCTCAAGCGGCTGATCGTTGGCGGCATGGACCGGGTGTACGAAATTGGCCGCATCTTCCGCAACGAAGGCATGGACCCCAAGCATAACCCCGAATTCACTTCCGTGGAACTGTACCAGGCCTATGCCGATTTCCATGACATGATGGACATTTGCGAAGGTATCATTTCCGGCGCCGCCAAGGAAATCCTGGGCACGTACGAAGTGGAATGGATGGGCGAAAAGATCAACCTGGCCCCCGGCTGGCGCCGCATGACCATGGTGGAAGCCGTGAAGGAATATGTGGGCATTGACTTTGATGCCATTTCTGACGACGCTGAAGCCGTGGCCGCTGCCAAGGCTAAGGGTGTGGAGCTGGCCGAAACTGCCGACAAGACCTGGGGCAACGCCCTCTATGCCTGCTTCGATCAGAAGGTGGAAGAACATCTGATCCAGCCTACCTTCATCACCATGTATCCGGTGGAAGTATCTCCCTTGACCAAGCGCAGCCCCCAGGATCCCCGGCTGACCGAACGCTTCGAAGCCTTCATCTGCCACAGCGAAATGGGGAACGCCTATTCCGAACTGAACGACCCCATCGACCAGCGCAGCCGCTTTGAAAAGCAGCTGGAACTGCGTGAACGGGGCGACGATGAAGCGGAAATGCTGGATGAAGACTTCCTGAACGCTCTGGAATACGGCATGCCGCCCACCGGCGGTATGGGCATCGGCATTGACCGGTGCGTGATGCTGCTTACCGGCAGCGACACCATCCGCGAAGTGATCCTGTTCCCCACGATGAAGCCGCTGGATCGCTGAAACCCTTATAAATCAACGGGTTTGGGGTTTTGAAAAAGAATAAAAGCCGCATTTTACACCAAATTTACACCAATTGAGTTTTTCCTGATGGAAATTCTGAACTGAATATTCCAAGAAAGGCACTTTTCAAAATGATGAAAAGTGTCTTTTTTGATTTGATAGATGCCTTTGATACAAATCTCCCAAAAGGGACAAAAAGTAATCAGGATCGTAAGGAGGTGAATACTGTGTCAGGTATAAATAACTTTTCAGCAGAGAGAGTCACAATAGATGAAATGATTACTGAGATTTCGCTTTCAGAGATTCACAGCTTTAAGAATCATCCATTCAAAGTCGTTGATGATGAACGAATGATGGATACGGCTGAAAGCATACGAGCATATGGTGTTTTGATTCCAGTCATTGTGCGTCCGAGAACGGAAGGTGGTTTTGAGATGATTTCTGGTCATAGAAGAAAGAGGGGAAGCGAATTGGCGGGTTTAGATAGAATTCCGGCTATTGTCCGTGAGCTGGATGATGATGCTGCTACGATTGTTATGGTAGATAGTAATTTGCAGCGTGAAACATTGCTGCCAAGCGAAAAGGCTTTTGCTTATAAAATGAAAATGGATGCTATCAAGAGATCAGCAGGAAGACCGTCAAAAAATAATTGTGGCCAAGTTGGCCACAATTTTTCGGGTAAACGTAGTATTGAGCTTTTAGCTGATAATTCACCGGATAGCAGTAAGCAAATTCAGCGATACATTCGACTGACAGAACTCATCCCACCTATATTGACAATGGTTGATGAACGAAAAATCGCTTTTAATACAGCTGTTGAATTATCCTACTTGAGTCAGAGAGAACAAGAACTTTTGTTGGAAGCAATGGACAGCGAACAAACAACGCCATCTCTTTCTCAAGCCCTGCGTATTAAGCGATTTTCGCAAGAGAGAAAAATCACGGAGACAGTCCTGCAAGCCATCATGTCGGAAGAGAAGAAAACAGATGTGGACAAGCTGACGCTTACTGAGGAAAAGATAGGGAAGTATTTTCCAAAGTCTTATACTCCAAAGGACAGAGAGAAGATTATTCTCAAATTGTTGGAAGCATGGTCTCAGAGAAGACAAGGAATAACGAAGTAATGTGATTATCTGAGAAAACTAAATATTATCTCAATGTTAGGAGGAAAAAATTATTTCAATTTATGAAGGGAATACCAAGAATTACACAAGCATGAAAAAATATCATCTGAAGAGCGAAGTGCTTTCTATCAAAAGATAAGATGTCTGATGCTAGTGCTGCTCTTCCTGATAAACGAGTGTTTTAATTAATTTTGAAGTTCACTCAGCTTTGCAAGTAATATTCAAAAACCATCCGTAATGGAATTCGACAGAAAGGGAAGAGTTACATAAAGGCTGGTTGTTGTGTTTTCAAGTTTAGAAAAAAGTGCGAATCCATATAAAACAAAACAATCCGGTAGTCTCAATTTTTTCAATTTAGTCATTATAAATATTATGATTTATTTGTAAAATTTGTCTGAATTTGAAATGGAAAAAAGGAAAAAATAGCGAAAAATTCACCGCTGTAACTTTCAAAAAATTCAAGTTGATGTATAAGATTTCATATTATTAAATTCTTTAGTGAAAAGAGCATAACAAATATTATATGTTTCATTAATAATTTGCAAATTAACTAGCGAATGATAGTGTAAAACGGAGGAGATGTGCACATAATAATTGTAGGGATAATGAAGATAGATAGTAAAAAAAAGTAAAAGGAGTGGAGGAAAATATGAAAGAATTGATACGTTATCATATTTGTTGTTAATGGCATTGACTTTGGTTTCATGATAGTAGGAACTTGAAAAATTGTTACAGTATAGATCGATAATACAAAGTTTGTATTGAAAATTCTGAAGAATAAGATCAACAGAAGGAAGAAACAAAGATGATTGCTCGCATAAAAGAAAGTTGGCCCGTGTGTTTACTGTTTTTGGGAATTATTGTTGCTGCTATAGTGGAAGAGTATTTTTCTGACAAGATCATAATAAAATCAATTGTGCAATGCGGGGGTTTTATTCCACTTGGAATTAGTTATTTGAAAATGAAGAGAAAGGAGAAAACGTTTGTTGCTCTTCAGAAGGAAGTATTTAAGAATCAAAGAGAGGTTTTGATATCGCATTTATTGGATACAAAAATGGTAGTCAATGATCTAAAGCTTGGAGATGTGAATATTCGTGTGTTTTTGGTGAAATCATATTTTGATGTAAAAGTTCTCTTAATTGGGAATGAAGTTGTAGGGGGTCATTCATATAGAATGTCGAATTGGGGTCCTGTTTCGTTTGATTTAAAAAATGGTGATGACAACATTATAAAGAAAGCATATAATGACAGAAAGGTCATAATTGCTCAAGGAGAGGGGTGTGTTGGAATTACTGACGACGATAAAAATAATTGTTTTGAAAATACAAAATTCATGATTGCTGTTCCATACGGCGTGAAGTACGTAGTATGTTTTGATGCAGAAAGGAAAATTTTGCTCGATGGGTATGATGAAGAGACCATTATGGATAAGTTTAAACGGGGTGCGATAGCGTTCTTAACAATGTATCGTAATATCAAAAAAAGGCGGGGTATGGATGAAGAAAAAGAATTATAAAGCTCAAGTATTTGTTTCAAAAAAGAAAATGCAAGAATACAACAAAAAGAGCTTAGATAACATTGATATCGCGATAACGGAGAAGATAGCTAAGCCGATTGGGAAAGATAATCAAGGGACAAAAATGCATGTTGCAATCGCTAGAATGGCTGCTCGCGGTCATATGTGTGCGTTGAGACAAGTAATGAGAGTTTCACGATTTTTCAAAAAGTTTTAGTCCTTTAAATGGGATGAAAGAAAATATTGTGAGAATAAAACATAGTGTGAGCAGTCTAAATATGCCTGATGGAATTAAAGAAAACTCACCTATTCTTAAGAAATGATTGGAACTATTTCTCAAATTTCAAAGGCATTATGACATAGAGAGAATGATACTGAAGCTATTAAAACATGCATAGAAGAAAAGAACAATGACTGAAAAAAGTGCTCATTATGCTTCACTAAATTGTTAAGTGTATGAATATTGAGTGTTGCACTATGAATAACTAAATGCCCCAGATGGGGCATTTTTTATACCCGAACAGCGAGGAGGAAATAAAAATGGCTGTAATACGAGTGGAGAGGACCAAGGATTACACAATCATGGCAAATCATCATTTGAGGAACAAAGAGCTTTCCATGAAAGCAAAGGGTCTGATGTCAGTGCTGCTCTCCTTACCGGATGAGTGGCACTATTCTATTTCAGGGCTTACTCAGATCTGCAAGGAAGGGGCTGATGCAATTCGGGATGCCATTCGAGAGCTGGAAAAGTGCGGCTATGTAACGCGAAGCCGGGTTCGGAATAAGAAAGGTCAGCTGATCGATACAGAGTACATCATCCGGGAGAAACCGGATACTGTTTTCCCAACGGAGGATGAGCCAGCGCAGCGTGAACCAGCACAGGAGAAACCACTGCAGGAAAAACCAATGAAGGAAAACCCGGCATTGGATTTACCAGCGTTGGGTAACCCCACACAATTAAATACGGATACAGCAAATACGCAGGGATCAACTCCGTACCCAAAAAGAAAAGAAAAATCAATTACGAAGGGGGAAAACCAACCAATCTATCGCGGGAAAGTCAAATGCGATGATTTGCCGCCTGTTGATATCAACTTTGAAATGCAGCTGATGCGAGATCAGATTGGCTACGATGTGCTTGTTGATGAATACGGATGGAAGCGGATGGATAAGATTGTCTCCCTCCTTGTGGAAATGAAATTATCCACGGAGAAATGGATGATGATCGAAGGAGAATTCAAACCCATCGAGTTGGTGCGTGATCGACTGAAACAGTTGAACAGCCTCCACATCCAGTATGTGTTTGATTGTCTCAGCAGTGCTCCTCGTCGCATTCACAATATCAAGAACTATTTGCGATCCATGTTCTTTAATGCTCCCGCTACTTGCGATGAGTATTATGAGCACAAGGCAAACTGTGAGCCCTATCCCTATGATTTGGAGGTATAAGTAATGCGAAAATTCAGAAAACCCACCCTTGGCAGTATTGTTGCTTTGCTCCTGATGCTTCTGGGCCTTGGTCTGATGCTGGGAACCATTTGGCAGCAGGAGAAGAACATTCTGGAAGGTGAAAAAGCGTATGCCAGACTTCAGAAATCCATGCGTCAGGAAACAGTGTCCGATACGTCGGCTCCGGATATCGATGCTCATCTTGAAGCCATTGGACAAGCACTGGTACAGATGCCAGTCGAACCAGCCGTTATTGAGCAACCGACAAGTGAACCAGAGGATGGAACGAAGCTTTTGATAACACCTGTTGGTGACAAAATAGCACCGCTCGAAACAGAAACAAAGCCTTTGGTATCAAAAGAAAACAATGTAGATGAATCCAAGGAACTACAGCCTACAGAAAAACCACTGACGCGTTTCGAAAAGTGTAAGTCAATCAATTCTGACTATGTGGCATGGCTATCCATTCCCGGAACGGATATTGATTATCCGGTGGTGCGTTCCAATGATGTAGAGCACTATCTGACACACACCTTTGATGGCAAGAAAAGCGTGATCGGCTGTCCTTTTTCTCTGGAAAAGACAGACTATGAAAAGCCCAGCCAAAACATTGCCATCTATGGCCATCACTTGCGCAGTACGCGCAGCCAAACCATGTTTTACCCTTTGCATCACTACAAAAACAAGAGCTACTATACAGCCCATAACAAGATCAGCCTGGAAACCAAGAACGAAACCCGATGGTATGAAATCTTTGCTGTTTTCAATATCCGGGAAAGTGAATGGGATGTTTCCAAAGCGGATTTTGTTTCGGAAGCGGAGTTTGAATCGTTCCTTGAACGTGCAGAACTCCGCCTTTTTTATTTCACGGATGTTCCGGTGGACGGAGATGACCATATCCTGACGCTGATCACTTGTGATCGTGATTACGATGCTGAAGAAGGCCGTCTGGTTGTGATGGCAGTTCAGCAGTAAGAACACAAATAAACGATAAAGGAGAAATGAAAATGAATCATTTGACCACGCTTTCAAAGCGATTGATTGCTTTTCTGATGGCATTGACAATGCTCATTTCTGTGGTGCCGGCGATGGCGGAAGCGTTGCCAGAAATTGAAGCAGTCGTGGAAACAGAAATGTCGGAAACAGATATTCAGAACCTTGAAGAATCAGTAGACGAGGTTTCGATTGTGGATCATCCGATAGATGATGAAACAGTCTTTTCTGAGTTGCCTGATGAGGATTCTGTGGCATCAGAGATTATTGATGATCTTCAGGAATCAGAAACTACAACGGACAATGAAACTGTGGAGACTGAAACAGAAATTGCGGAAGATGAAATGCCTGCAGAGGAAACGGGAGAGCAGCTTCCTTCTGAGGAAACTGTTCCGGAGGAAGCAGCTGGTGATGTGAACCAGGAAAAGACTGAACCTGAAATTCCTACTGTGGAAGAAGCAGAGGATCTCGTAGAGGAAGTGAATCCGGAAGAAGGGGTATCAGAAGAACTCCCGGCTGAAGAAGCTGTTTCAGAACTTATGAATCCTGTTCAGGCAGCTGTTGCGGAAAAGGGTTATACCTACCTGATGACAGATGACACCATTCCTGTGTATGAGACGGAGGAACTGAAGAAACGGGTATTTTCGCTTTACCCTGAGAATCTGGTTTTGGTTTCCGCTTATCTGGAACAGGACAATCGGAATGTACTGGAGGTTCGGTTCTACGCTTCGGAAGAAATGGCTGTAATCGGCTATGTGGATGCTCTTTCCCTGAGTGATCAGGTGCTTGGGGATGAAGAGATCCGAAGCTTTGTAGCGGACAGACCTTACTTTCTGGACTTTGTGGGAAACGGAAAGGTAGCCATTTTTCTGGCATCCGGTGAAATGCCGGCAGTGGAAACCCAGATTGATATGGAGGACAATGAGCTTGAAGAAACAGAACAAGAGGTATTACCGGAAGAAGAATTGGTACCGGGAGAAGAACCGGGTGCATTGCCCGAAGAAGATCCTACCCAGAGCGACACTGGCTCTGAAAACGCATCCGTCGTGGAGACGCACTCCGGTGAAGATGTGATTTCTGAATCCATCCCCAGCGTGGAAGAAAGCACACAGGACAGCAAGGAAAAAACTGTGGAAGATCTTCCTGCAGAGCCGGAAAAAGTATATGCCAGTTGTCTGGATTACCTGTTGGTTACGGATGAGACTGTTGTGTATTCGGATGTGGATTGCTCCATAGAGGATGAATACCTTGGTGATTTGGCTATGGGTTATTTCATTCGCGATTCTGTGGTACAGGTACGGGATGTGATTACGGACGAAAACAACCGTGTTTGGTATCAGGTCAATTATCTTTACGGTGACGATCGTACGGACGGCAGGATGAAGTGGACGGACATCACCAGCGTTTTTGTTCTGGCGAACCAAACTGAAGCGACAGACGAAACGGAATTGACCATCACGGACTTCGCCTTCAAAACCAAACCGCAGATGCGTATGATGATGCGTTCTACCCCCATGAATGGCTTTCGGTTGAAAGAACTGAATGACCCCATGGGGAATTTTTATGCCGGTCAATCAAATCTGCATGGCAGTTCCGGGCGTGATGTGGAATATACGCAGATTGCAACGCTGCCCGGACGAGGCAATATCTATGCGACGCCTCATTATCTGGAAGGATACACGGTATACTGTCTGGAGCATTTGCTTCCCGGTCCCGGCGAGAACCTTTCCGGTGGACGGAAAGAACCCACCGGTCCTTACCTGATGGTGAATATGCAGGAATATATCAATACACCCGGTTACTCCGGTGTCATGTATTCTGAATCAACCATGCATGCCATTGCCTGGGTGCTGCGGCATACCTACCCTTTCATGGTACTGGACCGTACAGATCCCAGCAATGAAACCTGGTCCCGTGTGGCGGGTCAATTCGCCATCCGGGAAGTGATCAAGGAACTGGAAGGGCCGCAGTATCTACGGGATTACTGGTTGATGGATGAGTTTTATGCTTCCAGTAATAATGCCCCTGCTGTTTATTTGGAATATGCCCGCTGGCTTGCTGCCAATGGGATTGCTCGTGCCCGGATTACCGGTGAAATCCTGATTGCAGACCAGCATGTGACGATTGTGAATGGTAAGACGGTGGGTACTGTTACTCTGAGTACAGATGCTGATTTGATTCGGATCCCTTTGGCTGCTGGGGAAGTGTCTGGAAACACAGCAGGCAATGACGATCAGTATTACTACTTACACAGCGGCGACACGGTTCAGATTTCCTCTGAACTCCGGCAGTTTTCGGTAACGGTTGAATCCATTTCTTCACCTGATGAAGAAGCCTGTTTTCTGGTAGGTGTTCCGGATGTCCCTATTCAGAAAGTATTGGTGCCCCAGAAAGGAACTCCCTATAAACTGGGTGACAATATTCTGAATTTTGAGGTGGTTTACGGTTCTCTGCAGGCAATGAAGAAAGATTCAGTGACCGATCTGCCCCTTGCTGGAGCAACCTTTGATCTGTTGCAGGATGGTGTGATTATTCAAAGCAAAACAACTGGTGCTGATGGTATCGTGGTCTTCTATGACTTGCTTCCCGGTACTTACAGCGTACAGGAGAGTAAAGCACCTGATGGGTATGTATTGAACACTGCATCGGTTGAGCAAATTTCTGTAGAAGTAGGTGAAATTGCTGAAGTAGAGTTTTTCAATCGTCCCATTCGTTCCAAGGTGCAGATTGTAAAAACAGATACCTTGACAAATGAAGCCGTTTCCGGTGCTGAATTTACGATTCAGGATGTTGAAGGAAATGTAGTGGCTGTGATGATCACGGATGCTAATGGACAGGCAGTATCAGACTGGCTTCCTTATGGTATCTACACAGTAACGGAAACCAAAGTTCCTGCCGGCTATAAGGAAAGTGGTTTTACGACAGAGATCAATGCCTGTGAAAATGAAAAAATCTATACTGTTGAAGTACAGAATGAACCTAATTCGGGTAGTATTCGGCTGACCAAAACGGACGCTTTGAATGGCAATGTCATCGCCGGAGTGAAGTTCAATGTGTATCAGGGTGATACGCTCATTACCACCATGACTACGAACAAAAATGGTGTTGCTACCGTGGAGAACCTACCTAAAGGAAAATTCACCGTGAAGGAAGCCTCATTGCCGGAAGGTTATGCCGGGGATTTGGTGGAACTGGAAGCGGTGGTCATGTCCGATCAGGTGACGGAACTGGTTGCCCAGAATACACCCAGCCAAAGCAAAGTAAAAATCATGAAGAGAGATGCTCTGACGGATGAACCTGTTGCCGGTGCGGAATTCACCATTACCAATCAGAAAAAAGAGGTAGTGGCAGTCCTTGTGACCGGCAATGATGGTACAACTGTTTCTGATTGGTTGCCGTATGGCGTGTACACTGTCAAAGAAACGAAAGCTGCCGAGCATTATGAAAACAGCGGTTTTACTGCCAAAGTGGAAGCCTATGAAGATGGGAAAACTTATGAACTGGATGTAGAAAACACCCCCAACAAAGGTCAGATTCAGATCACCAAAACGGATGCTTTGACCGGAAAAACCATTGCCGGCGTCCGGTTTGATATTTTCCAGGGTGATACCCTTGTTGGTACCATGAAAACGGATAAGAACGGTGTAGCTGTATTGGATAAGCTGGAAAAAGGTCAGTATACGGTAAAGGAACATGAAAATCCTGTGGGCTATGTAGCTGAACTGGTTACACTGGAAGCCCTCGTAGAATCGGATGAAACCACGGTTTTGACCGCTGTCAACACTCCTATTCAAGGAAAAGTGCGTATCGAAAAGACGGATGCATTGACCGGAGAAATGCTTGCCGGTGCAGAGTTTACCATCACGGATCAGGAGGGCAACGAAGTAGCCATGCTTACGACCGATGAAAACGGTGTGGCGGAATCTCCGCTCCTGACGTATGGTATTTATCAGATCAAGGAAACCAAGGTGCCGGAACACTATGTGGATACTGGCTATATCGTGGATGTGACCATTGATATCCATGAAAAGTCTTATGTATTGCCTGTATCAAATGAACCGGCCAAAGGCTGGATTAAGCTGACTAAAACCGACCGGATGAACGGTAATCCCATTGAAGGGGTGCAGTTCGACATTTACCATAACGATCAGTATGGCAACGGGTTGGCAGGCAGCATGGTGACGGATAAGAACGGTATTGCTTTTTCCGAACCGCTGCGGAAAGGTCAGTACATTGTCCGGGAACACGGTGAAACACCCGGCTATGTATTTGAAGAAATTCAGCTGGATGCCACGGTGAAATCAGATGAAATCACAGAGCTTACGGCAACCAATCAGCCTGTTATGGTGCAGCTGAAGATCTATAAGCGTGATCTGGAAGAGTATGACGGTGATAATCCCAATAGTGACCCCAAGAAGCGAAAAAATGTAAAGGAACTGCCGGTTATCAGTGCACCTGTTACCCGAGGTGACGGTGTGCTTGTGGGCACAGAATTTGAGGTGTACGCAGGTGCGGATATTCTGGATCGCCAAGGGAATGTGATTCATAAGAAAGGCGATAGGGTGATTGAAAGCCTGACTACAGCCGGTGAAGATGCTTCTGTAACTACCGAACCGCTTTGGCCGGGTCTGTATGCTATTCGGGAAAAGAAAGCACCTGAAGGGTATCTGATTGATACCGAACCTTTCTTTGTAGATGCATCGGACGCAGCAGAACAGTCTTCTCTTGTGACGGTCAGTTACGCTGGGCTTTCCCGAAATGAGATCATGTATGGTGCACAAGCCATTGTGAAGCTGCTGGGTGACAACAGCATGAATGCAGATCCCACCCGTGTGGAGAAACCGGAAGAAGGGGCTGAATTTGTTGTCTATCTGCAGAGTGCTGGCAGCTTTGAAGCAGCTCGTGAATATGAACGGGATGTGTTGGTTACGGATGAAAATGGCTATGCAATGACCAAACCGCTGCCGTATGGTATTTATGTGCTGGAACAGACAAAAGGTCAGCCCGGTTATGAGATCAAAGGCCCCATTCCTTTTCAGATTGATGGTACGGAAAACCTGATGAACCCTCCGCCCATGGCTTTGAACGATTTGCCTATTCTGTATCGCTTGCGTTTCATCAAAGTAGATGCGGAAACCGGAAATTCCATTACGCTGGCAAACACTTCTTTTAAACTGAAGGATGCCGACGGCAACTATGTAAAGCATCAGGTACATTACCCCAGCGAACAGTGGGTAGATACTTTTGTGACGGATGAAACTGGCTCTGTGACACTGCCTGAAGCAGTGAATTGGGGCATGTATTATCTGCAGGAAGCGAAAGCACCGGAAGGCTACCTCATTCATGCGGATGATTTTGCCGTGTTTGTTGGCAACAATACGGATCTTCCCGGCAACACCTACAAGCTGGCCATTGAGATTCCCAACGAGCCTGTAAAGGGCAGAATCCTGTTGGACAAAACCGGTTTGCAGTTGACGGGCTATGATGTGCAAACAGATCCTTGGGGAAACGAAGTGCATGTGCCTGTGTATGAGGATCAGTATCTGGCCGGTGCAGTGTTTGAAGTTCGTGCTGCCGAAGAAGTGATTGGCAAAGACGGCACGGTATGGTACAAGCAAGGCGATCTTGCAGATACCATTACGACCACACAGCATGGTTCTGATGCGTCCAAACTGTTGCCTCTGGGCAAGTACACCCTGATCGAAACACAAGCTCCCAGGGGCTATTTCTTTGATCCTATGCCCATTCCTGTGGAGCTTTCCTACAAGGATGACCATACGGCTGTTGTAGAACTTCATGTTGAGGTAGGTAACGATTACTATCCTGCTGAAATCACGTTATCCAAAGAGATTGATGAATTGAATATCATCACAAGCGGGTCGGATAACATCAAGTCCACTCTTAGCAGAGGGCCCGGTGAAGGGTTCATTTTCGGGCTTTTCAACCGATACGATATGCCTTATGCCAATGGCACCCTCATGGCTGATACGCTTGTAGCCACCGGCATCACCAATGAAAATGGTGAGCTTGTTCTGGAAGGTAAGTATCCTCTCGGAGATTACTACATCCGTGAACTGAGCGGCCCGGATGGTTGGAAACTGAGCAGTGAAATGGTTCCTGTTACCATTGGCACAGAATACGTCAACAGAAAAGATCAGGTCTTGCGTGTGGTACTGGATGAACCGATTCATAATGAACTGCTTCACACCCGTGTTACACTGACCAAAACGGATATTACAGGCGAAAAGACTCTGCCCGGAGCAGTGATCGAAGTGATGAATGCAAAAGGGCAAGTGGTGTACCGAGATAAAACGGATGAGCATGGTCAGATTGCCAATATTCCTGTAGTGCCCGGTACGTATACTTTCCGAGAAGTGTATGCCCCGGATGGGTATGCACTGTCTGAAGCTGTAATGACCTTTACCGTAGAAAAAGATGGAACAGTGATTGGTGATACAGTTATCCGGGATGACTATACCCGGTTTTCTATTCTGAAAACAGATCAGAATGGGAATGTGCTTCCTGGCGTGATCTTTGGTTTGTATCAGCAGGATGGAAGCTTGCTCATGACTGCGATTACTGACAAGAATGGAAAAGCCACTTTTGAAAGAGTACCCTTTGGCTCCTATGAGATTGCTGAAATGAAGCCGCCCGTGGGTTATGTGGCCAGTTTGGTTCGTATTCCTGTAAAGTTGGACGGAACATGGGTAAATCCGGAGGATCCGTTGGAAACTGTGGTCAATGTACCCAACTATGTTCTGGTTCGAAAAACTGATCCTGATGGTTTGCCGCTGCCCGGTGCTGTGTTTGTCATGCATGATGAATATGGTGATTGCTTTGGCAGAGCTGTGACAGATGCCAGCGGCATGGTTCGCTTTGAGAAAATGCCCTATGGTCATTACTACATTCGGGAAGAAGCTGCACCGGAGGGATATCTGGTGAATAAGGAAGTAGTGGAGGTTGTTATCGATCCTTCTTATCAGAGCAAGGAAGAACCCATTGCCACCATCGTGAACCAGCGAAAGTGTGTCCGGTTCATCAAAATGGATACGTCTGGCAGACGAATGCCTGATGTGGAATTCACGATGTACAATGCCCTTACTGATGAAGTTGTGGAAGTTGTAGAAAGCAATGAAAAAGGTGAATTCATCTTCACCAAATTTGACTTTGGCAGCTGGATCATCCGGGAAACCCGGTGTCCGGAAGGATATACTCCCATCGAGGATATTCTGCTGGAGGTGGATGAAACCTGGGTGGAACCCAAGGCCATTACACTGGTCAACATTCCCAATCATTATGCTTTCCAAAAGACAGATCACTGGTACAGACCGTTGGAGGGTGTATGGTTCAATGTAGAAGATCCTGAAGGACACATTTTGCAGGAAGTATGTTCTGGAGAAGATGGTATGGTGTACATTTCTGATCTGGTTCCCGGTCGCTACATTATTCGGGAAACGGATGCTGCGGAAGGGTTCACGCGCACCGAAGAAACCATCGAACTGATCGTTGATGAAAAGTATGTGGCTCCCGCGAAACCTTATCGCCTCGTGAATTATCCCAGCATTGAAACCGGTGTCTATCTGACGCCCACCTCTGTTACCTGGATAGGAGCTGGATTGATGGTTCTGGCTGGCGGAATTTTCTTCATCAGTCGTAAGAAAAAGCGGAAGGAGAAAAAGTAAGATGCGTTTGTTTGTCAAGAAGAGTCAATGCATGATTACGAAAGTTAAACCTTTGAAAGATATGATGTTGATTGCTACCTTCAGCAATGGCGAACAGCGGCTGTACGATGCTATGCAGCTTTTAAAACTGAGGAACGCTGAATTGCTGAAGAGGGAAGCAATTTTCAACCAAGCCAAAGTTGAAAACGGTATGGTGACCTGGGCTGACGGAAAGATCAAAGTGACGTCCAAAACCATCTATGATACCGGGTACGATTTTAGGGAATAAGACGCCTTTCAGAAGAAGGGCGTTTTTCATTTGAAAGGAGGTACAGCATGCTGTATCTGATTCATCGTCTGGTGGTGCCGCCCTGACAGGGGATTCATCAGAAAACCAACAGGAGGGCTGATCCATGCAGGAAGAAATTGAACACAAAACAATAACCCTTATGGTGAATGGCGGGAAAATGACTGGCCGAACCCTGGCGAAAGCCATGTCCAAATTCCTGAACCATATTAACCAGAAACACAAAATAAAAACCCAGGGAAAAAGTGAGCCAGCAAAGGAAAAGAAAGAAGATAAAAAGGAAGTGCATCACCGGGGAAAGCAATCGGTGAAGCAGCTGATGGGCCAGAATTACAAAGTGAACAGCTTTGAAATCAAGGATGCATCCATCAAGCCGTTTGAACGGATTGCCCGGAAATACGGAGTGGATTTTGCCATCCGGAAAATGCCGGGAGATAAGCCCCGGTATGCGGTGTTCTTCCGCGCGAAGGATGCAGATACCATCAAAGCGGCCATGTCTGAATATGTGGACAAGCGTGTGAAGAAGGATAAGGAAAAGCGACCTTCGATTCGTAAGCAGCTGCGTCGCTTGAGCAGGAAAACGGAGCGAAAAGATCCGGAACGCAACCGGAAACAGGAACGCAGCCGATGAACCTGAAAAAGCAGATTCTACTGCATATTCCTTATGTCCTGATCGGTCTTTTTGCAACGAAGCTGGGCATGGTATGGCGCTATACAGAAGCATCCGGTTCCATTCTGAATATTGCGGATGCCCTTCAGCAAGCGTTTCAGTCCCTTGCTCCCAGCTTCCATCCCTTTGACCTTTGTATTGGTTTTCTTGCAGGTGCATTTTTGCGTCTGGCTTTGTATGTGAAAAGCAAAAACGCCAAGAAATATCGTAAAAATGTGGAGCATGGCTCTGCCCGATGGGGCACTGCCGCGGATATCAAGCCCTATATGGATCCGGTGTTTCAAAACAATGTGATTCTGACCCAGACGGAGCGTCTGACCATGAATAGCCGACCCCAAAACCCGGCGCATGCCCGGAATAAGAATGTGCTGATTGTGGGCGGTTCCGGCAGCGGCAAAACCAGGTTCTGGCTGAAACCGAACCTGATGCAATGCCATTCCAGCTATGTGGTTACGGACCCAAAGGGCACGGTTCTTCTGGAGTGCGGCAAACTGCTGCAAAGGGAGAACTACAACATCAAAATATTCAATACCATCAATTTCAATAAATCCATGCACTATAATCCCTTTCACTATGTAAAGAGCGAAAAGGATATCTTAAAGTTGGTCACCTGTCTGATTGCCAACACCAAAGGGGAAGGCAAATCAAACACAGATGATTTTTGGGTAAAAGCAGAAACCTTGCTCTATACGGCGCTGATTGGCTACATCAAGTACGTTGGCCCGGAAGAAGAACAGTGTATGTCTACCTTGGTCGAGATGCTCAATAGCATGGAAACCAGAGAGGATGATGAAACCTTCCAGAACCCTGTGGATCAGCTGTTCGCAGCACTGGAAGCCAAAGAACCGCAGCACTTTGCCGTACGTCAGTACAAAAAATTCAAACTGGCTGCAGGCAAAACGGCTAAATCCATCCTGGTATCCTGCGGTGCGAGACTGGCACCCTTTGATATTTCCGAACTGCGGGAGCTGACGGCCTATGACGAACTGGAACTGGACACGCTGGGCGACAGAAAATCAGCGTTGTTCCTGATTATGAGCGACACGGATGATACTTTTAATTTCCTGATATCGATGATCTATACACAGCTGTTCAATCTGCTCTGTGAAAAAGCGGATGATGTATACGGCGGCAGACTGCCATTTCATGTGCGCTGCCTGATTGATGAGTGTGCCAATATCGGCCAGATTCCGAAACTGGAAAAACTGGTGGCCACCATCCGAAGCCGGGAGATCTCCGCTTGCCTGGTGCTGCAGGCGCAGAGCCAGCTGAAAGCAATCTATAAAGACAATGCAGATACCATCATCGGCAACATGGACTCCATGATCTTTCTGGGTGGGAAGGAAAGAAGTACCTTGAAAGAGCTGACCGAAACGCTGGGGAAAGAAACCATTGACAGTTTCAACACCGGCGAGAGCCGCGGCAGAGAAGTGTCCCACTCTTTGAATTACACCAAGCTGGGAAAAGATCTTATGTCCATGGATGAGCTGGCCGTATTGGACGGACGCAAGTGCATTTTGCAGCTAAGAGGCGTCCGTCCTTTTTTGTCGGATAAATACGATATCACCAAACATCCCAACTACAAATACCTTTCGGATGCTGACAAACGCAATGTTTTCAAGATTGAGGATTTTTTGTCATGTGATCTGAAATTGAAAGAAGATGATTCTTCCGATGTTTATGAAATCGAAATGGAGGAGGAAGAAGATGAAGAGGCTCTGGATGAGCCTCAGGAAGATTTCGAACTGGATGAAGATGAATTCGT
This sequence comes from Clostridia bacterium, assembly GCA_045589355.1. Lineage (GTDB taxonomy): Bacteria > Bacillota > Clostridia > Christensenellales > Aristaeellaceae > RUG563. The sequence continues at coordinate 63,381 of JAZNOW010000022.1, forward strand.
CTTCGATCCATTCTCCGCTTTCTAAGCGGCAATATATTTATTTGGAGGAAAACAAAATATATGGCATTTATTAATTCTGCTATTTCTATGTTGCAAACGTTGGTTATTGCCCTGGGTGCCGGCCTTGGCGTATGGGGCCTGATTAACCTTCTGGAAGGTTACGGCAATGATAACCCTGGTGCAAAGAGCCAGGGTATCAAGCAGTTTGTGGCCGGCGGCGGTGTGGCGCTGATCGGTATTACCCTCATTCCTTTGCTTTCCGGGCTATTTGGATAAGCACTCCTTCAGGGCTTCCTACCCATGGGAAGCCCTGATCTTTTGAAAGGAGGAATAAGGAATGGGATATATCTGGAATGAAATTACAAAATGGCTGAAAGACTTGCTGGTTAGCGGCATTATGAGCAATTTGACCGGACTGTTTTCCAGCGTGAACGCTCAAGTGGCGGATATTGCTGACACTGTAGGTATGACCCCGCAGGGCTGGAATGCATCGGTGTTCAATATGGTCAGAAGCCTGTCAGATACGGTGGTGGTCCCCATTGCCGGTGTGATCCTTGCCATTGTCATGACCATGGAACTCATTCAGATGCTGATTGACCGCAACAACATGCACGACTTTGAAACGTTCATGTTTTTCAAGTGGATTTTCAAAACGGCTGCTGCCATTCTGATTGTGACCAACACCTGGAACATTGTGATGGGTGTATTCGAAATCGCTCAGAATGTGGTTCAGAATGCAGCCGGTGTGATCATCAATGATACAGCCATTGATCTGAATACCTTCACAGCCAATATGCAGACCCGGCTTATGGCACTGGATGTGGGCACCCTCTTTGGTATGTGGTTCCAGTCCATGCTGATTGGTATTGTCAGCTGGGTACTGACCATTTGCATTTTCGTGATCGTGTATGGCCGTATGGTGGAAATCTATCTGGTCACATCCATTGCACCCATTCCCATGGCCACCATGAGTAACCATGAATGGGGGCAGATCGGGCAGAATTATCTGCGATCCCTGTTTGCCCTTGGGTTCCAGGCGTTCCTGATTATCATCTGCGTGGGTGTGTATGCAGTGCTGGTGCAATCCATCGCCGTGACCGGGGATGTGATTGATTCCATCTGGACGTGCATCGGGTATACAGTGCTTCTTTGCTTCACGCTGTTTAAGACAGCCAGCCTCAGTAAGAGCATCTTCAATGCTCATTAAGAAAGGAGTAAACAATATGGCGTATGTGAGTGTGCCCAAGGATCTGGCACAAGTAAAAACAAAAGTTTTCATGAATCTGACCAAGCGTCAGCTTATCTGTTTCGGCGGCGGCATTCTGATTGGTTTGCCGCTGTTTTTCATTCTCAGGGGCTTTATGCCAAACAGTACCGCAGCATTGCTTATGATGCTGGTTATGCTGCCGTGCTTTATGTTCGGCATGTATGAAAAGAACGGACAGCCTCTGGAAAGGATTCTGTACTATTTTGTACAGAGCCGGTTTATTCGCCCTCGTCAGCGGCTGTATCGAACAGACAATGTGTATAACGCCCTGATGAGGCAAAGTCAACTCACTCAGGAGGTAAATCGTATTGTTCATCAGGCGAAAATCCGAACGCAGAAATAACAAACTGAAACTGACAACCCGTGAACGGCGGCAGATCCAGACCCTGATCAAAAAGGCACAGGAGGATAAGAAATCCATCAGTGCTCAGAAAACCATTCCGTATGATCGGATGTGGCCGGATGGTGTCTGCCGGGTGCGGGACAATCACTATAACAAAACCATCCAGTTCTTTGATATCAATTATCAGCTGGCTACCAATGAAGATAAAGATGCCATCTTTAATGGCTGGTGTGATGTACTCAATTACTTTCCTCCCGGCATGGAGGTGCAGTTTTCCTTTGTCAATACCGTTGCCAGTCAGAACAGCTTTGAGCAATCGGTGAAGCTGCCTCCCGGAGACGATGCCTTTAACGATGTGCGTGATGAGTTTGCTGCCATGCTGGAAAGTCAGATGGCTAAAGGCAACAACGGCCTGATTAAAGCCAAGTATGTGACTTTTGGTACGGAAGCGGAGAATTATAAGGCTGCAAAAATTCGTCTGGAACAGGTAGAACTGGATCTGATGAACCATTTCAAACGACTGGGAGCCAAAGCTGAGCCCATGGATGGTTATGAGCGTCTTCAGCTGCTGCACAGCATTTTCCATATGGATAACCCGGACGATTCGTTTATGTTCGACTGGAAATGGCTGCCGGCAACAGGACTTTCCACACAGGACTTTATTGCACCCACCAGTTTCCATTTCAAAGACAGCAAGCGGTTTTCCATGGGTGATAAACTGGCTACCGTCAGTCTTCTGCAGATCTATGCCACCGAAATGACGGACAGAATTCTGGTGGATATTCTGGGGCTGGATGCCAGCCAGATTGTTACCATGCATATCCGGGCGGTGGATCATACGGAAGCGGTCAAGATGCTGAAAAGGAAGATTACCGATCTGGACAAGGCCAAAATAGATGAGCAGAAAAAGGCTGTTCGTGCCGGGTATGATATCGATATTCTGCCCAGTGATCTGGCTACCTATGGTAAGGAAGTCAAAAAGATCTTTGATGAATTGCAGACCCATAATGAGCACCTTTTCCTTATGACTTTCCTGATTATGCACACTGCTGATACCAGGAAACAGCTGGATAACATCTTTATGCAGGCCCAGAGTATTGCACAGGAAAAATCCTGCAAGCTGGTCACGCTGGATTTTCAGCAGGAACAGGCCATGGTGTCCTCTTTGCCGTTGGGTTTTAACCAGGTGGAAATTGAGCGGGCTATGACCACATCATCCACGGCTATCTTTGTTCCGTTTATCACACAGGAATTGTTTCACACAACCGGTGAACCGCTGTATTACGGTCTGAACGCCCTTTCCAATAACCTGATCATGGCAGATCGGAAGCAGCTGAAAAACCCCAACGGCTTGATTCTGGGTACACCTGGCTGTTTTACAGGTGATACAAGAATTCAGCTGGCAGATGGTACGGATATTTCGTTTGATGAAATGATCCGCCAAGGCATTGATGAAACAGAAGTGCTGGCCTATGACGAAAAGAACGACTGGTTTGTACAGGCGCATGCAAGGGATATCCGCATTGAAAAGTACGTGACAAAGCTGTGTGTGTTGGAGCTGGATGATGGTTCTGTTGTTCGGTGTACCGACAATCATCTGATTATGACGGAAGATGGGCAGTACAGGGCTGCATCTGAAATTCAGGTAGGCACTGTGCTCAGCGGTGCACTCCTGGTGATGAACGCTTACACCAACCATCTGGATGAGCCGGAACCGGTCTATGACATGATTGTGGACAGGTACAGTAACTTTATCCTGTCCAATGGCTTGATTGTCCACAACAGCGGCAAGTCCTTTTCTGCCAAGCGTGAAATCATCAATGTGTTCTTGTCCACCGATGATGACATCATCCTTTGCGATCCGGAAGGTGAATATTCGCCTCTGACGGAAACACTACACGGTCAGGTGATCCGCTTGTCGCCAACCAGCACGGACCACATTAACCCTTTGGACATCAATGCCAATTATTCGGATGAAGATGAACCGTTGGCACTGAAAGCCGATCTGGTGCTGTCCTTTTGTGAACTGATCATGGGGGCAAGAGAAGGTCTCAGTGCCATCGAGCGGACACTCATTGACCGTTCTGTGAGGAATATTTACCGGGGCTATTTTGCCGATCCCAGACCGGAGAATATGCCCATTCTGGAAGATCTGTACAATGAACTGAAAAGACAGCCGGAAGCTGCTGCCGGGAACATAGCAGCCGCATTGGAACTATATGTACACGGCTCCCTCAATGTGTTCAATCACCGCACCAATGTAAAGCTGAACAGTCGTTTGGTGTGTCTGGATATCAAGCAGCTGGGGCAGCATCTGAAAAAGACCGGTATGTTGATCGTTCAGGATTTTGTTTGGGGTAAAGTGACCCAGAACCGTGATGCTCAGAAGTACACCTGGTATTTCTGCGATGAATTCCATTTGCTGCTGCGAGAAGAACAGACAGCGGCATATTGTGTGGAAATCTGGAAACGGTTCCGTAAATGGCTAGGGATTCCCACCGGTATTACCCAGAATGTAAAGGATCTTTTGTCCAGCCCGGAAGCGGAAACCATCTTTGAAAACAGCGACTTCGTGTTGATGCTGAATCAAGCAGCGGGTGACCGTGCCGTGCTGGCCAAACGGCTGAATATCTCCAATCATCAGCTTTCGCATGTGACCCAATCCGGGGAAGGCGAAGGTCTTTTGTTTTTTGGCAATGTGATTTTGCCGTTCCTGGATCGGTTCCCCAAGAATACCAAACTCTACAAGATTATGACCACCAAGCCCAATGACATAAAGGAACAAGGAGGAAAAACTGCATGATTTGGTTGCTGATTGTCCCCGTAACTTTTGTTGCCCTAACTGCCTACAGCTGCTGCCGGATGGCATCCATAGCAGATGACCAGATGGAGAGCATGATGCAGGAAGGAGGCCCCAATGGCTGATCAGGAACAGAAGAAACCTTCCAGACTCCGTTTTTCAGAAGATGAACAGACACCATCCGATGAAAAGAAAGCGGAATGGAAACGTAAGCAAATGAAGAATTTGCACCGAAAGAAACTGGCTCCCCAAAAACCAGAGAAAAAAGAAGAAGTACTGGATGCGGATGAAAAGCCTGTTAAGACCCGGCTTCATCATGGTGAGCCAAAGGGAAAAGCACCTAAGCAACACACCGAAGGTATCCTGCGATCAACTATTCGCTCTCAGGCACATCAGAAGGTATCGGAACAGGAGGAAGACAATACCGGTCTGAAAGCTGTTCACAGCCTGGAACAGTCCGGTGAAAACCTGCACAGCATGGGCAGAAATGCCCATGCTTCCAGGCTGAAACATGAGTATAACAAGGAGCAGAAAGCAGCTTCAAAGTTAATGCATGATGGTAAGAAAGAAATACCCGCTAAAGGGAAATCGGTATCCGGTTCCGGCAGTAATCCGCAATCCAGAATGTATCAGCGGCAGAACATGAAAAAGAACTTATCTGCCAGGTATGGGAAAGGAACGAAAAAGACAGGAAAGGCTGCTACTAAGTCCACCAAGTCTGCCGGAGAAAAAGTCTTCAACTATTTCCGGAAATCCAAGCACACCATTTTGCTGATTGGCCTTGCTGCCATGCTCATGTTTGTCATGAGTACAGTATCTTCCTGTACCCCCATGTTTGAAGTGGGGGTAGGCAGCCTGACCATTGGCACTTATCCGGCTGAGAAAGAGGATTTGCTTGGTGCCGAAAGATGGTATTGCAACAAGGAGGATGAACTGCGTGAATATCTGGAGAACTTTGCAGAAAACCATCCGGAATATCAGGAGTGCATCGTAATTGCGGATGATATCTGGCATGATCCCTATGCCTTGCTTTCGCTGGTTTCAGCGTATCTCAACGGTACGGAGTGGAATCAATATACGGCTGTGCCCACCATGGAAATGCTCTTTTCCTGGCAGTATGAGCTGACCGAAACGATCACAACAGAAACACGGTATATGGAACATGAAGAGTATGAGGATGTATGGGTTCCCTATGAGTACACCATATGCACAGTAGAACTGAAAAACAAGAATCTTTCTCATGCTCCGGTTTACATTATGAATGAACAGCGAGTGGGCTATTACGCCATGTATATGTCTACGCTGGGGAATCAACCGGGCCTGTTTACAGGGCCGCATGCTTCTGTGATGAAAGAACCTTTGGAATACCATGTGCCGCAGGAACTGTTGGATGCTGATCCTAAGTTTGCACTTCTGGTAGAAGAAGCCAATAAACGGCTTGGATATCCGTATGTGTGGGGCGGTCATAACCCCACCACTTCCTTTGACTGTGCCGGGTTTATCAGCTGGGTGTTTACAGAAACCAGAGTGGATCCATTCGGGCATCTGGGGGCAAATGGAATCTATGACCGGTGCCGGAAGATTGCACCGGAAGTTGCGAAACCGGGTGACGTGATCTTCTTTCAGGGCACCATTGCGGGAGAAGAAGGTATTACCCATTGCGGCCTGTATGTAGGCAATAACATGATGATTCATTGCGGCAATCCCTGTTCTTATGCGGATTTGAGCGAAGCTTACTGGCAACAGCATTTTTATGGCTATGGAAGACTATATGAACATTAAGGAGACGAAAAATGAAAGAAATGAAAAGACGATATACTCCTACGCTTGCACAGATCAATAAACGTAAGCAGCGTTTGGAAATGGTACGAAGGAAGAAGGAAATTTATATTCAGCAGGAAGCTGAACTGGAAGAGCAGATTCGGCAGGATGAACAGATGCTGCTGGCAGATGCCGTATTCAGTCGCGGCATTACGTTGGAAGAAGCCATTCGGCTTCTGGGCAGTGAAAAAAACAATGCTGCTCATATCTCTGAAAAAAACATCAAGGAGGAAAAAGTACATGAACCTGTTCAGAAATTGGGCGAGTAAAGCCCTTTTGATTTTCTGCATTGTGATCTTTGCGTTTACCGGCGCATGGGCGGAAGAAAGCGAAATGCCACCCGAAGCAACCGAAGAGATTATGGAAGGTGTACCGGAAGAAGAACAGCCTGAGGATACACCGGAGGTTCCTACTGAAGATGTTCCGGTTGCCTCTCCTCAGGAACTGTTTCAGATGGAGATCAAGGTGCCCCAGAACTGGCGAAATGATGCTGCCGTAAATGTACGGCTGAAAATCACTCCCAAAACGGATGCATTGTGGAGCCAGGTTAAGATCCGGCTGGGCGAAGAGGCCTGGCGTGATCTCAAAAACGACACATTCCTTTTCGACGGCTATTATTTCACGGATATTGAAGTCAACTATAATACCAAAGTGACGGCCCGGCTGTTCATTGCAGATGGCCAGTATTTTGATGTGACCGATGAAGTAAAAGTGTTTGATCGGATTGTACCGGATGTGACTGCCGGCTTTCAGGATATGCTGCTGCATGTGGAAGCAACGGATGATCTTTCCGGTGTGGCGGGTATTCAGGTGAACGGGCTTTTGTTTACCACGCTGGAAAACGGTGTACTGGATGTACGGATGGAAGATCCGTTGAATGGCTATAAGCAGCTGGCAATCCGTGCTTATGACTATGCCGGCAATTTCAGCGATCCGGTCACGCTGGATAATCCCTATTACATGGAAGCAACTCCTGTGCCTACTGCAGCACCGACCAGAGAGCCAACACCCAAGCCTACAAAAAAGCCTTCCGGTAACAGTGGAAACAAGGCTGAAGCCACAAAGAAACCTTCTGCTACCAAGAAACCGGCAGAAGAACAGGTGATTGTCACTCCTGCTCCTGCAACGGAAGCACCGAAGAAGGAAACGGTGTATGTGCCTCTTGGCCCAGGTCAGCCTTATCAGAATGCTGGTAATATGCAAACGCTGGACATGCTGTACAGTGCTGCCACCAATAAACAGTTTATCACGGTGCAGACCAAGGCAGGACAGACTTACTACATGGTCATTGACTATGACAAGCCCATCGATGAGAAGAACGAGATTTATGAAACCTACTTCCTGAATCTTGTGGATGATCGGGATTTGATGTCCGTGGTATCGGAGGAGGAAATTGTGCCGACACCCACGCCTCAGGTGATCTATGTAACCCCTGAACCTACAACAGCTCCGCAGCTTCCGGTGGAGCCGGAGGAACCTAAGGAAGAAGCGAAAGCCCCTGCGTCTGCAGCACCTCTTCTTCTCATTCTGGCCGTGGCTGCAGGCGGCGGCGCACTTTGGTTCCTGAAGTTCCGCAAGAACAACAAGCGGATGCCGGATGCGGACGAAGAGTACATCTTTGAGGATGATAACGAAAATGAAGAATAAGGAGAATACATATGTATCTGGTCATTACTGAAAAGCCCAGTGTCGCAAGGAGTATTGCGGCAGTTCTGGGTGCGAATGAAAATATGAGAACTCATTTGAAAGGAGATGAATGTGTGGTCAGTTGGTGCATTGGCCATTTGATTGGGCTGGCAGAAGCCCATGTGTATAATGAACGGTATTTGAACTGGCGAAGGGGGGATTTACCCATTCTGCCGGATCAATATCGTTTCAGCGTGAAAGAAGGTACGAAAGCACAGTACAATGCTTTGGTTGCCCTGATGAATGATCCTGCCTATGAATACATCGTTTGTGCTACGGATGCAGGAAGGGAAGGTGAACTGATTTTCCGTTTGGTATATGAAGCCAGTGGGTGTCACAAAACGGTGAAACGGCTCTGGATTTCCTCCATGGAGCGGAAAGCCATTCTGGAAGGTTTTCAGAATCTGAAGGATGGTCATTTGTTCGACCCCCTGTATGAAGCGGCCTTGTGCAGGATGAAAGCGGACTGGCTGGTCGGCATCAATGCTACCCGGCTGTATTCCGTTCTGTATGGTACGAAACTGACTGTTGGCAGGGTAATGACGCCGACCTTGGCACTGATTGTTGAACGGGAAAAGGCTATCCGTGCTTTTCAGGAGGAGGCGATCTATAAAGTGCAAATCAACTGTGGTTTCAAGGCGCAGACGGAACGGCTTCGGGATCGGCTGCAAGCAGAGCAGATTGCGGCCAAGTGCAATCAGGAAAGTGCCTTTGTTCAGTATGTGGATAAGAAAAAGTGTACGGAGCAACCACCCAGACTGTATGATCTGACGCTGCTGCAGCGGGAAGCCAACAAACTCTTTGGCTATACCGCCCAGCAAACCCTTGACTATGCCCAGAGCCTGTACGAGAAGCAGCTTCTTTCTTATCCCCGGACGGACTGCCAGTATCTGACCCATGATATGGAGGAGAACCTTCCTGTATTTGTACGAAAGTTGGCCCAGAAGTTTCCCTATACAGCCGGTATTGATCTGCCTGTTCATGTTGAAAATGTGATTCGTGACAGTAGAGTAACCGATCATCACGCCATCATTCCCACGCTTCATTTTCTTGAAAGTGATTGGACAGAATTGCCTGCCGGTGAACGGGATATTATGCAGCTGGTTGCCAATCGTCTGCTTTGTGCAGTGGGAGACCCCCATGAGTACGAAGAAACGGAACTGACCCTGAAATGTAGGGATGACACCTTCAAAACTCGTGGAAAGCGTGTAACCCGGATGGGTTGGAAGATTCCCAGAGAAACCTATTACGGCAGTATGGGTCACCGCTTGCGCCGGGATGTGAAGGATGAAGACAATCTGCTTCCCGAATGCGAAGTGGGAAAAGTGTTTCATCCTGTACTGGCATCGGTTCAGGAGGGAAAAACAGTACCGCCCAAACGCTATACGGACGATACCTTGCTTGCAGCTATGGAAGCAGCTGGTAAGGGAAATATGCCGGTAGATGCGGAACGGCATGGTCTGGGCACACCGGCTACCAGAGCTGACATTCTGGAAAAACTGATCCGCACGGAATACGTGGAACGTAATGGTGAAAAAGGAAACAAGCATCTGGTACCAACGGAAAAAGGTATGGCTACGATTGCTGTTCTTCCGGAAGAATTGACTTCACCTGTTATGACCGCAGAATGGGAGAAGAAACTGAAGAAGGTGGAAAGAGGAGAAGAGAAAGCAAAGAACTTTATGAATGATATTCATCAATTCATGGAAACCATGGTGAAGAATGCAAAACCGGTGGAAAAAATGCCGTCCATTTTTGTAAAAAAGGAAACCGTGGTGGGTAATTGCCCTCATTGCGATAAACCTGTCCAAGAAAAATCCCGTGGCTATTTCTGCTCCAATCCCAAGTGCTCCTTTTCCATCTGGCATGACAACAAATTCCTTACGGGGCACGGTATTACCCTGAACCGGGAACAGATGCAGAAACTACTGGATCACCATCAGGTTTGGGTCCAGGGATTTATGTCTCCCAAAACAGGTAAAGTATATGATGCAACCCTGGTACTGAAAGTGTTGGAAGATGGCAAGCCGCATTTTTCCGTTGAGTTCAAAGGCACACCAAAGCAATAAAATAAACTGGGCACCTCAGAGATGGGGTGCCCTTTTCTATCAGAAAGGATGACTTATATGAATAAGCAAAAGATGCTGGAAATGTTTCAGAACGCACCTTTGGATACCTACGCTGTTTTTCAGCTGAAAAATGAACGCCGCACCCGTGATTATCGGTTTGAACCCATGAAGCGGCTGGAGAAACTGGGGCTGAAAGTAAAACCGGAACTGTATGAGCCGGTTTATGCCGGAATTCTGGCAAAAGAAGATGCCGGCAGCAAGGAAGATATGCTGGAAGCACTCTACCTGAAATTCAATATTGCAAGGCCCCATGATTTTACCGGACACAGTATGTCTGTCAGTGATGTGATAGCACTTCGAATGGATGGTAAGGTAACGGCACATTATGTGGATTCCGTGGGGTTTCATGAACTTCCGGATTTCTTTCGGAAAGAACTCCTGAAGAATGCTGAAATGGCTGTGGAGGATGATTATGGTATGATCGATGGTATCATCAATAACGGCAGAAAGCTGGATGAAAAGAAGCCTTCCATTTTGGTACAGCTTCAAGCATTGGGAAAAAACGGTGGAAACGAGAATAGACACACAAAAAGAAAAAGTTCCTTTGTTAAGTAAGTGAATCACCCAAATTCAATAATGTAAATTTGTTTTTCAATTTGATATTGCAAATGTTCAAAGTGAAACTTATACTAAAGGAGGAGCAAATTTGAGAGTTTCAATATGACTATGTAATAGCAATGGAGGCAAATATGATTGTTTACATGTTGTCAGATTTTCATTTTACATCTCAGAATTTAAACGATGAACAAAAACAGAATATCAAGTCTTTGTGTGAAAAAATACGTTCAGAAACACCTCTTGATGAAACAATTCTTTTTATTTTAATGGGTGATATTGTTCATCGTAGTAATACAAGATGCTTTAGTGCTGCTAGTGAGTGTCTTTCTCTCATAAAGACTGAATTGAGCAGTAGAAACGACCGCGTTCAGTTCCATATAATTCCTGGAAACCATGATTTGCCCCAAGGGGATATTACCGCATTTGTTCGCTTTGCAGAAGAATTTTGTAAAGAATATTTGTCGTCCACTCAGAGCGTGTATTCGATAGTATGCGATGGTGTTAATCTAATTTTTTCTGATTCAACCATAAACCGCGATCATACGAAACCGGGAAGCATTGACAAGAATACCATTAAAAAATACATTAAACAGAATATGACAAATGCATTGTTTTGCCATCATGCGTTTACTCACAATAATGGAGATATTCATGATACTATTGAATATGGCGAAGAAGTTATGAAAGAACTGAAAAAATGTGGTATTTCATATTTCTTTCATGCGCACACACATAAATCAAATTCAACAATTCATGAAAATGATGAGGTGGAAATTGGTTGTGGCACATACAGTATGGATGTAACAGATATGAAAGGTGTTTTTAATCAGTTTGCTGTCGCATATTTTAGTCATGGTTCATTACAACATGTAGACAGACTCATTATTACTTCGGATGGAAATGGCTTATTTCCAAAATCTACTCTATATCCAATAGAAAGAACTTTTTCTGACCCATGGACAGTAAGTAAAGTGAAATACTCACAATCAGATAACTACATTTCTCGCAAAGTATTGCCTCATGATTTAGTTGGTTCAAATGAATGGGAACTGTATTTATCGCGAGATAAACGCCTAAGCCTATATGAGGCAGTCAAATTTGAAAAGAGAATACTTTTTATCAGTGAAGCTGGGCAAGGTAAGAGTTATGAGCTAAAGAACCTGGCGTATCAGTTTTCTGCATCGGAATATTTCCCAGTTTTTGTTGAATTGCGCAATAGCAGAATTAAGCCGATCATTGAGTTTTTACCCAATCATTATCGCAATTTGCATCATGAATATTTGATTTTTCTTTTTGATGGCTATGATGAAATATCATCTGAAGAACAGAATAAGTTCATTAAAGAACTTAAAGAATACATTAAGGATAATCAAAAAGCTAAGATTGTTATTTCATCAAGAAGCAATTTCTGTAAGATAGAAAAAGGAAATGATTCATCAACAATTACAGGATTTAAAGTATATGATCTATGCGGATTGCTCGATAGTGATATAAATGAATATCTTGATAATATGCACATTGTGAGAGATGCATTTTTCAGGGAAACTCAAAGAACACGGATTTATCCTTTACTTAAGAATGCATTTTATCTTACACAAGTTTGCGATTTGTATCGGAAAAAAGGCCAGTTACCGGATAAAGTTGATTTGATGGATACCTTAATAAATAATAGATTCAGTTTTGATGATCAGAAATATGTTGACAATTTAGAGGAACGATATCATGAATTGTATGTGCTGCTGAAAAAAACAGCATTTGCTATGCAATTAAGAAGACAAAGTAGCTTGGAAGACTTTAATGAATATCAACAACTGTTTGATAATAGTGAACGCGATTTGCTTAAGCATAGTGGACTGCTTATTAAAATTAAGGATAGATGGCAATTTGAACACAATAATTTTAGAGAATATTTAGCGGCCAGATATCTGTCTGAATATGAAAAAGAGGATGTAATAAAGTATATAATGGGCGAAGGAGGAATTCGGCCAAGCTGGGTGAATGTAGTCGGCTTTCTTTCAGGAATGAATGTGCCATGGCTTATGGAGTGGGCTGCGAAAAATGCTCCTCATGCAGTCGTTAAATTTGAGTCTGATAGAGTTCCTGACAAAACGCGCTATGATATTTTTCTTAGCATCTTTATGTATCATGAAGAAAGGCATATTTGGTATAATGATGCATTGTGTAGTGTTTCAGAGCTTGCATTGTTTTCAGAATCTAAGAAAACACTGCTTTTCCTCATTGATAGAATCAAGTGCCCCGTTCATCAAATATCACGATATTTAGCTATTGATATCCTTCGTTACTTTAAGAATGGTTTATTTGGATACGCAGATGAAGTAAGAGAGTCTCTATTAGGGTGTTGTTTTTCTGAGCCGCGAGCAGAAAAAGATGTATGCAGACTGGCGATTCATGCATTATTGGATTTAAAGCTTTATAACAATAATACAACAGAGCAACTATATTCTGCATTTTATCAATCGAATGAAGATTACATTCGTTTGGCAATGTACGAATATTTTCTTGTGTTGCATAAACAAAATGAATATGTTGAGTTCTTTTTAGAAGGATTACCTTATGTTATGCATGGGTTAAATAATCGTAATCACAGAATAGGAAATGAATCTTTTGAACTTGCTGAAGGCCTGAAAGCAATGTCAGAATATTCAAGTGTAAAGAAGGTGATGGAATGGTATAAGGAAAACTATGAGTGTGATTATCACAGAAAAGAGATAATGACAGCAATGATAAAAAATGCAGTGGTATTTTTTATGAATGGAAATACTGAAATTTTCGATGTGGTGATAGAGTGTGTAAATACTTTTAGCCGATATTATGTTAGAGAGATATCAAAAATTTGCTTTGAATTCTTTGTTTTAACAGATACGTTAAGACGTTTTGTTATGCATGAATTAGAGCATTATCGAGATGACATAAGAAGATTTAGGCATATAGTCTATATTTCTCACGAAATCACAAATACCCTTATTGAGCTATACGAAGATGGCATATATGATGATCATGAGAATTTCAAAAATATTGTTGAGCAAACTGTGACGGATAAAGCTATTTACAAAAAATGCTCTTCCCTTTTGAAAAAGAAAGGAAACCTAAAACTGCGAAAATATGTGGAACCAATAGATTTCTCAACGATTCATGTTGATGTACAGCAGGAATTCTTTAACGACCTTTTTGATAAGAAAAAATTAGAGACGTTGCTAGAAGAACTGCTTAGGCATTTTAGTGATGAAAATGTTACAATAGGAAAATTAGAAAGATTCTACAGAATAAAATATCAGAACACTAAATTGCGAGAGTTTGTTCACAGTATACGACATATTATGTGTGATAACAACGCTTTAGTAAAAGATCTATTCACCATTGTTGACTATGATGTTTTTCTTATTGTAACAAGCAATCGTTATGCTTCAAATGATAAGATAGAATGTAATGAAGAGCAAAAAAAGCATTTGACTAATATTCTTGTAAGGTACGCAAATGAAGGATTGTTCGTTCCAGAAAAAGAGAATAGTAGGTTTCCCAAATCTGTTGCATATAGTGCAATAGAATTGGCCTTCAATTTGGATGCTGCGCTCCCTGAGAAAACGATGTTAGAACTTACCAAGATCGGATATTTCTACTTCAAAAACACTAAAAGTAATGACAAATATGCATATATATTACGTCATTGTGATTATAGGTTACTTGAGGATCAAGTACAAAAAAACCTTAAAGATGATAGTTTGGATAGAATAATATGGGAGGAGCATTTCGAGTTTTGTACAGAGCAAAAATCGTATGTAGCTACAGCAAAAGCACTCGAAATATGCAAAGCTCCTTCTTGTAATACTCATGTGAGTCATGCCGCTCTCAAATATCTATATACAATGTATGGAGGAGAGTATGTCGAAGAAAATGTGATGCCATATGCAGATTATACCATGCTAAAGGAGATTTATTACTTATGTAAGGAGGATGTGAATCGAAAACTACTTAAAAGTTTGTTTGAAGATATGTTTTCTGAGGAATCTACGCTGGAGCATCTGTCTATACTTATTCAGCTTCAAAGTGAAATTGGTATTCAAGCATATTTGACTTTCTTGAAGAAAAAACGAACAATACCAGAAATAGAAGCGAGAATTACAGCTGGACCAACCCACAATTTAAGGAACATATATGATATATCACTGCTTCCCTATCTTTGTGAAATGCTAAAAATTGCATGTGATAAAAATTTCCGAGATGACAATGAATATGATACATTAAGAGGTGCTGTTGCAGAGGCGCTGATCAATTGTGGGAAAAGCAATGACAAATTAACAATAGATGAAATTGAGAAATGTAGAGAAAGTATGGAACAAACAGAACGAAATCTCCGGCTGTGCAATCATACTATTGAAAGGATTAAAGAAAATGCTCAATTTGATATGGACAACCCCTTATCTATCAAGCAAATTTGTAAAATATTGAAAGGATTATAAGTATCAGCAAACGGTATTGTATACCGTTTGCTTTTATATTGGTTATGATTAATAAAATGAAGAATCTTCTCCAGTTGGCAACGCAAACCACTGGCAGAATAATATTGGGCCATCAGCAGTGGACGGATTATCTGAAGACTGCTGCAAGGCTCTATAAATACCCATTCAATGATCAGGTATTGATCTATGCCCAACGCCCGGAAGCCACGGCGTGTGCTTCCTATGATGTATGGAATGATGCCATGCACCGGTATGTTCGCAGAGGTTCCAAAGGGATCGGACTTATCAAAATGCAGAATCAGGATCCTTCGCTGAGCTATGTTTTTGACATTGCTGACACTGGAACCCGGCGCAGTTCACTGACCCCTTTCTTCTGGAAGGTGAATGAGGAGAATGAGCAGGCAGTGACATCCATGCTGGAAACAGAGTATTCAATTCCTGCTTCTCTTGGGCTGCCGACTCAGCTTTTACAAGTGGCATCCAACCAAGCAGCGGACTATTGGCAGGATCATCAGCGATCCCTGCTCCGTATCATTGACGGAACCCGTCTGGAGGGATACGATGATTATGCGATTGGGGCGTCCTTCAGGAAAGCGGCAGCAGCCAGTATCGCATACAGCTTGTTCAGCCGCTGCGGTCTGGAACCGGGTGAATTCTTCCTGCCGGAAGATTTTGCCGATGTGACAGACTGGAATACACCCAACGCTGTGACGGCCATGGGTTCTGCCGTCAGTGAAATCAATGGACATGTGCTTCGGCAAATCGAAGCCATAGCAAAGCAAGTAGAAAGGAGCAAAGAACATGAGCGAACTGAACTATATCCGCAAGGGGGATTATCTGCTTCCGGACCTGAGCCTGCCCAGAACCGATTCCAGCAAGGTGAACAAGTACGGCAGGATGCGGCTGAAGTATCTGCAGGAACAGGATCAGATCATGTATCAGGTGATGCTGCTCAACGGGACACTGGTGCAGCATCTGACGGAAGTGAGCCTGCAAGCCAGCCGGTATCTGGAAGAGACGATGCCCATCCTGATGCAGCAGAACAACGTGACGGAACAATTGAAGGAAACGGATCCCATGCGCTGGACGGGGATGATGAACAACCTGAAAGCACAAGCGGAGGAAGTGATCCGGCAGGAATTGATCTGCAGCTGAACTTCTTTGATACAGAAAGTTTTCCGGAACTTCCCTCAGAAGACAATCAAATAGCATCGATCATGAAAGCGGAGCGTGCCAATGCACTCTTCGCTTTCTCTGTTTCTCAGGAGAACCTGGACCACATTTTTCGTCTTGGCAGCAATACTGTGAACCATCGAATGATGGTGGCTGACTTCTTTTCCAGACAGAAAAGTTTGGAGAGCAAAACTGCATTCCTCAAGCGTGTATATCATGGAGGGAATGGCTTTGAAACCAATCAAGGCCGTATTTCTGTGTGGTATGACGAAGATGGTATTCGTCTGGCACAGGGAACAGCTGTCCGGCATGTGCGTTCCGCACAGATCATTGCATGGGAAGATGCAGTAAGGCGGATTGATGCTTTGCTGGATGTGGGTCAATTTGCCACCAATGTGGAACTGGCTGAAGCCCACGGCTATGAACAGAAAAAGCTGGCTGAAAGCCTTTGGTATCTGGTAACAGATATGAGCGACAGCGCCAGAGAACAAAACCATCTGGAAACGCTGCGTTCCTTGCGTGAAGGCGGTTTCCCGGATGCAACGGAAAGGATTGCCCAGGCACTCCATGATCCTGAACAGGTGTCAGTGATTTTGGAGGAATATCGTACATTCTATGATGCCTATCTGGAAGATCGTTCCCTGATGCGGTTTCGCAATCATCGCTTTATGGAAATTCAGTCACGACTGGAAGATCTTTTGACGGATAGACTGCACTATACTTCAGAACTTACGGAAATATCAAACCTAAAACCGTTTATCACAGAAGATGAAGTGGATGCTGACCTCACAAGGGGCAGCGGTGTTTCTCTGGGGAAAATGCGAATTCATGCGTATTTGACTGAACCGCATACACCCAAGGAAAAACAGGATTTTCTGAAGCAGGAATATGGTATCGGCGGTCATTCTCCGGCGCTGTCCGGTGCTGCTATGAGCAGCGAAGATCACGGTGGTAAGGGCATTTCATACACCAAACAGAATTGTGACCCGGTGCGAATGAACTGGAACAATGTGGTCAGCCGCATTGAAAAACTGATCCAAACCGATCGCTATCTTTCTCATGCAGAAAAAGAAGAGCTGGAACAAAGACAGGAGATACCGGATGAAGAACTGGATGTGGAATACATTCGGGAAAGGTTGGCAGAAGCCGGCATTGAAAATGGTGAAGTAGTGGATCCGGAGAAGCTGGAAAACAGTCCATTTATTCAAGAAGTCCAGCAAAGTGTACAGAATGCTGAAAATTCCATGCTTTCGGATGAAGAATTTGCAGAGCAATACCTGATACCGGATGAAACTACTTTTGAAATGGATGGCCGCACATTTCTTGTGGATCGGGTGAATCTCCAGAGCGGCAGTGTGAACTTTCAGGATATTACTTTTGCCAATTCTGCCGGCTTTCCCATCTTCCGGGTGGAACCTATTTCCGTTATCAGAAAGATGATAGAGGAAGCGGATGCAGCCAATCCCATTTTGGATCCCACTCGTTATCAGCTGATGGAAATCGCGGATCAGGAAGCATTGTTCTCAAATGGTCGTTTTGATCGGACCAGACTTCTGGATTTTCTGTATGCTTATGATATCCGAGAAGATGGCAACGGGAATCCTGCTCGTTTGGAGCCGTCTGTAACGGTCAATCACTTTGGCAGTATCCTCACCAAGAAACCCATTCAGTTCCCGGAAGAAGGCTATATCGACCTGAATGATGCCATGGCTTTTGAAGGTTCGGAAATGACGGTGGCTGACTTTATTCGCCGGGATGAACCCAGAGACTATACTTCGGAAGTAGAGGCTGTTTATCCGGCTGAACAGAACGGTACAGCATTTGATATTGTTGTCGAAAGACTGGATTTCAGGGAGCAAGAAAAAGCTCTTCCTGCTGTCGAAAACTTTCGGATTACCGATCCCGATTTGGGTGTGGGCGGTCCCAAAACCAAATACCAGGCGAATATTGAAGCTATCAAGGTTTTGCGGACTGTAGAAGCTGAGAATCGCCCGGCTACTCCCGAAGAACAAGAAAAAATGTCCCGGTATGTGGGATGGGGAGGTCTGGTCGATGCCTTTGATGCATATAAGCCGTCTTGGGCAAATGAATATCTGGAACTGAGAAACCTATTGACACCGGAAGAATATCAATCCGCACAGGGATCCACCCTCAATGCCCATTTCACCAGCCCCGCTATCATCAAAGCCATTTATGAGGCAGTTGGCAATATGGGATTCAGGAACGGAAACATTCTGGAACCTGCCATGGGTGTGGGGAATTTCTTTGGCATGCTGCCGGAGGAAATGGCAGACAGCCGACTGTATGGTGTAGAACTGGATGACCTATCCGGACGGATAGCGAAACAGCTTTATCCCAAAGCAGATATTACTGTTGCCGGCTTTGAAACTACAAGCAAACGCGATTTCTTTGACCTGGCAGTGGGGAATGTACCTTTCGGGCATTATCAAGTGAACGACCGTGCCTACAACAAACTGGGCTTCTCCATCCACGATTATTTCTTTGCCAAAACGCTGGATCAGGTGCGTCCTGGCGGCGTGATTGCCTTTGTGACCTCCCGATATACCATGGACAAGCAATCGCCTGAAGTGCGCCGTTATATTGCTCAGCGTGCGGATCTGCTCGGTGCCATTCGATTACCCAACAATGCGTTCAAAGCCAATGCAGGTACTGAAGTGGTCAGTGATATTCTCTTTTTCCAAAAGAGAGAAAGCCCCATGGTGCAGGAACCGGATTGGGTGTACCTTGCGGAGAATAAAGATGGTTTTTTTATCAACCGATATTTTGTGGATCACCCCGAAATGATTCTGGGGGAAGAAGCCAGCACAAGTACACCCTACGGCAAAGACGATTTCACTGTTATTCCGGTGGAAGGACAGGTTCTGGAAGACCAGCTGCATAAGGCAGTTCGGCACATCCATGGTCAATATGCGGAGACAGAGTTGCCGGAACTGGCCGAAGGAGAGGAAATTCAGGAATCTATTCCTGCAGATCCTACTGTACCCAACTATTCCTATGCAGTAGTAGATGGTCAGGTGTATTTCCGTGAGAATTCCATTATGGTGAAGCCAAGACTGAACCAGACGGCTCAGGAACGGGTAAAGGGCATGATTGGTCTTCGGGATACGGTACGGGAACTGATGGATGCACAGCTGAACGATGCGGATGACGAAACCATTCAGACTCTGCAAAAAGAGTTGAATGATCGCTATGATGTTTTCACCCAGAAGTTCGGTTTGATCAATGCCAAAGCCAATGGACAGGCATTTTCGGACGATTCATCCTACTATCTGCTTTGCTCTTTGGAAATTACCAATGATCGGGGTGAACTGGTGCGCAAGGCAGATATGTTCACCAAACGTACCATTAAGCAGCAGCGGCAGATCGATCATGTCGATACCGCAGCAGAAGCGCTGGCTGTCAGTATCGGAGAACGGGCCGGCGTGGATCTGGGCTACATGGCACAACTGACAGGGAAGACAGAAGACCAGGTGGTATCGGAACTGACCGGCGTTATCTTTCCCATACCGCAGCCCCGGAGCGCAGCAGCACCGCCTGTTTATGTGACAGCAGACGAATACCTGTCAGGGAATGTGCGTCAGAAGCTTCGGGAAGCGAAGATGGCATTGCTGGACAATCCTATGTATCTGCCCAATGTACAGGCACTGGAAAAGGCACAGCCCAAGGATCTGGAAGCTGCTGAAATTGATGTGCGACTGGGTGCCACCTGGGTGCCAAAGGAGTACATCCAGCAGTTTATGCACGAAACGCTGAATACACCTTTTTATCATCGTCGAAGAATCCGGGTGAACTATTCATCCCATACAGCGGAGTGGAATATTTCCTCCAAGTCTCTGATTTCCATGAGCGATGTGGCAGCCTATGTGACCTATGGGACCACAAGAGCCAGTGCTTATAGGATTCTGGAAGATACTCTGAACCTTCGTGATGTGCGGATTTATGATGTGATCACGGATCCGGACGGAAAAGAAAAAAGGGTTCTGAATCAGAAAGAAACGACCCTGGCACAACAGAAACAACAGGCAATCAAAGATGCTTTTCGTGACTGGGTGTGGAAAGACCCGGACCGACGCCATGTGCTGGTTGACCGTTACAATGAATTGTTCAACAGCACTCGTCTTCGCGAATTTGATGGACAGCACATTCCATTCTCCGGGATGAACCCAGAGATCATGCTGAGAGAGCACCAGAGAAACGCTGTTGCTCACATTCTTTACGGTGGCAACACCCTTCTGGCACACGAAGTGGGGGCCGGGAAAACTTTTGAAATGATCGCAGCTGCTATGGAAAGCAAGCGGCTGGGCCTTTGCCAAAAGGCGATGTTTGTGGTACCCAATCATCTGACAGAACAGTGGGCATCTGAGTTTTTGCGGCTTTATCCCAGTGCCAATATCCTGGTTACAACCAAGAAGGATTTCGAAAAGCATCACCGCCAAAAATTCTGTTCCCGAATTGCTACCGGTGATTATGATGCCGTTATCATTGGGCATAGTCAATTTGAGCGTATTCCCATTTCTCAGGAGCGTCAGGAGCGTTTTATTGAAGACCAGATCCAGGAGATCACAGAAGGAATCGACGAACTGAAGCGCTCCTATGGCGAGCAATTCACTATTAAACAGCTGATGAAAACCAAGAAGCAGCTGGAAGTCCGTCTGAGCAAATTACAGGCGGATGACAAGAAAGATAATGTTGTCACCTTTGAACAATTGGGTGTGGATCGTCTCTATGTGGACGAAGCACACGCTTATAAGAACCTGTTTTTGTACACGAAAATGCGTAATGTCGCCGGCCTTTCTACGTCTGAAGCGCAGAAGTCCAGCGATATGTTTTTAAAGTGCCGTTATATGGATGAAGTAACGGATGGACGGGGCATTGTGTTTGCCACCGGTACGCCGGTCAGCAATTCCATGACGGAACTGTACACCATGCAACGGTATCTGCAGTATGGATCGTTGAAAAAGAACAGTCTGACCCATTTTGATGCCTGGGCATCCACCTTTGGTGAAACCAGTACAGCCATTGAACTGGCTCCGGAAGGTACCGGTTATCGTGCCAGAACACGCTTTGCCAAGTTCTTTAATCTGCCGGAACTGATGACGCTCTTTAAAGAAGTGGCAGATATCAAAACGGCAGATCAGCTGCATTTACCTACGCCGAAGGCTAATTACGAAACGGTTGTTGTGAAGCCTTCTGACCTTCAGCAGGAGATGGTAGCGGCTCTTTCTGAACGGGCTGCCGAGGTTCACAGCGGTAATGTGGATCCATCGGTCGATAACATGCTGAAGATTACCAGTGACGGCAGAAAACTGGGATTAGACCAGCGTTTGATCAATCCGCTGCTGCCAGATGACCCTGGAAGTAAAGTGAATGCTTGTGTTAACAACATTCATCGCATCTGGGAGGATGGCAAGGCAGAACGACTGACCCAACTGGTATTCTGTGATATTTCCACTCCCAAAGCTACTGCAGGGGCCGAAAACCAGGATTTCTCAGTATATGACGATATCCGCACCAAGCTGATTGAAAGAGGCGTTCCTGCAGACCAAATTGCCTTTATCCACGATGCCAATACGGAGCAGAAGAAGAAAGATCTCTTTGCAAAGGTTCGAGCCGGCGATGTGCGTGTGCTGATGGGCAGTACTGCCAAAATGGGTGCCGGCACTAACGTGCAGGATCGTTTGATTGCACTGCATGATCTGGATTGCCCCTGGCGTCCCGGTGATCTGGAGCAACGTGCAGGGCGTATTGTTCGCCAGGGGAATATGAATCCGGAAGTGCATGTGTATCGGTATGTGACGGAAGGCACTTTTGATGCGTATCTGTGGCAGACCATTGAAAACAAACAGAAGTTTATCTCTCAGATCATGAGCAGCAAAAGCCCGGTACGCTCCTGCGACGATCTGGACGAAACGGCATTGTCCTATGCAGAAATCAAGGCGCTGTGTGCCGGTGATCCACGAATCAAGGAAAAAATGGATTTGGATGTGGATGTGGCCCGTCTGCGGCTGATGAAAGCAGATCATCAGAGCAAACAATTCCGTTTGGAAGATCAGCTGCTGACTTATTTCCCGCAAGCGATTGAAAAGCATAAAGCCAGCATTGACGGTTTCCAACAGGATCTGAAACTTCTGGAAGCACATCCGCTGCCTGAAAAGGACTTCATTGGGATGGAGATTCAGGGTGTTCAGATACAGGATAAAGAAGCAGCCGGCGAAGCTATCCTGGCAGCTTGTAAACATGTGACAACCACTGAGGACATGAAGATTGGTTACTACCGTGGTTTTCAGATGACATTGACTTATGATGCTTTTTCTCAGCAGTATGCCATGATTCTGAAGGGTTCCATGTCCCATCGGGCTGAACTGGGTACGGATGCCAGAGGCAACCTGGTACGCATAGAAAACACCTTGAATGCCATTTCCGGGCGCATTGCGACGGCTGAAGCACAGGTGAACAATCTGCAGCAGCAAATGGAAGCGGCCAAGGAAGAACTGGCGAAACCCTTTCCTCAGGAGGCAGAACTAAAGCAGAAAAGTGCACGCCTTTCTGAACTGGATGCCGAGCTGAATATGGATAGTCCAAAGGACATGACAAAAGAAAAAACTTCCATAATGGAAGCGATAAAAAAGCCTGGTGTTTCTACCAAGGAGCCAATAAACAAACGAAATTATGAGGAGGTACTGTAATGGAAAACTTTAAAAACATTCCTGTTTATCAGCATACAGAACTATATGCCATGCATCATGATGAAACCATTGACTATTTTTCTTCCCACAGAGCGAATATCGCTTGCAAGAAGGCCATTGAGGACGCAATTGCTCAACACTATAACAATAACCGTCTTTCCAGAGAGGGGGTGAAGCAGGTGGAAGAAGTGTTTGGCATGGAACGGTTGCTGTATGTACTGGCTGTAACCGTACGATATAGGGAATGGGATGGACGTTATTCTGAAGATAACAAAAGATGGGCACAGACGATCTCTGTTGTTTTTCAGCCGGATATGGCAGGTCGCGACCGTAATCTTTCCTATGTTGTGGATCAGGCACATCCCGGCCTTGTGAATCTTTTCTTGGAGCAGGCACGAAAACAAATGCCCGTCAGTCGGCCTTCTATTCTGGAGCAGTTGAGAAACCCAAGAATAGAAGATCCAACGATATCTGCAGGAGGTTTTGAACGATAATGCCCCAGCGTCTGCGCAATATCCAGATTCCTTTGCGTGTGACAGAAAAGGAACGGGAACAGATTGAAGCAAAAATGAAAGAAGTAGGGATTCAAAACCGTGAATGGTACATTCGTAAGATGGCCATTGAAGGAAAGATCCTTTGGCTTGAAGTTCCGCAGCTGGACGAGATTCTTACATTGTTTCGCAGAGCAAGTAACAATGTCAATCAGCTGGCAAAGCAGTTTCATGAAAAGCAGCGTATTTATGAGGTGGATGTGGATGAAGCGGTAGATCAATTGAAACATGTGGCCAGTGAACTGCATGCTTTATTGCTGAAGTTGAGCCGTTTATAACAGAATCGGCAACATTGACGGAGCATGAAAAGCCGCTATACAATCTGAGTGTACGAAGGTGAGGTGTTTATATGACCAGACTTTTGAGATTCCTTTTGCGGATTATGTTGGCTCCTGTTGTGATTGTTATGACATTGATTCAGGTCGTATTGGCTTTTATTCTGGTTTTGTCAACACAAGTGTTGTCCGTGATAGCTTCGCTGATGCTTACTTTTGCGATCATTGTGATGCTTACCGGAAATCACCGGGATGGGTTTCTGCTGATTGGCATATCTTTCATGCTATGCCCATGGGGACTTCCGAAGATTGCTGAAGGTGGATGGAGGCTGTTGAATAACATTCGAGGTTTTCTGTTTCGGCGTGTATTTTGTTGAGCAAATATCAATTGTTAAAAGATAAGGTCCGGCTTTGCCGGACCTTCTTTTCATGCAAAAATAAAGGAGTTGAAGAAACATAGCAACGATTAAAATCTTCTCAATGCATTTGAATAAAGGGCGAACGATGGAGCAATGCCTGAAAGCGCGATTGGACTATATAAAAAATGGTTCTAAAACAGAACAAGGGAAGTTAATCTCTACCTATATGTGTAATGCTGATACCATTGATGCTGAATTCGCATATTCAAAAAGAAAATATCAGCAGCTGACTGGTAGAAGCAATAAAAACGATGCCATTGCTTATCAGATCAGGCAATCTTTTAAGCCCGGTGAAGTAACGCCGGAGGAAGCAAATCGCATAGGTTATGAGTTAGCAGAGCGCTATCTGAAGGGGAATCATGCTTTTATTGTTGCCACTCATAACGATACAAAGCACATTCATAACCATATCGTATGGAATTCCACTACGCTTGACTGTAAACGGAAATACCGGGATGTAAAAGGTTCAGCTCATGATGTGATGCGCTTGAGTGATGAAATCTGTTATGCTCATGGGTTATCTGTTGTAGAACGAAAAGCACCGCCGCAGAGAGGCTTGAGATATAATGAGTGGTTAGGATCTAAAGCTAAACCTTCTCAGCGAGATCTGCTGCGTAAAGCGATTGACGATGCTCTAGAACAGAAACCGGTTGATCTTGATGATTTGTTATCTATTCTTGAAAGTAATGGTTGGCAAATCAAAAGAGCGAATGGAATTTATCTGAAACTCCTGCAGGAGAAACGATATAAAAGCCTCAACACGCTGGGAGAGGCTTACACAGAAGCAGCAATCATGCAAGTCTTATCTGGAACAAGGAAGCATATACCTCAGAAAAAGACTATACATGCGTTTGAGATGCAAGTAATGCTTGGTATCTTGCCAAAGAATAGTAGTAGGGTTCAGTCGAGTTGGCAAAAACAAAATCAAACAGTGCAAGAAATCAAGGATATGGCTAATGCGCTAAACTTCCTTAGTGAGCACGGCTACAAGAGCATATCTGAACTAAATGGTGCCATAGCCGATGTGGATGCAAGAATTAAGGATATTGCTGTAGAAATTGATAAAATTGATAAAATGATTAATGAGTTACAGATGCTCAAAAGGAGTATTGTGAACAATAATATATCATGCAAATCGCTTTCGGAATATATACGGAATACTTATTCGACCAATTACTACAATCAACATAAAAATTTAAAACAGTCGCATCGTGTGATGATGAATCAATTTGGCTTTCGTTTTGATAGTGGAGAAATCAGTATAAAGCGTATCAATGATATATTGAGTACTATGCGGAACAGGAAAAGGAACATTAATAAGTATCACAAGAGATTGATGGATTGCAAGGGAGATATGATCAAGAATAGAAAAATCCTTAGATATGAGGCGAAGGTAAACGAAAAATATACAGAATGATATTTTATCTACCCATCTGATGATTTAAGTAAAGAATACCCAGGGAATTCATAAGAATTCTCTGGGTATTCTTTACTTGATGAATTTGTTCAAGACAATATTAAATATGAATGTTACCATTGCAGAAGCAACTACAGATGTTAGATTGAGATTATTGCTAGTCTTTGATAAATAATATACGGTAAGAATAACTGCTATCGTAAGC
The DNA here is from genome assembly GCA_045589355.1 of Clostridia bacterium. GTDB lineage: Bacteria > Bacillota > Clostridia > Christensenellales > Aristaeellaceae > RUG563. The sequence continues at coordinate 89,210 of JAZNOW010000022.1, forward strand.
AAAAAGCAAATGACCTTCTTTGTAGCTGATTGAAAATCACCAAATACAATTCTCATTATGAAACCTTGCATGTTAATCTGGGATTGAGCAGCAAGTACACGATATTCCCTTACCCATCGACTAGCAATCGTAATATAGTTTAGTTGATATAGGCACACATTACAATAGCTAAGCATTGACTGTTTTAGTATTTCCATATCTGAAGAAGGTAAATTCGATTCCTTGGAAGATATGTTTAAAATTGAACCGATGAATATTTCGATCATTGATCGGAGGTTATCATATTCGCGTATTGGTTGGCATTCAATTTGACATACTTTGAATCTATCTGCTAAAGGAAGTAAATCAGGATGTGTTTGTAATTTGCATGATTCTTTGTTGAAAAGTTTTTTTGTATCTAATACTACTTCTTCTAGTTTCAGAAGTCTATCATCGACAATCTTATTTTCATACATTTTATCTGTTATGTCTTGAATCTTATCAATGAATTCATTATAGCTTTTTAGTTTCTTATGAAAGATCATTTTTTTTAGTGTTCCAGGTTTTGCACGATAAATGTTTAGGATGTCAATGCGGTTTGGTGATGCTTCAAATTCAGATGTAGAAGAAGTCTTCAAATGGTAAAAAATTAGTGTAGCAAATGAATGAGAGTGTCCGTTTTCTTCAAGAATTAGTTTCTTCTTTCCAGAACTCGGATTATTAAGAGCAATTAAAAGGGGTCCTTCCCATTTGGGATCAAGAGTTGTTGAAATATGTCCAAATCCTTGAGATACTATACTAACGCGTGAGTGAATTGTCCCGATTATTTCACGACTAACTTTTATGTATTCTCTTGTACTTATCAGAACAGTATCATGTGGCTGAATAATTACATATTTTTGTTGCGCCTTGTAGTATTCTTTAAGAGGCATACCCGTTTTTGTTGATATGATTACATCAGAGGGATGAAGATTATATCCTACTCCAGTAAGACTAGACTTGGAAAAAGGATAGATGAATAGATCGTTAGTTAACATTGCATCCTTTATGTTTTCATCTGTCATTATACCAAAAATTTCATTTTTCCAATGTTGGGTAAGCTTCTTTATACAGTCAGCATTAGGCATATTTGTCATTTGTTTTACTCCTTTGCTTTAAATGATTTTGGAAATCCTCTCAAATTAAGTTCGTCTTTGTATGGAATTATTGGGGTATATAGTTGAGTGTATGCACGACCGATAGCACCTTCAAACAGAATATATTCTGCACGATTTTCCTCAATTCCGGATCTACAGCAGTGTTTTTGAGATATACCAGGATATGGTTCAACATAATAGATTTTCTTGATGTGATGCTGCTTTGAATTTTTGGCACACATTTCGCATGGACTAGATGTTGTAAAAAGACAACCATCAACAATACGTTGTTGATCGCATGTGAGCATGGCCTTTTCTTCAGCATGCATTGCTCGAGCATTCATTGGGTTCTTTTCACCAGTTATTTCAGCGTGTAAGTCTTTGAAACAAAAGCAAGCTGGTAAGCCATTTAGGCGAAGTTTGATTTCTCCAGGTATGAATTTGTACTTTCTGAGAAGCTCTTGAAATGCATCATCACCATCATATTCATAGTCGCTATATGCAGGCTTATCTATATTTTTACTCAAATCAATTAGATTACGATAAACACAAGAGGTTTCGCCACATGGAACATCATTCCAACCAAGAGAGAGAATATTATAATCTGAATCAGTTGTTACAGCACCGACCTGACGAGAAATGCAACCAGAATTTGCTTTTGCGGCATATGCAATTTGCATGCATCTTTCAACAGAGGTTGGCAGTAGCAAACCGGGATGTATGATAAGGGAAATATATCTAATCAATTGATAGTTGAGCCGTGGTTTATACTGTTCATCTTCAGTATCTGCAATAAAGATATCTGCATTTTGAATACATGATTCAACATCTTGAAGGAAAAAAGGAAATAACCCAGTTAGGTAAAGAAATATTCTAAGTGGATCAGTAAAGATGTGCCAGTAGTATTCTTGCAGATCAGTTGTAATGCTCTCTTTTTTAAAAGCCTTGAATATTGTATCGTTGTCTGGTTCATGTGAAGAGACAATTAATGATTTAACTAGTTGATATTGTTTTTCATCAAGTATAAATTGATCGCTATGAATTTGAGAATTATAGTTTGAAATATTCGAGACTGTGCTATTTATTAATGATATGTATTTTAGCATTTTATCGATTAAGGAGTAGCGATCATCATCTTTGCCAATGCGACTTTGACATTTTTCACAATGCTTTTGTAATACATCTAAAAAAGGACGTAATTTTTTACTTGAGTGTCCAGGGCGTTCATTGAAGTCAATTCTATTTATCATTTCAGATGTATAGCGTTTTATTGGATTGTGCATTAGGCGTCTTTGGCGGATGTCTTCACTACAGGAAATAGATATGAGATAATAAGCTGAATATCGATCTTTCAAGTAGTTACTTTCATACACATTCTTGATGGAATCGATTATTATTGGAATTGGTTTTTTGACAATTTTTTTCTCGTAGTTATCTCGACGCAAAATCTTTATAAACGAATTGATCCTTGCAGCAATTGAGTAAATTGGATGCGCATCAGGATATTTCAGAGGCTGTCTATCAATACGTGTAGAATACCAAGTGTTCCATTGAGCTTCATGTCGTGATGTATCTAGAGTTCCAAAAAATCTAATCTCATTTCCATACTGTTGAAATAGATTGGTAAAATGCTTACCCAGTGAATCGTGGATATTTTTGCTAAACGTAGGTAGCCATTCAGAGATGAAATATTTATATATTTCAAAAGTTTCAGGAGTCATAGATTCCGGATGATGTTCTTGTGTAATATTTCTTACATAATCTATAGCAATGTTTACATTATCAATATTTATTCTCGAACCATTTTCTATAGTTTGTGGTATGGGCATGCACAGATTCCAAAGACTGATGTTTTCACCATTTGATATATTCTTGGTGTAGAAATCTGCAATGCGTGCCCATGTTTGATTGCTTTCAAGAAGAAACGATGTGATGATTTCTCGGGTTCTAATGAGACGAAATTCTTGGGGTGCATTATCGCTATAGAAGCGCCTAACAATTCTTATTTCTCTTTCCAAGTCGCTGTTTAGTCCGTCCATTCCTGGCTGAGGTGGAGACGGTAAAAGATCGTCAATATTTCTCATTATGCGATTTGCAGTATCACTGCATCCAGAGCCAACTTTACCCGTTAATGCCAATATGAAGTACTCTTTTTTTTGCATAAATACATCATTAATCGTGTTGAGTTTAATATGATCCATCATGGAAATCTGATTAATGGCATCTGTCATAGTTCTCATACTCCTTGAAATTATTGCTGAACACTGAATTAGCTATCATCATTAATAGTGCATATATGGAGATAATTGCACTATCAAATCAAAAACTTTGCATTTGGATAGCCAAATGCCCTGCTTGCAACAATTGAGGAGAAGTAACCAACGTGTCCAAAGCATTGAGAAAATTCCAATGACTAAGTTTTTTATTTATTATGAAGAACCTATGTCGATGTCCTGCCAGAGCAATTACGATCGTGCCTGTAAAACGTAAACAACTCCTCATTAGGACATAGTATGGTGGCGAAAAGAAACCAGTTGATTATGTTGCAATGTGCAAAACTAAATCAAACAGTAGCTGTACCGATGGAGCAACTCAACATTTACTTTTCGCATTTTCTATTTAGGATAAAGAACAGCGTATTTGAAAACATTCCAATTTAGTTTCTGTTCACATCGATCGCAAAATGCTTGGTATTCTCGTTCTATACTGTTATGACAGCGTGGACAAACTGGAAAAGTAACATATTTTCCATTGTAGTTAATATAACGATTGTAGTGTATTACTTGCATAGAAAATCGATACGACAATTCTTCATCTGCCGTAGTAAATCCTAATAGGTCATTAGGGATTTGTTCAAGTCCGAGACAGATTTTTTCCAGTGTGTTGATTGAGGGAGCCGTCTGCCCGCGTGCAATAGAACCAAAGTATCTAGAGGACATGTTGCACAGTTCTGAAGCAGTTTCGTAGGAACGTTCTCGACTGTCACAAAGATTCAAAAGAGCGCTGGAAAGCTTTTTGGAAAACATGGTTTGTTCCCGCCTTCTGTACAGTATATACAGTCAGCGTAGTAAAAAAGCACTTTTCTTTCGAGGAAGTATCGTTCTTAAATATATGTGCATGAAAAAAGAAAAATTCATGCTTGACTCAAGAAGAAAGATATGAGAATTGTAAATTTCAATTCAAGTCACGAACTAACTCAGAGGTTGTTCTCATAAAAAAGCATATTTGTAAGTAGCTATTTCTAAATATTTGAGTTAATAGATATTGAAATTTCCAAGAATCAAGAATACTCACACAATCCAGATTGTTGATTAAAATAGCTATTTCTCCATTAAGAAAAGTATAATCACGTATACCTTGTTCAAGATCACTGATTTCTCTCTGGATAAGTTTTAAATAAGTTGTTGTCTTTTTTTTCCATTGGGAAAAAATATCATAATCAGAAATGCCTTCTTCTTTTTCAGTTTTATCAGAAAAATAGAAAGAACAATAAAGCTCGCAAATAACATCGATTGTATGCAAGAGAGAATGAATAGTTTGTTTGGAGAAGATGCTAATATCAAAGGGAAAGCTGTCAATTTGCTGGCGTACCAGAGACATTAAGTAAAGAAAGTAATCTTCAGTCTTGACGGTTTTAGCATCATACAGAATGAAACGCAAGGGCTTTTCATCTAAACGTTCATTGAATCCTTCTTTTATCAACAAGTCTATAAATGTTTCTCGATCTGCGCCGGGAGCCATATTAATGAGTATCTTTACCAGTTTTTCGTCTTTTGCTTTTCGAGAAACCGAAGGATTTTTGAGTATCTCATATAGTCTCATGATAAGGTTTTCTTTATCCTTCATAAATAAATCCTTTCATTTTAGAATATTATTTATGTGCTTGAAAAGGAGAAAATACATCACATTTAGAAATATTGATAAATTCGATACATACGAAATATTATTTTGAAGCAATTTGAGGGAGAGATCCGCGAAAATATTCTGTGGTATGCATTGCAGACGTTCGATTTTGTTCAAGGTAAGTATTTTCCGAACAATTAATATTTTTCACAAAGAATAACTACAGCATGATCAGGTCACTGTTAACGATCTGATCTTTTTCTATACTTTCATCACATCCCTATGGAATAAATGAGCGTTCAGTATCTGCACGAAATATGTATGTTTTGAGTTAACTTTTTCACTCCCTAAGTTTTCTTTTCTGTTATATGATAATACTGCAAACGGAAAGCTGGCCAGCTACCGAAAGCACATAATGAAAGGAGAGAAAACTATGCCTACTTTTAACGCATATGTACACGATGGTCCCCTCAATCTGCGCTCTGCAATGAGCACTGGCAGCAATGCCTTGGCCTCTATCCCGGAAAATGCAAATCTTACTGTGACTCCCTGTGGCAATAATGAATGGTTCCAGGCCACCTATAATGGTGTCACGGGTTATGTGGTTGCCCAGTATGTTGCCATTACCAGTGGTGCCGGTGTTTGCCGGGTAAACAATTCTGGTACTCTCAACATTCGCAAAACCACCTCCACCTCCTCCACGAAGCTGTATGGCGCATCTGCCAATTCTACGCTGACCCTTCTTGATAACACGAGCGTCTCTGGCTGGTGGCGTGTCAGTAGTGCTCAGGGTACAGGTTGGGCGATGTCTCAGTATCTGATTCTTGTAACAGCTCCTCCCACTGATGAAAATGGTGGTACCAATAACACTACACTTCAACTTGGTGATACGGGTTCTGCAGTTAGCGCACTTCAAAATAAGTTGTCTGAACTTCGTTATTACCCTGGTGTAAGTGAAGGATATTATGATGGCAATACTGAATGGGCAGTAAAGTATTTTCAGCATCTCAATTTTTTGCCAGAAACAGGTATTGCTAATGCAGCAACTATTTCAAAGATTAATGATCCGACTGCAATTAAGGCAATTGACGATACCGTTTATTATCGTGGTGTTGCAGGTCCTGCCGTTCCTGATCTCAAAATGAACGACTCTCTTTGGGCAAACATTAGCTTTGACGCAAGCGGGACCACCCAGGTTGAGACTATTGGCGATTCTGGCAACGCACCTGCTGCGATTGCAATTGCTTTCTCGACGATTCTCAAGCGGGCTATGCTTCCTCCTATGATTTGTAATTATGTTATGAATAATGGTTATCGTGATCATACTGGCAATAATGGCGTGACTAGTCAGTTCTTTAATAGTGTGGCAGTTGAGTACAACATGAAACTTCTGAATATTGTAGACGATGCATGGACCAATCTCGATACTGTTAAGAACCATTGCAATACTAGTACAGGTGATTGCATTGCATTGCTCCGGGTAACTGGTAATACTGCACATAATTATTGCGGAATTAGTGGGGCCACATACCTTGTCGTTTACAAGATTGATAATGATTATATCTATATCCAAAATCCTAATGGGAATGCTAGCGGAAGCAATATTTCCCGACTCAATTGGTCGAATAAACGCGATTGGATTAAGGAAGCCTATTTGTATCAGTATTGGCCTCGTTATTAATTAGGTCTGTTTAAGAAGCTGTTTCTATTCTGATGGCAATGATGGTTTCTATGATGGCTTTTGTATGTTAAGATGATTATACTATAAAAGCAAAACACGGTTATTACGCTTTTCATCCCCTCTTAAGGGATGAAAAGCCTTTTTGTTTAAGTGCTTTAGCAAGAAAACAACCACTAGCAGAACTGGGAGATTTAAAAAGCTTTAGCTTCGGGTTGATAGAGCGGAGCAACAACGAAGAAAGAAACGAAGGCGCATACCAATACATAAGTATTACTCGCCTGTGTATTGTAAGCTAGATGTTGTGATTGAAAGACTTTCAATACATCATTTGATGCAGCTAGTATATAATACCTTGAAGACTCGGGGCATACCACCTGGTTGTGATTAAGATAATTCAAATAGTATCAGGTGTTTTATTGAGTAAGATGAGAATGTATGTGCAACGATAATTATTTGAATATTGACAATAAAACAGACTATAAGATATATATTCATATAGTAACATATGTAAAAACATCAATACACAATTGATTCTCAGTTGACAAGATCAGGTGGATGTCATATAATTCAAATGTTAAGAAATAGTAACAAAACTGCAACAGATTTATTTAGTGAAGGAGGAGTGGAAATGAGTAAGAAATGTTTTGTGACGTTTGTATTTCTCATGGTGAGTATTTTGCTGTTCGAGTTACCTTTTTGTGCTTTTGCCATGACAGAGCAGGAATGGAATGAAAAATGTTGGACTAAAACTACAGAAACTGTTACTTTGTATGATGTACAGTATGATGATAATGGTATCCCTCAACTGACAGCAATTGGTTCCATTCCGTCAAATACCTATATTCGAAGTGGAAAAGACGATTTGCAAAACCGTATTATGCAGGTGTATTACTACAAAAACGGTACCACACACAGTGCATATATGAAAGTAGATAATAATATTGCTAATGCATCGTTGCTTTTGCATATTGATAATGGAACGGTAACAAAAGTACCAGAGGCGATGCTTAAGAATCCGACAGCATTACTAAATTATTTAAACCAATCTGCGCCCCAAGGAGTGACATATTCTCTTATTCCCGGCACAAACAAAGTGCACGCAGAAGGGAAAGCTCCTATTATTCAGGATGGTGCTTATGCAGATGAGCGTACTCTCGGTCAGGGAAACAATGTCTCTACAGTAACGAATTCTTCGACCCAAAAGACACAGAAAGCTATCAAGGATGATGCTGTTGTCCGCTATAGCAATGAAGCTGTACAGCTGATACGGCTCGGTGTTGCCACCAGCACGGTGCTTCTGAACGGAGAAGAGAAGGAAGTCCCCACTTTCGAACTGGACTTTGGCAGCACGGCAGAAAAGGAAAAGCAGGTGGCGGTGATCCACGCCCCCAAGACCGGTAAATGCACCCTGCGCGCTAAAGCATCGGACAGCGGCAAAGCTCTGCAAAAGTGCAAGGCAGGCACAGTGGTGATGGTGCTGGAATATGGCCGGAACTGGTGTAAAATCAGCGATAACGGCAATGTGGGCTATGTGCAAACCGATTGCCTGAAATGGTACGACGCCGAAACGGAGGGCACGGGCCTGCTTTCCTACAATGGCCGTACCACCGGCAGCACCACTATCAATGTACGCAATACCTCCTCCGGTGACAGTGCCAAGATCGCTGAATGGCCCACCGGCACTGAAGTGGAAGTGTTCGGTTTAGAAAACGGATGGTACGAAATCGAATATGATGGTATTCATGGCTTTGTAATGGAAAAGTTCTTAACGAGCCGGGAATGAGCCACACAAGACAAGGGTCAATGCTTTAAAGTATTGATCCTTGTCTTTCATTGCAACATAATGCAACAAAATTGGACGATTTGCAACGAAATGCAACGAAATGATCCTTTACAAGATTTTTAGAATGTGATAATATATTCTTACAAAAGTTGGGTGTCGCCCAACTTTTTTATTATTCTTTTTTCCTGGAGGAGGTGTTGTTGCGGTTTAGTTTTCTAGTTTTATTCAGTGAATAGAGAAAGGGGGTGCAGAGATGAATCATGTGTTTCTTTCGGGTAAGGTTGAGCAGAAGCCGTTTCTTGTTTCAAAAGAGCAGCAAGTGCCTCATGCACAAGTTGAACTGACAATTTTTCACCGAACGGTATCTGGTCAAGAGAAAAAGGAAACTTTCACTTTGAATGCATGGAATAATGTTGCTCTTAGCATGATGAACAAGGTTAGAGCAGGAGCTAATATGAGTGTAAAGGGTTACTTATCCATTCAGAGAAATGATCATGAGTCCAAAATGGAAGTGACGGTTGAAGAGTTTCAGGTGAGTTCTCAACCTGTTTCAAGACCTGAAAGGCGCAATAGCCATTGTTCTTGGTCTGCCAGGCAGCTTATTCCGATCTGACCGACGATGGCCTGTGCGGTCCTGCAACTAAAGCCAAGTTGTTTTCTTTGCATGGGACGTAATTTATTGCAATTACATTCCTAACTATCAATTGCAACTAATAACAAAAAGGAGGTTGTTACTAAAGCAGCCTCCTATTTTTTCATGTATAAATCATAATATTGAGATGATCTAGGGCAAACATCAGTAGCAGCATTCTTAAATCCGCATAGAAAGTATTTTCGCTACATGCTTTTGTTTGGTGTGTATGCTGTCAATCATATATGTGTTTCTTCTAATTCTTATAATGTAGCTGCTGTGGGTGCTTCTACATATATAGCATTTCCATGGGGCATTATCTATTTACGCCATCACTTTTGTTTTGAATTCGAAAAATCTTGCGGTGGGAAGACCAAGTAGTTCAAAATCCTTTCTCTGTACACTTCACACGTTATGACCAACTAATGAGAATTTTTGCATGACTATATTTATATGCGCTAGTCATCAACTATCGTTATGTGTATATGGATAGTTACAAAACCTCAATTTGTTGGGAGGCTGACTTTTTCTTCACACAATTATCACTATCATCGCACTCCTATAGATAGTTGTTTATAGATACAATATTATTGCAATATAGTTAACTGGCCAGTAACAAGATTGCAAGTAATTTTTTAGGAGTGAAAATATGTCTATTATTATCAATGGTAATGGTCACAATAGTAACATTACCCTTTACAAGATCCATCAGGGGCTGGGTTCCTTTCGACAGGATACTGCAACGTACCACTCTCAGGTTGAGCTTATCCAGGAAAAACTGACTCAGTTGGGTTACAACACGCAGGGTGCAGATGGTAAATTTGGCACCAATACTCTTGCAGCGGTCAAGTCTTTTCAGCGTAACAATGGTTTGACTCAAGATGGTTACTTTGGTCGGAACAGTTTGAATAAACTTGAAGATCTGCTGAATGTAAGCCATATTTCTTCCGACTGTACTGTTGAAGGGGAAATTATCTTGAATGGAGTTTCTTCTAACCCTGGCACTCCCGATCCGGATGATCCTGATGAGAATCAGGAAGGCTATCGGTATGGCAAGGTTAATGTGAGCACAGTAAATATTCGTCAGACCGCTGGTGGTGAATATCTTGGCGTATGGCCGCGCAATCGAATTGGTATTGTTAAGAGCTATAATTCTACCTGGTACCAGACTTTTTGGAATGGTAACACTGCCTATGTGATGAAACAGTATCTCGATGATGTGGGGGCTGCGAGCACTGATAAAATTCAGAGAATGAAGACTATTGCCTTCAATGAAATTGGCCGTACTGATCCTAACTATTTCTATTCTTTTACTGGAGCCAAATGGTGTCAGTATTTTGCTAATTGGCTGGCTAAACATGCGGGTTTTGCTTCGAATCAGGTTCCCAATACTGCGTCTACTCCTGCTGCTGTTGAGTGGTATGTCGCTCGCAATAAGTTCTGGTTTACTAATGCAGCTAATAAGAGCCGTATGCGTCAGTATGGTAGTGTTGCAAGTTATACAACTGATGGGTTGACGGCGAATGAACTGAATTTCCGTCCGCAGGCAGGTGATTTTGTGTTTTTCCGTTGGGCGAATAGCACTTCTGATCATTGCAGTCATGTTGGTTTTGTTGACAGCTATAATTCTGAAACTGGTGTGATTCATACTATTGAAGGCAATAAAGGTGATGCAGTTGGAACTCGTGATATTGTCTATAATCATTCTGAAATTGTTGGTTATGGTCGATTGATCTAACACATCAAAAGAGGGGGAGTACACATTTAATGTGTACTCCTTTTTTCTTTAGGTGAATTATACTATCAAGTGCAACAGAAAAGAAAAAAGAAATTCATACAGATCTCTGGTATAATAGAGTTACCACACACCAAAATACCGAAAGGAGAACTGTATGAACTACCAACATCTTACCATAGAAGAGCGGTGTTGTATACGGAAATATTACAGTGAAGGAATGAGTTATCGAAAAATTGGTGCATTAATAGGCCGGAATGTAAGTACGATCAGCAGAGAAATCAATCGGAACAAAACGTACATGAATGTAAAGCCAGCATATTATCCACATACAGCACAAAAGAAATATCTGTTGAGACGTTCATACTGCCACAGAGGAATGTATCATTCTCAGGAAACGATAGCATACATTGAGGAAAAATTGCTGGCAACCTGGTCGCCTGAGCAGATCGCCAGCACACCAGCGCCAGTGCCCGTTCCAAGCTGGCGAACGATCTACCGTTGGTTATACGACAAGTATTTGCTGAACGGAAAACTGAAAGTACTGCGCCGAAAAGGCGTATCACATGGCAAAAAGGAGACAAGAGGAAAGTTCAACAAGGGAAAATCCATCCGAAAACGCGATAAAAG
>JAZNOW010000023.1:0-43838 GCA_045589355.1 Clostridia bacterium
GAAATTGTTTGTTCGCCAAATCGACTACTTCCGCCACTGGGTCCAGGGATGGCATCCCTGGTCCGCTAATGGGTCAAGGGCCAATGGCCCTTGTGGGTCCAGGGGCGATGCCCCTGGTCAGAGTTTGTCGGCGAGGTCGAAGATGAGCTGCTCGGTTTTTTCCCAGCCCAGGCAGGGGTCGGTGATGGATTTGCCGAAGACATGCTCGCCGGCGCCCTGGGCACCGTCCTCCAGATAGCTTTCGATCATGAGGCCCTTGACCAGGTTTTTGATGGCAGGGTTGGCGTTGCGGGAGTGGATGACGTCCTTGGCGATGCGGATCTGCTCCAGGTACTTTTTGCCGGAATTGTTGTGGTTGGTATCCACCACCACGGAGGGGTTTTTGAGGCCGGAGGAAGCGTAGAGGTCGTTGAGGAGGAGCAGGTCCTCATAGTGGTAGTTGGAAATGCTGCGGCCGGCAAAATCCAGATAGCCGCGCATGATGGCGTGGGCGTAGGGGTTGCCGTCGCTGACCACTTCCCAGCCGCGGTAGAGGAAGGTGTGGCTGGACTGGGCGGCCTTGACGGCGTTGAGCATAACGGAAAGCTCGCCGCCGGTGGGGTTTTTCATGCCGGTGGGGATGTCCAGGCCGCTGGCGGTGAGCCGGTGCTGCTGGTTTTCCACGGAGCGTGCGCCGATGGCCACGTAGGAAAGCAGGTCGGACAGGTAGCGGTAGTTTTCGGGATAGAGCATTTCATCAGCGCAGGAAAAATCATAATCCCGCAGGGCATCCATGTGCAGTTCGCGGATGGCAATGAGGCCCTTGTACATGTCGGGCTTGGCGTCGGGGTCGGGCTGGTGGAGCATGCCTTTGTAACCGGCGCCGGTGGTGCGGGGCTTGTTGGTGTAGATACGGGGGACGATGATCATCTTGTCGGCCACCTGGTCAGCCACACGGCGCAGGCGGGAAATGTATTCCAGCACGGGCTCTGAGTGGTCGGCGGAGCAGGGACCGATGATGAGGATGAATTTATCGGATTTGCCTTCAAACACGTCGCCGATCTCCCGGTCCCGCCGGGCTTTCACCTGCGCCATGCGCTGGGTGACGGGAAATTCCTTTTTTACTTCCTGCGGGATGGGCAGCTTGCGTTGAAAATTCATGGCCATGATGCGTATACCTCTTGCTTTCTAAGAAAAAATGGACAAGTTATACAATACACCTTCCCCACCATTTGTCAAGAAATGAACGGTTCTTTTTTTCCTTCAGGGGGACAAAAAACAAGAAAAAAACCAGCCGGGAAAGGCTGGCTTTTTTCGGTTGTTATTCGTAGTCCACCACGTCCACCCAGGAAAGCAGCAGCTCCCTTTCGTGGGCGTTGCCCTTGACGGACTGGGAAGCGGCCACGATGGGCATCCACTTTTGCACATACTGGCGGGCGGTATCGCTCTTTTTGCAGAAAAGATCCAGGTACTGTTTGGCGGTTTTTTCGTCCCCGGCCAGGCAGAAGAGCAGGTAAGTGCGGGCGGCATCGGCGGAGGCATTGCCCTGGGTGACGTGGGCCCAGTCCAGAATGTAGGGGGTGCCGTCGGCAGCGATGATGATGTTGGAGGGGTTAAAGTCGCCGTGGCACACTTTGTTGTGCTTGGGCATGCCCTCCAGACGGGTGTGCAGCTCATAGCGGGTGGTGGCGTCCAGGTTGGAAGCGCTGATCTTGCGGTTCATTTTGTCCTTCAGCTTGCCCAGCATGGGGCAGGTGTGCCGCTGCACTTCCAGCTGCAGGTCCACAAACAGGTTCAGGTATTCCTGCTTCTTTTCCGGGTTTTCTTCCATCAGCTGGGCCAGGGTTTTGCCTTCGATGTATTCCGTGACGATGGCCCACTGGCCGTCTGCCATGCACACTTCCAGCACCTTGGGAATGTTCAGCCCCGTTTCTTCCACCCGGGCCTGGCACATGGCTTCGTTGAGCACGTCGGCCTTGGAGTAGGCGGCGTCAAACACTTTGATGCACTTGTTCCCGTCCCGGTAGACGGTTTTATGCTTGCGGTTTGCAATTACGTGATCCAGATTCATTTATTTTCCCCTCCTGAAATCAAACGGGCATTTGGGCATCCTGAAAATGCTTGCCGTAGTAGGCGTTGAGGTACATCTGCTTCATTTCGCTCATCAGAGGATAGCGGGGGTTGGCGCCGGTGCACTGGTCGTCGAAGGCCTGTTCCACCATGTCGTCCAGCCGGTCCAGGAAATCCTGTTCGTCAATGCCATAGTCACGGATGGTGTCCTTGATGCCCACCTGCTTTTTCAGTTCGTTGATCTTTGCGATCAGCCCTTCCAGCTTTTCGGCATCGGTATCCCCCTTCACGCCCAGATAGTCGGCCACTTCGGCGTACCGGGCCAGGGTGTGGGGATGGTCGTACTGGGAGAAGGTGCCCATCTTCTGGGGTGCTTCGCTGGCGTTGAAGCGCAGCACTTCTTCGATCATCAGCGCGTTGGCCACGCCGTGGGGCAGGTGGTGGAAGGCGCCCAGCTTGTGGGCCATGGAATGGCACACGCCCAGGAACGCATTGGCAAAGGCCATGCCCGCCATGGTGGCGGCGTTGGCCATCTTTTCCCGGGCTTCCACGTCGGTCCGGCCGTTTTCATAGGCCCGGGGCAGGTACTGGAAGATGGTTTTGAGGGCCTTCAGGGCCAGGCCGTCGGTATAATCGGTGGCCAGCATGGCGGCATAGGCTTCCAGCGCATGGGTGACGGCGTCGATGCCGGAGGCAGCGGTCAGGCCCTTGGGGGCGGACATGTGGAAGTCGGTATCGATGATGGCCATGTCGGGCAGCAGTTCATAATCGGCCAGGGGGTATTTCACGCCGGTTTCTTCATCGGTGATGACGGCAAAGGGCGTTACTTCCGAGCCGGTGCCGGCGGAGGTGGGCACGGCGATGAAATAGGCCTTTTCGCCCATCTTGGGGAAGGTGTAGACGCGCTTGCGGATATCGATGAAGCGCATGGCCATGTCCATAAAATCGGCTTGGGGATGTTCGTAGAGCACCCACATGATCTTGGCCGCGTCCATGGCGCTGCCGCCGCCCAGGGCAATGATGGTATCCGGCTTGAAGGCCGCCATCTGGGCCGCGCCTTCGGTGGCGTTTTTCAGGGTGGGGTCAGGCTGCAGGTCGAAGAAGGTGGTGTGCACGATGCCCATTTCGTCCAGCTTGTCGGTGATGGGGCGGGTGTAGCCGTTTTCGTAGAGGAAGGTGTCCGTTACGATGAAGGCGCGCTTTTTGCCCATGACGGTTTTCAGTTCGTCCAGCGCCACCGGCAGGCAGCCCTTTTTGATGTACACCTTTTCAGGAGTTCGGAACCAAAGCATGTTTTCCCTTCTTTCCGCCACGGTTTTGATGTTCAGAAGATGTTTTACGCCCACATTTTCCGAAACGGAGTTGCCGCCCCAGCTGCCGCAGCCAAGGGTAAGGGAGGGGGCCAGCTTGAAATTGTACAGATCGCCGATGCCGCCGTGGGAGGAGGGGGTGTTCACCAGAATGCGGCAGGTTTTCATCCGGGCGGCAAAGGTGCTCAGCTTTTCCTGCTGGGTGCCTTCGTTGAGGTAGATGGAGGAGGTGTGGCCAAAGCCGCCGTCCGCCACCAGCTGCTCCGCCTTGGCAAGGGCGTCTTCAAAGGAAGCGGCCCGGTACATGGCCAGCACAGGGCTCAGCTTTTCGTGGGCAAATTCTTCGGTCAGGTCCACGCTTTCCACTTCACCCATGAGGATCTTGGTGCCCTCGGGCACGTCGACCCCGGCAAGGGCGGCAATTTTTGCCGCTTTCTGGCCCACGATCTTGGCGTTCAGGGCGCCATTGATGATGATGGTTTTGCGCACCTTTTCCGTTTCTTCTTCGTTCAGGAAATAGCAGCCGCGCCGGGCAAATTCGGCCTTCACTTCATCGTAGACGCTGTCCATGACGATGACGCTCTGCTCGCTGGCGCAGATCATGCCGTTATCGAAGGTTTTGGAATGGATGATGGAGGAAACGGCCAGCAGGATGTTGGCGCTGTCGTCAATGATGGCGGGGGTGTTGCCGGCGCCCACGCCCACGGCGGGCTTGCCGCTGGAATAGGCCGCCTTCACCATGCCGGGGCCGCCGGTGGCCAGGATGATATCCGCTTCCTTCATGAGGGTGTTGGTCATGTCCAGGCTGGGCACGTCGATCCAGCGGATGATGCCTTCGGGGGCACCGGCCTTCACCGCTGCATCCAGCACGATCTTTGCCGCTTCAATGGTGCAGCCCTTGGCCCGGGGATGGGGGGAAATGATGATGGCGTTGCGGGTTTTGAGGGCCAGCAGGCACTTGAAAATGGAAGTGGAGGTGGGGTTGGTGGTGGGAATGACGGCGGCAATGACGCCGATGGGCTCGGCGATCTTTTTGACGCCGAAGGCTTTGTCTTCTTCCACCACGCCGCAGGTTTTGGTGTTTTTGTAAGCGTTGTAAATATATTCGGCAGCGTAGTTGTTTTTGATCACTTTGTCTTCCACCACGCCCATGCCGGTTTCCTGAACGGCCATCTTGGCCAGGGGGATGCGGGCCTTGTTGGCAGCAGAAGCAGCGGCCAGGAAAATTTTATCCACCTGTTCCTGGGTGTAAGTGGCAAAAAGCTGCTGGGCGCGACGGGTTTCCGCCAGGGCCTTCTGCAGCATTTCCACGCTGTTTACCGTTTCGTACTGTTTGGTTTCCATCTGTCTTCAGCCTCCTTTGAAACTGCCGGCGCCGCCTGTATAAATGCATAAACCAGCACCGGTGTTTATATTTTATCATTCGCCTGCAGGGCCTGTGAATTGCCAATTCCGACAATCCCCCTTATCAAAAATGATAAGGGTTCTAATGGAAAAAAATTGCCCGGATATTACATAAAACGGAAAATTTTGCCTGGGCGAAAAAGAATAATTATGCAAAGGCAAATAAGGGCAATAAAAAAAGCCGCCGGGGAAAAGGCTGTCCCCCGGCGCTTTCATGCTGCCGATGCGGTATTTATTTCAGGTACTTTGTCATCACATAGCCAAGCGCCCCGTCCACTTCCACGCAGGCCCACTCCCCTTTCGTGGAGAGGAGCAGAAGGGACGAGCCTTTTTTCAGGCTGCGGATGCGATGGCTGTCTTTGGAGGGCAGCAGGCGGAAATTGACGCTGTCGGCGGTGGCGCCTTCCTGCCAGCCGGTGCATAATTCTACGCTTTCCAGCGCATCGGTGCGCACAAAGCCGGTCAGCCGGTGGGCGTACACCTTGGTGTACTGTTCGCCCTCCGCCAGCACCAGCACCACGGTGCCGGCGTCCAGCTTTTTCAGCGCGCCCCCTTTGCCCCCGTCCCGGGCGTAGAGGGTGGCCTTGCCGGTGCGGGGGGCATACACCCGGGCCAGCGGCGAGCCCTCCCCTTCATATGGCCAGGAAAGGGCGGCGGTATCCACCTTCTCTTCCTTCCCTTCCGTGAGAATGATGCACTGGGCTGTGCCTGCCTGCTTTACGTCCACGGTGAGGGTTTCCTCCCCATTTTTCCACAGAATTTGGGGGGCGTCCAATGGCTTGGGGGTGGCGGAAGGCTTTTTCTTTGCGGAGGAGGTGCCGGAGGAGGCGCCCTCTTTTTTCGGCTGGCCGGTGACGGGGTCCAGCCCCTTTCTTTCCCGGCGCATGCCTTCAATGAACTGCTCCGTTTCCGCGGCGGTGTAAAACTCGCTGATCACGTAGCGCACTGCTTCTTCATCGCCCCATGCCAGGTCGGACACATTGTACTGGCGGCCGGTGGTGGAGGTGACTGTGCGGGACCTGTGGGAGAAGGTGCCGGGGTCCACATAGGCATCCTTTTTGCCGCCGCTCCAGTAGAAAATGTTGTATTTGCCGTCTATCTCGGCCAGGCTGGAGACGCGCTTGCCGGAGGCGATGGTGCCGATGGGCACAAACTCCCAGCCCGTTTCCCGGCCGTTTTCGTCGTAAACGGGACGGCGGTCATAGAGGGTGGCATCGGTGTTCATGCACCATTTGCAGAGCTTGTTGAAAGAGGCTTCATCCGTGATGGAATAGCCAAAGGCGGTGAGGGGGATGAGGCAGAAAAGAAGGAAAGCCAGGACGATCCCCCATCGGCGGATGGAAAAAAGGGAACGGGTATGCTGCATGGAATGTACCTCCCTATTGCGTTCTTGGATGGGTTTATTATAGCAGGAAGGCGCCGGGGTGTTCAATCCATTTTATGTAACAATGCCGTTTACAATTGTAACGATTGACGGGATTGCCCTTTCCGGAACCGGCAAAATGAAACAAGCGGCGGAACATGGGTTCCAACCGCTTGCGGAGATGTTTTCGGATGTTTGCCGGAGAAGTCAACGGTATCCACCAAAGACAGCGGGAAAATATTGGATAGAGAAGATAGCAACATCCGCCCCTGGCAGCGGGAGAATGTTGGATAGAAAAGAGTGTAACATCCGCTACTGGGTCCAGGGCCGATGTCCCTGGCAGCGGGAGAATGTTGGATAGAGAAGATTGCAACATCCGCCACTGGGTCCAGGGGCAATGCCCCTGGCAGCGGGAGAATGTTGGATAGAGAAGATTGTTACATCCGCTACTGGGTCCAGGGGCAATGCCCCTGGTGGGGTGCGGGGTGAAACCCTGTATCGTTTCCTCAAGCGGCAGCGGGAGATTGTCGGTGGAACAAGAATACTACTTCCGCAAAAGGGTCCAGGGGCAATGCCCCTGGTCAGAGATGCCGGGCCTTGGCCTGGTTGAGGGCGGCAATGAACTTGCGGTCCAGCTCGGTCAGCTTGTAGCCGTTGCGGTAGATCAATACGTCCCGGTACACTTTTTTGTTTTCGGTGCAGGTTTTTTGCACCAGGTCATGCCGGGCCAGCTGCTCGCAGGGCACCGGGGAGACCCACATGAAGGTATTGGGGTTGCGGTTGAGCAGTTCAAACTGGCTGCCCCGCTCGAAGATGAAGATGCGGCGGTCGATGTTGTCGGGCAGTTCTTCCTTGATCACCTTGGCCATGGGCAGGGAGGGCACATAGGGATCGGCATGGGCAATTTCGATGAAGGCGGAAAGGTCGTCAAAGGTGATGGATTGTTTTTGCGCAAGGGGGCTGCGGCTGCTCATGATGAGCTGGTAGGAAAACTCCGTCACCAGCTCGCCGCACAGGCCTTTTTCCGCCAGCATGGAGGTGAAATACTGCTCGTAGTTTTCCGCATAGCGGATGATGCCCAGCTTGTAGTCGTGGTTGACCAGGTTGTGGATGGTGCGCTGGGAGTTGGTTTCCTTATAGAACACTTCCGCCGGCGCATCGGTAAGCTGCAGGCTGAAATTGACGAAAGCGTCGGAGATGTAGCAGGCCCGGGGTACGGAGATGGAAAACTTCTGCTTGGCCGGGCCGCTTTCCTTATACATTTTTTCCACATGGCGGATCTGGCGCAGGATGCCCTTGGCATAACCGATGAACTCATCTCCTTCAGGGGTGAGGGTGGTGCCTTTGGCGGAGCGCTCGAAAATAACGATGCCCAGATCGTTTTCCAGTTCCCGGATGGCGCGGCTGATGTTGGGCAGCGCTACATAGAGATTTTCCGCGGCCTTGTTCAGGGAGCCCACCCGGGCCACCTCCACCGCATATTTCATGTGCTGAATGTTCATGCACATTCACCTCCGCCTTGAATAACCCATTCATTATGGCACATTTTCCCTTTTCTTGCAAGGGCGGGGGGATTGTACGGGAAAAGCGGGGGTGATAAAATTTTGCTCGAAATGAAACCAAAGGATGAAGGAAAGCATCTAACTGGTGACTGCAGTTCAAAGAACAAAAAGGAGCCGCAAGCGTGAAGAACGAGGAATTTACCCGGGCCATTCTGGGCATGACGGATACGCTTTACCGCGTGGCCGCCACCCAGCTGCGTCAGCGTGCTGACCGGGAGGACGCCGTGCAGGAAGCATTGCGCCGGGCATGGGAAAAACGCCATACCCTGCGGGAGGAAAGATACCTGCAAACCTGGGTGATCCGTATTTTGCTGAACGAATGCCATGCCATACAGCGGAAAGCGGCCCGCCTTCTGCCCAGGGAGGAAATACCGGCGGTGCAGCCGCAACGGGAAGAAACGGGGCTGAAAGAGGCACTGCTGCAATTGGAGGAACGCTACCGTACCCCCATCCTTCTGCATTACATGGAAGGGTATACGGTGAAGGAAGTGGCGGGGATCCTGCGGGTGCCCCAGAGCACGGTGAAAACCTGGCTGGCAAGAGGACGAAAGGCGCTGGCGGCGCAATTGAAAGAGGAGGTGTTTGAAGGATGAAAACGGCCCGTGATTTCCGGAACAGCTTTGGCGAAACGGAGGAGAGTTTCCGCCGGTGTGTCCTGCAAACGCTGACGGAACTGGAGCGCAAGGAGGAAACGCCTGTGAAAAAGAAGATAAGCCTTGGGATGGTACTGGCGGTGGCGCTGGTACTGGTTACCGTAACGGCCGTGGCTGCGGAACAATGGGGCATTCTCAGCTTTCTCAAAGGCCAGGGGAAAACCCCCACGGAGGAACTGCTGGAATTGCACAGCGGCAACTGGAGCCGGGAGCAGGACCTGGTGAAAATGACCATTACCGAGGGCCTGCATGAAGAGAATGTACTGTATCTGGCGGTGACGGTGGAACCGCTGGAGGAGAGCACGATGGTGGCGCCCCTGAAGGAGGGGCCGGTTACCTACCGGACGGATGAAACCACCATGAACGAAGCCTTGCACACCGATGTGTACGAGGCAGGCTTTACGGTGCTGGATTATGCAAAGCAGAAGGGCTTTGCGCATGTGGTGATGCTGGAGCGGGCCACGCTGCATCTTTCCACCCTGGGCGGTGTGAAAGGCCCGGTATCCCAGACGCCCGACGCCATTCATTATGAATTGCTGGAGGACGGCAGCTTGCGGTTTATCCTGCAAAAGCAGATCACGTATCAGATGGAAGATGGCTTCCCGGAACGGGTGGACCAGGTGAGCGTACATGCCATGGGCTACAAAAGCGACGTGAAGGATGAGGGTGCCTGGCTGTATGGGTATGGCCATGTGGCAACGGCCACCTATGAACGTTTCCGGAATGGTCTTTCCCGCCGCAGTGCGGAAGGGGACGCCCATGATATTGTGGGCTACCGGGGGTATATCGAGTATGTGGGCGTTACTCCTTATGCGGATTATGCGGCCGTTACCATCCGCATGAATACCACACGGCGGGCGGATGACCAGAGCTGGATGAGCGGGCCCAACTGGGCGGTGCTGGATGAAGAGGGGAACCGGCTGTGCTATGTGGATATGAAAATTGGCCAGGCGATCTACCAGGACGACCGCAGCCTGGAATATTCCACCCTGTACTTTGGCACCATTCCGTCGGACTGCGTGCCGGAGGGCGAGCGGTTTACCTTGCAGGCGGAAAACTGGAACAATTACAACATTGTGTATGACTGCTACACCTACACCATGAAATAAACAAAAGAAAAAGGCTGCTGCGGAGGGTTGCTCCGCAGCAGCCTTTTTTTATGCCTTTTCAGGCGGTTTTTTTACACTTCCCGGCGCTTTTTCATCATGACGATGAAGCCGCAGGCGGAAGCGAGGGTGAGGGCGATCCACAGGCCGATGTGGCTTTCGTCGCCGGTCTTGGGGATCTTGCGGTTGACGATGGTGCCCCAGTCCTCTGCGAAAGTGGGTTCTTCTTCCCCTTCGGCTGCTTCGCCGTAGCTGACGGTGAAGCCTTCCAGAGGCTCTTCCGTGACGGTGTAGACAGCGGTTTCACCCTTGTAGACGATGGGCAGGTTGTGGTAGATGTACCAGCCGTCCTTGTCGGGGGTGGGGGTCTTCTTGTCCATCACTTCGCCGTTGCAATACAGCACCAGCGTGATTTCGGGAGCCATTTCGTCTTCTGCCAGGCCTTCCCACACCTTCTGGACACGGAAGGTGGTCACAGCGCGGTTGACGATGGTGCCGCCGTTGTAGATCATATCCGTTTCCTGCGTATAGGGCGCCACGTTCTGGTAGATGGTCATGAAGCCGTCCATATACTTTTCCTTGGCCGCATACACGATGGCCTTGCCTTCTTCGGTGTACTGGGGCAGGTTTGCATAGGTGTATACGTTGTTGCTTTCGGTGTATTCGGGCTGGGGATCCATCTTTTCGCCGTTGGCGTAGAGGGTGAGGGTGATCAGGCCGCCTTCGGCGTTCTGCCATTCCTTGGTGACAACGAAGGAAATGGTTTTCACATCATTGACGAAGGTGGCGTCGCCGGGCAGCAGGGTGCTGGTGGCGGAGAAATCGCCGTTGGGGGATTCGGTGAGAGTGACGGTGAAGGGGTACTGGGTTTCGTCGTAGGTGTAGCGGGGATGTTCACCGTTTTCTTCACGCAGGATGTAGTTGATTTCCCTGGAGCGGGAACCGTCGGCATTGTAGGGAACGCCGGTGAGGTCGTCCATGGTGAAGCTGAGCACATCGAAGACGATGGAGCCGTCGGCCTGGTTGGTGGCGGCGGAAACGATGTCGCCTTCTTCGTTTTCAATGACGAAGGTGAACATGCCTTCCGTCAGTTCCTGGCCGTTGAGGGTCTTGCCGGCTTCCACGTCCACGTCGGCAGCGGCGTAGCGGTTGACCAGCAGGAAGCCGTTCCTGGCGGAGCCGGAAACCTTGCCGGTGTACAGGCAGGGCTGGCCTTCGGGAATCAGCATTTCTTCGGTCACGTAGTAGACCAGTTCCACGCGGGTGCCGTCCACTTCTTCATACTTGGGCAGCTGCGTCCAGGATACCGTCAGCGCGTCGCCGGTGGCGTCGGCAGGGATAGTGGCCTGATCCACCAGCGTGCCTTCCTGACCGGGCAGCTTCTTGTACAGGTTCACCCGGATGTCCACGCGGGTTTCGGGATGGTCTTCATCGCCCACCCACTGCTTGGTGGCGGTGACGTCGGTTTCGTCGTTGAAGTCGTTGTAGAAGGTGAGGGTGTTGTCGTCGGTGAGGGTTTCCGCAACGGTGAGGTTGCCCATCAGGTTGTCCACCACTTCCAGGGTGACTTCCTTGACGTCGGTGTCATAGGTGATGCCGTCCTGGCCGTCGTTCACTTCGCGGATGCGGTACACATAGGTGCCCGCGTCGCTTTCGGTGTAGGTGAACTTGGTGAAGGCGAAGTTGCCTTCGGCATCGTTTGTCACGGTTTCCACCAACGTTTCGGTGCCGTCTTCGTTCACCCGGTACAGCTGGAAGGAGAACTGGCCTTCTTCCAGGTCAGCGCCATCGAGCACCTTGGTGCCGGTGAGCTGGTGTTCCGCCTTCGTGGCGTAGCTGTTGGTGATGGTGACGAAGGCCATGGTGTTGCTCTCGATGGTGCCCACTTCCCCTTCGTAGGTGGCGGTGAAGCCGTAGGAGCTCAGATCCATTTCAACCACCTGGTACCGGGTACCTGCGGGCAGGCCGTAGAGGTAGCCGGGCATGTTATGGGGGAAGTAGCCAGGCAGGCTGCCGTTGACGGCATAGGGAATGGTGAGCGCTTCATCCATGTACACATAACCCACATAGGGCGTGCCGTCCGGGTTGCTGAGGTAGATGTAGATGGGGTAAGTGAAATTGGCGTCCTTGTGTTCTTCGTGCACAGATTCCACGATCTTGATCAGGCTCAGGGAACCGGGCGCAAGGTGGTTGACGAAGGTCTTGCCAGCGGAGGGATAGGTTACTTCGCAGGTCAGGTTGCCCTCGCCATCCTCATCGGTCACTTCCACGGTGACCGGGACGCGCTGTGTGCTGTAGATCATATTGGGGTCATTGCCGGGCACTTCCACCACCACGTAGTTGTACGTGCCTTCCTGATCGTAGGTGATGGAGGGGAAGCTGACATTGCCATTCTGGTCGTTGGTGGCAGCGGCAATGACGGTGTTGCCTTCACACAGCTGGAAGCTAAATTCACCATCTTCCAGTTCGCGGCCGATCAGCGTCTTGTTGACGGAGATGTTGGCCACGCCGGAGGCGCTGTAGGTGTTCAGGAAGCTGTGTTCCGCGGTCTGGGTGGCAGCAATCTTGCCTGCGGCAACGGTACCGTCCGTTTCCCAGCCGGGCAGGGAGTCGATTTCCTTCACCTCATAGGTAACGCCTGCGGGGATATCTTTATACTTGACATATTCGCCGCCCTTGAGCTTGACGGTGAGGGTGCCGGTGGAGATATTGGCCCAGAGATAGGTGGATTCATTGTTCTTGTACTGCTTTACTTCGCCGAACGCATCGCCGGTCCAGGGAGTCCGGTCGGGGTTCTTGAAGGAGACCTGGAAGGTGAACATCTGCGACTGGGCCGAGGAGGTGGCGCCCTCAATTTCCTTGCTGAACTTGAGGTGGCCGGGCTTGGTGTTGTTCTTGAAAGCAGGATCGCTCACCTTGTTGGTGCCGTTGCTGTAGTATTCCAAAGCGGCGTTCAGCTTGCCATTGCTCTGTGTCAGCTTGACCCTTACTTCCATGTAATCGAGGGGATCGTAATCGATGGTGGGATCGGTCTTATTGATTTCGCGGATCTTGTAGAAAAGGTTCTTGCTGAGGGCGCCGTCCAGATCTTCCATCGTCAGGGTAATGGGCTGGAAGACAATGAAGCCGCCTTCGCCGTTGGTGACCGTCTCCAGAATGTTGCCCTGCGGGTCTTCCAGCGTGAAGGTGAACAGCCCTGCCTGTGCAGGCTGGCCATCCAGCAGCTTCTTCGCAATGGGATACACCGTCACTTCTTCGCTGAGGCCCTTTTCGTTGGTGAAGGAGGCCTGGGCGATCTGTACGGGCTTGATCACGCCGGAAACATTCTCCTGCGCAACAATCTTCCAGCCATCGGGGGTAAGCTCGCTTACCTGATAGGTGGTGCCTGCGGGCAGGCCGTTGAAGGTGATGGTTTCGCCGGCGTAGATGGAGAAGGTGAATTCGCCGCCCGTCAGTTCAACGGTCGTATCGCGCTGTGCCCACTGGGCGGTGAGGGTGATTTCGTCGCCTTCTTCATAGGTCAAGTAAGGAATGGTGGCAATGCCTTCATTCAAAGTATAAGCATTTCCATCCTCATCTGTGAAATGAGTGACAACGTATCCGTGCCTGTAGAAAGAAGAACCAAACTTATAATCACTGCGTACGGCTGTAGTGACCGAAGGCATAGAGCCGCCGCCTTCACCGGGATCAAAGTTGATCTTATACTTCGGAATATGCCACGTCCACGTACCTCCGTGATTGCCTTCACCAAAGAGCTGAGCATTGGTCAATACTTCACCGGTAGATACATTTTCCCATGTGCCATTGTATGGATTCACATTTCTTGCAGAGGGGAAGTCAGATATTTCTGTAGCCCTCAAAGAATCGTTGATGGTAATCTGGGAGATATAGGGACCGTAAAAAGATTGATTCAGCGAGTCATAACCATTCGGCAGTTTGGTGAAATCGAAGCAGCTGATGTCCAGATCATCACAACGGATGTAGGAGAGGAAGTAATCAAGGCCATCATCCCTTATCTTTTCAAGATCGATCTGCCGCAGGAAGGAATTCAGGCCGATAATCTTGGCGTCACAGTCATCAAAAAGCTCTTCAAAACTTTCATACCGGGATATATCCCAATTAGAGATATCAAGCACAAGTTCCTGCGTTCCGCAGCTCTGGAACATACCGTACAGAAAGGTCGATCCAGTTGTTGGCAATTCCCAGTTGCTTACATCCAGTACGCGCAGGTTGGTGCAAGCTTTGAAGCAGTCGCCGAACGTATAGGAACTAGAAACATCCCAATCGCTTACATACAATTCCTGCAAGCTCCTGCAGTATTCAAATGTACCCTGCATATGAGTGATATTCTGGCAATGCCAATTTCTCGTGTCAAGTTCAACCAAATCATAACAGCCGCTGAAGGCCCATGTCATGGCTTTTACGTTCGTACAATCCCAACCACTTACATCCAATGTGGTCAAATCATAACAATCTTCGCAGATCGATTGCAATGATGTATTGTTCGATGTATCAAAGCTGGTTACATCTGCTGACAACAGGTTGGAACAACCACTGAAAAGGCCGGCAAGAGTGGTAACCTTTTCTGTATTGAAATGGCTCAGATTCAACAATTCAATCGACGAACAGCCTTTGAACATCCAGGACATATCCGTTACATTAGACGTGTCGAAAGAACCGATCAGCAGTTCAGAGAGATTGCCGCATTCATAGAACATGGCATTCATCTTATTTACATTTGACGTATCAAAGTTGCTCAGATCCAACGTATCAACAGCGCAATATGCGAAGAAGTATGACATGTTCGTGATATTTTCTGTGTTAAAGCTGCTTGTGTTGATGTCCGCAAGATTGTTGCAGTGGTAGAACATATGGTTTACGTCTGTCACATTACTGGTATCAAATGTACTCAAATCCAGCGATTCAACATTTTCACAGTAATAGAACATGCTTTGCATATTCGTGGCGTTACTTGTATCCAATTTTGCAATTTCGAATGTTGTTGCATTGCGCAAATCCTTAAAAAATCCATACAGATGTGCCGGCTTAATGGCATCCTGCATCACAACATTCGTAATGCTGCTTCTCTCACCATAGCTATCCATTGTCCATGGCCGATCTACGTTAGATGTAGCCGCCTCATCGACAATATAGTAGATTGTGCCGCTTTCTTCAACCTGGCACGAGTTATTATTATCAACAAACGGCATCAGATTGCCGGCCGGGTCTTTGCCGTCCGAAGAACGGAAGAATGTGAGCGTACCATCCTTCAGCATGGCATAGGCATTCCCCGCCAGTTCACTTGCCGTTGCATGATACTGTCTCGAAGTATCCGGTTCCACAGCGTCATTAAGCGGCGGCATATCATAAGTGGGGACAGGCCTGGGTGTGGTTACGGGGGCAGGGGTAGGCGTGGCCGGTGCAGCAGTTACCTGCGCGCCGGACAGGTCGCCGTCCAGGTACTGGGGCAGGCCTTCGCCGGTCAATTTCACCTTGAAGGTAAAGGGAATGTTGGCACCGCTTTCCACAGTCTTCTTTACGGACAGGCCGCCGGTCTTCAGATCGTTGGTAAAGACAGGCACAGCAGTATTGCCCTCGAGCGTGGTAACCACTTCTTCGAAGGACAGGGTGCCGTCGCCGTTGTCGAAGACGGTCACTTCGTAGATGTACTGTTCATCGGAGTAGATGACGGTGGCATCGGTGCCCACCTTTTCCTTCACAAGGAAGTAGTATTTGGCGGGGTTTTCCGCATCCACGCTGACGTCGTCCTGGTCGAAAGCGACGGGGTCAAACTCGATCAGGCCTTCGGCGTCGTTTTGTTTGGTCTGCAAAGCAGAACCCACGGCAGCGTTGGCGACGGGGTCGTATGCATACAGTTCGAAGGAGAATTCGCCGGCTTCAAGAGCACGGCGCTGGAGGGTCTTCCAGGCCTTGAAAGCGATTTCGCCATGGGCTTCGTATTCGTTTTCGAAGGGCATGGTTTCGCCGGTGGCGGAGGTGGCGTCGTTGCCGCTTTCGTCCACGGCCACTACGGTCATGGTGCCGTCGCCGTTATCGGTAACGGTCACATACACGTTATAGGCGGTATCGTCGTAGGTGTAGCCGGGCTTTTCCATGTCCACTTCCACCACTTTGTAGGCGAAGGTTTTGCCATGGTCGGCCGCGGTATAGTTGAGGGCGCCGAAGTGGGCCACGGCACTGGAGAGGATGGCCTGGCCCAGTTCTTCCTGGGTGCTTTCCGAAGTGCCGGTATAGCCGGTGCGGACAGCTTCGCCGTAGGTGGCGCTGTCCTCGTTCATATCGATGATCTGGAACTTGTGCTGGCCGTTCTTCATGGCAGCACCCTGCTGGCCCTTGCCGGCCACCAGCTGGGTTTCGCCGGAAGCGGAGTAGGTGTTGGTGAAGACGGCTTCGCTGGTCTGGGCAGAGCGGATCACGCCGCTGTCGCCCACTTTTTCGGTCAGCCGGAAACCGGGCGTTTTGCGCTCGGTTACTTTATAGGTGCTTTCGGAGGGCAGGTTGCGGAAGATGATCTTCTGGTTGCCCTTGAGGGTGAAGGAGGAGGAGCCGGTGATCTTGCCGGTGGAAACGGATTCCCAGGTTTCCCCGTCCTGAGCCAGTTCGAAGATTTCGTAATCGAATTCGTCCAGAATGGCGGTGGGCTCTTCCCCATTGGCTTCCATTTCCGCCGTCTTTTCCGCGATGACCGTCAGGTCAAAGGTGAATTCCACTTCGGCGGAAACGGCGGTGGCGCCCAGCAGTTTCTTTTCAACGGTCAGGTCGCCCCAGGGGTAGAGGTCGTTTTTGATGAGGGTGTAGTTTTCGTAGGTGGGGGTGTACTTGGGAACGTATTCTTCTTCCACGGTGTAGACGTATTCCCGGCCGCCTTCTTCGTTCTTGAGCAGCTTGCCGAAGGAATAGTTCCACTGGCCGTTTTCGTCGGCCTTGACCACCTTGGTCTTGATCAGCTCGCCGTCCCGCAGCAGCCGGACGGTGATGCTTTCGGGCCGCAGGCCGTTTTCATCATCGTTGTCGTTCCATTCTTTTGCGCCGCTCACGTCCACGGTGTAGCGTTCATGGACGTTCCGGGCGGTGTAGTGGGTTTCGTCGATCTGGGTGACGGTATAGGTGTAGCCTTCGGGCAGATCCTTTTCCACAAAGCGGTACTGGTAGGCGATGTTGCGGTCGTCCACGATGTCGATCTGCACCAGCTGGCCCTTCCATTCCCCTTCTTCGGTGAGGGTGATTTCCAGGGGCTGGCCGTCCGCATCCATCACGGGGGCATAGGCATCTTCACCGGCGGCCTTGCGTTCCACGGCGAAGGTGATCTCATCGGGGCGCAGGGCGTCCCAGTTGTCGGTATCGTCCCACACCTTTTCCAGGTGGATGATGCGGGGCAGGATGCCCACACGGGTGAAGTCGTTACGGATCATCATGAAGGAGGACTGGGCGCCGGTCTGGTCCGTAGCGTGCTGCACGCACTTGAGGCGGGTGTTGTTGTAGGCGTACATGTTGTTGGCCGGGTCGGCGGATGCGGCGGCCCAGTCCACTTCCTTGGTGGGGTTGCCGTCGCCGTCCATCACATGGGCATAGGCGCCCTTGGCGTCCCACACGTCGGGATCCATGTTGTCATCGGGGGCCACCATGTTCAGGTAGCCTTCCACGGAGGTGTCTTCGGGCAGGATGAAGGAAGTGCCGTCGGCCTTCTTGCGGGCGTCCACCGCCACGGCGGAAATCTGGCCGAAGAGGTTTTCGGGCACGACCCACATGCCGTTTTCGTCCAGCTGGGCCTGCTGCCAGATGGAGGCATCGGTCAGGTCATAGCTGCCGGAATTGAAGAAGGCAACGGTGTCGGGGTTGCTCATGGGCTTGTCGGTATCACCGAACTGCAGGCCGGGCACGGTGGAGTAATACAGCACGGGGGCTGCTTCCATGGCAATGAAATTGCTCAGGTCCACGCTGGCCAGCTTACCGCGCCACTGGCCCTTGTTTTCCCAATCGCCCTGCCAGGTTTTCTTCTGCTGCACGTCTTCAAAGTAGGGCACTTTGGTGGCGTCCTGCTCGGAGCCGGAGGGATCGGGGATGATGTAGTTTTCGATGGTATCGAACATGATGATATCGCTGGTGGTGGTGGAGGGGCTGCTCTTCACCCACAGACGATAGATGTAGGGATGGCCTTCATAGACGGTGACCTGTTCCTGGTTGATGAGGCCCTGGGTCCATTCGCCGGCGGTGAGGGGATCACGCACGTCCTTGCGGTAGCCGGTGAGCATCTGGGTTTCCACGTTCAGGTTCACGTCCACCTTGCCGTAGACAAAGCGGTTTTCGTCGGTGTTGGGGTCCAGATCGGTAAGGGCGGCGGCAATATCGTCGGGCATATCGGGGGTGGTGTAGTTCATGCCGCCCCGGGGATCGTCCGGTTCGCCGCGCTGGCCCACAAGGGAGCCCATGGTATCCAGGTAGAGGGTATCCACCTTGGTTTCAAAGGCGATGTAGTTGGTGAGGTTGACGCCGGTATCGCCGATGATGTCCCAGCCGGCGTAGGCGTCAAATTCGATGCGGGAGGTGTCTTCCACCCACTGCTTGTAGGTGTTGGTGCCGGCCTCGCCGGTGTGCTCCATGGTGAGGGTGGGGGTCATATCCAGTTCCACCACCAGCAGGATGCGGCCGGTGTTTTTGTAGTTGTCGACGGTGTAGCGGGCGGTAACGGTTTCGCCGCTGCTGACCCGGATGGAATCCAGATCGGGCACCACACCTTCGGGCAGCAGGTCGTAATAGATACCCTTGGTTTCTTCATGGATGACGCCGGCTTCCACCGCTTCCCGGTAGGTGGTTTTGCTGTCCAGGTTGCTGGCTTCGGTGAGGTTGGCGGCGTAGTGCAGGGTGACGCGGCGCATTTCGGCGTCGTTGTCGCCGCCGTCGGCCTTCATGCGGGGGTCGTAGGTGACTTCCTTGTCCAGGGTGACGCCGTACTTGGCGGCCTTGATGGAAGCGATGGAGTGGTCATAGATGGTGGTGTAGCCGGGGGTGCCTGCGTTGGGAGTGCCGTCTTCGTTGGCGCCCACATAGGCATCCACATACATCTTGGCGTCGTTGCGGAATTCGGAGTCGATCACGTCCACGTTTTTCACGAGGAAGTTGGCGATTTCCTTCACCCGGTCAGAGGGCTTGAGGTTGATATCCAGGTACACATCCCAGCGCCAGCCGCCGGTGAGGTTGCGTTCGGTCATGCAGCGGCCGCCGAACACGTTGCTGACGTAGCTGTGGCGCACGTCGGTGGTGTTTTCGGGGAAATAGACGGTGCGGCCGTCGGTGGTGATGCCGGGCTGCACTTCTTCAAAGACAAAGCCGGTGTTTTCAGACAGGCCGTCGCTGCCCCAGCGGGCCACGGCGGCAGGCAGCCATTCATCGCCGCCTTCCAGCTGGTATTCGATCACCAGGTCGGGGATGGGGCGGTTGCGGTCAATACCATAGGCGTAGTAATAATCGTAATCCTGCTTTTCTGCGTTCCATTTTTTCCAGATGCCGTATACATAACCTTTGGGATCCGGCACTTTCATGGATACGATTTCGAAATCTTCTTCCGTCAGCGGCACGGCGGATTCTTCCCAGAAGGTATCAAAATCTTCGGTGGTTTGCCGCCAGCCCAGCCAGCCGTAGTTTTCGGGGATGTTTTCTGCGCCGGGTTCTTTGGTCAGGCCGTAGCCGTGGCCTTCGGTGCGCAGGTGGAAGGTCATGGTGGTGGGTTCGTCTTCCAGCAGCTGGTTCAGGCCAAAGCCGTAGTCATAATCGTAATGGTATTCTTCCGTCCACTTGTTGAACCAGAAATTGCTGGGCACGTCGCCCCAGGCAGGGGGAACGGCGGGCAGCAGCCACTGGGCGCGCAGGCGTTCCAGTGCGTTATCCTGGGCGGTGGTGGTGTACTGGCCGTCGGCAGCGGCGGCAAAGCCTTCGGTGGAGGAAGGATCGGCGTCGGTTTCCACCAGCGTCCATTCTACGTCATTGGGGAACCAGAAATAGCGCTGGGGGTCCACCGTTTCGGGAATGGGCGGGAACTGGTCCTTGGGGTAGGCAGACCAGAGCCGCACCGTATCCCGGTAAGGCTCCACATTGGTGGGAATGTATTCGTTTGTCTGGACGGCGGTGGTGAAATCCACATCACCGGTGTCCACAAGCTGGCCGGGGTGGGAGGTGGAACCAAGGAAGATGGTTTCCACATCCAGCTGGGTCATCATGCGCTTGCCCTCATCGTCCAGCACATAATTGCCCTCATCGTCCAGCACGTATTCAAAAACGGTACCGCAGGTATCGTCCAGCTGGAGGGAGAAGGGCTGATTGGCTTCATGGAAGATATAGGTATACCAGCTGACGATGTAATAATCGTCGGCGGTGGTGCCTTCCGGCAGGTTGGCCGCCATAACGGCAGGCAGCGTGCTGGCTACATTCTTATAGTACAGCTGGCCGCCCTTTTCGGTGCCGGTGATCTTGGCGATGGTATCCACCTGGGCGGTGATCTCGTCACTGGTCAGCTCGATGGTGTTGCCCTGGTTGGTGGTCACTTCGCAGCGGACGGTGATGGGATCGGAAATGCTCATGTCCACAATGTCTTCAGGGGCCAGGCCGCAGATGGACACCTGGAAGGTGGCGCGGCTGGTGGCGCTGATGGTTTTGGTGTTGGTGAGCACGTAATTATCACCGATCTTCTGGTAGTTGAAGTCGGCCGTTTCCTTGGGAGCTTCGGGCACGGGCAGGCGCACATAGCCCATCAGCTGGTCAGGGTCCACAACACCCTTTCCGTCCTCGTCGTAGGCACGGGTATGCCAAACCTGCGCCGGCAGGATGATACGGATATCACCGGGCGCATAGTCGTATTGGCCGGAGAAGGCTATTTCAAACTGGTATTTCATCTCCACATCCGCTTCACCGGCGGTGGCCAGGAAGAGGAAGGTGTTATCCGTGAGGATGTCATTGGGCGTGGAGACGCCGTTGTTGGCTTTCGAACTGTCCGGCGTGACCCAGAAAAGATCGATCTCTTCGATCTTGGAGCCGTCACGCTCGTTGGTGGGCACACTGGATGCAAAGGCCGTTGCCTGCATACAGGTTACCGCCAGCAGGACTGCCAGCAGCAGTGCAATTCGTTTCCAGCTTTTGTGTTTGTTCATGTTGTACACCCCAATTCTTTTTATCCCGCGTTGCTCCATGCTGCCTGGCATGATTCTTACGGGATACTAAATAGATGGTATTATCCCATACTATTCCACAATATCTATTATACAACGTGTTTCTGCAAATTTCCACACTTTTTCCACAATTTTTTCCACAATTTGTGATAATTTCTGCAATTTTTCTTCAAAACGGGGAAGAAGTTTATGAAAAAGCGTCATTCATTTGTTTTCTTTGTATGAAATACGAAAAAAACCGGCCGGAAAACGGCCGGTTTTGCGCCGGAGGGCGGCAATTTGGTTACACAGAGGCGGAAAAAGGGGGTCATGTTGCCGGAAGGGTGAACCGGTGGGTGCCGGAGGGTACCTGAAGGGGCGTTTCTCTGCCGGGCAGGTACACGGTGCCGGTGCACCCGGCAGGTACGGTGACGTGCCAGTGGATATGGTCCCCTTCCCTTTTCCAGCTGCTTTCCACCGGGCCGCGGATGGTGTGCAGGCAGGCGGATGCATCGGGGGCGTTGCTGGGGAAATAGGGGCGGAAGAGGATGTTTTGCCAGCCGGGCCGGGTTTCGTCGGGCAGGATGCCGGCCAGGTATTTGTACAGGCTCACCACGGCGCTGCCGTTCATGGGGTGGTTCATGGCCGCCATTTCTGCCATGAAGTCGTTATCCCCCAGCTTCTCCCAGCGTTCCCACACGGTGGTGGCGCCGTTTTGAAGCATAAAGCCCCAGCTGGGGTATTCCGTCTGGCTGAGCAGGTGCCAGGCCAGGTCCTGCCGGCCGTTGAGGAACAGCACTTCAATGCCGAAGCGGGAGCAGATGTTGCCGGTGGTCAGATGGCCGCCGTTAAGAAGGATATCCCGGCACAGGTGTTCCACCACGGCGGGGACGTGTTCCTTTTCCACCAGGCCGAAATACAGCGGCAGGATGTTGGACGCCTGGGAGCCGGTGCCGTAACAGCCCTTTTCCCGGCAGAAGAAGGCGCGGTTGAAATCTTCTTTCACTTTTTCCGCGGCGGAAAGCCATTGTGCTTCGTCTTCGGGCAGGCCCAGCACCCGGGCCATTTTTGCCATGAGGGTCAGGTCGTAATACAGGAAGCCGGTGCTCATCAGCAAAGGCGGGGTGATGGTGGACAGGGCGCCGCCGCCGGTGGAGGTATGATCGGTGCCGGCCACGGGCGCGGCCCAGTCCCCCATGGAGGAAAAGCGCACCACGCCCTCCCGGCGGTTGTTCATCAGGTAGCGCACCCAGCGGCCGTTGGCCTCGTAGTTTTCCCGGAGGATGCGCACGTCCCCGTAGTGGAGGTATAAATGCCAGGGCAGCAGCAGGAAGCTGCCGCTGACGGGGTCTGCCGGGCGGAAGCCGTAGCGCAGGAAGGGGGCGGTATCGGTGATGGCGCCGGTCACTTTTCCCTGGGTGTCCCGGATATCCCGCAGCCATTTGGCGTAAAGCTGGTACAGGCGGAAGCCGTACAGGGCGCCTTCGTTGCGCACCGTCATGTCGTTGAGCCAGCCAAGGCGCTCGTCCCGCTGGGGGCAATCGGTGGGCACGCCGTGGAGGTTGCTTTCCTCCGTCTGGCACACCATATCATAAAAGCCCTGCACGATGGGATGGGAGGACGCAAAGCGGCCGGTGCGCTCTACCCCGGAGCGGACGATGCAGCCGGTGAACATGCCGGGGGCGGGCTTCTCCTTCAGGCCGGAAACCTGGGCATAGCGGAAGCCGTGGTAGGTGAAGCGGGGCTGCCATTCCTCCACCCCTTCGCCCTTGAAAATGTAGGTATCCACCGGGCGGGCCCGGCGCAGGCTGGTGGGGTTTACGCGGCCGTCCTCATACACCATTTCCGCCGGGCGGATGGTGATTTTTTGTCCCCGCTCCCCTTGCATGCGGATGCGCACCCAGCCGGCGAAATTTTTGCCGAAGTCCAGCGTCCAGTCCCCGTCCGGTGCGGGCAGGATGCTTTGGATGGGCATTTCCCCCACCATGCGGATGGGCTCCATCAGCTGGGAGCGCAGGACGCCTTCCGGAGGCTCTTTTTCCACGGTGTCGTGCCAGGCGCTTTCGTCAAAACCCGGCTTGTCCCACCCCGGCATTTCCAGCCGGGCATCGTAGGTTTCGCCGTTGTAGATGCTGTTGTAGGTGACGGGGGTATCGGTGGTAAAGCGCCAGGCATCCGGATGGGAGGGCAGGCATTCCTCGCTGCCATCCGCATATTCCAGCAGAAGCTGCATGGCAAACAGGCTGTCCCCCCAGCCTACGCCGTCTTCCGCTTCCCGCAGGGAGCGCCAGCCCAGGCCCGTCATGATGCCGATGGCGTTCTTTCCCTGCCGGACGAAGGGGGTCAGGTCATAGGTGACGTAGTAGAGGGATTTATCGTAATTGGCGAAGGTGTTGTTGAGCAGGGAGTCGTCCGGCTTGATGCCGTTCACCGTTACTTCATTATAATTAGGGGACGCCACGAACAGGGCGGCGCTGCGGACGGGCTTTTTTGCCAGCCATTCGTGCCGGTACATGTAGCACTTGGCGTCAATGCGGATGCCGCCCACCCACCGGGCCTGCCAGGGGGTATCGGGCAGAAGGCCCATGGTGAAGGAGGCGGACTGGGAGGGGTATTGCTGTTCGCCGCAAAGCAGGGTGACCTGCCACAGGTAGGTGCGGCCGCTTTTGAGGGCGGGGCCGGCGT
Source organism: Clostridia bacterium (assembly GCA_045589355.1). Classification (GTDB taxonomy): domain Bacteria; phylum Bacillota; class Clostridia; order Christensenellales; family Aristaeellaceae; genus RUG563. Next base: position 23,292 of record JAZNOW010000023.1, read on the forward strand.
AAAGGTGGCTGCCGGTATGGGGCACAAAGCCTGTATCATAAAGCAGGGCGTCGCAGCCGGCCTGCCGCAGCGAGACCCGGGCGGCAGACGGGGAAAAACAGGGATCATCGGTATACCAGGAGAAAAGAGGGGTGCCGGTATCGATGCCGGTGGGAGACTGCATGTATTCGCAAAGCAAATGGATGGTCATGGGGCTTTTACGTCCTTTCCGGCGGCAGGGCCGCATATTTTGCTGTAGAAAAGAAAAGTACTTTTTCCTTATCTTATGCTGAAGGAACGGCAAATGTCAATATGCATTCCTGCAAAAAGCGCATATTGACAAACGGAGAAGGGGCGGATACACTGGTAACAACATCAAGTGCATATTTTCATCAACCGAAGGAGGCTTCCGGATGGACAGAGGCATCTATTTTGACGGATGGTACAAGCATAACCATTGCTACCACCCCGGTTTGCCCATGCGCTCCATGCAGATGCTGGAGGATTTGGAACGCTACCGGGGCACCGTGCTTACCTGGGCCGGGCTGGGCGGCGGCAGCATTTCCCTGCCCTATCTGTACCATGAGGCGTTTGGGGCGGTGGACCCCCGGCTGCAGATGTACGGCTTCATGAACGAAAAGGATTTTATTGCCGAATGCAACAAACGGGGCATCCGGCTGTTTGGCATCGTGTTTGAGGTGCAGGGATGGGAATTCCCGGCGGTGTTTGACGAAAACGGGAAAATGGTGCGGATGAACAAGCGGGCGGAGGAAAAGGAAAACCACGGCTGGTACGGCCTGCGGGAATTCAGCCGGGGAGAATACCCCCACGCCTTTGAAACGGGGCTTAAGGATTATTACCCCCAGGGCATCCGGGACGAAGAAGGAAAGCCGGTGGATGACCTGTGGGAAGCATGCGCCATCCGGGATATGCACGGCAACCCCATCCACGCCCAGTGGGTGGAGGTGAAGGGCCATGCCCAGCGTTGCTACCAGATGTGCCGCAACAATTATGTGTGGCGGGAATACCTGAAAAAAATCATCATGCTCCAGATCGACGCCGGCGTGCCGGGGGTGCAGCTGGATGAATGTGAGCTGCCCATGACCGCCATTTCTTCCGGCGGGTGTTTTTGCGACAGCTGCATGAAGCAGTTTACGCAATACCTGAAAGAGCGCAGGGAGCAGGGGCTGCTGGGCCGGGAATTTGCGGAGGTGGACCTGGATGCGTTCCACTACGGCCGCTATCTGAAGGAAAGGGGCTGCACCTTCCCCAAGGATGCGCCCTTCTACCGGGATTACTGGGAATTCCAGGTGCGCAATGTGCGGAAATACTTCGGGGAACTGGCCGATTTTGCCAGGAGCTATGCCCTTAAAACCTATGGCCGGAAAATTGAAGTATCCGGGAATTTCTACAACATGCAGCCGGCGTACTATCCCATTGAAAACAAGGTGGATCTTGTGGTGACGGAAATGGACCACACCCTCTTCCGCCAGCCCTATTATTACCGCTTCTGTGCCGGCTTTGCCCCGGGCAAACCGGTGATCATTGCGGAAAACCCCTACGGCGGCATCATGCCCAGGCTGCTGGAGATGCTGGATGAAGGCAAGGGGTATGACCTGTACCGCATTTTCCTGCTGGAGGCGTCCATGTATGGGTGCAACATGTCCATCCCCTATGGCGGATGGATGGGCAACACCATCAAGGATTCCTTCTGGGCGCCCCGGGCGCTGACGGCTTCGGTGCAGGATTTCCTGTACGAAAACGAGCAGCTCTTCCCCCGCACCCGGTCCGCCGGGGCGGCGGTACTGTATTCCTACGGCAGCTATTACTGGCGGGATTCCAACAAGGGCAGCGGCGCCAACGGCATGCAGGATGCCTACGAAAACCTGATGGACGCCACCGCCACCGCCTGGGTGGACCCGGACATGAAGCCGGTGCCCTTCTGGGATGTGATCCGGGCCATGAGCGAGAGGAACGCCCAGTACGACGCCGTTCTGCTGCCCGACGGAGAATTGCGGGAGGATGATTTTTCCCTGGACAGGATCGCCGGGTATCCCCTTTTGATTTTGCCGGACAATTTTGTGCTGACGGAAAACCAGGGCCGGGTGCTGGTGCGCTATGCCCAGGAGGGCGGCCGGGTGCTGGTGCTGGGCCGGCTGGCGGAGGGAACGGAAGTGATGGACCAATTGCGCAAAACCGGCCGCATGGTGCATGTGCCCGTTCAGGGGGAAAACTACATGCCCGCCTTCCTTTCTGCCTTCGAAAAAATGTACGCCCCTCTGGCGCCGGTGCAGTGCGGTGAGGAAAAAATAGGCGTGCAGCGGTATGACGACGGGGACAGGATCCACGTGCATGTGCTGAATTACCGCTATGACGGGGACAGCGACCGGGTGCTGCCGGCGGAGGAAGTGTGCATCCGGGTGAAGGATGCGGCAAAAAAGCAGCTGCGCCTGACCGTGCCGGAAGGGCAAAACAAGCCGGAATGGCACGTTTGTATCGAAGAAAACGACGCTTGTATCACCCTCAAACAGGTGGGGCTGTACACGGTGCTGTCGTTTTATGATGATATTTGATGGATATTCAGGACATTTTTATCCCATATTTTTCATCAAAACTGCTTGAAAAAGGCTATTCTGTATGGTATGATGAAGAAAAGTCGGCGCATGGCCGACAGGAGAGAACCAATAAAATAGGAGGTACCCGAAATGAAGAAACTCGTTGCCCTCGTTCTGGCTCTGGCAATGATGCTGAGCCTGACCGCCGTTCTGGCCGAAGATGAAGTGGTGACCCTGAAGGTCAGCTCCATCTGGTCCGCCGAAACGGAAGCCAACCGCGCTCCCTTCCTCAAGACCCTGGAAGAATTCGAAGCTGCTTATCCCAACATCAAGCTGGAAGTTGAATGGTTCGAAGCCAACGCCTGGAAAGAAACCGGCGAAACCCTGGCTCTGAGCGACAGCCTGCCCGATGTGTTCTACTGGAACGCCGGCGGCGTGCTGTGGAACCTGGTTGGTTCCGGCGACATCCTGGCCCTGGACAACTACCTGACCGATGACATCATGGCCCGTATGGAACCCGGCCTGCTGGCTGACATGACCTTCGTTGTGGACGGCGAAGAACACGTCTATCAGCTGCCCTACACCAAGGCTGCCTCCATGCTGTACTGCAACACCGAACTCTTCGAAAAGCACAACGTGAAGATCCCCGAAACCTGGGACGAACTGATCGCTGCCGTGGAAGCTTTCCGTGCTGCGGGCGTGACCCCCATGACCGTTGGCGGCGCTGACCAGTGGCCCACCAACATGTACACCGACATCATCGCCCTGCGCTTTGCCGGCGACGAAGCCTGCCGCGCTGCTTACTACAAGGACGAAGGCGCCACCTTCATGACCCAGGATTGGGTGGACGGCATGGCCGCTTTCAAGCAGCTGATCGACCTGGGCGCTTTCCCCGAAGATGCTGCTTCCCTGACCCGTGACGAATCCGAAGTTGCCTACTTCGCCGGCGAAATCCCCATGTATGTGCATGGCCAGTGGTTCTCCGGTTCCCTGTCCCCCGAAATGCAGCAGAAGGTTGTTGCCGTGAAGTTCCCCGCTGTGGGCCGCGGCTATGACAACCAGTACATGGGCGGCGCTGCTGAAGGCTTCTGCGTTGCTTCCTACTCCGAACATCCCGACGAAGCTTTCATCGCTTGCCAGTTCTTTGCTGAAAACCTGTCCAAGAACGGCTACATCGCCGGCGCTGGCCTGCCCGCCTGGAAGTATGACTTCTCTGAATACACTGACCTCAATCCCGTGATGGCTCAGATCAAGGAAGCCACCTCCACCGCTGACTCCATGCTGCTGTGGGGCAACACTGCCCTGACCGGCGAAGACGCTACCCTGATCGGCGAAACCGTGTACGATGTGCTGACCGGTAAAATCACGCCCGAACAGTGGTGCGAAGACATGGAAACCATTTTCCAATAATTTCTCAATTGATACCACCTGGGGTGGCGGTTAGGCCGTCACCCCTTTCCTTACTCTTGATGCTCACAAGGAGGTCCGCTTATGAAACGTGTATTGTCGAATAAGTGGAGCATTGCAGTCTTTGTTCTGCCGACTGTCCTGTTTTTCACCTATATCGTCATTGTGCCCATTCTCAAGTCCTTCTACTACAGTTTGCTGAGCGAAATTCCCGCCAAGGTGGGCGATCAGTCTCAGTTTGTGTGGTTCAAAAACTACATCACCATGTTTACGCCCGGCCGGCGTAACTATTTCCCCGGCGCAGTGCTCAATTCTCTGACCTACGCTGCCCTTTCCATTTTCATTCAGCTGCCTTTCTCCCTGTTCATTTCCCTGCTGCTGGTCAATGGGGTCAAGGGCGAAAGCATGTACCGCAACATTTTCTTCATCCCCGTGGTGATTTCTTCCGTTGTTATCAGCCTTTTGTGGCAGCGTATCTACAAGGACCTGGTGCCGGCCATTTACGAATTGCTGAACCTGAGCCTGCCCAAGAACGGCTTCCTGGCCAACGAGGATACAAAGCTGATGGCTGTTTTCCTGCCCAGCCTGTGGCAGTTTGTGGGCTACCATATGCTGCTGATGTATGGTGCGCTCAAATCCATCCCCACCGAAATCATTGAAGCGGCCACGGTGGACGGCGCAAGCGGCCCCCGCATGGCGCTGCGGATCCAGATCCCCATGATCAAGCCCATGCTGAAGGTGTGCCTGTCCTTCTCGCTGATCGGCTCCTTCAAGTTGTTTGATACCCCCTGGATTTTGCTGGAACGTGCCAACAAGCAGCTGCCGGCCCTGTCCATGTATGTGGAAATGTTCTCCAACCACAAATACAGCTACGCCAGCGCCCAGGCCATGTTCATTGTGTTTGAATGCCTGGCCTTCACCGTGCTTTTGAACATGCTGTTCAAAGACCGGGACGGCATCGTGTCCAGGAAGGGAAGGAGGCGTCTTTCCGCATGAAGAAAAAGTTTTCGCTGGGGAAGATCGCGTCTTCCGTTTTCCTGATCCTCTGGCTGATTTTGTGCCTGTTCCCGCTGTACTGGCTGCTGTGCTTCTCCCTGAAGGACACCCAGGAAATTTTCAGCGGCAACCTGATCGGCCTGCCCACCCAGTGGCTGTTTTCCAACTACGCCAATGCCTGGGGCAGCGGCGGCAACATCAGTCTGTTCCTGCTCAACAGCGTGATCGACACGGCGGCCACCCTGCTGATCACCAGCCTGTTCGGCTTCATGTGCGCCTACGGCCTGCTGCGCATGCGGTGGAAGGGCCAGAAGGTGGTTATGACGTACATCATGATGGGTATGATGATCCCCATGCACGCGGCGCTGTACCCCCTGACGGAAGTGCTGCTGCCCCTGATGAAAACCCATTGGGCGCTGATCATCCCTTACGCCGCCTTCAATATCCCCATCACCATCCTGATCCTCAGCGGCTTCATCACCAACATCCCCTATGAAATGGAAGAAGCCGCCTGTATCGACGGCAGCGGTATTTACCGCACCGCCTTCACCATCATCCTGCCCATGATGATCCCCGCCATTGCCACGGCGGCCATCTTCGTGTTCCTGCAGGTGTGGAACGAACTGCTGCTGGCCACCGTGTTCACCACCGGCAAGGTGCGCACGCTGACGGTGGGCATCCAGCAGATGAGCGGCCAGTACCAGACGGACTACGGCTCCATGGGCGCTGCGTTGGTCATCGCCACCCTGCCCACGCTGGTATTGTACATGTGCATGAGCGGCCAGGTGCAAAAGAGCCTGATCGCCGGCGCCGTGAAGGGCTGATACCTGATAAGCCGCCGGTTATTCCCGGAAACAAATGTGCCCCCTGCAACAGCAAAACGCTGCGGCAGGGGGTGTTTTTTACAAAGGAAGATGCCATCCATGAAAAACGCCGGGCGGTCAATATGGCCTGGCGTTTACTGTTATCCTGCTGTTTTCTAATTGGCACACCGTTTATTGTGCCTTCAATATTGCCATTTATGTCAAGAACGTTGATTTCTTTTTTTCTTTTCTGTTGCACTTGATAGGATAATTCACCTGCCTTGCAAAAAGAAGCAGCCATTACTGGCTGCTTCTTTTGCTTGGTGGAGTATAGGGGAGTCGAACCCCTGGCCTCGACAATGCGAATGTCGCGCGCTACCAACTGCGCTAATACCCCGTCTTTAGCGGTGAATAGTATAACACATGGTACGGAAAAATGCAAGAGGAACGTTGAAAAAAGAGAGGGAATGGGAGGGACGGAGAGGGAGGAGAGCGCCGACTTTGCGGAAGGAAGGGGCGGTTACGGTTTTCGGGATAAATGGTTTTTGGTTGAAGGGGCGGAAACGAAGGTCTTTCCAATTGTAAATTGTGCCGCAAATGGGAAAAGAAGCCAAAGATGCGTCGTCTATATAAGTAGAAGGAAAGGCAAAGGTGCCGGAAGAAACGCAAAGGAGGCGGCGGCATGGAGGAGCGGTTTATTCCCGGCGGACCAAGGCGGAAAAACAGAAAACGGCCAGGGGGCAGTGCGGTGGTGCTGATCCTTTTGCTGAGTGTGTTTGCGGCGGGGACAATGCTGCTGCAGGAAAGGAAGGCCCATGCGCAAGAGGGCATGCAGCAGGGAGGGATGCGGACGGAGGACATTTTGCTGTGCATGGAAAAGGGGCGGATGCAGGGCGGCCTGGTATTTGAGGAGTTTTCGTTGCTGGCGGAATTTCTGGGGTTTGCCCCGCAGGTGCCGGCCGGGGATGCGGTTTTCAGGCAGGGGAATGTGGCGGTGTACGAAAACGGCATGGAAGTGACGATGCATTTTTCCTTTGACGGCGGCAATACGCTGGTGTATGAAATGAGCTGCTGCACATCCCTGAAGGCGGCCCGGGCAGTGGAAGAAATGTATGGCTTATCCGGAACGGGGATGGAAAGCATCCGGGCCGGAGAAAACAGGCTGCTTTGCTGGCGGGAAGGGACGGTGTGCCACCGGCTGATCGGGCGCATGGATGAACAGACGGCTGCGGAATGGATGCAGCGGTGCGGAACGAAATAACGGGCTTTATGGCCGCGGTGCTGAGCGCTGCGGCTCTTTTTTATGGAAAAGGGCGGAATGTAATCAAATTGTAGAAGAAAAAGCTGTTCTTTAAGTGAAAAGAAAGCAGGAAAAAAGGAAAATGTGTGGTATAATTGAATTTGGGTAAGGATGAGGTTCCCTTTCATTGAAAGAGAACCTGTAGCATATTCATGACGCCTTCAAACCACAAAAAAATCATGAGAATGGGGGATCCGGAAATGGACATGTCGAACATCATCAAGACATTGGCCCAGGAAAAGACCGCCATATTGCAGGGCGACGCAGAACGCATTGCCCGGCAGCATGGAGAAGGCAAGTGCACCGCAAGGGAGCGCGTGACCAAGCTGTTTGATGCAGGCAGCTTTGTGGAAATGGACGCCCTGCGTGCCGAAAGCAACCTGGTGGCCGGTTACGGCACCGTGAACGGTTGCGCTGCCTACTGCTTCGCTCAGGACTATGCTTCCTGCGGCGGTGCAATGACCAAGGAACAGGCTGAAAAGATTCAGAAGCTTTTGAACATGGCAAAGCTGACCGGTGCGCCGGTGGTGGCCATGCTGGACAGCGCCGGCGTGAAGCTGACCGATGGTGCTGCCGCCCTGCCTTTGTATGCCAAGGTGATGAACCAGCTGGCCTGCCTGAGCGGCGTGTGCCCCATCATCGCCGTGGTGATGGGTCCCGTGCGCGGTATGGCCACTTTGCTCACCCAGGTGGCGGATGTGACCGTGCAGGTGAAAAAGACCGGTGAAGTGGCGCTGCACACTGCGCTGGTGATGAACAGCGAAAAGGGCGTGGAAAAATCCGCTCAGGATCTTTTCGGCGCCGATAGCATGGCCAAGCAGGGCGTGTGTGCCCTGACGGCTGAAACGGAAGATGAAGCGGAAGCCATGGTGGCTGCGCTGATCGACCTGCTGCCCGCCAACAACATGGAAAGCGCTCCCCTGGTGGATGACGACGACCTGAACCGCCTGATGGTGAGCGACAGCGCCGAAGACGCTGCTGCCCTGATGGCTGACGTGGCGGACCTGGGCCATGTGGTGGAACTGTACGCCGCATACGGCCAGGGCATCCGCACTGCGCTGTGCCGCATTGGCGGCCGCACCTGCGGTCTGGTTGTTTCCGATCATCAGGTGGATAACGGCCGGCTTACCGTGGAAAACAGCAAGAAGGCTGCCCGTTTTGTGCGCCTGTGCGATTGCTTCTCCCTGCCGGTGGTGTCCCTGGTGAATGCGGACGGCATTGCCGTTCCCTGCCAGTGCAAGCAGGGCGATATGATCCGCGCCGCTGCCGAACTGTGCTATGCTTATGCCGAATGCACTTCTCCCAAGGTGGGCATCATCTGCGGCAATGCTGTGGGTGCTGCTTACGTGGCTATGGGCGGCAAGGACATGGCCGACGTTTCCTACGCCTGGCCCCAGGCTATGATCGCCCCCCTCACCGAAGAAGTGGCTGTGCAGACCCTGAACGAAAAGGAAATGCTGGAAGGCGAAAGCAAGGATGACCTGATGGCTGCTTACCGGGAAAGCTGCGGCGCCCTCTTTGCCGCAAAGAACGGTATGGTGGACGATGTGATCGTGCCCCAGGAAAGCCGTAAGTACATCATTGCCGCTCTGGAAATGCTCCTTTCCAAGCATGACGTGAACCTGCCCCGCAAGCATGGCAACCTGCCCCTGTAAGAAAGGGAGGATGCGGATATGAATAATTTGATTTTCGGCCTTTCCACCACGGCGGTGGGGATGCTGGTGGTGTTTGCCGGGTTGGTGATTCTCATCGCCTGCATCTCCATCATGGGCCTGCTGAACAAGCAAAGCGGCGCCGGGAAAAAGGCCGCGTCTGCCCCCAAGGCCACCACGCCGCCCCCTGCACCGGTACAGCCGGAAACGGTTGCCGCCCCTGTGCAGCCGGAAAGTGATGACCAGCTGATCGCCGTCATCACCGCTGCCATCGCTGCCGTGTGGCAGGGAAATCAGAGCGGTTTTGTGGTGCGCCGTGTGCGCCGTGCGGATACCATGAGCGCCCGTGCCCGTGCCGCCCGTGAAGAACAGATTTATACTCATTTATAATAAGAAGGGAGATTCCTGTCATGCGTAAATTCAACATTACCGTCAATGGTGTTTCCTACGAAGTAGAAGTAGAAGAAGTGGGCGCCGGCTTTGCCGCTCCCGTTGCCGCTCCCGTGGCTGCCGCTCCTGTGGCCGCTGCTCCCAAGGCCGCCGCTCCCGTGGCTGCTGCCCCCGCTGCCGCCCCCAAGGCTGCCGCTCCCGCTCCCGTGGCCAATGGCCTGAAGGTGGTCAGCCCCATGCCCGGCACCATCCTGGACGTGAAGGTGTCCCAGGGTGCCAGCGTGAAGAAGGGCGATATCCTGATGATCCTGGAAGCCATGAAGATGGAAAACGAAATCGTGGCCCCCGAAGATGGCACTGTGGCCCAGGTGAATGTGCAGAAGGGCGCTTCTGTCAACTCCGGCGACGTGCTGTGCGTGCTGTAAGCTGATTCCTTTCAACGAAAGAAAATAAGAGAAAGGAGACGCTTTACAGATGGAATCCGTAAATATTCTGGGTACTTTGGCGGACCTGGCCAGCGAGTCCGGTATTGCACAATTTCTGCGTGATCCCCTGGCGCTGGTGATGGTGGGCGTTGCCTGCCTGCTGATTTATCTGGCCATCGTAAAGAAGTTTGAACCTTTGCTGCTGCTTCCCATTGCCTTTGGTATGTTGCTGACCAACCTGCTGGGCAGTGAAGTGTTCCACGAAAGCCTCTTTGCCGGCGGCCACGCCAACTGGAGTTTGTTTGGCGGCGCCATATTGGTGGACTCGGCAGACCTTGCCAACCTGGGCGCCTATACCGTCAACAATGCCGGCGCCATCCTGCTGGACGGCGCGGTGATCGGCCAGATCACGGAAAACTTTTCCGTGGGCGCTTACCTGAATGAAGCCGGTGCGCTGGTTGCCGAAAACGGCACCGTGCTGGCGGACAGCGTGGCTGTCATCATCAAGGACTCCGCCGCCTTCATGACCGACGGCCGGGTGTACTCCTCCGTGGGCACCCTGCTTGCCACCGCCGGCCAGACCATCACCCCCGGTTTGCTTGACTACCTGTATCTGGGCGTGAAGCTGGGCATCTATCCCTGCCTTATCTTCATCGGCGTTGGCGCCGGCACGGACTTTGGTCCCCTCATCGCTAACCCCAAGACCCTGCTCATGGGTGCCGCCGCCCAGGCCGGTATCTTCATTGTATTCATCGGTGCCAAGCTGCTTGGCTTTACCAATGCGGAAGCCGGCGCCATCGGCATCATTGGCGGCGCCGACGGCCCCACCGCCATCTGGCTCACCGGTAAGCTGGCGCCCCACCTCTTGGGCCCCATCGCCGTGGCCGCTTACAGCTACATGGCTCTGGTGCCCGTGATCCAGCCCCCCATCATGCGGGCGCTGACCACCAAGAAGGAACGCCAGATCGTCATGGAGCAGCTGCGCCCCGTTTCCAAGCGGGAAAAGATCCTTTTCCCCATCGTGGTGACGGTGCTGGTATCCCTGCTGCTGCCCAGTGCTACGCCCCTGGTTGGCTGCCTCATGCTGGGTAACCTGATGCGTGAATGCGGCGTGGTGGAACGCCTGAACAAGACGGTGCAGAACGAACTGATGAACATCGTTACCATTTTCCTTGGCATCACCGTAGGTGCCACCGCCACTGCCCGCACCTTCCTCACCATCGATACCATCAAGATCATCGCCCTGGGCGTGTTTGCCTTTGGCTGCGGCACCGGCTGCGGTGTGCTGCTGGCAAAGCTGATGAACAAGTTCACCGGCGGCAAGATCAATCCCCTCATCGGCTCTGCCGGTGTGTCCGCCGTGCCCATGGCCGCCCGCGTTTCTCAGGTGGAAGGCCAGAAGGCCAACCCCGGCAATTTCCTGCTGATGCATGCCATGGGCCCCAACGTGGCCGGCGTCATCGGTTCCGCTATTGCGGCCGGCGTGCTGCTGAGCATGTTTGGCTGATGAACGAGGCAGGGGCCTGCGCGGCCCCTGTACCCCGCGGCAGGGGGATCCCCCCTGCACCCATCCTGCGATGATATTGTTCTGCTGCTTATTCTTTTTTCCGCATGAAGCGTGAAGAAACCGTGAAACGGGCACAATGAAAACGGTGAAAATGCGGCAGGGAAAGTAAACTTTCCCGCCCGGCATTTTCCCTGTTTTCACCGGATGCTGCGGCATCCGGCTGGCGGCAAGGCCGCCGTGCCCGTGACGAGTGAAAGGTTTTTGCAAGCGGCATCGGAAAAGAGTGTGAGAGGAAAGACAATTGTGTTCCGCTGAAGGGTCCAGGGTCAATGACCCTGGTGGGGTGAAGGGGCAAAGCCCCTCATCGTTCCCCATCTCTTGAATGAAGAAAAGGAGATCGTTATGGCAAAAGTATTGATTACCGATACCATCCTGCGTGACGCCCATCAGTCCCAGGCAGCCACCCGCATGCGCATTGATGAAATGCTGCCGGTGTGCGAAATGCTGGATAAGGTTGGTTTCTTTTCTCTGGAATGCTGGGGCGGCGCTACCTTTGACAGCTGCCTGCGCTTTTTGAACGAAGATCCCTGGGAAAGGCTGCGCCAGCTTCGCAAGGCCATGCCCAACACCAAGCTGCAGATGCTGCTGCGTGGCCAGAACATTCTGGGCTACAAGCACTATGCCGACGACGTGGTGGATTACTTCGTGAAGAAGTCCATCGACAACGGCATTGACATCATCCGCACCTTTGACGCCCTGAACGACCTGCGCAACATGGAAACCGCTGTGAAGGCCACCAAGAAATACGGCGGCACCGCGGAAGTGGCCATGAGCTACACTACCAGCCCTGTGCACACGGAAGAATATTTCGTGAAGCTGGCTAAGGATATCGAAGCCATGGGCGCCGATATGATCTGCATCAAGGACATGGCTGGCCTGCTTTTGCCCTTCAGCGCCTATTCCCTGGTGAAGAAGCTGAAGGAAAACACCAAGCTGCCCATCGTGCTGCACACCCACAACACCGCCGGCACCGGCGCCATGACGCTGCTGAAGGCTGTGGAAGCCGGCGTGGACGTCATCGACACCGCCCTCTCCCCCCTTGGCGGCGGCACCAGCCAGCCCGCCACCGAATCCATGGTGGCCGTGCTGAAGGGCTCCGAATTTGACACCGGCCTGGATGAAGACCTGATGAGCAAGATCGCCGAACATTTCCGCACTGTGGCCGACCGCCTGAACAAGGACGGCTGGCGCGATGCCGGCAAAGTGCTGGCTGTGGACGCCAAGGCCCTGCAGTATCAGGTGCCCGGCGGCATGCTGAGCAACCTGATCGGCCAGCTGAAGCAGGCCAACGCCATGGACAAATATTATCAGGTGCTGGAAGAAGTGCCGCGGGTTCGCGAAGACTTCGGCTTCCCGCCCCTGGTGACCCCCACCTCCCAGATCGTTGGCACTCAGGCCGTGATGAACGTGCTGGGCGGCGAACGCTATAAGATGGTGACCAAGGAATCCAAGGGCCTGCTCCGCGGCGAATACGGCCGGCTGCCCGCCCCCGTGAACGAAGAAGTGCGCAAGAAGTGCATCGGCGACGCCAAGGTGATCACCCACCGCCCCGCCGATGATATCGCCCCCGAACTGGAAAACTATCGCAAGGAAATTGCCCAGTACATCCAGCAGGACGAAGACGTGCTCTCCTACGCCCTCTTCCCCCAGGTGGCCACCAAGTACTTCCAGTGGCGTCAGGCTCAGCAGATGAAGGCTGATCCTACCAGCTACAACAAAGAAGACGGCACCATGCCTGTCTAAATCATTTACCGGGCTGTCGTACCTTGTGCGGCAGCCCGGTAAATCTAGTTTCTTAATTTCCACGAGGTGCGATTGTATGGACTTTCAGAAACTTGACGGAATCGCCTTCCGGCTGATGGGCAAGCGCAAAAGCCATTTGGAAAGGGAAGTGGGCGCGGCGTATTTCCACGGCAAGCGCACCGGCAGGGGTGCGGTGGAGCTGCGCAAGCGGCTGTTCCCCGAGGATGACAGCATGGACGATATCCTGCTTTGCGCCGGCATGTTCCACGATATGTGCAAGGGCTTGGAACCCCACGCGGATAACGCTGCGTTCCTGTGCCGGAAAGTGCTGCAGGAAGAAATGACGGAAGCGGAACTGGACGCCGTGTGCCGGCTGATCCAACAGCACGACAAGCGCCACCCCGGCACGGAAGTGAACACCGTGTGGGAAAGGCTGCTTCAGGATGCGGACGTAATGGACCATTACGGCAGCCAGGGTATCTGGATGAGCAATACCTATTATGCCTATCAGGGCCAGCGGGAAATGGCGGCCCTTTCGGAATTCTATTTCAAGGAATGGGAGCCTCAGTGCGAAAGCGACCGCAAAAAGCTGAACTTCGATTTGTCCAGACAGATTTTTGACGAAAAAGTGGCCTTTGAAGGAAACGTCATCCGCCGCATGATCCGGGAAGCGGAAGGCGAATATTTCCTGTGAGGGATGCCGGATGAAAAAAAGGCACCTGCGTGTTTGAAGCAGGTGCGTTTTTTGTATGGGATTTTACAGGGCGCTCAGCACGTTTTCCACTTTCTTCAGCAGCTCCCGCACGTTCAGGTGCTGGGGGCATTTCTTTTCGCAATAGCCGCAGTTGATGCATTCGGCCGGAGAAACGCCGGGGTTCTTTTCGTTGTTCAGGTAGCCGTTCCAGGTGTTTTTTGCCAGGTCCTTCAGGCCGTAGACGTTGAGGTAGGTGTAGGCCTGGAAAATGCGGGGGATATTGATGCCCTTGGGGCAGGGCTGGCAATAGGCGCAGCCGGTGCAGTAGAGCTCGGAAAACTTCTTCAGGTTCTCCAGGTTTTCGCCCACTTCCCGCCATTCCTTTTCGGTCATGGGGGTTTCCAGGGAACCCACGGCGGCGTTCTTGTCCACCATATCGTAGGTTTGCATACCGGAGAGGGCACAGCACACCCCGGGGTTGCCCAGCACAAAGCGCAGGGCCAGCTCGTAGGTGTTCAGGTTTTCGCCCTTCACCTTTTTGGAAAGCTCCGTGGGTGCTGCAAGGCGGCCGCCGCCCACCGGGCCCATCACCACCACGCCCAGGCCCTTTTCGTGGGCGTACCCGATCATGTCTTCATTGGCCCGGTCCAGCAGGTTGTACTGCAAAAGCACGCTTTCCAGGCCCACGCCGTTGTCGATGATGTATTTGAGGGCTTCGGGGGAATCGTGGAAGGAGAAGGAGATGTGGCGGATGACGCCCTTTTCCTTCAGCTTCTTTGCTTCTTCGATCAGGTTCATGGGCACGATGATTTCGTCAAATTCCTTTTTGTTGATGCCCCAGAAATGATAAAAATCAATATGATCGGTGCCCAGCCTTTCCAGGCTCTGGTTCAGGTAGAAGTGGAAATCTTCCAGCTTCTTCACATGGTCCAGGGGGCATTTGGTGGAAATGTACACCTTGTCCCGGATGGATTTCAAGGCCTTGCCCACCGCCGCTTCGCTGTTCTGGTGGCAGTAGAAGGGGGCGGTGTCGAAATAGTTGACCCCCAGGTCATAGGCATGCAGCAGCATTTCGGTGGTTTTTTCCTGATCCACTTCCCAGCTGCCGTCTTCCTTCTGAATTTCAGGAAGGCGCATGCAGCCAAAGCCCAGGGTGGAAATATTGACGCCGGTATTGCCGAAAGGACGGTATTGCATTGCTCTTTTCTCCTTTATTCTGTATTCGTATTCATTGTATGCATTTGCAGTATAGCAAAGGAAAAAGGGAAAAACAAGGGCAAAAAGCAAGGGAAGGATGCAAAAAAGAGGCATCCTTTTCCTTTTTATGCGCTTTTGATTGTGCTAAGATTGTTCTACAATGTATATTTTTTATGGAAAGTATTGATTTTTTCGAAAAAAAGTGTATCATATACACATTAGATGCATGATTATGCATTTATGAAGGGAGCGAACCGACGCATGAAGAAGGTTTTTATTGACGGCAGCGCGGGCACCACGGGCCTGCGGATCTATGACCGTCTGCAGGATAGAGAGGATATTGAACTGCTTGTTTTGCCGGAGGAAAAGCGAAAGGATACTCAGGCCCGAAAAGAAATGCTGAACCAGGCGGATATTGCCTTCCTTTGCCTGCCCGATGCGGCGGCGGTGGAAGCAGTGGCGCTGGTGGAAAACGAGCACACGGTGATCATTGATACCTCCACCGCTCACCGCACCATGGAAGGTTGGGTGTACGGCATGCCGGAGATCAGCGGGCAGAAGGAAAAAATCCTTTCCGCCAAACGCATTGCCAACCCCGGCTGCCATGCCAGCGGCTTTGTGGCGCTGGTGAACCCGCTGGTGGAAAAAGGGCTGATCAAAAAGGATGTGCAGCTGTCCTGCGTGTCCCTCACCGGCTATTCCGGCGGCGGCAAGCAGATGATCGCCCAGTACGAAGGGGCTGACAGAGATCCGCTTCTTTCCGCCCCCCGGATGTACGGCCTTTCCCAGCAGCACAAGCACCTGAAGGAAATGGCAAAGCTGTGCGGGCTGGAAAAGGCGCCGGTGTTCTGCCCCATCGTGGGGGATTTTTACAGCGGCATGGAAGTGACGGTGACCCTGTTCAAAAGCGACGTGCAGGGCACGGCGGAAGACATCAAAAATGCGTACCGAAGCCATTACCGGGGCGGGCTGATTTCTTTCAGCGAGCAGGGGGACGAAAACGGTTTCCTGTCCGCTGCCGCCCTGTCCGGCCGGGACGATATGGAAATTACGGTGCATGGCAACGAAGACCGCATCCTGCTGACCGCCCGGTTTGACAACCTGGGCAAAGGCGCCAGCGGGGCGGCGGTGCAGAATATGAACATTGTATTGGGCGCGGATGAAAAGGCCGGCCTTGTAACAGGAGGGAACTGATATGAAAATGATTTCCGGCGGCGTATGTGCCGCAAAAGGCTACAAAGCAAACGGCGTGCACTGCGGCATCCGCAAGAACCGCACCAAGCGGGACCTTTCTCTGGTGGTGAGCGACGTGAAGGCCGCCGCCGCTGCGGTGTATACCCTGAACCTGGTGAAGGGCGCTCCCATTTATGTAACGAAGCAGCACCTGCAAAACGGTTATGCCCAGGCCATCATCTGCAACAGCGGCAACGCCAACACCTGCAACGCCAACGGAATCCACATTGCCAACCAGATGAGCGAACTGGTGGAAAAGGCAACGGGCATTGCGGCGGACGACGTGGTGGTGGCTTCCACCGGCGTGATCGGCCAGCCTCTGGATATCACCCCCATTGCCGGGGGCATGGATGCCCTTTGCGCCGGCCTTTCCTATGAAGGCAATGCAGCCGCCGGCGAAGGCATCATGACCACCGATACCTACATGAAGGAAGTGGCGGTGGAGTTTGAGCTTTCCGGTAAAGTATGCCGTCTTGGCGGCATGGCCAAGGGCAGCGGCATGATCCACCCCAACATGGCCACCATGCTGGTGTTCCTCACCACCGACGCCGCCATCGCCCCCCACATGCTGCAAAAGGCCCTGTCCGGCGACGTGCAGACGTCCTTCAACATGCTGTCCGTGGACGGCGATACCTCCACCAACGATATGGTGACGGTGCTGGCCAACGGCATGGCGGGAAATGAAATGATCACCGAAGAAAATGCGGATTTCAAAACCTTCATGCAGGCTCTCAATACTGTGACGGTGCAATTGTGCCGCATGATCGCCGGGGACGGCGAAGGCGCCACCAAGCTGCTGGAATGCAAGGTGGACGGGGCCAAGGATATGCAGACGGCCAA
Source organism: Clostridia bacterium (assembly GCA_045589355.1). Classification (GTDB taxonomy): domain Bacteria; phylum Bacillota; class Clostridia; order Christensenellales; family Aristaeellaceae; genus RUG563. The sequence goes on from JAZNOW010000023.1 coordinate 40,073, forward strand.
GGCCGTGGCAAAATCCGTCATCTGCTCCAGCCTGCTCAAAGCCGCCATGTTCGGCGCCGATGCCAACTGGGGACGAGTGCTGTGCGCCATCGGCTACAGCGGGGCGGACGTGGACGTGAACAAAATTGACGTTTCTTTCAAGTCCGTCAAAGGGGAAATTCTGGTGTGCAAGGATGGCGCCGGGGTGGACTTTTCCGAAGAGAAGGCCAAGGAAATTCTGCTGGAAAAGGAAATTGAGATCCTCATTTCCCTGAACAGCGGCGCTTCCTCCAGCTGTGCCTGGGGCTGCGACCTGACCTACGATTATGTAAAGATCAACGGCGATTACCGCACCTGAGGAGAAAACACGATGGACAAAATTCTTTCCAACAACGAACGGGCGGAAGTGCTGGTGCAGGCCCTGCCCTACATCAAAAGATACAACAACAAAGTGGTGGTTGTGAAATACGGCGGCAATGCCATGGTGAACGAGCAGCTCAAGCAGCAGGTGATGGAAGACATTGTGCTGCTTTGGCTGATCGGCGTGAAGGTGGTACTGGTCCACGGCGGCGGCCCCGAAATCAGCGACCTGATGAAACGCCTGGGCAAAGAAAGCAAATTTGTGGACGGCCTGCGGGTCACCGATGAAGAAACGGTGGACATTGTGCAGATGGTGCTGGCCGGCAAGATCAACAAAACCCTGGTGAACCTGCTGGAAATGAAGGGCGGCAAGGCCATGGGCATTTCCGGCATGGACGGACGGCTGATCGAAGCGAAAATGAAGGATGAACGGCTTGGCTACGTGGGCGAAATCACCAAGGTGCACATCAGCCCCGTGCTGGATCTGCTGGAAAAAGGCTACATCCCCGTGGTGTCCACCCTGGGGTGCGACCGGCAGGGCCATGCCTACAACATCAACGGCGATACTGCGGCTGCCTATATTGCAGGGGCATTGCAGGCAGAGCGTCTCATCATGATGACGGACATTGCCGGTATCCTCCGGGATAAGGACGACCCATCCTCCCTCATTCCCGAAATCCATCTTTCCGAAGCGGAAAAGCTGTATGAGGAAGGCGTTATTTCCGGCGGCATGATCCCCAAAGTGGATTGCTGCGTGACCGCCATCAAACAGGGCGTGAAGAACGTGATCATCATGGACGGCCGGGTGCCCCATTCCATTCTGATGGAATTGCTCACCGACGAGGGCGCCGGCACCATGGTAAAGGGGGAAAAGAAATGAGCCAGCTGCAGCAGATGGACAAAGCCTTTGTTTCCGGCACCTATAACCGGTTTCCCGTCAGCATCGTTTCCGGCAAAGGCTCCACCGTGTATGACGAAAACGGCAAAAAATACATCGACATGGGCAGCGGCATCGGCGTGACCGCCTTTGGCATTGCGGATGAAAAGTGGAACGGCGCCGTCACCGCCCAGCTGCAGAAGGTGCAGCACATGTCCAACCTTTATTACACCGAGCCCTGTGCCAGGCTGGCCCAATTGATCTGCGAAAAGACGGGCATGAAAAAAGTGTTTTTCGGCAATTCCGGGGCGGAAGCCAATGAATGCCTCATCAAAATTGCCCGGAAATATGCGGCGGATAAAAAGGGCGGCGACCACTTTACCATCGTGACGCTGGAGCAGTCCTTCCACGGCCGCACCCTTTCCACCCTGGCCGCCACCGGGCAGGACCATTTCCATCAGCTGTTCCAGCCCCTCACCCCCGGCTTTGCCCATGCCAGGGCCAATGACCTGGACAACTGCATTCAGGTGCTTTCTGAAAACAAAACAGCCGCCATGCTGATCGAATGTGTGCAGGGGGAAGGCGGCGTGCGGGTGCTGGACAAGGAATTTGTGCAGGGCCTGTATGCCTATTGCAAAGAAAACGATATCCTGTTCCTGGTGGACGAAGTGCAGACCGGCAACGGCCGTACCGGCCAGCTGTATGCCTACATGCACTACGGCATCACCCCCGACGCCTTTTCCACCGCCAAGGGCCTGGGGGGCGGATTGCCCATCGGCGCCTGCGTGATGAGCGAAAAGGTGGAAAAGGTGCTGGGCTTTGGGGACCACGGCTCCACCTTCGGCGGAAACCCGGTGTGCTGTGCCGGCGCCGTCAGCATTCTGGAGCGGCTGAATGCAGGGTTTTTGGCATCCGTTGCCGAAAAAGGAAGCTGGGTTTTTGACCAGCTGCAGCATGCCCCCGGCATTGAAAGCGTGTCCGGCATGGGTTTGATGATCGGCATCAAGACGGAAAAGCCGGCCATCGACGTGGTGAAAGCCTGCATGGAAAAGGGTGTTTTGTGCCTGACGGCCAAGGAAAAGGTGCGTCTTTTGCCGGCGCTGAACATTTCCATGGATGAACTGAGGGAAGCCATTGACGTGATCAAGGCCGTGTGCGCTCAATAAGGAGGAAGCAAAAAATGGATCTGAAGAACCGGCATTTTCTCACCCTTCTGGATTTTACCCCGGAAGAAATCATGTACCTGATTGACCTGTCTGCTGAACTGAAAATGCAGAAAAAGCAGGGCATTCCCCATAAAATGCACGAGGGCAAGAACATTGCCCTGATTTTTGAAAAGACCAGCACCCGCACCCGCTGCGCCTTTGAAGTGGCGGCGGCGGACCTGGGCATGCATCCTGTGTATCTGGATCCTTCCGCCAGCCAGATCGGCAAGAAGGAATCTATTGCCGATACCGCACGGGTGCTGGGCCGCATGTTTGACGGCATTGAATACCGGGGCTTTGGCCAGGAACGGGTAGAAGAACTGGCCAAATTCGCCGGGGTGCCGGTGTGGAACGGCCTCACCAACGAATACCACCCCACCCAGATCCTGGCGGATATGCTCACCATCCGGGAACACCTGGGCAGCTTGCAGGGCAAGAAGCTGGTGTACATGGGCGATGCCCGCTACAACATGGGCAATTCCCTGATGATCGGCTGTGCAAAGCTGGGCATGCAGTTTGTGGCCTGCGCTCCCAAGGCCTATTTCCCGGGCGCGGAGCTGGTGGCCAGGTGCCAGGAAATTGCCGCCGAAACCGGCGCTACCCTTGTCTTTGAAGAAGACCCCATGAAGGCCGTGCAGGGCGCCGACGTGATCTACACCGACGTGTGGGTGTCCATGGGCGAGCCGGACAGCGTGTGGGAAGAACGCATCCGGGCGCTGAAGCCCTATCAGGTGAACAAGGCCCTCATGCAGGCCGCCGGCCCCCAGTGCCGCTTCATGCACTGCCTGCCCGCCTTCCACGACCTGGAAACCACCGTGGGCATGGAAATTTACAAGAAGTTCGGCATCAACTGCATGGAAGTGACGGACGAAGTGTTTGAAAGCGAACAGTCCATCGTTTTTGACGAAGCGGAAAACCGTATGCATACCATCAAGGCCGTTATGGCGGCTACGCTGGCATAATACTGATAAAAAGCCAGTCGTTTGACTGGCTTTTTCTTATGGAGAGATCAATATGAGAGAAATGTCTGCATTAGAGATTTCGGATGTGGTAGTCCGGCTTTGCATCGAAGCGAACTACTATCTTTCGAAGGATATGAAAAACTGTATATGCACAGCATACGCCGGGGAACCATGGCCCCAGGCCCGGGAGATTCTGGAGCGGATCATGGAAAACTATGAAATTGCGGCAAATGAGCAGATGCCCATCTGCCAGGATACGGGAATGGCCTGCGTATTTCTAAAGATCGGTCAGGATGTACATATTAAGGGCAATCTGGAAGAAGCGGTAAATACCGGAGTCAGAAAAGGCTATGCGGAAGGGTATCTGCGGAAAAGTGTGGTTG
>JAZNOW010000024.1:0-72765 GCA_045589355.1 Clostridia bacterium
TCTTCTAAGACCGCTTTGGCCTCCGACTTGCCGGATAAGCAGTACGGCGAAGAAATCTGCGCCTGCATCATCCTCAAAGACGGCGAAACCATGACGGTGGAAGAAATGAAGGCCTTTGTTCTCTCCCACATGGCCAAGCACAAGGTGCCCAAGTATGTGGACTTTGTGGATTCCTTCCCCATGAATGCCGCCGGCAAAATTCTCAAATACAAAATGCGCGAAGAAGCCGCAAAGAAATTCTGCCAAGCTTAAATGCATCAAGCCCACAGCCAGTCCCTGTGGGCTTTTCTGTAACAGAAAGAAGGTTCTTATGACCGATTTTGATAAAATTCGCAGCTATTACAGCATGTTCAATGAGAATTCCCGTCTTTCTGCCGACCCCAGCGGGCAACTAGAATTCATGATGACCATGAAAAAGCTGCACCGATTTTTACAGCCATCATCCGCCATTCTTGACCTTGGCGGTGCATCCGGTGCCTACACTTTCCCTCTGGCCAAGGAAGGCCACACCCTGTATCTGGCAGACCTTTCCCCCTCCCTGATTCAGCAGGCAAAGGATAAACTGGCAGTCAATCCCACTCCCAACATCCGCTCCTGCGATGTGGTCAATGCCCTGGATCTGAGCCGCTATCCTGATGGCATGTTCGATGCCGTATTGCTTTTTGGCCCTCTGTATCACTTGCTGGCTGAAGAAGAAAGACAGCAATGTGTCCGGGAAGTGCATCGGGTACTGCGTCCGGGTGGACAGGTGTTTGCGGCCTTTATTCCTAAGCTTTCCGGCGCCATTGCCATTGTGGACAGGGCATGCTTTGCACCGCATCAGGTGAACAATGAAAATTTGCACCATGTGTTCCGGACAGGCCAGTTCATCAACAATGCTTCTACCGGCTTTCAGGAAGGGTACTATCCCACATCCGAAGAAATCGTATCCCTGTTTGGTACAAACGGCTTTGAAAAAACACACCTGTCCTCCATCCGCGGCTTTGCTTACGAAAAGGAAGAGAAGATCTTCAACCTGCAGGATGAAAGGATGCGCCAGGAAATCCTGTATCTTGCAGAAGAAACCAGCGAAGAAGCCACTATCATTGAAACCTGTGGCCACGCCCTGTATATTGGCAGAAAATCCTGATGAAGCGATACAGTCAAAAAAACCTCTGCATTTATCATGCAGAGGGTCTTTATTTCATATGTTCTTTTTCAGAAATCCGCAGGTGAAGGGAAACCGATCAAATTTCTTGGTGCCAAGATGCACAAAGCCATGGTTTTCGTACCATGCCCGCAGCACCTTGTTTTCCTCCACAATCCCGATATTTACCTGGGTACATCCAAGTTTCTTTGCCGCGTCAAACGCATGTTGCATCAGCGCTTCGCCAATGCCCTTGTGCCTGTATGCAGGAAGCACGCACAGGTTGCTCATTTCGCACTGATTGTTTTCCTGCAGCATCAGCGAATAGTAGCCCACCATCTTATCGCCGTCAAAATACCCGTACATGGGCCGTTCTTCCCCATACATGTGCCATTTCAGGCGTTGTTCGTCGGTGGCAAAGGCAGTAAACCCAGGAGCATTTTTCTCCGTAAAGCCAAAGGCATCCGCCACTGTCCGGAAACTTTCCCTGATGACCTGCACACATTCTGCAATGTGCGCTTCATCCACTTTTCTGATCATTTTTATCATTCCGTTCCCTGTTGTTTACTCGAAAATATGGTAAATCACATTGGCGCTGACGGCCATGGGCCAGTTGGTATACCAGTCGGTATCCGCAGGAAGGATTTCTTCTTCCAATTCCGGAATGTTGTCCGTCTGGCCGGTGAGGTAGGCGGAAATGGTGCGCTTTACATGCTCCATACGCCGCATTACGCCCCCCAGCCGCAAATCCTGAATTTCAAAGCCATGGGGCTTGTTTTCCAGCATCCACTGCTTTTCAAAAGCGGTGTAGAATTCTTCCAGTTTATCCTTGATGGTTTCACATTCCATCATGCAGGCAATGAGCGCTTTGTGATCCTTTTCCTGATAGGCCTTGCGCAAACGTACACCGAAGCCGTATTTCAACGCCATCAGCCGGCACAGCTTTTGCTGGGAATCGAACAGATGCCCGAATGTCGGATGGCTCTTGCCCTCCTCCAGGGCGGCCGCCGCTTCCATGTAGCGTTTTCCGCCATCCTCCACCGCCGTCAGGTCGTGAATCCCCAGCAGCGGGTCGTTATAGAGCATTTTCTTTTCCGGGTTATTGAAATCCTTGTCCTTTTCCGGGGTAGCAGGCAAATCCAGCTGCATGAACAAGTCAAAGGAATAGCCAAACATTTTTTCAAAGCCATCCTTGATTACCCGTTCGTCCGTGATCCCCCTGGCCATCATGGCAGCGTAATACAGGGAGGGCAGTATATTGAACCGGCTGCCTTCGGCACCGTCATCTCCCCAGATGGTAAAGAAAATGTTTTCCACATTCTTTTTCACACATGCAGGCATGCTGGCCTTCGCCGTCTGAATGGAAAAACGGTTATGAGGCGTAAAGCCGCACCAGTTCCACAGACCGCCGGCAAACCATGTTTCGTTGCAGATTTCACGGTATCCGTCGATCATTTCTTCATAATGTGCCTGTTCACGGGAATTATAATCCCAATACACCAGCTGCACATTTTCAGGTATTTTGTCCTTCACTTCGGAAATATCCAGCCCCTGCCGCTTCAGGTAGAAGAACATATCCCCCCACATGATCAGCTGCTGGCCGTATTTTTCCGCAATTTTTGCCACCTTCTGTACATGCCGTAGCAGCATGTCCGTTCTGTTTTGATAGCCGTTCTTTTTCAGGTACTTGCCAAGGCCCATGAACATGGCTTCATCCATGCCCACATTCACCGTGCGGCTTTCAAAGCATTGGTCGCAGGTACGCAGCATATCGTCAATCAGCTGATAGGTTTTTTCTTCATCCAGCAGCAAAATGTCATGGCAATCGTGCACATCCGCATAATCGGGCCAACGGAAAATGCTGCGCAAATGGGCCAGCGTCTGAATGCAGGGAATCATCTCCATCCCCTTTTCCCTGGCATAGGCATCCATTTCCTTCATCTCTTCCCGGGTATACCGGCCCCTTAAGTAGCCAAAGTGGGGATGGCCGTCCATTTCGTAAGTATCCTCGGTATACAGCATCAGGCAATTGTAGCCCATGCGGACGGTCAGGTCAATCCAGCGGTACACCGCTTCCTTCTTCATCACCGCATTGCGGCTGCAGTCGATCATGGTGCCCAATCGCTTCATGGCCATTTAGCATCCCCCTTTGTTATTCAATGTTCTCAAACAGATCGTTCATCCCCGTATCCGGCCCCACCGTAGAATAGTAAAGCCCGAACAGGGAATTATCGTAAGGCCCGAAATCCTCCACGGCATAGGTTCCCGTTACATACTGGCTCTGATGCAGTTCAAACGCTTCGCTGGTCACTTCGTGAATGGTCTTGCCGTCAAATGCTTCCATGGGCTGACGCCAGTCAAAATCAATCTGCCCCAGGTCCCCTTCGTACAGGTGGATGTATGCTTTTTTCACCTGCCATACGCCGTATTCCTTGGCGGAAGCAGGGTATTTTTTCGGATCGGCCGCATATTCAACACACTTTTGCACCGCATAGCAGCAGGCTTTGTGTGCGCCGTGGCCGTATTCGCCCTCCACGTCGTGGGTCACGATCACGTCCGGCTGATACTTGCGGATCATTTCCGTTACATATTCCAGCAGCTTTTCTTCGCCCCAGATGTTCAGGCATTCCTTTTTGCCCATGGTGTATTTATCGGGGAATTTTCCGACGGGCAGTTCCGGGTACGCCTTCACACCGCAATGCCACAGGCCGTTCAAAAGTTCCGTTTTCCGGTACCCGGCCATGCGCACCACGTGCACGTCGATCACGTTTTTCTCTTCCACCGTGTTGTAATAGGGAATCACGCCCCCCATGAACAAAAGCTCGTCATCGGGGTGCGCCGTCAATACCATCAGATCCGCCTTACCTTCGAACGGCTGCCAGCGCTGCACCCATTGGGGCAATTGGCCCTGGGAAAACACGTGCAGCTTGATAATACCCATCTGCACATCTTTTCGTACGCTCTGCATGCGGAAATGGGAAAGCGGTTCATCAAAAGGAATGTATTGGTTGTAATACCTGTCCGTACAGGTTTTTACATCCACCCATTCCTTATCTTTTTCGCCGGGCACCTGGATCACCACGTCCACCGGTTCCTGGCCCCACTGGATGTAAATGCCCTGGCAAGGCCTGCCGTCCGGTGTGGTCACTTCCACAAAGCCGCCCTTGAACACCGTTTCCCACATGGTACGGTTGATATCATCCAGCATTTTCTTTTTGTCGTCACCGTAAATATTCACCTTGATTTTGCATTCTCCTGCCATATCCTGCGCCTCTTCCGCGCAGACAGAAAATGCGGCGCCCATCAGAAGGATAGCCGTCATCAACAAAAGAAAACACCTTTTCATCCGTACTTCACTGCCTTCATTTCATGTATTTCAGATACTTGTCTGCCTGCTTCCCCACCACGGCAAAGCTGCATGGCCCGGACAGAATATCCTTCGCCACCTGGCGCACATCTTCCTGCGTTACACTTTCAATGGCCCGGATGGTGTCTTCCGGCGGAATATACCGGCCCAGCAAAATCTGGTTATGGCCCATGCTGCTCATGCGGCTGTAGGCGCTTTCCAGGCCTAGAATAAAGCCGCCTTTCACATGTGCCTTGGCCTGCAGGAATTCTTTTTCCGTAATGCCCTTTTCCACAAACAGCTGTGCTTCTTCTTCAATCAATTGCAGCACCTGCTGTACATGCTTGGGAGACGTGGCTGCATACACGCTGAATTCACCGCAGCCGGGATAATTGGAAGGCCCGCTGTATACGGAATAGGCCATGCCCCTTTCTTCCCGGATCTTCTGGAACAGCCGGCTGGACATGCCGCCGCCGAAAATGGTATTCATCACTGCCATCTCGTATACCCGTTTGCTGCCCATTTCCAGCCCCTTGTAGGAAAGGGCCAGGTGCACCTGCTCGGTATCCTTATGGCGGCTCAGTTTTCTTTCTTCATCAATGGTTTTGCAGGCAGGAAACGCCATGCCTTTTGCCCCCTGCCAGCTGTCGAAGGTGTCTTCCAAGAGCTGCTTCACCTGCTCCACCTTTACATTGCCCGCAATGGCAATCACAGCGTTTTCCGGGCCGTAATGCCGGCTGCGGAAACGGAAAAGATCCTCCGAAGAATATTTTTCAATTCTTTCCGACGGGCCAAGGATGGTGCGGCCAAGGGGCTGATTGCCAAAGGCCGCTTCGGCCAGCAGATCAAACACCACGTCTTCCGGGCTGTCTTCCACCATGGCAATCTCTTCCAGCACCACAGACCTTTCCTTGTCCAGTTCTGCCGGTTCGATGGAAGGGCTGCAAACAATATCGGCCAGGATATCCGCCGCCTTGGGCAGATCCTCGTCGATCACTTTGCAATAATAATTGGTGCACAGCTTGCTGGTGGAAGCATTCATCATGCCGCCGATCATGTCCATCTCTTCCGCAATCTGGCGGGCGGTACGCTTCTTGGTCCCTTTGAACGCCATGTGTTCCATCAGATGGGAAAGGCCGTTGTCCTCTGCCGTTTCCAGAATGCTGCCTGCTTTCACCCACACCCCGATGGATGCAGAACGAAGATAGGGCATTTCTTCCACCATCACCGTCAAACCGTTGCTGAGCAAAAATTTCTCCATGCTACTTCCCTTTTTCAATTTTATCAAAACAGGAGGGAAACTATCTTTAGCTTCCCCCCTGCTTGTCTCATTATACGTTTTTACTTGCGCTCGGGGCGGCCGTCACGACGGGGCGGACGGTTGCCGGCGGGGCGGGCAAAATTGGTGTTTTCGTACACGATGTCATTGCGGATCAGGTTGATGCGGCCCTGGCTGTCGATTTCGCAAACCTTCACTTCCAGTTCGTCGCCAACGTTCACCACGTCTTCCACCTTTTCCACGCGCTTGTTATCCAGCTTGGAAATGTGGATCATGCCATCCTTGCCGCCTACCAGTTCCACGAAGGCGCCGAAGTTCATGATGCGGACTACCTTACCGGTGAACACATCGCCCACTTCGATATCCTTGGCAATGCCCAGAATGATGGCCTTGGCCTTATCGGCAGCAGCCTGGTCGGGCGTGGAAATGAACACGCGGCCATCGTCTTCGATGTCGATCTTCACGCCGGTTTCGGCAATGATCTTGTTGATCATCTTGCCGCCGGGCCCGATCACTTCGCGGATCTTTTCGGGGTTGATGGTGAAGTTGATGATCTTGGGAGCGAACTTGCTCAGGTTCTGCCGGGGTTCGCCGATGGTATCCAGCATGATCTTGAGGATATGCAGGCGGCCTTCCAGAGCCTGGCTGAGAGCGCGGCTCAGGATTTCGCGGTTGATACCCTTGATCTTGATATCCATCTGGATGGCGGTGATACCGTTCATGGTACCGGCCACTTTGAAGTCCATATCGCCCAGGAAGTCTTCCAGGCCCTGGATGTCGGTCAGCACGGCGATCTTGTCGCTTTCGGTATCCTGGATCAGGCCCATGGCCACACCGGCAACGGGAGCATGGATCGGCACGCCGGCATCCATCAGGCTCAGGGTGCTGCCGCACACGGAAGCCATGGAGGAAGAGCCGTTGCTGCCCATGATTTCGGAAACCAGGCGCAGGGCATAGGGGAATTCTTCTTCGGTGGGGATCACGGGCACCAGAGCGCGTTCGGCCAGGGCACCATGGCCGATCTCACGACGATTGGGGCTGCGCAGGCGGCCGGCTTCACCGGTGGCGTAAGAGGGCATGTTGTACTGGTGCATGTAGCGCTTGCTTTCTTCACTGGACAGGCCATCCAGCTGCTGGGCTTCGCTCACCATGCCCAGGGTGGACACGGTCAGGGCCTGGGTTTCACCACGGGTGAACACGGCGGAACCATGGGTGCGGGGCAGCACGCCCACTTCGCACCAGATGGGGCGAACTTCGGTCACCTTACGGCCGTCGGGACGGATGCCTTCGTCCAGGATCTTGCGGCGCATAACTTCCTTGTTCAGGTAGTACAATGCATCAGCCACTTCGCTTTCACGGCCGGGGAAGATATCTGCAAAGTGTTCGGCCACGTCGGCAGACACTTCGGCTTCGCGGGCCTGGCGTTCCTTGCGGACGGTGGTTTCGTACACATACTTGCACTTATCCAGGGCATATTCACGGACAGCGGCCTTGATATCGTCGCCGGTGGTGACCAGGGGGAATTCGCTCTTGGGCTTGCCGATTTCGGCAGTGATCTTTTCCTGGAAGGCCACCAGTTCCTTGATGCTTTCATGGGCAAACAGGATGGCGTCCATCATGGCGTCTTCGCTGACTTCATTGGCACCGGCTTCCACCATCATGATGGCGTCCTTGGTACCGGCCACGGTCACGTGCATATCGGAAGCGGCAGACTGGGCTTCGGTGGGGTTGATGATGAATTCACCGTTCACGCGGGCCACGACCACAGCAGCGGTGGGGCCGCCCCAGGGAATGTTGGAGATCATCAGGGCGATGGAAGAACCCAGCATGGCCGGGAATTCCGGAGGGGTATCGGGGTCCACAGACAGAGTCTGGGCCACAACCTGCACGTCATTGCGCATGCCTTTGTTGAACAAAGGGCGCAGGGGACGGTCGATCAGGCGGCAGGTCAGGGTCGCCTTATCGGTGGGCTTGCCTTCCCGCTTATAAAAACCACCGGGGATCTTACCCACAGCATACTGCTTTTCTTCAAAGTCCACGGTCAGGGGGAAGAAATCCACGCCTTCACGGGCCTTATCGGAAGCAGTGGCGTTCACCAGCACCACGGTGTCACCGTAGCGAACCACGGCAGAGCCACCGGCCTGCTGGGCATACTTGCCAAATTCCAGCGTCAGGGTACGACCGGCAAATTCCATTGAGTAACTCTTGTAATCCATTTTTCTCTTCTCCTCACACACTCACTCACCCATGGGCCCCTGCCCACAGGCTGAAATAAAGGGACTGCAAGCCACGAGGCTTCTTTTTCCGGCTTTCACCGGCTGCCAGCCTCCGGCAGCAGTCCCCTATTTGCGCATTACTTACGCAGGCCCAGCTTCGCGATCAGTTCACGATAGCGTTCGATGTCCGTCTTCATCAGGTAGTCCAGCAGGCCACGGCGCTGACCAACCATCAAAAGCAGGCCGCGACGGGAATGATGGTCCTTCTTGTTGAGCTTGAGATGCTCGTTCAGGTGATTGATGCGCTGGGTGAGCAGAGCAACCTGAACTTCGGGAGAACCGGTGTCGCCTTCATGACGGGCATAGGTTTGCATGATCTGAGCCTTGAGTTCCTTATCCATTTGAGTTTCCTCCTTCTTGGGGTGTGGCAGCCCCTGTTTCGAATCGCCGTTCACTCAGGCAGGACGTTGGAGTATCGCCATCCCGGGCAAACGGTTCTAAAAAACCACGCCTTTCATTTTAGCATGTCAGGCGTGGTTTGTAAATATGTTTTTCCGGAAAAATTTATCTTTTTTTCAGGAAATTATTCGGCGTCTTCCACCTTTTCTTCACCCTTGCGGCGGTTGAAGATCACATTCACCAGAATACCCAGGATCAGGGCAGTGGCGATGGCGGAGATTTCGATCACGGGTTCAGCAGGATTGCCGAACTTCAGGCTCAGGCCGCCGATGCCGGGCACCAGGATGGCAGCCACAACGAACAGGTTGCGGTTGTCGTTCAGGTCCACCTTCTGCACCATCTTCAGGCCGGAAACGGCGATGAAGCCGTACAAGGCGATGCACACGCCGCCGGTGATGCAGGTGGGAATGCTGTTCACGAAAGCAGTGAAGGGGCCAAAGAAGGAAAGCGCAATGCAGTAGAGAGCGGCAATCACGATGGTGGAAACGGAAGCATTGCCGGTGATGGCCACGCAGCCCACGGATTCACCGTAGGTGGTGTTGGGGCAGCCGCCAAAGAAGGAACCGATCATGGAACCAACACCGTCACCAATCAGGGTGCGATGGAGGCCGGGTTCGGCGATCAGATCACGGTCGATGATGGAGCTCAGGTTTTTATGGTCAGCAATGTGTTCAGCCAGCACCACCAGAGCAACAGGAGCAAACAGCATGAAGATTTCAATCACAGCGGAGAAATCCTCGATTTTGGCAGTGCCCTCTTCAAACATGCCAAGGAAGGTGAACTTGGGCAGTTCAAAAATCTGCACATTGCCAAAGTGCTCTGCAAAATCGATCATCTGGATGGCTTCGTAATTGGTCCACATACCGATCAAGGTCAATACACATGCAATTGCATAGGCGCTGAGAATACCAATCACAAAAGGAATCAGCTTCATGCCCTTGGTGCCCTTGGTGGATGCATATACCGTGATGAAGAACGCAATCACTGCCACCAGAATGTGCCACAGGCTGTAGAAATTGGTGCTGATGTTTTCAACGCCTTCGTAGACTGTTTTCCCGCTGAGAAACTGGGAAACATTCAGTTCACCGCCGGCAAAAGCTTTCAGATTCAGGATGGTTTCATTGAAGTTCAGATTGGCAATATTGTTTACGGCACTGCCGCAAAGGGACAGACCGATCAGGGCCACGGTGGGGCCAATAACCACAGGGGGCAGCAGTTTATTAACCCACTTGGAGCCGGTGAACTTGATCAAGACAGCCAGAATCACATACACAAGGCCAGCAAACACAGCGCCCAGGAAGATGCCCAGGTGGCCGAAAGCCACGGCGCCGCCAAGAGGAGCAATGAAAGCGAAGGAGCTGCCCAGAAACACGGGGCTCTTGCCCTTGGTCATGAGGATGTAGAACAGCGTACCACAGCCGGCACCCAGCAAAGCAGCAGGCTGATTCATGTAGGTAGAATTGGTGTTGTTGTTCACCAGCACGGGCACCAGCAGAGTAGCCGCCATGATGGCAAGCAATTGCTGCAGGGCAAAGATCAGGTTCTTTTTGAGCGGGGGTCTGTCGTTGATGTCGTAAACCAGTTTCATTGGTATTTCCCCTCCTGTTTTTTCTTTCGGTGCATCCAGCCATAAAAAATGGCTTTGCCTGCAGTACAGGCAAAGCCATGCATTCGTGCATTTTCGGCAAGCGTTCTCACTTGTCGGCTTTTGTGTACCGCGATCAAGGATGAACCTTGCATATTATAATAAGTATATCCCGCTTTGTCAAGCAAATTCCCACATTTACTGCGTGCTTAACCAGGTGATGTATTCTTCCAGGCACATGTTCATATCCCGCATCTTCAGGCTGTGTTCCTTTCCCACATACCTTACATGCCATTCTTCACCCAGAATACCGGTGATCTCCTGCTTTTCATCGGTATAGCGCATGATGAAGCCATATTCCCAGCAATGCTTGTTCAGCCATACATACTGGGCGGTATCGGCAAAGGCAACGTCCGGGTTATTGGCGTTCAGGTCGAACGCCAGGCCGGTATGGTGTTCGCTGCAGCCGGGGTCTGCCACCGTTTGTTTGGTGGCGGAAACAGCCTGGGAGAGTGTCATGTCATTATTGGTCATGAAGCGGTTGACGTAATTGTCAAAAATCTGCTGCTGATATTTCAATGTGCGGTACCCTTCCCTCACCTTCCACGGGCCGATACCGTCCGCCTTGGCCGCCGTCACCATTTCGTCAAGGGCCACCACGGCTTCCCATACGCCCTGCACATCGTCGGACGCATAGAGCATATTATCGCCGCACACGGCCTTCACCGCGATCAGATCATCGGGCACAAAATCATCCGGCAGCTTGTTGGATGCATTCACCAGCAGCAACAGGTTTTCCCCCGTCACATTATACGGGGCCGGCGTGGGGGTAATGGTGATGTATTTTGCCTGATCGGAATACAGCAGGCTCAGCGTCATCTGCCCGGCCACGCCATCCGCCTCCAGACCGTTCTGCTGTTGGAAAACGCGCACCGCTTCCTTGGTGCCGTTGCCGTACTGGCCGTCCACGCCGCTGTCATAATAACCCAGTTCCTGCAGACGCAGCTGCAATTGGGTCACCATCTCGCCCTGGGATCCCACGGCCAGGTAAGAAGGCGTGGGTGAAGGCGCCGGGGTATTGGTGATCAGGTACGGATTTTGCGTCACCTGCACCGGGCGCACGGTGGGCGTGGGTACCGGGGTGATGGCCGCTTCTTTTTCATACACATCCCAGGTGTTCATGGCGCGCAGGGAAAAGATGATGATCAGGATGATCAGGATAACCGCCAGCAGAATAAACAGATAAGGGCTGCGGCGCCTGCGTTTTTTCGGTGTACCTCTGTAGCTTGACATAACGTCCTCCATCGGTTGTGTTCATGCGTATATTATACCCCGAACCCGCCTTCCCTGTCAAACAAAGCTTAGGGCATCCGGCCGTTTTCCTCCAGCCATTTTTCCGCTTCCTCTTCCGTATCGAAGCCCTGTCCGGCAATCAGTTTTTCTTTTACCCCTTCCGCGGGCACATACCCTTCATACACTTTCAGAATGGCCATCCCGTCCCCGTACCGGTTTTCCGAAAGCACCACCTGACCGGAATAATCCATGCTAATCACCTTGTGCATGGGGCAGTATAATTCGATCTGCCTGTCCATTTCCACTCTTTCTTTCGATAAGGAGAGAATATTCCATTCGTCATAGTAAGCCCGAATATCTTCAAACGAAGCCCCCCGAATGGCGTCCGCCACCTGGGTACGCCGGGATACGCTGTGGGTGCATCTTGTAAAATACATGGTCTGGTACACCTGTGCATGATCCGCAATGGTTTCCTGTTCCGCTGCGGGCAGGGACGTGCTTTGCGGCAACGCCGCTCCTTCATCCACCGGTGCCTTGGCGCCCGTTACTCCAAGCAGCACAAAAGCCACGAATATCATGGCCAGCATGCCCAACGTTTTTTTGTTCTCCATTTTATTTCCACCGCCTTTCCATGGCATTATGCCCCCTTTCCATTCCATGCATGCAAAAAAAGACCTGAACCCCGTTTCAGGTTCAGGTCATATGACGGATCAGCTTATCCACATGCTGGCGTGCAAAATTGGCGCCGGCAGCTTCTCTTTCTTCCCCCTGGGCACTCTGTCCCATCAGTTGCACAAACTGGCTCACCTTCAGCCCCAAGGCTTCCTGCATATCGGCATCACTTCCCTTGGGCGATACCAGATAATAGCACAGCAGCGAATCCTTTTGCCCGATGCGGTGGGCCCGGTCTTCCGCCTGGGAATGGACGGCGGGGCTCCAGTCCAGTTCGCCGAACACCACACAGGTGGCTGCCTGCAGGTTCAATCCGCTGGCAGCACGCAGGGATATGCAGCACAGGTTTGTTTTGCCCAGCATGAATTTGTCCACAGCCGTTTCCTTCTGGGCCGCCGTTTCCCGGCCGGTAATAAACACCGGCCGCTCGCTTTTCAGTTCTTTTTTGTAAATATCCATCACCTGATGATGATGGGCAAACAGCAATACCCTTTCCCCGGCATTGAGCAGCGCCCGCACAAACTGGCACACATAATCCGCCTTGGCAATGCCGGTGGCCTGACGGGCCTCCTGGCTGATCTGGTCCTCCAGCAGCGCACGCTGGGACGGTGTCAGTTCCGCATCCTTCTGCCAGCGGTACAGCTTTTCCCAGATGGGCGCCATCAGCTTCTGGTACATGCTGTCATCAGCGTCAATTTCCTGCACCAGCCGCCGCTTTTCCGGCAGTTCCGGCAGCACTTCGTCCTTTGTGCGCCGCAGCATCAGCCCTTCGGACCTGAGGTATTCCCCCAGCATCTGCGGCTTTTGCACAATGCGGCTGCCGTAACCGGTGCACCATTCCCGGGAAAAACTTTCCCAGTCCCCCAGGAAATGATAATCGATCACGTTCACCACGTTCCATATTTCGCCGCCGTAATTGTAAATGGGCGTACCGGAAAGGCCGATCACCCGTTCGCAGCTTTCGGAAAGCAGGCTGGCCGCCGAATATTTTTCGCTGCCCGCCCGTCTCAATTCCTGTACTTCGTCAAAGATCACCGTATGGAAGTGCATCTGGGGCAGCGCTTCTTTCCATCCGCGCAGCAAAAGATAATGCAGGATGTACACATCCGCTTCCGGCAAGGGATAAGGCGTAAGGCCTTTTACAATGTGTACCCGTGGTTCCCTTCCGTTCACCCGCAGAAAACGCATGGTTTCGGAAAGCCAGTTGCGGGTCAGGTGGGCCGGCGGCACGATCAATACCGGAAAAATGCCTTCCTGCGCCACACACGCCAGGGCCTGCACCGTTTTGCCAAGGCCCATTTCATCGGCAAGCAGCGCCCTCTCCGTCAGGTTCAGCCAGGCAAGGCCGGTAAGCTGGAACGGCCGCAGCGTACCGGAAAAACAGGCTTCCTGCAATTGCTGCGCCGGAGCACAGGTGCGCGCCGCTTCCAGGTTTTTGTAATACCTTCTGGCATCTTTCACCGCCTGCTGCCATCTTGCCTGATCCTTTGCAGCAATTTCCAGCGGGTAGCGCAGCATCAGCCACTGCACGTCCCCCACCGTACGTTTGTGGGCGGAAAACCGGGCTTCCCCCCGTCTTCCGCCGTCGCTGCCGGGAAAAAGACGCTTGGCAAGCTCCGTAACGCCCCTTTCTCCCTTGATCTGCCAGCATTTGCGCCGGGCATTATAAGAAAGGGTTCCATAGGTTCTGCGGCTGTCCACTACAGTGCGCAAAAAAGGCGGCACATCCTCCTCCGCAATGGAACGCAGGATGGTATCTTCCACCGAAAACCCATCAAAATCAAACACTGTTTCCGTTTCCGGCAAACATGCATCCGCCGTTTGCAGCGGAACGGCACTTGTTTCTTCCCCAAAGCTGTCCGCAATCCCCCACAGCTTATGCAGGCTTATGCTTTCCAGGCGCACATTGCCCATAAACGAAGGCAGGGCAATGCTCTTTTCGCTCACCAGTATCAGCGATTGCACTTTTTGGGACAAAGCATACTTTTCCAGCTGGCGGCAGGTCTTTTCCTTATCCGGCCTGCCCCTTTTCACTTCCACCCCCACATTGCCGCACAAAAAATCAATGCGGCAGCGGGGAGCCAGGGGCGCTTCGTGAACAAAGGGAATATCCGCTTTCTGCAGGGCGTCGGCAATCAGCCCGTGCAGGTCGTATTCATCTTTGGGCAGGGGTGCGCGAATGGTGCGGATGGCCTGTAAAACCACATCCAGCATGTTGCGTACCCCCTTTCCTACCATATCCTGTGTATCATTATAGCTTCTTTTTCTTTTTGTTACAAGAAAAACCTTTTGATTTGCAGCAGAATGTGCTATACTGTAACATGAGGTGATTTTTGTGCGGGAAACTTTTCTGGCGGTGGACGGCAACAGCCTGATGCACCGTGCCTTCCATGCGCTGCCCCTGATGGACACAAACGGAACCTACACCAACGCGGTGCACGGTTTTTTATCCATGCTTCTCAAAGCCTGCCAGGAGATTTCTCCCCGCTACATTGCCGTGGCCTTTGATACCCCCGTTCCCACCTTCCGCCATACTGCCTATGCCGATTATAAAGCCGGCCGCAAGGCCATGGCGGATGAACTGCGCAGCCAGTTCCCCATCATCAGGGAATTGCTTGGCGAAATGCAGCTGGGCGTTTTGTCCGTAGACGGTTATGAAGCGGACGACGTGCTGGGCACCGTATCAAAAAAATGCCAGGCCGCCGGGCTGGACTGCGTTTTGCTCACCGGCGACCGGGACGCCCTGCAATTGATCGGAAGCGGCACCAAAGTGCTGTTCACCCGCAAGGGCATCACCGAATCCACCCTCTTTGACGCTGCCGGCGTAAAAGAGTATTTCGGCGTCACCCCCGAACAGGTAACGGACCTCAAAGGCCTCATGGGCGACCAGAGCGACCATATCCCCGGCATTCCCGGGGTGGGCGAAAAAACGGCGCTGAAATTACTCAACGAATACCACACCCTGGAAAACGTGCTGGCCCATGCCGATGAAATCAAAGGAAAGCTGGGCGAAAAAGTGCGGGATAACCGGGAGATGGCCGTTTTCTCCAAAGACCTGGCCACCATCCGCCCCACCGCGCCCATCGCGTTTGATCTGGACAATTTCCAGGCAAACCGTATGTCCATGGGGCTGGCATCCCTGCGTAAATATCAGCTGAACGGCATCATCAGCCGTCTGGAAAAAATGACCGGAAGCGAAGAAGCAGCGCCGGAAGAAAACGCTGTGGAATTCAAAAAAGAATCCCTTTCTTCCGCGGATGCCATCGCGGCTTTTGTGAAGGAGGCCGAAAACAAGCCTGCTTCCCTGCACGTCACCCCCACCCACCTGACCGTGGCCTGCGGCGACACCTGCTTTGAAATCGAACTGGCCATGGACATGCTGTCCCAGGGCCTTACCGTGGATGAAGCCTGGGAAGCCCTGCGGCCTTTGCTTTCCCGCCCTTTGTATGTGCACGACGGCAAGCGGCTGTGGCACCTTCTTGCCCAGCAGCACCTGCCCCTGCCGCAGATCGCATGGGATACCATGCTGGCAGCATATCTTATCAATCCTCAGGAAAAAACCTACGCCCTCAGCCACTTCGCTGCCGATGACGCAGGCGGTGTGCTCTCCCTTGCCCTTTCCCAGAAAAAGCAGCTTTCCGACACCGGTATGCTGGGCCTGATGGAAAACCTGGAAATGCCCCTGATGGAAGTCCTGTTTGAAATGGAAAATGCAGGCTTCCAGGTGGACAAAAAGGTGCTGGAGGAATTGGGCCGCACCTTCACCGAACAGACCGAAGTATTGAAAAATCAGGTCTATGCACTGACCGGCGTTTCCGGGTTCAACCTCAACAGCACCCAGCAATTGGGCAAAGTTCTTTTTGAAACCCTTTCCCTTCCTGCCGGGAAGAAAACAAAATCCGGCTATTCCACCGACGCCGAAACCCTGGAAAATTTGCGGGACATGCACCCGTGCATCGATCCCATTCTGAAATATCGTCAGGTGGTCAAGCTCAACAGCACCTACATCGACGCCCTGCTGCGCAAAACGGATTCTTCCGGCCGCGTCCATTCTTCTTTCGACCAGACAGGCACCGCCACCGGCCGTATTTCTTCCAGCGAGCCCAACCTGCAAAATATCCCCGTCCGCACCGCCATGGGCCGGGAAATCCGCAAGGCTTTCGTAGCCCGGCCCGGCCATGTGCTCATCGACGCCGACTATTCCCAGATCGAGCTTCGCGTGCTGGCCCATTTTTCCGGCGACCATGCCATGGTGGATGCTTTCCGCAAAAACCAGGACATCCATACCCGCACCGCCTCGGAAGTGTTTGAAGTGCCTATGGAGGAAGTAACTCCTGCCATGCGTTCCGACGCCAAGGCGGTAAACTTCGGTCTGGTTTACGGCATCAGCGACTTTGGCCTTTCCCGGAACATCGGCATTTCCCGCAAGGAAGCCGCCGCATTTATTGAACGCTATTTCGCCCGTTATCCCGGCATCAAGCGTTTTATGGATGAAGCCGTGAAAAAGGGCTACGAAAACGGCTTTTCCACCACCATGATGGGCCGTCGGCGCAACCTGCCGGAACTGAAAGCCGCCAATGCCAATACCCGCAATTTCGGTGAACGCGCCGCCATGAATACCCCCGTTCAGGGCACCGCGGCCGATATCATCAAGCTGGCCATGGTGAAAGTGTATCAGGCGCTGAAAGAAGGAAACTACGGTGCACGGCTGATCCTGCAGGTGCACGACGAACTGATCATCGAAGCCCCTCTGGCGGAAGAAAAAGCCGTCTGTGCCCTGCTGCAAACCTGCATGGAACAGGTCACCCATCTGGAAGTACCGCTGGTGGCGGAAGTAAAATCCGGTGAAAGCTGGTATGAAACCAAATGAGCAGCTACATTATCGGCCTGACAGGCGGCATTGCCTGCGGAAAAACCAACCTGACCGACGCCCTGAAAAAAGCCGGCGCGCCCGTGGTGGATGCGGACGAAGTATCCCGTGCCGTCACGGCGGACGGCGGTGCAGCCCTGCCTGCCCTGCGCGCTGCCTTTGGCGATGCCATCTTTTCCGGCCCCAGCCTGAACCGGCGCGCCCTTGGTGAAATGGTTTTTGCCAACGAAGAAAAACGGGCGCAGCTCAACGCTCTTTTGCACCCCATCATTATCGCGGAATGCCAGCGCCAGCTGGATGCTATTGCCGGTCCTGCCGTCTATTCCGTACCGCTTTTGTATGAATGCGGCCTGGAAACAGGCTGTAACGAAATCTGGTGCGCCTACATTCCGCAAAAGGAACAGATCAGCCGCCTGATGGCCCGGGATCACATCACCCGTGCACAGGCATTGCAAAGGATCCGCTCCCAATGGCCCACCATCCAAAAGGCCCGGCTTTCCCATCATGTCATCCGCACCGACGGCAGCCGGGAAGAAAGCGCTAAAAAGGCCGTCCGCCTTTGGCAGAAAACACTGCAGCGCCTATCTCAACGTTAAAGGAGAACCGCTTTGAACACATTCACCCCACCGCCCGGCATGCCCCAGGGCTATCAGCCGCCCCAGCGCAACCGCCGTTCAGACAGGAACGTAAAGCTGCCGGTGCAACCGGCTTCCCCGGCGCCACTGCGCAAAAAGAAGCGGAAGAAGCAGCCCCTCCTCACGCCGGCACAGCTTGTTGTGCTCGGTGTGCTTGCTGTGGCTTTGCTGATTGCCGTTCTTTCTGCCTCCAATGCCCATGGCAGCCTGAACAAGCTGCGTCAGGAAAGGGCCGCCGCCGAAAAAGCCTACCAGCAGGAAGTGGCCCGGCACAAAGTGCTTTACGAAGACGAGATCCGCTATTATGCCGCCGTCAACAATATCGACCCTGCCTTTGTAGCCGCTGTGATCAAGCGGGAAAGCGATTATGACCCTTACGCCATTTCAAGGGTGGAAGCCCGTGGGCTGATGCAGATCATGCCTGACACCGGCGAATGGCTGGCCGGCAAGGTGGATGTGTACGATTTTTCCGTGGATATGCTTTACAATCCGGAAACCAACATCAAAATGGGCTGCTGGTATCTGGGCTATCTCAGCCGCAAATTCGGCGGCGACCCCGTCACCATTGCCTGCGCCTATCATGCCGGCCAGGGCAACGTGGAGGACCATTGGCTGAAAAAATACTCTTCCAACGGCAAAACCCTCACCATCGACGAAATTCCGCTGGATGATACCAAATACTACGCCAGAAAGGTTTTGGAAGCTTATGCGATCTATCAGCAGCATCATTACTAAATGCCTGTGCTTTTTGCTGGCCCTGTGCACGTTCTGTGCAGCCTGCCCGGCCCTGGCCATGGATGAAGAACTGACCATCGGCATCATCTCCGCCAAAACCACCAAGCTCAACCCTCTCGTGGCGGAAGAAAGGGAATTTCAATCCCTCACCGCCCTGATCTACGAAGGGCTGTATTATCTGGACGATGAATACAAGCATCAGGAAAACCTGGTGGCTGCCTGCTCCATCGACGGCAAAAGATGGCACATCACCTTGCGCGATGATGTGTATTTCCATGACGGCAGGCGAGTGACCGCCTACGACGTGGTGGCCACCATCAACGAAATCCTGCGGCTGGCTGAAGAAGGCAAGGGCCAGTATGCCCAGCTGAAATACATCGTCACCTCCGCCTCCGCAAATGACGAAAATTCCCTGGTGCTGCAGGTGAACCGGCCCTACCTGGGGGTCTATTACGCCCTCACCTTCCCCGTCCTGCCCTCCGATCAGGTGCAGGCGGATAACCCCGTCGGCTGCGGCCCCTATCGGGTGGATTCCTTCTCGCCCGGCAATTACCTTTACCTTTCCGCCAACGAAAACTGGCATCAGGATACGCCCTATGTGAAGCGCATCAACGTCACCATGAAGGCGGAAAACCGTGCCCTGATCGACGATTATGAGTTTAACCGCGTGGATGCTGCCATCACCCGTTCCGCCACCGCCGGCCAGTACCGCACCGGCCTTACCAACCTGAACATGCCCTACCGCACCCGTCAGCTGGAAACGCTGCTGATGAACAGCAACAAAATTGCCTTCCCGCTGGATGACGAAAAAGTGCGTCTCGCCGTCCGATACGCCATCGACGTGGACGCTATCTGCAACAACGTCTACACCGGTATGGCCACCCGCACCGATACCCCCATGCCTGCCGGTACCTGGATGTACAACGAAAACGCCTTCACCTACGAATACAACCCCGAAAAAGCCCGTGAACTTTTGAAAGAAGCAGGCTGGGAG
Source organism: Clostridia bacterium (assembly GCA_045589355.1). Lineage (GTDB taxonomy): Bacteria > Bacillota > Clostridia > Christensenellales > Aristaeellaceae > RUG563. Next base: position 19,211 of record JAZNOW010000024.1, read on the forward strand.
GATCTGGACGGGGACGGCGTGCTGGACAAGATCGTCAATGACGAAAACAAGCGCCTCCATCTTCGCCTGTGGACCTATGAAGAGCAGGACAACAACGTGCGTGCCCCTGCCGCTGCCATGATCAAGGGCATGCTGGAGGATGTGGGCTTTGAAGTGAAGCTGGAAGTGCTCCCCTTTGCCACGGTGAAGGAACGCCTGCAGGCCCGCAATTTCGACCTGTGCCTGGCTGCCTATCAGATGGATGTGGTGCCCGACCCCGGTTTCCTTCTGATGAGCTCCAACACCGGCAATTACGTTTCCTACAAATCCTCCGAAATGGATAAGCTGTTCAAGGAACTGCGCACCTGCATGGATTTCGAAAAATACCAGCAGCTTCTGTTCCGGATTCAGGAGGTATATGCAAGGGATAACCCCTTCATCTGCCTTTACTACCGCAACGGCGCTCTGCTTACCAGAAAAGTGTTCACCAACCAGCGGGACACCCGGGAGCCGGAAATTCTTCGCGGCATCGAATCCATCGACAACTGAACAAGCCCTTTCGCATAGGATGAATGCGAAAGGAGCGGATGCAGAATGAGCCTTTCCGAATTGCGTACAAAAGACGTGGTGAACACCCTGGACGGCAAACGCCTTGGCAAAGTGATGGACATCGAATTTGACCCTTACTCCGGCCAGGTGGAAGCGCTGGTGGTGCCCGGCGAATTCAGGCTCGCCGACGCCATCAAAGGAGAGAAGACCGGCCTTGTCATTCCCTGGTGCCGCATCTGCAAGATTGGTGAAAACGTCATTCTGGTGCAGCTGGAACAAATGGACGAAAACAATTGAAAAATCCCGTTCAAATACGCTGGACAAAAGTATTTTTCCCCGCTATAATAATGTTTACATACTCTTTCCCGTAACAAAACAAAGGATGGTACATGTATGAAATGCCAGTTTTGTAATTGCGCCGACAGCCGTGTGGTGGACTCCCGTCCCACCGATGACGGCAATTCCATTCGCCGCCGCCGTGAATGCATCAATTGCGGCCGCCGCTTCACCACCTACGAAAAGGTGGAAGTGCAGCAGCTGCTGGTGATCAAAAAAGATAACAGCCGTGAACTGTTTGACGCCCAGAAGGTGCGCAGCGGCATCATTGCCGCCTGTCATAAGCGTCCCGTTTCCGCTGCTGAAATTGAAAAAATTGTCAATTCCATCGAGCAGCTGGCCTATAACAACCTGCAGGCGGAAATCACCACCCGTCAGATCGGCGAAATGATCATGGAAGAATTGCGCAAGCTGGACGAAGTGGCCTACATCCGCTTTGCCTCCGTGTACCGTTCCTTCACCGACGTGCCCACTTTCATGCGGGAGCTCAAGTCCCTGGTACAGGACAGGGATAAAAAATAAGCTTTCGCCGCAAACAGCCCGGGATGTCTATCCTGCGGCTGTTTTTTTGCTGTTTCGCCCCTGAAATGCTGAAAATATGGCCCTTCCTTCCCTTTTTTCACATGGACGGCTTTTTTTCGTTATGCTATAATACCATCTTGAGCCATACTATCTTTTGACAGGCTCAATAGAACGGAGGTCAACTATGCCTACTACGAAGTTTGATAAGGATTCCATCAAGCAATCCATTATCAGCAAGCTGCTGCGCTACAACGGCCGCACCCTGCAGGATGCCACCGATCAGATGGTATACAATGCCGTGGCCGCCACCGTACGCGACCAGATCATGCAGAAATGGACTGCTTACCGTGAAAAGGATAAGAACTACGACGGCAAGCGTCTCTACTACCTTTCCGTCGAATTCCTCACCGGCCGCAGCCTGCATTGCAACATCCTGAACCTGTGCTCTTCCAAGGCCTATCAGGAAGCATTGGACGAACTGGGCATTGATTTCAACCGCATCTTCCAGGAAGAACCGGAACCCGGTCTGGGCAACGGCGGTCTGGGCCGTCTGGCTGCCTGCTTCATGGACAGCCTTTCTTCCCTGTCCCTTCCTGCCATGGGCTGCACCATCCGCTACGAATACGGCCTCTTCCGTCAGAAGATCATCAACGGCCAGCAGGTGGAAGTGCCGGACGATTGGCTGGTAAACGGCAACGTCTGGGAAGTGCCCGCCATGGAAGATGTGTGCGAAGTGCACTTTGGCGGTTATGTGCATGAAGAAGATGTGGACGGCCGCCGTGTGTTCACCCTGAAGGATTACCACACCGTGGAAGCCGTGCCTTACGATTTCCCCGTGGTGGGCTATGACCTGGAAACGGTGAACAGCCTGCGCATGTGGCGTGCCCGCTCCCCCAAAACGCTGGATTTTGCCGCCTTCTCCCAGGGCGATTATGCCCGCGCCATCCAGGAAAAGGAACTGGCCACCGTTATCAGCAAGGTGCTCTACCCCGAAGATAACCACTACGAAGGCAAGATGCTGCGTCTGCGCCAGCATTACTTCTTCACCAGCGCTACTTTGCAGTATGCCCTGAAGGATTTCAAGCGTCGTTTCGGCACCAACTTCCGTTTGCTGCCCGAAAAGATGACCATCCATATCAACGACACCCATCCCGGCCTTGCCATCCCCGAGCTTATGCGTCTTCTGATCGACCAGGAAGGCCTGGGCTGGGACGAAGCCAGCTGGATCGTGCAGCACACCGTGGCCTATACCAACCACACCATCATGGCCGAGGCCCTGGAAAAGTGGCCTGAATCCATGATGAAAAAGCTGCTGCCCCGCATCTACATGATCCTGGAAGAAATCAACCGCCGGGTCTGCGGCCGTCTTGCCGATCATTACCAGAACGGCCACGACCCCCGCATCGCGCGCATGGCCATCAATGCCTACGACATGGTGCACATGGCCAACCTGTGCGTTGCCATGAGCTATTCCGTCAACGGCGTATCCCAGCTCCACGGCGATATCCTCAAAAAGAATACCTTCCACGATTATTATGAATTCATGCCCGAAAAGTTCTCCGCCATCACCAATGGTATCACCCATCGCCGGTGGCTGATGAACGCCAACCCCAGGCTGACCCACCTCATCTGCGATACCATCGGTGATAAGTGGATCAAGGATCCCCAGCTGCTGAAGGAGCTTTTGCCCTCCAAGGACAACGAAGCCTTCCGCAAGGAATTTGAACAGATCAAGTACGAAAACAAAAAGCGCTTCTCCGATCTGCTCATGCGCCGCCAGAAGATGGATATCGCTCCCGAATTCATGTTCGACGTGCAGGCCAAGCGCCTCCACGAATACAAGCGCCAGCTGCTGAACGCTTTGCACATCATGGTGCTCTATAACCGCATCATGGATGACCCCACCTTCACCATGACACCCCGCTGCTTCGTCTTCGGCGCCAAGGCCAGCCCCGGCTATTACCTGGCCAAGCAGATCATCCGCATGATCGTCGCCATTTCCAAGCTGATCGAACGCACCCCCCGGGCCAAGCAGTTCCTGAAGGTTGTGTTCCTGGAAAACTATGACGTGTCCAGCGCTGAAATGCTCATGCCCGCCGCCGATCTTTCCGAACAGCTTTCCACCGCCAGCAAGGAAGCCAGCGGCACCGGCAACATGAAGTTCATGATGAACGGCGCGGTCACCATCGGCACCATGGACGGCGCCAATGTGGAAATCGCAGAACAAGTGGGCATGGATAACATCTACATCTTCGGTATGCGTTCCGATACCGTGGTGGATCTGTACCGCGAAGGCACCTACTCCCCCATGCATATCTACGAAACCAACGCCGAAATCCGCCGTGCCCTCACCCAGATCATCGACGGCACCCTCTTCCCCGAAAACCCCGCTGCCCTGCAGGATATCTACCACAACCTGCTCTTCTCTGATCCTTACTTCGTGCTGAAGGATTTCGGTTCCTACTCCATGGCCCAGCGCCGTGTGGACGAAGATTACCAGAACCGGGAAAAGTGGCTCAAGATGGCCATCACCAACACCGCCATGTCCGGTATCTTCTCTTCCGACCGTACCATTGCCGAATACAACGATCAGATCTGGCACCTGAAATGATTTTTGAAAGAAAGGATGCTTGCCATGCTGGAAAATGTGCTGCTTGATCATTTTGCCGCTTACCCCCATATGCAGCCCCAGGATGCCGTAAAACTGGTTTACCAGCACACCTTCGGCCCCGGCCATATGATCCGCGACGGAAAGAAAGCAGCCCTTCTGATCCAGCAGGAAATGGCATCCCTCTCTCCTGTGGACAGGAAAGAACCTTTGTACGAATCCATCGGCAACGGCCTTTGCCGGCTGAACCTGCGGCCCTGCGTGGAAAAGGGGCTGGACAGCCAGTTTATCCTGCGCCTGTTCCTGGAAGCCGCCCAATCCACCACCGCCACCAAAAAGGAACTGCGGCAAAACCTGCGCGTTCTGCAGAAGCTGGCCGATCAGGACGAAACGCCCTTTGATGCCATTGAGCTGGATATGTTCATGCTGCAGTACGAGGACAAAGGTTATCCTGCCGTTCACCACTCCGACGCCTACCGGGCATCCTATGCCCCGGCCTACCGCGTGGTGATCCAGAAAAAACTGAAGGATGCCCTGAAGGCACTCCGGAAATAAGAAAAATTCCTTGCTTTCCTGTGAGAGGGCAAGGAATTCTCTTTCTTAAGAAAGGAGGATTTCCCATGCAAACCCTTGCTGTCACCGTGATGAACCTGTGCGTCCCCTGCGAAAACCGTTGCCGCTATTGCCTTCTTTCTTACGACGGCAAAATAACCGGTGTGGACTATAAACGCAGCGAAATCTACGCACGCCGCTTTTATGAATGGCTTGGCCAAAACCGGCCGGACATCCATTTTTCCTTTGGCTTTGGCTATTCCATGGAGCATCCGCAGCTTCTCAACGCCATTGATTTTTGTCAGAGCATCCACTCGCCCACCGGTGAATTCCTGCAATTTGACGGCATGAAATTCCGCAGTGAAGAACAGCTGTATTCCCTGCTGAGCCAGCTGAAGGCCCACGGCATCCGCCTGATTGACCTGACCTTCTACGGCACAGAGCAGTACCATGATCGTTTTGCCGGCAGAAGCGGCGATTATCGGCTTATGCTGAACACCCTGAAGCAGTGCAACAAACTGGAGCTGGACGTAACCGTCACGATTCCCCTCACCTGCGAAAGCGCACCGCTTCTGGACGCGCTGCTTCATGAACTGGAAACATACAAAATAAAGCGAATCTCCCTCTTCGTGCCCCACGGCGAAGGCCGCGGCCGCCATTTGCAGTCCATCCGGCTGACGGAGGAATGCTATGCCAGGTTGAGCGAGCATGCTAAAACTTTCTTCAATACCGCTCGCTTCAAAACGGAAAAGCAATGGCTGCTGGAAGGCTTTCCTGCCCTTCATCACCGCGCCCTGACCGTAACCCTGACCCCCGATACTGTTAATTTCTTCGAAAACCTCCCCTTTGACGAAACCATCCGCCATCTGGAACAATTGGATGACCATTATTTTTCCGTCATTCCGCCGGTGGAAGAATTGGCCGAAGTGTACGGCAATCCCGAAAGCAACCTGTATTACAGCGCCCGTGACCTGTATTTGCTTTACCAGGCCATGTACATCAAAGACCGCCGTCTTTCCCTCTATGATATCAACGACGAACGTCATTGCTTTGTGCGCCGTTTCTGACGCATGCAAAAATTCTTTGATTTTCATTTGTATTTCTTGCCCTCTCACCTCGACAAACAGGAAGGATTGTTTTAAAATATAGGGGTGCAAAAAAGCACACAGCAAACAGAACAGGAGAACAAAAACCATGAAGTATGTATTGGTCATTGGCGATGGCATGAGTGACGATCCCATTGCGGAACTTCAGAATAAAACCCCTCTTGAATACCTGGATCTGCCCGCTTTCGGCGTTCTGGCCGGCAGCGAAGTGGGCACCTGTCAGACGGTGCCGGAAGGCGTGCCCGCCGGCAGCGATACCGCCATCCTCAACATTTTCGGTTATGATCCCCGCTGGAGCTATACCGGCCGCAGCGTGCTGGAAGCAGCCGGTGTGGGCGTTACGCTGAAAAAGGGCGAAGTGTCCATGCGCGTGAACCTTTGCGCCGTGGAAGAAATGGACGGCAAATTGATCATCCACAGCCATAACGGCGGCAACATCGAAGGCGACGAAGCGGAAACCCTGATGAACGATCTTCTGAAGGATCCCCGGTTTACGCCTGCCGCTCAAAAGGCCAAGCTCACCGTTCACGTCAGCCGCACCTTCCGCCACATCGGCGTTTTCTCCGACGTGGACGAAACCGCCGTATTCAAAACCACCGAGCCCCATAACGTGCTGGAACAGGACGTGGCCCTTTATTACCCCACCGGCGCCATGAAGGAAGAGATCACCGCCCTGATGCAGGCCTCCTACGAAGTGCTGAAGGATCACCCCATCAACAAGGCCCGCATGGCAGAAGGCAAGCTGCCCGCCAACATGATCTGGCCCTGGGGCGCAGGCCGTGCCATGCTGCTGGATAATTTCACCGAAAAATACGGCCGCACAGGCACCGTCATTTCCGCCGTTCCCCTGGTATGGGGCATTGCGGAACTGGCCGGCCTCAAGCACCCCGAAGTGCCCGGCGCCAACGGCGATCTGGATACAAATTACGAAGGCAAAGTGGACGCTGCCATCGAAGCCTTGAAAAACGGGGACGATTTTGCTGCCATCCACGTGGAAGCGCCCGACGAAATGACCCATGCCGGCAAGCTGCCCGAAAAGATGGAAGCCATCCGTCGGCTGGATGAACGGGTGATCAAGCCCCTGCTGGAAAAGCTGCCCGCGCTGGGTGATTTCCGCATCCTGCTGCTCAGCGACCATAAAACCCTCATGTCCACCCGCACCCATGACGGCAAGCCCGTCCCCTACGCCATCTACGACAGCCGCACCCCCGGCACTCCTTCCCGGCTGGATGAAGCCACCGCGGCCAAAGGCAACTGGATGCCCGAAGGCCGGTTCATCATGGGCCGCTTGCTGGAAGTGGACGCATAAACTGCAAACAAAAAACCGCTTTGCTCTTTGGCAAAGCGGCTTTTTTTCTGTTGATCAGATGTTCCAGATTTCCTTTGCGTATTCCGCAATGGTACGGTCGGAAGAGAATTTGCCGGCACCGGCAATGTTGTACAGGCACTTTTTCGCAAAAGCCTTTTCATCCCCGGTATCCCGGATGGCCTGAATTTTGCGCTCCACATAGCTGTCAAAATCCAGCAGCACATAGTAGTGATCCGGCTTATGCCAGGAAGCGCCCTTGAGAATGGCGTCGTGCAGTTCCTGGAAAACCCCTTCCCTGTCTTCAAAAGTGCCGTCGATCAGGGTATCCAGCACCCGCCGGATCCGCTTGCTCTTTTTGTACACCTTTTCGGGAGCATAGTTTTTTTCTGCCTTCTGAATATCCTCCAGCGTGGCGCCGAAGATGTAGTTGTTTTCTTCCCCGGCCTGCTCCACGATTTCGATGTTGGCGCCGTCATAGGTGCCCAATGTCACCGCGCCGTTGAGCATGAACTTCATGTTGCCGGTGCCGCTGGCTTCGGTGCCCGCAGGGGAAATCTGCTCGGAAATATCGGTGGCGGGAATGATCTTTTCGGCATAGGAGCAGTTGTAGTTGTGCACAAACACCACTTTCATCCTGCCTTCCATGTCGGGATCCCTGTTCACCATCTCCGCAATCTGGTTGATCAGGCAGATCACGCCCTTGGCCCGCTTGTAGCCGGCAGCCGCCTTGGCGCCAAAGATCATGGCCACAGGGGGCAGATCCTTCAGCTGCCCCTCCTTCATCCTGTAATAGATATCCAGAATGGAAAGGGCGTTCATGAACTGGCGCTTGTATTCGTGCAAGCGCTTCACCTGCACGTCAAACACATAGTTTTCGGGAATGGCAACGCCTTCTGCCTTTTCGATCATCCGGGCCAGCTGGCGTTTCTTTTCCTTTTTCACCCGGATAAAGGCTTCCGTCAGGCTTTCGTCCTTTTCCACCATGGGCTTGAGTTTTTCCAGTTCATACAGATCGGTCATGAAGCCGTTTCCGATGCGCTTTTCAATCTCTTCGCACAGTTCGGGGTTGCACAGGCCCAGCCACCGGCGCTGGGTGATGCCGTTGGTTTTGTTTTGGAACATATCGGGGTTCAGTTCATACCAGGCGTGCAGCACATCGTCCTTGAGGATCTGGGAATGGATGGCCGCCACACCGTTCACCGCGTACCCGCCGTACATGGCAAGGTAAGCCATGTGCACCAGGTTCCCCTGCAAAATGGCAAGGCCACGGGTATCTTCAATCCCCGCCGCTTTCAGCTCGTCCCGCTGCTTCCGAGCCAGCCGCTTGATAATATCCGTCATTTCGGGCGATACGGAATGGAGCAGCTTCACGTCCCACTTTTCCAGCGCTTCCTGCATGACGGTATGGTTGGTGTAGGCAAAGGTGCGCCGTGCAATGGAGAGCGCTTCATCAAATTCCACGCCTTCCTTCATCAGCAGCCGCATCAGTTCGGGAATGGACATGGTGGGATGGGTATCATTGAGCTGCACCGCATGGAATTCGGGGAAACGGGCAAAGTCGCACCCGTGCTGCGCCTTGAAATCCCGCAGCATATCCTGCAGGGAGGCGCTGCACAGCACATACTGCTGCCGCACACGCAACTGCTTGCCGGCCCGCAGACTGTCGTTGGGATAGAGAAGCTTGGTGATGTCTTCCGCCGTGTTCTTATCCTTCGCAGCCTTTGTATAGTTCTGGCTGTTGAAAAGATCAAAATCAAAAGGATGGGCGCTTTCGCACTGCCACAAACGCAGCGTGCCGATGCACTTGCGGTTGTAGCCGATCACCGGCATATCATAGGGCACCGCAATCACTTCAAGTCCCTTCATGTCCACCGTCACGGCTTTGTCATCCCGGCGGATGGACCAGGGATCGCCGAATTTTGCCCAGTCATCGGGCAGCTCTTTCTGGCAGGCATCTTCAAACACCTGTTTGAACAGGCCGTACTGGTAGCGCAGGCCGTAGCCGAACAAAGGAATATCGTGGCTTGCCGCGCTGTCCAGGAAGCAGGCTGCAAGCCGGCCCAGGCCGCCGTTGCCAAGGGCAGCATCTTCCACGTCTTCCAAAATAGCGGGATCAATGCCCTTCTGGGCCATTTCCTTTTTCACTTCGTCCAGCACACCCATGGCAAAAAGGTTGTTGTACACCATCCGGCCCACCAGGTATTCGGCGGACAGGTAGCTGGCATAACGGCCGGCGCGCTGACGCTTCTGATCCTGTGTCCACTGGGGCGCAATTTCCTCCATGGCAGCGGTTGCCACCGCATCATGCACTTGCAGGGCGCTTGCATCCCCCAGCGTCACCTGATACCGAGAAAGGGCAACGGCTTCCGCCCGGGCCATCATTTCTTTCACATTCATTTTGCATATCCTCCACGGGTATATTTCCGGTTAAGTTCTTTGATTTCTTTTTTCACTTCGTCCGGCACATTTTCCGTCATGCGCCACCCCCACCAGCCGCCGACCAGCCCGGGGCTGTTCATCCGGCCTTCCGTGCCGATGCGCAGGAAATCCTGCATAGGCACAATGGCCCTGGCGCAGGGAGAAGACCACACCGCTTCAATCATCTTCCCCACCACATCTTCCCCTTCGGAAAGGTTCAGAATTTTTGCAGCCTTTTCTTTCAGCGCAACATCTGCGCCGTCCCAGAAGCCCTTGGCGGTATCGTTGTCGTGAGTACCGGTGTACACCACACTGTTTTTGTTGTAATTGGCGGGATTGTGAGGATTATCCTCTCCGCCGTCAAAGCCGAAGGTAAGTACTTTCATGCCGGGATAGCCGCAGAATTTCAGCAGCCGCTTCACCCGTTTGTTCACTTCGCCCAGGTCTTCCGCGATCACCGTCACTTCCGGCACTTCCTTCTTCAGCCTTCTGAATAGGCTGTGGCCGGGGGCCTTGATCCAATTGCCGCTTCGGGCATTGGGCGCGCCGTAAGGAATGGCATAATAGTTGGCAAAGCCGATGAAGTGATCCACCCGCACCAGGTCGTACAGTTTTCCCATGGCCCGCATGCGGTTCATCCACCAGTCAAACTTTCGTTTTTTCATGGCTTTCCAGCTGTACAGCGGATTGCCCCACAGCTGGCCGTCGGCGCAGAAATAATCCGGCGGCACACCGGCCACCTTCAGGGGCTTTCTCTCTTCATCCAGCTGGAACGCATCGGGATTGGCCCACATATCGGCGCTGTCTTCCGCCACATAAATGGGCATATCGCCAAAGAGCTTGATCCCCTTTTTGTTGGCATAGCCGCGCAATGCAAACCACTGTTCAAAAAACAGGCTCTGCACAAACATATAATAATCAATTTCTTCCGCCAGTTCCCGGCGCCATCTTTCCATGCTTTCTTCTTTGCGCAGGCGCACGTCCATGGGCCAGTTCTGCCAGGTACCGCCGCCAAAGTGCATCTTCAGCGCCATAAACAGGGCATATTCTTCCACCCAGGGGTTTTCTTTTTTGAAAGAGGTCAGGTCCACCCTGTCTCTTCCGTTTTCGTAGGCTTTCCGCAGCGCCCTTTCTTTGGCCGTGCGCACCGCATCAAAATCCACCTGATCGGTATCGGGCAGCAGCTCGTACTCCCCTTCCTTCAGCAGGCCTTTTTCCTCCAGCTTTTTCAGGTCAATCAGCAGCGGGTTTCCGGCATAGGTGGATACGCTCTGATAGGGGCTTTCACCATAGCCGACCGGGCCCACCGGCAGCACCTGCCAGATGTTCACACCGCATTCATGCAAAAAATCCACAAAGTCATACGCTGCACTGCCCAAAGTACCAATGCCGCCCTCGGACGGCAACGAGGTAATATGCAGCAATACTCCGCTTTCACGCATTGTTATTCCCTCCGCATAAACATGCTTTGTTTTCGTTTTGTGTGCAGATTATATCATATATTGTTGCAATTTTCAACAGGTTTGGCAAATGTAGCGGCATTTGTTCTTTTTCGGTATCAACATATTGTATAAGTATGAATATTGTGGTATACTAATGTATCATTTTCAGGAGGTGGCCAATGGCGCAGAAGGTATGGTTTCAGCTGGATAATGCAGCCAAATTATACCCCGCCATCGCCAATGCCCGCTGGACAAGTGCCTTCCGGATGACGGCCGAGTTTTTGGAGGATGTGGATCCCCAATTACTGCAAAAGGCCCTGGATGATACCTTGCCCCGTTTTCCCTCCCTGAATGTGCGGCTGCGTGCCGGTGTGTTCTGGTATTACCTGGAACAGGCGCCGGGCCGGCTGCTTGTACGCCAGGACAGCGGCCACCCCTGCATGCCCTTTTCCCAGAAAAGGGACGGTAAATTCCTGCTGCGGGTGTTCTACTTTGGCAAACGCATTTCCGCCGAGTTTTTCCATGTGCTCACCGACGGCACCGGCGGCCTTGCTTTTCTCAAAACGCTGGCCGTGCAGTATTTACGGCTGAAAGGCCACCCGGTTTCCTTCGACCAGGGCGCTATGGATATTGCAGATGCACCCACCCAGGAGGAAACGCTGGATGCCTTCCATGCCATCCACCTCCCGGACATCCGCGTCTCCCGCAAGGAAGAGCATGCCTGGCACTTCCCGGCCACCAAGGAAATCCCCCACACGCTCAACGTGATCGCCGCTTCCATGCCGGCAGACAAAATGCTGGAAAAGGCCCACGAAATGAACGTTTCCATGACGGAATACCTGGCCGCCCTCATTCTCTTCACGGCGGACCGATGCCAAAGGGCCACCGCCAAAAAGCTGCGGCCGGTGCGCGTATCGGTTCCGGTGAACATGCGCCCCTTTTACGGCATTCACACCCTGCGCAATTTTTCCTCCTTCGTCAATCCCGTCATTGACTCTCGTCTTGGCGAATACACTTTGGAGGAAATTTGCCGGTGCGTGCACAATTTCATGGCGCTCAACTGTACCAAAAAGCAGCTCAGCGGCGCCATTGCCACCAATGTGGCGGAAGAAAAACCGCTCTACATCCGCCTGGCCCCTCTGTTCATCAAGAACATGGCCATCAGCAGTGTTTTCAAGCATTCCGGCGAGCTGCAGTTTTCTTCCACTCTTTCCAATGTGGGCAAAACCGGCTTTCCCACCGGCAGCGAGAGGCTGATCAAGCGCTTCGAATTCCTGCTGGGTTCGCCCTGTGACGCCATGTGCAACTGCGCGTGCGTGGCCACCGGCAACGAAGTGCGGCTCACCTTTTCCAGCAACATCCGGGAAACCACCCTTCCCCGGGAGCTGCTTCGCCTGCTGGTGGAAGAAGGAGTGCCGGTCACGGTGGAAAGCAATTACCAGGAGGATATGTAAATGGCCTATTGTGTCCATTGCGGTGTGAAGCTTGGCGAAGGCGAAAAAGCCTGTCCCCTTTGCCACACCGTCTCCATTGATCCCAATGCTTCCTCACCCCCCGATGAAGCACACCGGCTCTATCCCACCCACACGCCGGAGCAGCTGCTCACCCGCAGCAAACGCTATTTTCTCGCCTTGTTTGGCATTCTGCTGCTGGTACCTGCCCTGCTTTGCCTGCTGATCGACCTTCTGGCCGGCAACGGCATCACCTGGAGCATTTACGCTTTCACTGCACTGATTCTTTTGTACATCACCATCGCGGTGCCCATCTGGGTGGAAAAGCACAAGCCCTACTTCGCCGTTGTGACCGGCTACGGCTGTCTGATGCTTTACCTGAAAATGGTGGAGGAAGCAAGCCAAAGCGGCAGCTGGTTTTTCCCCATCGTGCTTCCCTGCGTTACCCTTTTTGCCATCCTCACCTTGCTGATCATCCGCCTTTATCGGCATGAAAAGCTGGGCCGGTTCACCCTGTGCGGCGCGGTGCTGCTGGAAATTGCAGTTTTGTCCGTGCTGATCGAGTTGCTCATTGCCGCATCGCTGGGGCACATTGCTTTCCTTTGGTCGCCCTACGTGCTGGCCCCCTGTCTGTTTGTCGCGCTGCTGATCTTCTTCATCAATGGCAACCGTACCATCCGGGAAGAGATCCGTCGGCGAGTACATTTTTAATTCACCCATGACGCCTTAAAAGCGTACAATATGAATTGGAGGGACGTTCATCATGAAAGACGTACAGAAAAAATATCGTGTAGGCATTATCGGCGCCACCGGCATGGTGGGCCAGCGCCTGGTAACACTGCTTCATAACCACCCCTGGTTCCAGATTTCCGTGCTGGCCGCCAGCGGCCGCAGCGCCGGCCAGAGCTATGAAAAGGCTGTGGAAGGCCGTTGGGCTTTCTCCTGGGCCATTCCCGAAAACGTGGCCAAGATGCCCGTCTACGACGCCGCCGAAGTGGAAACTGTGTCCGCACAGTGCGATTTTGTGTTCTGCGCCGTGAACATGGATAAGGCTGCCACCCGCGCTCTGGAAGAAGCTTATGCCCGCACCGAAACCCCCGTTGTCAGCAACAACAGCGCCTGCCGCCTGCTGCCTGACGTGCCCATGCTGATTCCCGAAATCAACGCTTCCCACGCCCCCATCATCAATGCCCAGCGCAAGCGTCTTGGCACCAAGAAGGGCTTCATCGCCGTAAAACCTAATTGCTCCATCCAGAGCTACGTGCCTGCCCTCACCCCCCTGCGCTGCTTTGGCATCAAGGAAGTCAACGTCACCACCTTCCAGGCCATCTCCGGTGCCGGCAAAACCTTTGACCGCTGGCCCGAAATTCTGGATAACGTCATTCCCTACATCGGCGGCGAAGAAGAAAAGAGCGAACAGGAACCCCTGAAGATCTGGGGCGAAATGAACGCTGAAGGCACCGAAATCGTCAACGCCACCGCCCCCGTCATCAGCGCCCAGTGCATCCGCGTACCCGTGTCCGACGGCCATCTGGCTGCCGTCAGCGTTTCCTTTGAAAAGAAGCCCACGGAAGAAGAAATTCTCAACATCTGGAAGAATTACCACACCGTGGCCCAGCAGCTGGAACTGCCCAGCGCCCCCACGCCCTTTGTCACCTACTTCGAAGAACCCGACCGTCCCCAGACCAAGCTGGACCGGGATATCGGCAACGGCATGGGCATTGCCATCGGCCGTCTGCGCAAGGACCACATCTTCGACTATAAGTTCGTCTGCCTCTCCCACAACACCCTGCGCGGTGCTGCCGGCGGCGGTGTGCTGAGCGCCGAACTGCTCTGCGCCCAGGGCTATATTGAAAGAAAGGAATAATTCCCATGAAAAAAACCTTGTTCACCGGCTGCGGCACTGCCCTGATCACGCCCTTTCACAACGGCGAAATTGATATGGATGCCCTGCACCGGTTGATCGACCTGCAGCTGGAAGCTGGCATTGACGCCATCGTTGCCAACGGCACCACCGGCGAGCCTTCCACCATGTCGGACGAAGAATGGGCCCTGGTGCTCAAAACAGTGGTGGACCAGGTTCATGGCCGCATCCCCGTCATTGCCGGTACCGGCGGCAACAATACCGCTGCCGTGATCCGCAAGGCCCGTCTTGCCCGGGAACTTGGGGCCGACGCCCAGCTTTGCGTCACCCCTTACTACAACAAAACCACCCAGGCCGGCCTTGTGGCCCATTATCAGGCCATTGCCCGGGATAACACCCTGCCCGTCATCGTCTACAACGTGCCTTCCCGCACCGGGCTCAACGTTCTGCCCGAAACGCTGGCTGCCATCGCCAGGGAAGAAAACGTGATCGCCGTCAAGGAAGCATCCGCCAACATGATCCAGATCATGGATATGATGCGTCTGTGCGGGGACGAAATTGACTTCTATTCCGGCTCCGACGAGCTGACCGCTCCCTTCATGGCCATGGGCGCCAAGGGCGTGATCTCCGTGCTGAGCAACATTGCCCCTGTGCAAATGCGGCAGATGACCCACGGCCGCATCGAAAACGCCGTGAAAATGAACCTGCACTTCTTGCCCCTCATTCAGGCTCTTTTCAAGCAGACCAGCCCCTGCCCCGTCAAGGCTGCCGCTGAAATGCTGGGCCTTTGCGGCGATGAAGTGCGGCTGCCCCTTATTCCCCTGAACGAAAGCGAAAAAGCCGCCCTGAAAGCGGAAATGGAAAAGGCAGGTCTTTTATGCTGAACGTCATTCTTTCCGGTGCCTGTGGCCGCATGGGCGCCCAGGTAACCGCCCTTGCTGAAAGCCGCAACGTGAACATCGTGGCCGGTGTGGACGTAAACATCCGCACCGATATGCCCTACCCCGTTTATCCCGATTTTTCCCTGGTTGCGGAACAGGCCGATGCCATTATCGATTTTTCCCGGCCCGAAGGGCTTCACGCCCTGCTGGGTTATGCCACAGAAAAGAAGCTGCCCGTGGTGCTGGCCGCCACCGGCTATAACGAAAACGACCTTGCCGCCATCCAACAGGCCGCAAAAGTGATCCCCGTTTTCCGCAGTGCCAACATGAGCCTTGGCGTGTTCGTGCTCAAAACCCTTTGCGCCCGGGCCGCTGCCATGCTGCCGGAATACGAGATCGAGATCATCGAAAAGCATCACAACCAGAAGCTGGATGCCCCCAGCGGCACCGCCGTGATGCTCTACGATGCCGTTGCCGGTCCCGACAGTGAAGCCGTGCACGGCCGTCAGGGCCGCACCCAGAAACGCCAGCCCCACGAAATAGGCATGCATGCCATCCGCGGCGGCAGCGTGGCCGGTGAACATGAAGTGGGCTTCTATGGCCCCGGTGAATACGTCACCCTCTCCCACCTGGCGCAGGATCGTTCCATCTTCGCCAACGGCGCCCTGCGCGCCGCCGCTTTCATCGCGGGACAAGCCCCCGGTGAATACGATATGGCTGCTTTGGTGGAAGGCCTGTAAGATAAAAAGAAAAGGCGCCGGAAGATTGCTTCCAAAGCGCCTTTTTTCTTTTTTGGTTTTTACAGATACTTCAGCAGTTCGTCCCGCACGCCGTCCATCCGTTCGTCGGAAATGCCAAAGTCCATCTCCTTATAGCTCCACGCAGCCCGGGCAATGCCGTGCTTTTCAAAGGTACGGTTGATCAGCCGGAACCACTTCACCGCATCTTCGGGCCTGGACCGGTCGATCATGCCGTATTCGCCGCAATAGAGCACGGTGCCGTTCTGCCGGGCCGTTTCAATGGCCTGGGCAAAGAACTTTTCGAAGTAATCCTCTTCAATGCCCGCTTCTTCAAAACTCTGGCGGAAATTCACGTCCATGTCATCCACCCAGGGCGCGCCCTGATGGGTGAACAAAAGAGGATCATAGCTGTGGAAATTGTACACCACCTTATCGTCATACGGCTTTTCCAGCGCATGAACGGAGGAAGCGGAATTGTTCCAGTAGCTGCCCACCAGCACGATGGTATCCGGTGCAATTTTGCGGATCCTTTCCATGGTGCGGCGGATGATGCCGTTCCAGATGGGGCTGAAACGTTCTTCCGTCACTTCATTGAGCAATTCAAACACAATGCGGTCATGCCTGTCGCCATAGCGGCGGGCAAACTCTTCCCACAGGCAAATGAAGCGTTCCTGCAGCCCTTCATCGTCAAAAAAGCCTGCCTGCTTTTCGCCTTTATCGAAGGAATAGCCTTTGGTCTTATGCAAATCCAGCACCACCTTCAGCCCGTGCTTTTCGCACCAGCCAAAGGCTTTTTCCAGCAGCCGGAAGCCTTCTTCCTTATACTGCCCTTCTTCCGTCTGCACCACGTTGTAATCCACCGGAATACGCACATGGTCCAGCCCCCAGGAAGCGATGCGTTCAATATCGCTTTCCCTGATGAAATTGTTCAGCCTGTCATCGCTGTAATCGCACTGGCTCAGCCAGCCGCCAAGGTTCACACCCCGCTTGATGCCCCTGTTGATCAGCATTGGTTTTTCCTCCTTTATTCCGTCAGGCCCAGCATTCTGATTGCATGGGCAATACCGTCTTCATCGTTGGCAAGCGTCTGGTATTTTGCCGCCCTCTTCACTTCGTCGGCGCCGTTTCCCATGGCCACCGTCACCGGATATGCCCGGATCACTTCCAGATCGTTCAGATCATCGCCAAAGAACACAATTTCTTCTTTTTCAAGGCCCATCATGCGCCGCACTTCATCCACCGCCGAAAGCTTGCCCGCCTGCAGGCTGGTCACCTGCATGGCAGCGCCCTGATCGGTGACGTAAAGCCGGGCTTTTCCCTGGCAGATTTTTTCCGTTTCCCGGCACAGTCCTTCGGGCATCCGTTCCCTTTCCCCCACCAGGTTCCGCCAGAACACCAGCATTTTGGCCGTCTGTTTCATGGTTTCCCTGTTCAGTGGGCGCAGGTTTTCTTCCGTAATGCCCCAGCCTTTTGCCAGTTCCGCATTATAGGGAAAATTGAACGCATAGCCGTGCCCCGGTGTGTGCAGGGACAGATGCACGTTTTCATACCGGCTCACCGCCTCCACGCATTTTTGCACCGCATCGGCGTCAATGAAGGCATATTCCTTTCTGCCTGATGCTTCCACATAGCCGCCGTTGGAATAAATACCGCCGTCAAAGAGGGAAAATTCCTCTTCTCCCCATCCCAGCGTTTCCTGTAGCCTGGGGGAACGTGCACTGGCCAGATACACCCGGATCCCCTTTTCCCGGCAGGCTTTCAATGCTGCCTTTGCCGAAAGAGGAATTTTCTTTTCACTGTTCAAAAGCGTACCGTCCAGGTCGAAAAACAGGGCTTTGATCATGATGCGCTCCTTTGCATGATATACATTCATTTTACCATAATGCCCGTGCGAATACAACGGCTTCCCGTGACACTTTTCCTGCCAGAATGGAACAAAAAAGCACGCACTTGTTTTGTGCGTGCCCATTTGTCATTCAGCCGAAGAGCATTTTTGCCGCATCCTCCAGCGCTTTTCTTTCCGCCGTATTGTCATAAGCCGTTTGCCGGCCGTCGATCATACGGTGCACGTCGGTATAGAAAAGGCCGTCCCGGTTGCAGTAAAAGTAAATACGCTTTACGGAAGAAGTTTTGAACCTGGCTTCCGCATTGCCCTCCGGATACAGTTTCACCATCTGCAGCCGGTCGCCGGAAACGGCAGCCATAAAGGAAATATAGTGCGCTTTGGTCATTTCATGCTCAATGCGCACAAAGTATTCATCCTCCACGCCTTCCATCAGAATCATGTGCTGCTCGTCGCTTCTCTCTGCTTCCGACGGGATCAGCTTCACTCCGTGGCAATGGATTTCCGCTTCTCCCATGCTGTGAAGCACATTTCCACATACCGGGCATACATAAAACTTGGACCGGAGCATATTCCCCGATGTATTCATGTTCTGCACCGCCTTGCCGGACAAAAGCTCCGTCACCGAAATGCCAAACACTTCCGCAATGCTTTCCAGCAAAGAAACATCGGGGTAGCCCTTCCCGTTCTCCCATTTGGATACCGCTTTATCGGAAACATACAGTTTTTCCGCCAGCTCCGCCTGGGTCATGCCTTTCTTTTCCCGCAGGGTGCGGATCATGGTGCCTGTTACATACTGGTCCATTTTTTCACCTCCGCAACCTATCATACGCGAAAACGTGCTATTTTCCTACCTACGGAAAGTAGAGCCGGCGCATGAAAGAGGATAGCGCAGGAAGTAGATGTCCTTTCCTTCCATGGCGTTGGTTCTTCTAAATCCATGCCGTTCATAAAAGGCCATGGCCCGGGTATTCTCTTCATGGCATCCAAGCGCGATGGGCCGCACGCCAAAGCGCTCGTACACAGCACAAACAGCCGCTTCCAACGCCTCTGCGCCCAGCCCCTTCCCCCGGAACGCCGCATCCATCACAAACCCCATCAGCCGCCAGAAAGGCTGCTGTTTCATTTCGTCCGGGTCCGTTTCCCAGGGGATCGCATCCCCCAGCAGCAGCACGCCTATGTACCGTTTTTCATACCGTATGGCGAAGGTGCATCCAGCCAGCTGATGGGTATTCCCGTACTGGGTAAGTTCCCAGATCGCATCCACATCATCCACAAAAGAAAGCGGCACATCGCTTCTTTGGATTTCTTGCACAAAGGGCAGGTTTTCTTCCGTCAATGGTTCCAGAACAATCCTTGTCATGCCTGTGCCCTTTGCCTTGTAATTTCGTACATCAGGATGGACGCCGCACAGCTGACGTTGAAGGACGATGCATAGCTGGTTTCCGCCATGGGGATGGTGCACAATACGTCACACTTTTCCTTGAACGCCTTGTTCAGCCCCATGGTTTCATTGCCCATCATCAGCAGGGTGGGCCGTTTCATATCTACGGTGTATACCGGGGTTTCCTTGTGGGCCGTGGTGCCCACCAGCTGAAAATCAGGATAGCTTTCTTTCATCTTTTCCACAAAGCGGAACAGTTCCTCATTGTCCGCCATGCGGATCACCGGCAGGTTAAAAAAGCTGCCCATGGCCGATACCACCACGTCCGGGTCATACAGATCCACCCCATGGCCGGTCAGGATCAGCATATCCGCCCCCAGCGCGTCGCAGGAGCGGATCATGGTGCCCAGGTTGCCCTTGTTGGAAGGCCGGTCAAACAGCACCAGAAAAGGCTTTTTTGACAATTGCACCGTGTCCAGCTTATCCTCCCGCATCTCAATCACGGCCATCAGCTCGCTGGTATCTTCCTTGGCGCTCAATGCCCGCATCAGTTCGGGGGCAAGGCAATAATTCATTTCCGTTCTTGTGTTTTGGATCATATCCTTCGCCCAATCGGAAAGGCCGTTCCGGGCGTACAGCAGGCTTTTGATCTTCCAGCCGTTTTGTACCGCTTCTTTCAGGCTGCGTACCCCTTCCACCAGAAACTCGTTGTAGCGATAGCGCTTGTTCCGGTTGGTTTTGAGCACTTCAAATTTCTGATAAGCCGCGTTCTTTGTATAGATCATCGTTTCGGGCATCTGTTTTCCCCTCCGCGTTTTTCTTTGCAAAAAAAGCACCTTCGAAAGGTGCTTTTCTTGTGGCGGAGAAGGAGAGATTCGAACTCTCGAACGGTTTTACCCGTTACACGATTTCCAGTCGTGCGCCCTCGACCAAGCTAGGCGACTTCTCCATTCGGACAAGCTGAGCTCGTCAACAGGTGATATAATACCACAATCCTGTTTCCCCGTCAAGTATCTTTTTGCATTTTTTTGCTTTCCTGTCCAATTTTTTGTTGGCATGGCCTGCCGGCGTTTTCCCTTTCCATTCTTGACAAATAAGCATTGACACCGCTTTACCCTTCGGGTAAGATAGGTGTATCCGATTGATACGAAAGGATTTATTTTCATGCGATTGATTCTTGTTTTGCTGATGATATGCGCTTTTGCCTTTCCCTGCCTGGCCCAGGACGCCCCCGTTGCGCTTTATGAAGCGCCTCAGCAGGTTACGCTCACTTTCACCGGCGACTGCACCCTGGGCAATACGCCCCTTCTGCGTGGAAGGGACGCTTCTTTTGAAGCCTTCGTGGAAAAGAACGGTCTTGAATATCCCTTTGCCAATGTGAAAACCCTTTTTGAAGAAGATGACCTGACCATCATCAACCTGGAGGGCACCTTTCACGATTCCGAAGAAGGCGTGGCCCAGAAAAAAACCTACACCTTCCGTTCCCCCACCGCTTATGCCAGAATGCTGCCCCTCAGCAGCATTGAAGCCTGTTATCTGGGCAATAACCACGTTATCGATTACGGCCTGCCCGGCTATCAGTCCACCATACAGGCGCTGAACGAAAACAACGTAAACTGGTTCGGCTCCACGGAGTATGACAACGTCACCTATATCTACGAAAAGAACAACATCAGAGTCGGCTTTGTGTCCATCAATATCTCCTGGTGGTGGCAGGAAGGCAACGGCCTGATGATGAAGGAAACCATTCAGAAGCTGAAGGAAGATGAGGGCTGCCAGGTGGTCATCGCCTGCCTCCACGGCGGTGTGGAATATGACAATCACCACGATAAAAACCAGGAACGCATGGCGGACCAGTTCCTCCGCAACGGCGCAGATATCGTGGTGGGCAATCACCCCCACGTCATTCAGGGGCTGCGTACCGAAAACGGCAAAACCACCCTTTGGAGCCTGGGCAATTTCTCCTTCGGCGGCAACAAGGAAGTGAAATCCATCCGCACATACATCGCCCGTTTCACCCTTTCTTTCGATGAAGACGGGCAATACCTGGGCCATCAGCTGAACATCCTTCCTGCCCACATGTCCGGCACCCGGGATTACAATAACTACCAGCCCGTGCTGGTCACCGATGAAACGGAAGCGGCAAAAATCCTTTCCGCCATCCAGTACGATGTAAAGAAAATGAAGCTGAAGCCCTATCAGCCGGGCATCGGCGCCCTGCAGGAATTTGTTCCCGCTCCAAATCCCTGAAAAGCCTTGCAAAACAACGCTTTGCGCGGTATAATAATCAGTAACCAATTACGCTAAAAAGGATGGAGGCGTTTTCTTGGTCAAGGTACAGGATTTTATCAGAACGCTGAACCTGCAGGTACTGTCCCCCACGTCCCGGGAGGAATGGGATATCCCTTCTGTGGAGTTGAACCGGCCCGGCCTGCAGTTCGTCGGTTTTTATGAACATTTCGCCTATGAGCGTCCCCAGGTTGTGGGGCTGGTGGAAATGACCTATCTGGAATCCCTTTCCGAAGAGGAACGTTCCGCCCGGCTGGAGCAGTATTTCTCCTACCCCATCCCCTGCGTCATTTTCTGCCGTGGCATGCTGCCGCCGGAAGATATGGTCACTCTGGCCAAGGCCCACGACGTGGCTCTTCTGCGCAGTGAAGAGATGACCACCAAGTTCACCGTCAACGCCATGAACTACCTCAACCGTGTGCTGGCACCCCGGTCCACCATGCACGGCGTGCTGGTGGATGTGTACGGCGTGGGTATACTCATCACCGGCGAAAGCGGCGTGGGCAAAAGCGAAACGGCGCTGGAGCTGGTCAAGCGCGGTCACCAGCTGGTGGCTGATGACGTGGTGGATATCAGCAAGGTAAACGATAAGCGCCTGGTGGGCGAAAGCCCCGAAACCATCCGCCACTTCATGGAAATCCGCGGTATCGGCATCATCGATATCCGCGCCATGTACGGCATCGGCTCCGTTATGATGAGCCGCTCCATCGACCTGGTGATCCACCTGGAGCACTGGAAAGAAAAAAAGGCGTACGACCGTCTTGGCCTTTCCGAGGATTTCACCACCATCATGGACGTGCGCATTCCCCAGCTGGTGCTGCCGGTACGTCCCGGCCGTAACCTGGCCATTATCATTGAGGTGGCCGCCCGGAACTTCAGCCTGAAAAAAATGGGCTATTCCGCCGCCAAGGAACTGGATCGTCGTCTGAACGAAATGATGGGCCTGAACATGCCCAAATAAATATTCGGAGGAAAATGGAATGGTATATATCGGTGTTGACCTGGGCGGTACCAATATCGCCGTGGGCGTTGTGAATGAAAAATGGGAAATCGTGTCCGAAGCATCCACCAAAACGCTGCACACCCGTCCCTATCAGGAAGTGATCAAAGACATGGCCGTCTGCGCCGATAAGGCACTGGAAAAGGCCGGCCTCACCCATGACGATGTAAAGAGCATCGGCATCGGCATTCCCGGCTGCGCCGACGAAAACGGCAACGTCATCTTCTGCACCAACCTGGGCTGGAAGGATATTCCCCTCCGCACCGAGCTGCAAAAATACATCAACAAGCCCGTCTATGTAGGCAATGACGCCACGGTGGCCGGCCTGGCTGAAAGCTACGCCGGCGTCAGCGCAGGCTGCTCTTCCAGCGTGTTCCTTACCCTGGGCACCGGCGTGGGCGGCGGCATCATCATCGACGGCAAGCCCTGGAACGGCGTACACGGCGTAGCCAGCGAGCTGGGCCATATGATTCTGGTGGCCGGCGGCGAGCCCTGCTCCTGCGGCAACCGCGGCTGCCTGGAACGCTACACCAGCGCCACCGCCATCATCCGCATGGCCAAGGAAGCGGTGAAGGAAAATCCCGATTGCGCCATCATGAAGAAAGCCGGCGGCGATGTGAACCGCATCAATGCCAAGATCGTCATCGATGCCGCCAAGGAAAACGATCCCGTAGGCGTGAAGGTGTTTGACCAGTACACCGATTATCTGGCCATGGCCTGCAACAACGTCATCCAGTTCCTGGACCCCGATATGGTGGTGCTGGGCGGCGGCGTCAGCTATGCCGGCGAATTCCTGGCAGAAGCCGTGCGCAATAAGGTGCCTAACTACATCCTCAACAAAAACCTGCCCTATTCCGAAATCAAGCTGGCTGCGCTTCGCAACGAAGCCGGCATCATCGGCGCCGCCCTGCTGGGCCGTGCCGCCGAATAAACAAAAGCGGAGGAACATATACCATGCAATTTGATATCCGTACCCTGTACAAGCAAACCCCTGCCCATGAATCCATCGTCACCATCTCCGGCTGGGTGCGCACCCTGCGCGACAGCAAGGCGTTTGCTTTCATCGAAATCAACGACGGCACGTATTTCAAAAACGTGCAGATCGTCTGCGACGAAGCCCTTGAAAACTTCAAAGAAGTGGTAAAAACCACCCTGGGCAGCGCCCTCACCATCGAAGGCAAGCTGGTCCACACCCCTGAAATGAAACAGCCCTTTGAAATCCACGCCACCAAGGTGGAAGTGGTGGGCCTGTCCGATCCTTCCTATCCCCTGCAGAAAAAGCGCCACACCGTGGAATACCTGCGCACCCAGGCGCACCTGCGTCCCCGCACCAACCTTTTCAGCGCCGTCTTCCGTATCCGTTCTCTGGCAGCCCAGGCCATTCACGCCTTCTTTGCCAGCCGGAATTTTGTCTATGTGCACACCCCCCTCATCACCGGCAGCGACTGCGAAGGCGCCGGCGAAATGTTCCGCGTCACCACGCTGGATCTGCAGAACCTGCCCAAGGACGAAAAGGGCAATGTGCTGGAAAACCAGGATTTCTTCGGCAAACCCGCTTCCCTCACCGTTTCCGGCCAGCTGAACGCCGAATGCTACGCCATGGCTTTCCGCAATGTCTACACCTTCGGCCCCACCTTCCGCGCCGAAAAGAGCTACACCCCCCGCCATGCCGCCGAATTCTGGATGATCGAGCCGGAAATCGCCTTTGCCGACCTGAACGACGATATGGAGCTGGCGGAAGATATGCTGCATTATGTCATTTCCGACGTGCTGGAAAAGGCACAGGAAGAATTGCAGTTCCTGAACCAGTTTGTGGATAAGGGCCTTATTGAACGCTTGCAGCATGTGGCCACCAGCAAATTTGCCCGCTGCAGCTACACCGAAGCCATCGACATCCTGCAGAAGGCGGATAAGGACTTCGAATACAAGGTGTTCTGGGGTATGGACATCCAGACCGAACACGAACGTTATCTGGCCGAACAGCATTTCGGCTGCCCCGTTTGCGTGTACAACTATCCCAAGGATATCAAGGCTTTCTACATGCGCCAGAACGACGACGGCAAGACCGTGGCCGCTGTGGACGTGCTGGTCCCCGGCATTGGCGAGCTGATTGGCGGCAGCCAGCGTGAAGAACGTCTGGATGTGCTGGAAAAGCGCATTGACGAGCTGGGCCTGGGCCGGGAAAACTACTGGTGGTATCTGGAACTGCGCAAGTTCGGCACCGCTCCCCACGCCGGTTTCGGCCTGGGCTTCGAACGCCTCATCATGTACCTCACCGGCGTCGCCAACATCCGCGACGTGCTGCCCTTCCCCCGTACCACCGGCAGCGCCGAATTCTGATTTTTCCATCCATACAAAGGCAGGCAATTTCCGCCTGCCTTTTTTGTTACAATTGCCGCTTACTCACAGCTGCACCAAACACATGCTCAATATTGAAAATCAACTGCTTTTGTGATATAATATATGTTGATCTTTTGTTTTTTTACGGAAGGAGGCTTCCCGATGCGTAAAGTGCTTTTGCTTGCTGTGCTGATACTGGTTTTTTTGATGCCCGCCGCATTGGCCGATACCCATACTTTTTCCGAAGGGTATTTCTCCATTGACCTGAACCCCAAGGATTATGATAAGGTGCTCACCCCCTACAATCTTTCCGCCAATCAGGAATGGATCGAAAGTCAGGGCGAAGATTATCAGATTGTCGTGAACACGTTCGAAAACGAGGGCATTCTCCTGAAAGCGTACGACAACAAAAATAACCGCATTTTCGTTGTTACCGCCCTGCAGAACTGGGACGCTCAGCAGTATTTTGACCTGAACGAACAGGACGACGATATGCGCAAGGAATTCCGTCAGTCCCACACCAACGGCTCCGCTTACGGCGTATTGGGCTATTCCTACTCCAAGGCCGCATGGAAGAAGTACGATAACGACGTGAACCGTATCCTGCACACCAAATATTCCCTGAAAGAAAACGGCACCGTTTCCTGCACCGGTTATCAGCGGCGCACCATCCGCAACGGCTACACCATCACCCTGGATATGCAGGTGTATGACCGCAAAGCAGGCAGCAGCGACGAAAAGGCGCTGGAAACCATTATGAAAACCCTGCGCTTCACCCGCATCCTGCCCATGCCCGAATTGCCCATCAAACTGAATTTCACCTCTGCTCCCCCCCAGGAAACCAACGAAGCCACCTTCACTGTCAAAGGCATTACCGCCAAGAAGGCCATCGTAACGACCACCGTGATGTCCTTTGGCTCTTCCAGCGCCATCACCTATAACGATACCGCGTCCTCTTCCGGCGCTTTCAATTTCAAGGTAAAGCTGCCTTCTCAGGGCGTGTACACCATCACCGTCACCGCTGAAAAGGAAGGCTGCATTGCCGCCCAGCGCATGTTCTCCGTCACATATCAGAAGGGCATGCTGGCCGTGCAGTTGGATGTAGGCCCCGGTGAAACCCTTACCGACGAAACCATCCTTTCCGGCAGCACCGAAAAAGGCGCCACCACCCAGGTTTCCGTGACCGGCCCTGTGGACTATACCAAGTCCACCACGTCCCAGAACTTTTCCTTCAAGCTGGACACCAGCGCCGAAGGCACCTACACCATCATCCTGAAGGTGACGAAGAAAGGCATGAACGAGCGCATGTTCACCTTCACTTCCACCCGCAGCTACAGCAATACCGAGCGCACCGCAAAGCTGAAAACGGAGGCCAAATCCCTTTCCTATCAGAACCTTTCCAAATCCGCCAACAAGGGGAAACTGGTGGAACTGGAAGGCTATGTGGCCGAAGTGAAGCAGAACACCATCGAATGGGTTGTAAAATATGCGCTGAGTAAATCCGGCGATAACTACAAGGAAATCTGTTATGTGGTCTTCACGGAGGATCCCGGTGTACAGCCCGGGGCAAAGGGCGTGCTGTACGGCATGGCCGCCGAAACCTACAGCGTGCTCACCGAAGGCGGGGAAATCAAAATGTATCCCCGCATCGAAGGCTATTTCATCGAAACCAAATAAATCGTTGGCCGCTTCGCAAAAACGGAGCGGCTTTTTTGCACCCTCCTGCCCTTTTCACATACCATGAAATTGAAGGCCGGGCAAAACCGCTTTCCGCCAATCATGATGGCGAAACAAACCATAAGGAGGCGCTGCTTATGTCTTTCTATTCTTACAAAAATGCCAATCCTTCCTGCTGCCCCGGCACCATCGCCGGCAACGTGCTGGATGGGCTGAACGAAAAAATCTGCATTCAGGTACAGCGTGTGTATGACAGCTGCCTGCAGCAACAGCAGCTGACCGGCGTGGATGTGCAAATCACCAGCTACGCGCAGGTGGTAAACAATTGCAACTGCAATGCCTGTTGCAACAACGAATCCGAAACCGTTGCGCCTACATCCGCTCCCGTTCCCCCCATCACCTTTGAGTCCTGCCGTTCCAGCACCATGGACGTGGATATTACCAACCTGTCCGTGGAACGCCTGTGCGACCGCCCCTGTTTTGCCCGCGTGCGCGGCAATATCCAGATCCCCATTGATATTCTCTTTACCGACAGCCGCTGCGTGGAATATATCGGCAAAGGCGTGATCACCGTCAGCCGGGATGTGCTGCTGGCCGTTCCCGATGAATCCATCGTTCCCTTCACTCTGGAAGGCATGGCCAGCGCCGTGTGCGTGGCCGGTTCCTACCTTGGCAACAATACCTTCCGCCTCACCATCTGTGTCACCATTGTGCTGAAAGTGCTGGCCAAGGTGGAAATCCTGGTGCCCAGCTACGGCTTCTGCAGCATTCCCCCCTGCGAAGAATTTGCCGACAGCGTCTGCGACGAATTCTTTGCCCTGCCCCTGTTCCCCCCGGCCACGCTTTGCGACGAAAACACCGTCGCTTCCCCCTGCAACACCTGCAACACCTGCAATACCTGCAGCAATTGCACCTCCTGCCGCTGCGGCAATACCTGACGATAAAAAAGAGGCCGTCGCAAGACGGTCTCTTCCTTTTCAGTCTTCATTGATCAGCAGCAGGCTGTCGTCCAGGTTTTCCCGTGTACGAAGCAAACAGCGGCTCATAACGCCCCTTTGAGCTTCGTTCATTTCATTGGGTGCGGCTGCATTGCTTTGCAAAACCCGGTACTGATCCTTGCCACCGATCTGCTGCTTCCAGATGTAGGTGGGGGTGTAGCTGAGGGCTGTGGCCTGGGCGCCGCTTCCTTTTGTCTTCACTTTCACATGCACCAGCGCACCGGAAATATCGTATCCTTCCCGGGATTCCGTCAGCAAGCTTCCAAGAGAATACAGCACCAGCGCCCGCCTGGAAATGCCGTTATCGTCGGACGTGCTCAGCCATGCCGCCGGAAGCAGTCGCTTGGGGCCCACGCCCACGATCACGTCCGCGCCGGCCGCTGTCACATCCAGAGCCGTTTTGCGCATGTTGGCCGTCACTTTGGTCACGCTGGTCTGCTGCCAGTAATAGTATACAATCACAAGATGGGCACCGCGGCTTCTGGCATCGGTGATCATGGCTTTCAATTCGTCCATGGTATCCGCCGCCATCATGCCCTGCCCGCCGGTGCTTTGCAGCGTATTGGCGGACTTGGTGGACATTTTTTCCTGATAGGCAATCAGGGCAATTTTCATGCCATCCTTTTCCACCCATTGCATCTGCGCTGCGCGACCGGTATTCAGGCCGCAGGGCAGCAGGCCGTTCTGATACAGGGCATCCGCCGTGGTTTCCGCGGCATTGGCCCCCATTTGCAGCACAGCATCGGCATCCAGCATGACCGTGTCAAACCCCGCTGCACGCAAGGCCATGGCCGCCGTGTTCTGGGCGTTTGTATCGGTGTACTGCTTTTCGTTTGCGCACAGGCCCTGTGACAAGGCCACAATGCGTATATCCCCGGTGTTTGGGCCGGCCAGCCCGCTCAGAATGGGCTGGTATTCGCAGGAAGCGGTTTGCTTGTTATACACACTGTCCGATACACTGCTTTCAAAGGAAGCAAGCCCGGCCAGGGTAATGGTCACCTCCCCATCGGTTGCCGGGGGCAAGGTGGCCACGGGCTGCGGAGGGGGTGTTTGCTGGGTTTGCGGAGAAAGGGTGACCGTGGTCACGTTCACGTTGCCCACATCCGGCTCCTGGGTGTTGCCGCCAAAGGTATCGCTCAATAGCCCGGCCATTTTCAGGGTGCGCATCTGCACGTCCGCATCGGAGTGAAAGGCCGAATACACGGCAATGCTGCCTGCCAGCACGGCCACGGTCAGCAGGATGGTCAGGATGCTGCCCAGGGACAAGCCCCTCTTTTTCACGTCCTTCCCCTCCTGTCAGTCATTCTTTCTCTCATCAGGCTGCGGGATGGTTCTTTTCCCAGATCAGCCGCAGGCCCTTCAATGTGAGCAGCCCGTCAATCTCATCAATCACGCCGGCTTTTTCGGCAATCATCCGGGCCATGCCGCCGGTGGCGATCACCTTGATGTTGTCAAAGCCCATTTCTTTCTTGATCTGGTTCACCAGATAGTTCACCTGGCCCACATAGCCGTTGAGCACACCGGACTGCAAATTGGCAATGGTGGTTTTGCCCAGCACCGTTTCCGGCATCACCAGCTCAAAATGGGGCAGCTTGGCCGTGCCGGATACCAGCGCCTCGCTGGTCAGCTTCACGCCGGGGCAAATGCAGCCGCCAAGGAATGCGCCCTTATCGTCCAGCGCACCGAAGGTAGTGGCCGTGCCGAAGTCGATATAGATGCAGGGCCCGCCGTAAAGCGTATGGGCCGCCACGGCATTGCAGATGCGGTCGCTGCCCAATTCTCTGGGATTTTCGTACTTGATATCAATGCCCGTCTTTACTCCGGGTGCCACCACCACCGGCTCCATGCCCAGGTAATCCCGGCACATATGCTCCACCGTGAAGTTCACCGTGGGCACAACGGAAGACATGATAATGCCCTCGATCTTTTTGATATCCAGCTTTTCGTGGGCAAACATCTGATGGATCATCACGCCCATCTCATCGCTGGTATATTTCCGGGTGGTGGAAAGGCGCCAGTAATGCACCATTTCCGTGCCCTCAAACACAGCAATTTTGATATTGGTATTGCCCACATCCAAGGTCAGAATCATGGTTATTATCTCCCTTTATTTCAGATTAGCTTCGCCTTTTTTAGGGCTGTGCCCACTGCACCCGTCAGCACCGTGGAAATGACGATTTCAATGACCGAGTTGACCCCCACAGACGTTACAATGAACAGCAGGAAGGACTTTCCGCCCACCATGCCCTGCACTTCGGCCGTATTGCCAAAAAGCAGCACCAGCGCGGACATGAAAAGAATGGTGTTCAAAAGCGCCGTCAGCAGGCCTGTGATCATATAGCAGATGCGCACATCCACCCATTTGGAAATCAGCTTATGGATAGCCGCTGCCAGCGCGCCCACAAGAACGCGCGTTATAACACACAGAACAAATGTGTAAAAGAGGTTCATGTTCAAAAGCAGCGCACCGAATGCATCGCCGCCAAACCATCCAAAGCAGGTGGAAAACGAAAGCAGACCAAAGATGCCACCCACAATGGCACCGCCGCCAATTCCCATGGCAATGGCTGCAATGGCTACGGGCACCATGTTGAAGGTAATACAGAGGCCGCTGGCCATAGGAATCTTTACATACGCAAACACAAATTCCAGCGCCAGCAGCAGGCCGAGCAGTGTGATCTCAAACGTCTTTTTCCGGTTTTTCATTTTTTCATTCCTCCGTTCGGGTTCCCCTTGGGATACCCTACGCAAATTATTTTCTGTTGCGCGCCTGTCCGGCCCATCCGGTACCGGCAAGATCGACCCACAACATATAATTATACCAAAACAGGCAACACCTGTCAAAGCATTGCCTGTTCCTTTGTTGTATTACCATTCCGGCGGCGTCCACAAAACCACTTCGCCCTTTGCAAGGCTCTTTTGCACGTCGATCAGCCGCTGGTTTTTGCTGCCGCAATAGTCCAACTCCAGCGACCGCTGGCTCAGGATGAACGGCCCGTCCACCAGTACGTCCGTTTCCTTGACCAGCTTGTTCCACGCCTCATTTTCCTGTGCCATGATCTTTTCCCATGTATAGCCGGTGTACATCCACACATTCAGATGCATGTCATGGGCCGCTTTGGCCAGTTCCAGACATGCTTCCGGCTGCATCATCGGGTCGCCGCCGGACAGGGTGATGCCGGACAAAAGCGGGTTCTTTTTCATTTCCGCGATCAGTGTATCCGTTTCCTCTTCCCTGCCGCCGTTCATGTCGTGGGTTTCGGGGTTATGGCAGCCGGGGCATGCGTGGGGACAGCCCTGGGCAAACACTGCAAACCGCAGCCCGGGCCCGTCCACAATGCTGTCGTTCACATAACCTGCAATGCGAAGCTTCATCGTTTTTCCTCCTGCAAAAAAGAAGGGCGTTTTTCAGCCCTTCCGGTATCTTTATTCTTCCGCCAGCCAGTCCGGCTTTTCCTGCCGGCCCTGCTGGATCATGGCGTTGAAGAACTTGATCACGTTTTCCTCATTGCCGTTGTTCACCGCAATGCAGGCATACAGCTCCCGGTTGTCCACCTGCATGCCCGTCATGAAGCCGTACAGGCTGTCCATGGGCACGCCGCAAAGCTGTTTTTCCCATTCGATGGGGTTATGGTTTTCGTCAAATTTCACCGGCACGTCCACATACCCCAGGGTCAGGTCCAGACCGTCCAGGTTCAGCCGTCCGTCCGCCAGCAGATCATCCAGCGGCACAAACATACCCTGCCTTGCATACCGGGGGTAATACTCCTTGTTCATCAGGTAAATATCCCCGTCTGCCGCCGCAAAATGCACCACCAGCTGCATGTCGGCATTGTACTGGTCCGACACCATCAGGGTACAGGCCGTCACCTCTTCCATTTCCGGCACGGTTTCTTTCCATACCGGCTCGAAAAAGGCCATCATCACTTCGTCCATGGTGGTTTCGGCCTGAACATAAATATCAATTCGCTTTTCCGGCGGTGCCACCGGCCGGGACACATCGTAAATCAGCCACCAGCCGAATACGGCCAGAATCACCAGCAAAATATACTTCCATCCGTTGTAATCCAGATGGTGCTTCAATGTCTTTTTGTTTACAGGGGTGGATATGCGCATCGTTCCAGCAGCTCCTTGCATTGATCAACGTATCTTCATCCGATTGCACTTTATTGTATCACTTTTTTACCATGGATGCAACCTTGTAACCTGTCCATAAATGTGGCATAAATGAGCCTGTAAACCGATATTATAACAAAACCTTGCAACGAAGTCGAAGGTGATTCACATGGATAGCTAAGTTTTCCTGAAACATCGCGAAACAGCTTGACGGCTAATTGTAATTAGCTTACAATCGAAGAGGCTAATTTGCATTAGGAATAATCTTCATATAAGCTTCTATATTCGAGTGTAGGCAACAATTTTAAGGAGTGATATATTTGAAAAAACATGTAGCAATCCTTATATTCTTTCAAATCCTTTTTCTTTTTTTATTTTTCATTTCTGAGAATCCTCCATTTTTCTTGTCGAAAAAAGCAAAAATAGGAAATCCTTATATCTTCAGCAAGGAAGAAAAGTATTTCTCCAAAATCATTGATTATGCATTGCTCGACAATTCAATTTACATTCTGTATCATAACGACATTCTTCAAGTGTACCATTTAGATGGCAGTTATTGTTATTCTGTATTTTTTAAACGAAAAAGAAATGGTATTTCCTCATTGCATATTGCTAATAACAAAGTTTATTATCGAGATGGTTGTCAATTGCATCTGTATGAAGTAAGCGAGGATGGCTGCATATTTTATGATTATCAACAGGAAAAAGAAAAATGTAATCAAATTCTGAAAACAGCAAATGAGGAAAAAAACAAAGATAATGAAGAACGTAATATTTCTTTGTATATCAGGAACGGCAATGTGTATGTAAATCATCATGATAATATCGAAATGAATATTACACAGCGTGGACTTCTTTATAGAATCACACAGAGCAACATATTATTATATGTATTTTTGCTTTTAACTGCCATTAATATAATCGTTATAAAGATCAAATGAAAATTTTGAAAATCGGTTTTCCATCAATTCTTTCTGCAGTAATCTAAGTCGATAATAGGAGGTTAACTATGCGAAAACATCTTTTTCATATCTTTGTTCTGATCCTTATTTCAGTTTGTGCTTCATGCTACGCAGCTACGGATGTTTTCGACGATACCAATATTGTTATCGCAAAAAGGCATTTGGCCATGCACAGCTGTTTAACTTCTGATGAAATCGATCATCTTTTAACAGAAGTATCGATTAACAAGCGGGGTGAAACAACCGTCAGATTTTTCTATTCTAAAATATCCGATCGTTTTTTTGAAGTTAGTTTCTTTGCAGGAAGCGGCACTGTTTTTTCTTGTAACTGCGAAGATACTTCCCGTTCACACTGGGAAAATCATGTTCAATATTGCAATGAAATGGTTCCTATTTTTTCTGCTTCCGCAGAATGGGAAAATCTATACGGCTCTTACCTGTTCTGGCCTCCCGAACTAAAAGCAGCCTTTTTCTATAAATACGGGCATATTCCCTACGAATCTGAAATGCAATTCTTGATGGGGCACCGTTTGTATGATTATCCGGATGTTTCCTGCGTTTCTCTTGATGAAGCTCAGGAAAAATGTCGGCATATTTTGTCCTCTTATTTCAATGAAACAGAAAAAACAATAAGCAATTTTACTGTTTCTGCTGTCTTTGGACGTTTCGAGGAAAAGGCGATATGGAGCATAGATTTTTATTCTTCACCTGAAGCGAACAACATGCCACTTCTTCATTATTCCTTTGATCTTTCAGCATTTGACGGAAAAGTCATGGATGGGATCTGTATAAATCATGAACACAATGCATCGCATTCACTCTGCTACTATACAGATATCTATGAAATTGAATTTTTTGATGATGGTGCCTACTACATTAATCGCAACCATCTCTGAAAGCGAAATCTCTGTGGTTTAATGATACTTTTGGCTATATTCCTCAAGAAAATGGTCAACTAAATCCATATAATTGGATTTCATCTGGCAGTTTTTATCTTGTTCTAGGCCAAGGTTATTATGATTTTTGCAAATAAACAATTTGGGGAAGGAGATTCTATCATTAATGAGTAAGTCAGAAAAAAGATTCGTCACATTTTTCATCATAATTGCATTAGGAATCATCTTCATATATTTGTTTACCTTCTATTTGTTAGATTATACACCAAACGATGAATCGTTCCTTCAACAAGTAAATAGCCTTACTCCGTTCAATTTACAAGAGCAAAATTGTCGCATTCTGTCAAAAGAATACAACACAAATATTCGTGAGGTTTCTTTCTTTGCAATCATTGAAGTAAACAAAGATTTCTGTTTTCCGGAAGCGATAGAGCACGATTTAGAAATTATCCCGGCTCTTTTGGAGTCCATTACTGCCAAAGTATATTCCTCCTTACCGGTACCAACTCATTTTTCATATTTTTATCGTGAAGCGGATGATCTATTTTGTTTTTTTGATTACGACCGACATTGGCTTATCGTGGATTATGGCTATCACTAACAGCAATATTTTCTGTTTCATGCTATTAAAAAAGACACTTTTCATCATTTTGAAAAGTGTCTTTCTTAGAATATTCAGTTCGGAATTTCCATCAGGAAAAATTCAATTGGTGTAAATTTGGTGTAAAATGAGGCTTCTTTTTCAAAGCCCCAAACCCGTTGATTTATAAAGGTTTCAGCGATCCAGCGGCTTCATCGTGGGGAATCTCACTTTATCATACTCATAATTTCTCATAACCTCACATTTCCTATATATCTCAAGGCTTTTTCCTTTATCACACGCACATTTCCTTTTATATCTTCTTGTTTCTTTGCTGTTTATTGGTGTAAATTGTGGTGTAAATGTGTATAACTTTGTGTAAAAAACATGATCGATATCAGAGATATGAAATGGACATTTTTCCTTCCAATCGTGTGAAGCTTTCCATCTTTTTTTCCTTCGTTGCCTCGTTATAAACGTCCATAGTTGTCTCGATATTACGATGCCCCATGATCTCCTGGATTATTTTAATATTCGGTTCGTTTTCGCACATCCGGGTACAGAATGTATGACGCAGGTTATGAACACTGAAGTGCGGAAGCATTACTCGTGCTCCTTCTTCCCCATTAGCATCCCTTATGATTCTTTCAATCGCACGATTGATCAGATGCGGATGGAGCATCTGCCCCACCCTGCCGCTAAAGATAAAGCCGCAGTATCCATCAACGCTGCATGTATTTACTGTGTTCCGTAGAGATTCCAACGCATTCTTAACTTCACTGAACATCGGAATAATCCGTGTGCCGCTTTTTGTTTTGGGTGTAGTAATATGGAATGCCATCTTCCCATCTTCCATCTGACGATAGATCAAGTTATGATTGATATTGATAAGACTATTTTCGAAATCGCAATCTTCCCATCTCAAACCACACACTTCCCCAATTCTGCAGCCGGTTCCCAAAAGCACAGTGAACAAAGGCAACCAGTGACTATATGTTTTCGAATTGGCCACAAAACTCATAAATCTTTTTTGCTGTGCAACTGTCAAAGCATGACGTTTAGGCTTTTCCCAATTATGGCTCTTCTTTATTTCAGTAAGTACACCGTCTGTTGGATTCTTTCGAATATAGCCATCTCTTACTGCTGCGTTGAATACCGGGTGAAGGATTGTCTGGATGTTTTCCACACTATTAGGTTTGAATCCCCTCCGGATCAAAGAGATATAAAACTTCTTGATATCGCTGAATTTGATGCTGCCTACATTCATAGTTCCAATTGTGTTCTTTACATACTTGCTATACAGATACTTATAGTTATTGCGAGTAGAATCTTTCAACTCATACTTCATCTCAATATACTCTTCATAGAAACGATTAAGAGTCGTATTCTCTGCGGCATATGTGTTAATCCCATCTTTCAGGTCCTGACAGACCACCTCTTCAAGATCGCGTAATGGAGCAGTACAACGTTTTCCATTGGGAAGCTTATCTGTTTTAACAAGCCTCCAACTATAAATACATCTTCTTACTCCAAGAATGTCCACATATCGGTACATGTACATACCATCCGCACGTTGGCTCTCTCCTTCCCTCAGGATACGACCTTTCTGATCCTTTCGCTTTGTTGACATTAGTATTCCTCCTAACCATATCTGTAATATGTATATTTACAGTTCTACGCTATCATCTATTTCAAATCATAGCAATGATAGCTCATCTACTAATTTCTCAAACATCACTCTCTTAATCTGCGGTCTGTTCCCATTCCACAGAATAAATTTTGCCGATCTGTTTTCCGAAATCAGTTTTCGCAACTTGTTTTCTCCAATGCGGAAATATACAGCTGCTTCTTCGACGGTTAGGGTATATTTTGCCCACAAAGGTATATCTTTCATTTTTCCTCCTATCTGCACGCTTTACTAACTTCTGCTTGCTAACCACAACCTCTTTCTGTATCAGATCATGAGGATAGAAAGCATAATTCCTTCTGTAAACAGCAAAGCACATAAAACTGCTATAACAAAAATTGTGCACCAAGAGAGAACTATCTTTCAATAGCTCTCTCTTGGTACCAGAGTATTTCGGCATGGGCATTTACCCATGAATAAACTAATCTCATCTAAGGTGCTGCTGGTATATCATATTGCAAACTGCAATCGGCACTATTGCATCATAGCCCCATCGATACCGTTGTTCCCCCGGAATATACGCATATCACAGGCACTCCCTCGCTAGTCAGTGGAGGGCCGTAGTAGAAGTATCATTATCCCCATACAGTATCTTCGCACACCTGTATGCCACTACAGGCTTGATAGCTCCGTTGATCGCTCTGCACACGCTTCATGGCGCCGGCCTATCCTCCGCTCCACCATATGGTTTCGTATTTACAACATCAGTTGTTTTACTGTCAAAATGCATGAGGAAGAACTCTCCTCATATATCAGGAAAAAAAACAGCAACAATCAACCTCTAAAGCATCGGAATATCCTTTTATTATTAAATAGTTTTAATTTCGAGAAAAAGTCGCTTGAAAAAGTTTTATTTTCATCCAAAAAGTCCCTTGAAATTATTTTATATTTTGGCTATACTAAAATAGAATTGATATGGAGGTGAAAAAATGCTTCAACGCAAAATTGAAAAAATTCTACTTGATTGGAAGAACACCATCGATCACAAACCTCTTATCGTCAAGGGATGCAGGCAATGTGGCAAAACATTTTCTGTACTTGATTTCGCAAATAAACATTACGAGCATGTTGTTTACTTGAATTTTTTTGCCAATCCCCAGTACGCTTCCGTGTTTTCCGGACAATTGGATGTAGATCATATTACAATGCTGCTATCTGCCCTCATGGGGCGCGATGCTATTTTCGAAGCTGGAAAAACCATTCTCGTTCTTGATGAAATACAGGAATGCCCAGATGCCAGAACTTCGCTAAAATTTTTCAAATTAGATGGTCGCTATGACGTGATAGGCACCGGTTCTCTGCTTGGGGTAAAGGGTTATGGAAGTAAAGAGCCTAAGTCAATTCCTGTGGGATATGAAACAGTCATTGATATGTATCCTTTGGATTTCGAGGAATTTCTGTGGGCTAACGGAATCTCTGAACAGATTATTGCATTACTTAAGGATAGCCTCCAAAATGAAAAAGCAATTCCTGAAGCACTTCATCAACGTCTCCGTGAATTACTGTTACAGTATACTGTAGTAGGCGGTATGCCGGATGCTGTACAAACTTTTGTTAACACAAAACGAATGGATGAAGTACTTCAGATCCAGCGTGATATCGTGCGTTCCTATGAAGATGACATGGTCAAATATGCTGATAAAAAAGATAAGCCAGTTATCAGAGAATGCTTCCAATCCATCCCCAAACAGCTGAGCAAAGAAAATAAAAAGTTCCAATATTCCGTTGTAAAGAAAGGAGCAACAGCTTCGAAATTCGAAGGCAGCTTGCAATGGATTGAAGATGCAGGTATTATTTCCCGCTGCTATAACCTATCCATTACTGAACTTCCGCTTGACGGCAATGCAGAACAAAATATTTTCAAAGTATACATGCGTGATATGGGCCTTTTTGTTGCAATGCTGGAAGACGGTACTCAATTCGATATTCTGCAAGGAAATCTATTTGGCTATAAGGGTGCAATTTTCGAAAGTCTGATTGCGGACATCTTTGCCAAGATGGGACGAAAGCTGTACTATTATCACAAGGATTCTGGACTTGAAGTGGATTTTGTCATTCGCTACAAAGGAGAATGCGTACTGGTTGAAGTAAAAGCAAATTCCGGCAACACAAAGAGCACTAAAACCATTCTGAATCACCCGGAAAAATACCATGTTAATAGCGCAATAAAACTTGGTGACTATAATATTGGCCGATCGGAAAAAATTCTGACTCTTCCCCTATATATGGCTTTCTTACTTAATGAAAAATAAGTAAATCAAGCAGTATAAAAACATACTATATTTTCAACAATCCAAGTATGTTCTTTTCCAATTGAAATTTTTCAACTCTATTTCTTCGAAAAATATCATTTTTCCGTGTAAAGTGTCTTTTTAAATTCAGAATAATAATTTTCTTGTTGGGCTGACTTAATTATTCTAAACAACCGAAACCGTTTCCTTTTACTAATAGGTCTGCACGATGCAATAATAACCTCATCACCAACAAGTGCACGCTTTTGCTCATCGTGCACTAAGTAGGCTTTTTTACTTCTTACAATTTTTCCATATACTTCATGTGTATAAGCATGTAACACCTCAACCTTAATTGTTTTTTCTCCTGATATCTTAATTACAGTTCCTCTTAACATTAAACGATCTGATTTTTTTGCTGCATTTAATGGTGTTACAGAAAGTAATGTTTCAATTTTGGGCATACTTAAGTATTTACCTCTTGCTGTATAGAAACGCCTCCATGAATGAATAATATATAGAAGTTCTTCATATCTTTTTAAAGAAAGCGTTTTTCGATAATTACTGTTAATATATTTTGCAATATCATAAACCAATTCCTGTGCTTCTTGAAATATCAAAACAACTATTTCTTCATTTTTTTCTTGTTTAATATAGGCCATTACTTGATTATTAAGCATAGCATTTTTATCAATTAGTTTGCTATATTCGTTCATTTCTTCTTTTTCCATACTTGGTCGCCTTTCCATTAATTAATTTGATTTTAAAGCATTAAGGGCAAATTCATAAATTTCCAACACTTTCATTACAACAATGTCTGTGTAATCAATAATTGCATTACAATCATTAGTATAGATCTTTGAATATTTCTTGATCACTGAGATATCATCATCATTCCAACGAATCTTCATCAATAAAACTCTAACTAGTTTAAAAAAATCACATACATCAATATGTATTCTTTCAATTTCCCTTTTATACTCATAAATTGTTTTCAATGCATTACGTATCCCTTCATTGCTTATACTTGACAGTTTCTCCTCAATATCAGCATTGCTAAATGAACTGCTAATTATTCTCATGCTCTCTTCTAGCTTTAATTCGTGTTTATAAACTGCATCAGCAAAAGTAGGGTCACGAAATATAGTTTGTATTTTCTTAGTATCAATCTTTTTTTTCGGAATACCCTCTTTATCATGCATAAATCTATTTAATTTCTCAAATGAAGGTCTAATTACACTATATTGTAAATGTACTTGTTTCCAAACGCTCGTTGGTCCCTTCATAAGATAAAGTAATTTCAGTGGATCACTTACCATATTTTTGTTTCTTCTAGTAATAAAATGCTCAACAAACAAAACGCTGTCCATTGCAACTCCGAAGATCTCTGCAACAACACCAATCCAGTCCAATACCATTATTTCTTCCTCCATTTTACTTTTTAGCTAAATTTTTTTGGCAGATGATATTTCTGTTTTGTCAGAAATTTAATGACATCAACCTCCAATATCTCTCATATTCTAAAGTGCATAATTCGACACTTTTGCACTATAAATACTATTTATTTAGCGCTTTTTTCAAATTAATAACCATATCACACTTAAATCAATGTGGTATGGTTAAATGTGTTAATTATTTGCTAGTGTTCATC
Organism: Clostridia bacterium; assembly: GCA_045589355.1. GTDB lineage: Bacteria > Bacillota > Clostridia > Christensenellales > Aristaeellaceae > RUG563. The sequence goes on from JAZNOW010000024.1 coordinate 58,622, forward strand.
TCTTTATAACTTCTTTTATTGAGTTGATTCCCCTTTTAACGCTTCGATCAACAGCCGACCAACTCACCCCCTCCATTCGAGCAATTTCTGCAATAGACAAGTTATTCATGAAATGAAGCATCACTCTTCGTCTCTGCACAGCCGGCAAGGACATCAGAGCAGCATGAAGCATCCCCTGTTCCTCTCGATGTATTACAATCTCCTCTGGAGACGGAGCCACATCGCTTATTTCATTCTCCAAACCATCATCACGATCCAAAGAATAATAAGCATTATGATACCGGCGAACACGCTGATAGGTTTCTTCTTTTCGAAAAAAAGTCAGCATTTCATCTCTGACACTTTCGGGAATCTCTACATTCATTTTTCTCTCTTGAGCTTCAATATACATCATAAATCGTTTTTGTTTTTTCATAACAAAACGCCCTCTCGTCAAGATTTAGAATTGTCAATTGTCATCAAATCTAAATCCTGGCGGAGAGCGATTTTGTACTTCCATGCACACACCTCATCGAGATATGTGCATAGATCACTATTTACACATTATATATTATGTTTGTCTTTTGTTTTATTTTTTACTATCAAATTTCCCATATTCTTCAAGACGAGTTCGGAGATTGATGAGTACATTATGATATTCTTCGATTTCTTCCGTGTTTGTAACTATTCGTCCATGAACAAGCTCATTTCTAAATCTTCTTAACTCAAAGTAGCTACTAAATAAGTCATACGGAACAACTCTTCGAATTATTTCCATTTTTCTCTCGTAACTTATCTTTCTCTTCCCTTCAGGCTCATCGGAAATATTCATAATTGTTTTTTCTACAGCGATCCAGTCATGAAGAAACGCACCTAAGCTTCTGTCGTCTATATATTTTGAAAACTCATGTTGTGTTTTCTTTGCTCTGTTATTTATGATTAATTTTGTTGTCCGCAGTTCACTAGAAGCATAAATATCAGCCAACTGTTGCGCAATAGGAATCTCGCTTTCAAAATCGATTCGCTCTAAATCATTATCTATTTTCTTCTTTGTCAGCCTGTCCAAAGAATCATATACTCTAAACAGCGTTTCTACATCCCCCAGAAAAACCCCCCTCTTTTTTGTTCTTTCATAATATTTTTCTGATAAATAGGAAGACAGCTGATAATGATCTTCTATCTTACGCGTACCGGCATCGATTCTTTCTTGATATAATCTTTGCAAACGCTGTAATGATATCTCTCCCGCAATAACGAGACCATTTATCTCATCAAGGGATTCATATTCCGCAAAAGAAACATCTCCCTTTTTCATCTTATATGCCAAATCATGTTCAACTTCTGACCACGCATGCATCAAAAGAGAAGCCACTTGTATCTCAATCACTGGATTGTCCAGTATTTCATTGGGGTTCTCTCTGAAGTGTACACGATAGTGTGTAGCAGAATATCCAGAAAAACGCCTAGTATATCCACCGTACTCTTTTTGCTCGGTTGGAAACTGCTTTATTTTTACTATATCAAAATCTTTTCTTATTAACGCTTCAATTTTCTCTTTATCATTAGGAAAATACAGTGCGATCCTGGCTCCAATAAAATCCGGTATATCCTTAATAATATCGTTCTTTGAAGTGTACTTCTTTTCTTTGTTTCGCTCAATGAGTTTTTCCTTAAGCCGATCCGGCTCTTTAACACGAGCAGATGTAATAGCCATAATACCCGCATCTCGAAGTATATTTTCTATTACTTCTACAACACGTCTTCTTTCCTTTTCATACTCTTCTCGATTATTCTCATAATCAGAAATGAAATCATTTATAATTTTCATGTTTCCTCCTTTGTAATCTCATATTTGTTTCTGTACTGTAATTCATTATAATATAAGTATTACCATAATTCAACATCCCAATATATTGCACTATACATAATGACTGATATAGTAAAGACGCTGCTCCCGTGCATGTTTTACGCACAAAGCAGCGTCTCATTTTTCACATATCAAAAAGTACGTTCATTGGAATTCCGAGTGATTTCGTAACCGTCGGCATTAAAAGTTGTTTTGATCATATAGGTTCCAGATCCAATATTAGCAGCATAACTACAAAAAGTAGCATAGGATACTGTATTCTGAGCAACATATGTCGGAGTCGGCAAATCATATTGATAACTCCAATCACCATTCTCCTCATATTTCCACAATTCGCATTTCGTAACTGAAATCCGAACTGCTTCATTGTTTAGCTTCGCAGAAAATGTTGCTGTTTTACTTGAAGAAAGTGATGTGGTTGCAGAGATGAACATTACATCAGCACGAGTGCTCGCTTGGCATACACAAGTAATTGCTAATAAAGCAACCAATAAGACACAGAAAATCTTGGTTTTCATTCTAATCCCTCCATCAATTCATAGACAATTTGTTTATCGTTATCTTCAGCAAATTCACCAGACACACAAAATACATAGAAGTCTTTACTCCATGTTAGTGTTCTTTTATTAATATTCTCTGAAGCATATATATCGATATTGCTAAGACTGATTGTAGTACCTTCTTCGTTTTGCTCAAGGAACAGTGTGCAATCTTCTGGGTTAACTAAGTAATACACTATTACATATATATTCTTGTCTCCCCAAACATATTTTGTATCACACTCTATCCAATCAGGAAGCACATATGCATATGAAGTGGTACGCTGATATATATTCATCAATTTAGTTGGTAATTTCGGATCAAAACCAAGATAGCCAACTAATTGTGAATAATCATCAGTAATCAATTCTGTATTACCTAATCGCTCAGCAATGCAATTAGTAATCACATCGATGTTTATTTCATTTCCCTGAATGACATATTGCTGCCCATCCGGACTTGAGCTCTTTCTGATCCATCGAATACTAATCAAGCTCAGTCCGCAAACGAGCACGAAAGCAGCTGCTACAACAAACAGTCTCCGCAGGAAGCTTGTCCTCCTACCGAAAGAAGGTTGTTCCAGCTTCTGCACTAGTTTCTGTTTGCTTTCTTCCGCATGATCTGGATACGGAATAGAACCGTTGGTAGCTAATTCCCAAAGAAGACTTTGGCACTTCTCTACCAATTCCATATCAGCAGGCGCATCCAATGGTCCGGATAGCTCTTCGTCAATAACTTCCTGAAGCCTCCTTTCTATCTCTTTTTTAGAAAGATCACCATTCAGGATGGTCTTTAATATCGTTTCAAAACGACCATCATTCATCAAGCTGTAACCTCCTTTCTATATATTTATGTGCACAAACGGCCAAAAATGCATGCAAAAACCAAAATAAAATAAATATTTTGCAGCTTCATTGCCTTGGAACGGATTCTCTGAATACTTCCACGAATAGAACCATCCGTGCTGTCAAGTTCCTGGGCGGTTTCCTTTATTGACATATTCTGTTCAAAGTACAGGCTATAAACTTCTTTCTCTTTATCTGTAAGCTCTTCCATAAGTATTTTCTTTATTTCTTTGTTTTCTTGCCGGATAATCCAATCCATCACAATATCCTTGGGATCAGCAACATCAAAATGTTCATCGATGGTTTTCGGGAATTTCAAAATTCTCTGATGTAAATGAATATCCCTGCGTCGTGAAATCGTGATATTTCTGCACATAAGCTTGAGGTATTTCAGAGGTGCTTCATTTTTCAATACCTTATCAAGATTTTTCATTGCTTTTTCAAAAGTATCCTGCACACAGTCTTCTGCATCCTGAAGATACTGTTGTCTGCAATCAAAGAAAGAGAAGCTGTATTGCAACAGTTCTCTATAGTATTTGCTATATAATAAATCCAGTGTTATCTGTTGTTCCTCATTCACAGGATGCATCCACCTTCATATGTAAACTTCACCTGTTCATTGTATCTATAGGTTTATTTATTCTTATCTGCTGCCATTTGCGCAGCTACCAGTACAAGAAAATGAATCTGTTCCTCTGAAAGAACGGAGCACTTTTGAAGTAATTCTGAAATCTCAGCATTGCCATAAGAAGTAGCATCTCCATCAGCATGCTTCTCTTCCCTGCTAAGAATAAAAAGCTTTTCAGTACATTCATCAAGAATGGCGCCAGGGAGAATCTCGAAGTGCTCGCACAACTCAATTATGCGTCGCAAGCTTATCTTTTCGTGCCCACACTCCATATTGCTATATGAAGTCTCCTGAATGTTCAGAAATTCGGCAACTGTTCTCTGCGTTTCGTTCCTTGCTTTTCGAACTTGCTTCAGATTACGCCCGATTTTCTGATAATTAATTTCAGTTTTCACAAAATCCTCCCGCAGTCTCCATTGAGACTAAAACATGTATACTATGCTATAGAAATACCTCCCTTTTATTGTAAACATTCTAAATAACAATGGAATGCTGCTATTTCCAACCTACATGTTATAGCATTTGGTTTTCGCAAAAAAATTATTCATACAACAAATACCTCTAAGAAATAATATCAGAGGTATTTAAGCAAAGAACTATATTCTTTTCGAATAGGCCATAAGCCTTACATCATTGCAGTTTAAGTAAAGAGACATTTCCGGAGAATATAGAAAATCATTACTCTCCCAAAATTGCTTTATTTCATTTGCTTCCGGGTGAACATTAACATATATACTTGCATTGTCACCAAATATCTTTTTGAGTTCTTGAAACAATATAAATACTACTGTACTCGCATCCACTTCTTCGCTCACAAACAAAGAAGTAATATGCCAACAATTTGAGAATCTCTCACTATAAGACTTTTGCATAGTTAAGAAACATACAACATCCCCATTTTCTTTCTGCATAATATATGAGGAACTGTGGGAACTTCCTTCACCAGAAATATCAGAAAAATACTCTTCATCATCTGCTTCACAAATGTTTTCCGGCGCATAGTCCTTGTGATTCTGAAGCATCTTCTTCACTTCATTCACAGCTGATGAAGTGTATAAGGTAAATAACATATGGTAATCCTCCCTTTAAATGGTACAGAGGCACAAAATATATCAATATACTTGTTACTATGTAATTATAACATATTACAGCGTTAGTTCAAGTTTATATATTGTTATTCAAGTAAATTCTTTTTCTTTTCCTCAAAAGCCATAATTCTTTGAAGAGCACGCCTTTGATACATTTTTATAGTTCTTTCTGTTTTTCCAAATTCTATGCCCCAGCGCTCTTGATACTCAATGACTATACGAGGAATATCAATACCATCAATCAGGTGTCTCTTAGTAACAAGAGCTTCATCTTCTGGGAGAAGAGCCATCCATGATTCAATACAAGTTAATCTTGCCTTCAAGAAAAGAAATCTTTCTTGTTGCTTAACGGTCGACTCCTGCTTCATATTTTTAAGCAAGTTGTCCAAATAAACATATTCAGCTTCATACTCTCTTTTTGATTTCAAAATACTTCTGATCTCTTCCATTGTTCTGTACCTCCTCTTAGTTTCACCACCTGTATCTATATATAATTTTATAAATATTGCATAATTTGGGTAGTGATTGTTTCGGGAAGAAAAAGTGAAAAAAAGGTGAAACGAGAGACATGTTCTCTGAAAAAATGACGGCAGAATTTCTTACTCTTCTGCCGTCATTTGTCACCTTTTCATTCAGCCATTGGGTTTACCATTTTCAGTACTAGAGATATATGATCGTATTCTTCCGAGTGCACGATTTACATATACTCTGACACTTGTTTCTGAAATTTTCATTGTTTCAGCAATTCTTACAGTTTTCCATCCTTCCATTTTTAGTTGAAGTGCTTTCCGTTCTTGCGGCGGAAGAAGCGATAGAAAAATATCACAATATTCCTCTTCTTCACCCGTAAGTATCTCTTGTTGATTCTTCATTAATTCTGCATCCAGGTAACTCTCATAATGAATACCAACAAGTAATCTCTGTTTCTCCTTTTGGCGTTTTCGAACAAAGTCAGTAGCAGCATTTCGAACGCTACGCATAATGTACGCGTATTGCCCTTGTTCGGTCATTTTGCTTAGTTGATCAATATGGCGTAACAAGGTAAGCCAACAACTGCTAACTATATCTTCAGCATCAGCGTTATTGTTTACATACTGTATAGCTCTATACACCATTATGCGATGATACTTTTTATATAGTTCTGCAACTATAAACCTCAAATCTTCAATGCACATTTAATTGGAATATTCTCCGCTATAACACACATAGCTTTCGCTTGCACCATTTGCAGCTACGATTGTATAGCGTGTATATGCCTTATAGCTGTAACCGGCCGGAGCAGAAAAACTTGTTGAGAACCTTCTACTATCACCCACATATGTCTTTATTGTGCTCCACGTTCCATTCACCTTTTTTTGAATGGTTATTGTAGGCGACTCAACAGTATCTCCATCATTAAGCTTCACTGAAAACGCAGCTGTACCAGATTGTCCGTTTATTGATATAGTTGTTGATCCAAAGTTACCGGGTATTGCAAAAGGTAAAATTTCTTCCGCAATTACTGCGCCTATACAGGATAGAAAAAGAACACACACCAGCAAGCTTACCAAGAACCGTTTCATAAAGAAAACCTCCTAAATATGTATTTCATATAGAAACACGATTTAGAAGGTAAATATGTGACAACTTCTGATATAATTTTTATTTTACTATTCGTTTAACACTATTTGCAATACTAATAGCTTCATCCAACTCGATGTCATAGGTATTAATAACAAACCAATTTGTATCATTGGACCAGGAAATTGTTATTGTATGCGTTACACCATTCAGGGCAATTCCATCTATAACATAAGCTTCTCGACCATTTATCATCGTGGTAAACACATCTGCATTTTCAGTGCCTGTTAGCCCCTGGGTATACTCATCATATTCACTGTAATAGAAACGTCCACCATTCTCGCTCCTATATTCTGCTTCAGTAAAAAACGGATCAAAATCATGAAGAACATACCCCTTTGGTATTTGGGATGGAAAATGATTACCCTTCCATCCCTCTGGAACATAAAAACTTGATGCCGGATCTTCTTGAAAACTAAAGTGAGCCTCTCCAGCTGCATCATTAAATTCAATAACAAGTTTCATTACACGTGCTCTGAACTCAGCTGATGTTGCAAAAGCTATGGGTAAAGCAATACCAATAATCAACACCAAGCATGCTGCTGCTTGGATTATTTTCGGCACAATTTGCTTTGTTTTTACCCAGTTCTTTGTACGCCTCTCGCTTTTTTTGTTTTCATCTATTCTTCGAAAAGACTCTTGCAGAATTCTATCCGCCATCATTTGTTCTTCGATTGATAACTCCGGATCTGGTGAACCAACAAGTTCAGCAATTTCTTCAGCATCATCCATATCAAAGGACAGCTTAATCATTGTATCAAGATGCAGCTCTTGAAAATCTTTAATATCGCCTAACTGCTTCATTTAGCTTATCTCCTTTAATAAATGATAGCTCTCAGTTGCTCTCTTGCTCTCTGAATATATTTCCTTACGCTCGACTCTGACAGCCCAACAAGAGGGGCAATTTCTCTATCATTCATTCCCTGTTGATATTTCAAGCGCAAGACATCCTGTTCTTTTAATGGTAAGCAATGAATAGCATTTCTAACTTGCTCAATTTCGTCTCTCAGTTCTATTCTCTTCTCTATCGACGTTTTATCTGCCACACTATCAATCACCTCATCATCTACATGGAGGAAGTGCGCATTGGCTCGTTGGTGTTTTCGACACAAGTCAATAGCTGCATTCCTAACAGTAGTAACGATATAAGTTCTCAAAGCGTTACGTTCAAAACTTCGTATTCTATCAATATTTACAATTAGTGATGTACAACTTTCTGAAACAATATCTTCTACATCTGCTCTCTCTTTTGAGTATGTCCAAGCGATTTTCAACATCAAAGCCCGATACTCTCTATAAAGCATAGTCATATAAGCACGATCATCTTCTGAATCAATTGCCAAAATGACTGCAGGAATCATAAACATCTTTTTCACTCCATTTACTTAATATCTTTCATCCATCTTATGATTATCCTACATTACCATTGTACATATCACCACTAATTCTGTCAAATAATCTAGCCAGCTTCAATCTAACATAATACTATGTGCATTTCTATTTAGTATTTCACTAAGAGATAGCACTTATTTTTCTTAATTGCAACATTTTGGAAAATAAATTCGTCTTATTATATGACTATGAATATTACGAAAGGAGTAATAAGCACATGCGACGGTCTAAGCCATTTATTATTGCAATCCTCTTTATTCAACTCATTTCATCCGGAAAAGCAAAAGCCATGACATCTCCTCATTTTCTCTCATTCAGTACACTATACTTTCTTAATATTGAAAACAACGCTGAGATAAATGGTGCACTTGAAGATCGAAATAAAAATATCCTTCTTTATGGCTCTTCAAGCAATTTACACAATTCTGTAAATACTTCTATACCGTCTTATTCGTCAGTTCGTGATTCAATGGTCTTCATGCTGTCACAAGATGGTTCGTTACAATGGTTAACCATAAATGGAACAAATAATGTAAAAGATTATTGTGAATATATCGGTGGTGCCATTTTTCCCCAAACTATCGTCCTTTGCCAACGAATTCTTTATGAAGACTCATGGGATGAGCGCTTCAGGATCATTATTCTCAATAATCAAGGTAAAGTGTCAAAAGAGATTCCTCTGCCCAATAATTTCATTGTTCGAAAAACCACTTCCACCGATCGATACCTGCTTCTAAGTGGTTTTCAGTTGGATGAAACACATCGCACTCCCTGTTTATATGCTGTAAATGAAAACGGTGATATTAGTTGGGCATACAAAGAGGAACCTTTTAAGTGGTCAGATGAACAAAAGCATATCCACTCTTTTAAGAACATAGAAGCTAATCCTCAAGGAAGTATTGCACTTCAATTGGATCACGGTAATGGAAAACGTTTTCTTCTTCTTTTGAACGAGAACGGAGAATTACTACAAAAATATCCTATAGATAACCTAAATCCCATCCGTATATGGATCACAGAAAATGCATTGGGTGCTGTTGGTTACAAGCAAAACACTTCTTTTATATGCATCTCTTTTGCATTTACATCAACATCTTCAAAAACTCTTAATATCCCACTCAGCTCTCGCTTGTCATTACCAAAGGGTTTTTGCGGTAATACTGAAGTATATCACCTATGTGAAGATGTGAATATACCAACAGCCATCTGGGTTTATTCTCCTGAACAAAATAAAATGGAAAGCATCACTTTATCCTCTCTTCCGGATGGCTTTGTTGCAGATGGTTTTTTGCTTTTATCCTCTCATCAATATCTTATTTGGGGTCATCTTCTTTCTTTAGAAACTTTAAGTAATGAAGCTCTTCTTCTAATACTTAGCAAATAATATTACTAGAAAAGTGGCTTTAGAAAAAGCCACTTTTCTACTGCTAAAAAATTTTATGTGTATGGAACAAAACCAAAGCCTTTTATCTCTTTTTGGATATTATTCACGGTTACATATTGTGCGGTATAATCATCAATAGTTATTTGTTTTACTTTTCTATTTTCATATTCCTCTGTCCCCAAATTCCCTTCAATACAAGTCAAAGAGTTTCCATTGCGAGAAACTATTAAACCGACATGCGACATTGTATCATTAGAATTGCGGTTTTTATAGTATATCCATAGCCCTGCATAAGGTATAAATGAAGGATTCTCATCTCTTGCATAATATCTGTTCCTGTCTGCAAAAAATTCAACCGCATCTGACGTAACACCTTCGTTAGCAGGGAAATTTAGTGGATTTACATCCGCGACATAACACAACCAGTTCAAAAGCAGTTGACACCATTCGCCTTTTAAATTCAGATCTGATCCCTTTGTATTAACGAGAGATTTGGCAACATCAAGAACTCTGAGATACTTTACAGAGGGATTCAGATTGATTACCTCTTCTACCACAGATTCGTGAATATAGCGAGTCGTTGGTGTGAGAACACCATTGTTGTATACACACCATCTTACCTCGACCCAACGATTTGAACCTTGCTGTGTATCGCCAGTTACACATCCAACAATAGGTAACATGCATCCGGTCGCAACATAAGTATACTCTTCAGTATTATTTCTTGGTTCATTACGAACCTTAACTTGATTAACAATTGTTTTTGCATAATTCCATTCCTTAAAAGGTACAGAACTTTCAGTCACTTTACAATCATCAATCCAAGCTTCACAGTCACTGCTTGAACTTGTTACGCTGAAATAGACATGTGTCAAAGCTTGTGCAGTAAAAGGAATTGGGATTCTCATCTCATATCGTTGATAGCTCGTACTTAATACATCTGATAAACCAGCACTAAGTATTTTGCCATCCCCATTAGCATCACGATAATAATAGCGAACAGATATTCTGGTATTGTCATGTTGAGATTTTGCATAAAAGGAGACAGTATATGCTTTGCCGCCATTGGCGTCAGGAACATATAAGGCCCACGTTGTTGACTTAAGTAAGCGAATTGCTTTGTAACCAGTTCGAGCGTTTGCAGGATCCACAACGATCCCTGTATCAGCATTGCAATATGGAGACATCTCAAAGGATTCATCGGCATAATAACTGATACCAGAAGGATGAGCAGGGTCGCTTAAAAATTCTTGCTCATAAACCTCAATATCATCGATATATGCTTCTCCAGACTCGCTCATTGGTGATGCTGCATTAATTTGTATATAAGCAATTGTAGATGTAATATCGTTTGGAAAAACAAACTGACGTGTAATACGACGATATTCATTGTTATCAGTAGCATTCAGGAAGACAGGTGTCGCATGAGCCGTCCACTTTTCGCTGGAATTTCTATACCCAAAGGAGTGACCCACCTGAAGTAGATTTGTACCTCTAACCCAAAAAGAGACAACATAACTTTTTCCAGGTTGTACAGAAAAACTCTGTTCTACACTACTAAATCCCCCATCATGCACAGCTGAGAGCTTAACACTAGTCCCATTATTCCTGGCGCTCACACCAGTTACTAGTTCTACATTGCCTGACCTGATCCAATGATTGAATTGATTATCAAAACCGCTGTTACTTAAAAGATTATTCACCATACTTTTTCTCCTCATTACTTGTATTCTAATTACCGGCCAGTCATTAGTTACAACGTAATTTTACATTTTAAGAGAGAATAATAGGAGTGAAGAATAAGTGCAGCAATCATGAAATAAAGAGTATTTGCTATATAATGCATGGTTGTTCATATAATCATTACTTAGCATTACATTCGGTAAATTTAACAACATATTATCAAATGGATGCTAGAAGATACTCGCCATATGGCCTCATCATAATAATTATTTTTCCACATCATTTCTCTATTCTTGTCCACTTTTATGTTAAAAAACAACAACTTGCGCTATTAATAGGCAACGTTGTTGTTTTATTATTTTTTATGTTTACCGACTATTTTAATCAAGAGTCTTTTTTAGAGTTCTCATTGTATTGACAAGATTTTTCAGCGTCTTTATCTCTTTTCGTTTCTAAGGATACTTCTTCACCCATTTCTTCTGTCTGTTTCTGAAGTTTTATTAGTGCAGTTTTCAGAAAAGTAGGAAGCTTCATTCCCATTTTTCCTACATTCTCAAGAATTGATAAAGAATCATTAGCAACAAAGAAAAGTGCAGTACAATTTCTAAACAAACTGTTATTTGCATTTACCATTTTATCAAGCTGTGCCGCTAGAATCACAATAATGAAAATCGTTGCTTTCTTCACTAATCCCTTGTATCCAGCACTTGAACTCAACGTTTTAGTTTTAAGTGCGCACGCTACACCTGTCAAATAATCAAGAGCTATGACAATCAATAAAATTTCAATGGACGAATCCCAGCCACCAATCAATGCATCTATCGTCTGCTCTCCAATGTTGATAATAGTTTCTTCCATAATACGATCTCCCCTAAACTAAACATTATTTTTCACATAAATTATAAATAACTTATGATAAACAAAATAGTGAAAATAAAGTGCATCATTTAGGCAATCTTATGTAGAACAAAATCTTATCATTACATAACTAACATAGATTAATTTTAAAAACAATATAAATATATATGAATATCAGCTACAATATTTTTCTCAAATTGTAAACAAATTACAAGTCATGTAACAAGAAATAATATTCTTTCGTTTATTAATATGAAAGGAGTGAATCGTCATGTATTTTTTTCTTTAGCTGACACCTCGATAAGAAGAATTTGAAATAATTGTGCCAATGAATGGAGGTATAAAAATGAATTGTCATAACACTCTAAATCTTTTCTCATTCAACAGGAGGAGTATTTGTGGAAGCTGTCTATTACTTTCTCTGTTACTAGTTGTCTCTTCGTTCTTTTTACCACCGGACTGCTACGGTGAAGCATTTGTTAACTGGTCTTATGGCGATAAAGGGATCATTCTTGATGATGCAACACCTCTATATTCTATTGATGATGAAAACAATATGATAGTATTGCAAACATATAACAAAAACACAACTGTAGAAATCCTACAAATTGTCGAACCATGGTTTGAAGTAAAAGTCAGTGAGCAAATCGGCTGGATCCATATGGATGGAATTCGTCCTTTTAGATATTATGACGAACAGGAAACCGCAACCATCAATAACCCTAACCCAGCAGACCGACTGCATCTGCGTAAGAAAGCTTCTACTTCATCGGACACCCTGGGAAAGTACTACAATGGGACAAAAGTGGTTCTACTGGATCAGAAAAACACCAAATCCAGTTGGACCCATGTTCGCATTGGCGATCTGGAAGGCTACATGATGACCAAGTATCTGGTGTTTGGCGAAGAATCGGAACAAATTATTTCCTATCAGCCGGAAGTGAACATTGATAACCGCAGCGGAGAAGGCCTTAATTTCCGTATTGCACCCAAGGGAAACGCAGATATTATTCAGCTTTTGAAGAATGGAACCAAGGTTACAGTACTGGGCATTTCCGATCAATGGCTGCACATCATGATCGGTGACAAAACCGGCTTTATCCGTTCCTTCGGTACAAATCCCAAGTTGGTATATCAGGAAGAAAAAGAAGAAACTGAAGCATACAGAAAAGCAAGAGTCACTTGTAATTGCTCGGTCTATCTGAGGCCGTTTGATGAATCAGATCTGGAATTGAACCCCAATATTTCAGATGAACTGAACCGAGGAACATTGTCCGAAGATGATGTTGTTTCCGTATATCGTGTGGACGGCGACTGGGCACTGGTTTCTTATGGTTCGCATAAATACTATATTAGCACGAACGCACTGGCCCTGGAAGACGCAAACGCATACACCTCTGCCACGGTTAAAAATAATTGTTCCGTTTACTTGCAGCCATTTGAAGTGTCCGAACTAAACCCCAATATAGCCGACGAACTGAACCGCGGCACTCTCACCACAGGCGATGTAGTTACTGTATATGAAGTATCAAACGGCTGGGCATTGGTTTCCTATGGAAGCCATAAATACTATGTGAAAACCACTTCTCTAGATTTCAATTGACCAATTTATCACACTGTAAAAGAGTGATTTGTCAAACGAAGTGCAACAGATTATGAAGTTCAAGATCCCAAAGGTATTGAGCAGATAGGAAATGAAGAACTTTGCGAGGCCTGGCGTTGATCAACGTCAGGTTTCGTTTTAATGTCTCAGGGCCGACTCCGGAAAGGTTTCTGCCTTTAGGATAGAATTCCCGAAGCAAGCCGTTGCTGTTTTCATTACTGCCTTTCTGCCATGCACAATATGGATCGGCAAAGTACACATCACAATTGAGTTCCTTTTCTATCTCTGCCCAGTTGCAAACTCGGTTCCTCTGTCACAGGTAATGCTGAAGGAAAAGCTCCCAGCGTTTTAATAATGGTTTTGGCCATGGTTGTTGCTTTCCTGTCGGGCATTTTTACGGCGATAGAGTAACGGGTTTTTCTTTCCGCAAATGTTGCAAAACAAGCCTTGCTCTTTCCTTGGCCGCTTACAACAGTATCCACTTCCCAATGTCCGGCTTCGGCACGACGATACACACTTTTATCGCGTTTTCGGATGGATTTTCCCTTGTTGAACTTTCCTCTTGTCTCCTTTTTGCCATGTGATACGCCTTTTCGGCGCAGTACTTTCAGTTTTCCGTTCAGCAAATACTTGTCGTATAACCAACGGTAGATCGTT
>JAZNOW010000025.1:0-6370 GCA_045589355.1 Clostridia bacterium
AAAAGCCGGAGGAAAGTGAACTTTCCTGCCGGCCTTTTTCTATTGTTTTCCCCGGATGCCAGGGCATCCGGTTGGCGGTGGAACACCGCCGGCCCGTGGCGGCAGTGCCGCAGCCAATTCGCAATGTTTCAATCTTCTTCCCCCATGGGGGTCTCTGCGTGTTACAAAAAACAGCGGGAAACTGTTTGGTATACAAGACCACTACTTCCGCTGCTGGGTCAAGGGGCGATGCCCCTTGTGGGGTGCAGGGGTGAAACCCCGCATCGTCTCCCCACGCTTCAGCGGGAAACTGCTTGTTCGCCAAACCGACCACTTCCGCCAATGGGTCCAGGGATGGCATCCCTGGTCCGCCACTGGGTCAAGGGGCAATGCCCCTTGTGGGGTGCAGGGATGGCATCCCTGGTCAGCGTTCGGTGAGCTGCTGGATCAGGTCGTTGATAAGGGTGAAAAGGGGAGGAGAAACCTTCATTTCTTCCTTCACTTTGTTGCAGGCATGGTTCACGGTGGAATGGTCTCGTTTACCGAAGCAATCGCCGATCATAGTCAGCGGTGCGCCCACCACTTCCCGGGCGATGTACATGGCGATCTGGCGGGGGACGGTCACGTCGCGGCTGCGGCGGCTGCCCTGCAAATCAGCCACGGTAACGTTATAGTAGGCGGCCACGGCGTTCATGACGTCCTGGCAGGTAACGTGGCGGGGTTCGTTGTGGGCGAACACTTCCTTCAGGGCTTCTTCGGCCAGCTGCTGGTCCACGGCGCGGCCGGTGAGGGAAGAGAAGGCGATAAGCCGGGTGAGGCAGCCTTCCAGTTCGCGGATATTGGAGGACACGCGTTCGGCGATCATGGTGAGCACCTGCGGCTCCACATGCAGCAGTTCGCTTTCCGCTTTGCGCTGCAGGATGGCGGTGCGGGTTTCCAGGTCGGGCTTGGAGATATCGGCCAGCAGGCCCCATTCGAAGCGGCTGCGCAGGCGGTCTTCCAGCTTGGGAATTTCCTTGGGCGGCTTGTCGGAGGAGAGGATGATCTGCTTGCCGGCGGTATGCAGGGCGTTGAAGGTGTGGAAAAACTCTTCCTGGGTGCCGATCTTGTTGGCCAGGAACTGCACGTCGTCCACCATCAGCACGTCGATGTTGCGGTATTTTTCCCGGAATTCCATCTGGGTTTTTTTGTTGAGGGAATTCACCATTTCCGTCATGAAGGTTTCGCAGGTGACGTACTGGATGCGCTTTTCCGGGTTCTGGGAGAGGATATAGTGGCCGATGGCGTGGAGCAGGTGGGTTTTGCCAAGGCCGGCCCCGCCGTAGATGAAGAGGGGGTTGTAGGCATCGGCGGGGGCTTCGGCCACGGCCAGGGCGGCGGCATGGGCGAAGCGGTTGTTATTGCCCACCACGAAGGTATCGAAGGTGTATTTGGGGTTCAGGCCGGCGCTTTCGGCGGGGCGGGGATCCTCGGGGGTGCCGCCTTCTTTGTATTCCTGAGCCTGTGCGGGGGTGAGGATCTGGGCTTTCATGGGCCGGCCCATCACCTGGGACAGGGAATTGCCGATGAGCACCGCATAGCGGGGCACCACGAATTGGTGGTAAAAATCGGTGACGGCTTCAATAAAAAACTGGTCGCCGGAAAAACCAAGGGGCTTGAGGGCCGCCTTGATCCAGGTGTCAAAGGTGACTTGGGTCATTTCAATGCGCATGACGGAGCAGGCCTGCTCCCAGATCGATACTTTATCCAAGGTGTTTCTCTCCGCTTCTGTTGCATGATGCATGCATGATAATGCCGGGAAAAGTGTGCCGAAAGGGCAGAAAAAAATATACCCGGATGGGCAAACTTGCCCTCGGGATGTGGATAACTTTTGGGGAAAAAACCTTACGTTTTCAAACCACGATGACATCATAACAGATTTTCACCCCTTTTTCAAGGGTTTTGGCCAATTTTTACAGCCGTAACAGGCCATGCACTGTATATGAATGTGGATAACTTTGGATTTCAACCGGTGGTATTGACTTTTCATTTCCTCCACAAGTTGTGGCGCGAGCAAATGTTTGCATTACGCATAAATATTCAAAAATTATTATAATATACATTTTTGTCAATTTTCTGTAACAGATAAATGGAAAAAGTTAATATTTTCCGAGAAGTGGGTGGGGATAGAAAAAAACGGTTGCCCCGGGGCCCGGGATGTATTAAAATGATTGTGTATGGATTTTTGTGAAAGGAACCTGAGCCGATGATCTATTTGGTGGAAGACGACGGTGGCATCCGGGAATTGATGTGCTATGCCCTTTCGGCATCGGGCTTTGAAGCCCGGGGGTTTGAAAGAGGGGAAAGCATGTGGCAGGCCCTGGAAAAGGAAACGCCCCGGCTGATCATGCTGGATATCATGCTGCCCGGGGAGGACGGCATATCCATTTTGAAAAAGCTGCGCAGCCGCACGGATACGGCGGCCATTCCGGTGATCATGGCATCGGCAAAAGGCACCGAATACGACCGGGTGATCGGGCTGGACCTGGGGGCGGATGATTATCTTTCCAAGCCCTTTGGCATGATGGAAATGGTGAGCCGGGTGAAGGCGGTGCTGCGCAGAAGCGGCAGCGCCATGCAGGAAAAAATGCTGTCCTGCGGCGATATTGCCATCAGCCCCGAGGAACACACCGTGATGGTGAAAGGGGAAAAGGTGCAGCTGACGCTGAAGGAGTTTGAACTGCTGCACCTGTTCATGGAGCGGCCGGGCCATGTGTTTACGAGAGATAAGCTGCTGATGAAGGTGTGGGGCGCCGATTATGTGGGCGAAAGCCGCACGGTGGACGTGCACATCGGCACCCTGCGGGCCAAGCTGGGGGAAAGCGGCAGCAGCATTGAAACAGTGCGCGGCGTGGGCTATCGCCTGTCGGCCCAATAAAGAAAGGAAGGACCCATGTTCAAGTATGTTTTCCGGGCGGTGAGCCTGGTGGCGGCGCTGCTGTTCCTGCTGTTGATGGCGCTGGGCGGGCTGGTGATGCTCTTTGCGGCCCATATGCCCCTGCGCAGCATCATGCTGTATTTTGTTTTGCCGGGGTGCCTGCTGTTTGGCATTGTGTTTGTTTTGTGCGGCGTGGCGGCCCATGTGGCCACCCAGCGCGTGGCGGAGCCGCTGAACCGGATCAGCCCGGACAGGCCGCCGGAAGAAGCGGTGTTTCCCGAAGTGGAGCCGCTGATCCACTCCATGCGGGAAAAGCAGGCGGCATTTTACCGCAAGCAGGAAGAATTTGAGCAGGCCACCCGGCACATGACCGAAGGGCTGATCCTGCTCAACGGCGAAGGCAAGGTGATTTCCGTCAACGATGCCGCCCGGCGCATTTTCCGGCTGGACAATCCCAGCGAAGGGCGGGATATCCTGTTTTTGTACCCCTCCGATACCATGCTGAAACTGATCTGTGATGCCCGTGCAGGCCGGCGCAGCGAAAGCAGCCTGCAGGTGAAGCACACTTCCTATCAGGTGAACGCCAGCCCCGTGTTCCAGGCGGGGAAGGTGGTGGGCATTGTGCTTTTGATTTTCGACGTGACCCAGCGGGAGAGGGCGGAGAAAATGCGCCGTGAGTTTACGGCCAATGTGTCCCACGAACTGAAAACGCCCCTGCAAACCATTTCCGGCTGTGCCGAACTTTTGACCGGCGGTATGGTGAAGGAAGCGGATGTGCCACGTTTTTCCCGGCAGATCTATACCGAAGCCCAGCGGATGATCGCCCTGGTGGATGATATCATCAAACTGTCCCGGCTGGATGAGGGCACGGCGGAAATGAACCGGGAGCAGGTGGACCTGTACGCCCTGGCCGTCCGGGTGGTGGAGCGGCTGCAGCCGGCAGCCCGGGAAGCGGACGTGACGGTGGAAGTGACGGGGGAAAACTGCCGGATGGAAGGCTTTCCCCAGATGCTGGAGGGCATTGTGTACAACCTGTGCGACAATGCCATCAAATATAATAAGGAAAAAGGCAGCGTGCAGGTGGACGTGCGGCCGGAAAACGAAGGGGTGCGGCTTGTGGTATCCGATACCGGCATCGGCATTCCCATCCACCAGCAGGAACGGGTGTTTGAAAGGTTTTACCGGGTGGACAAGAGCCATTCCAAAGCCGTGGGCGGCACCGGCCTTGGCCTTTCCATTGTGAAGCATGCGGTGCGGCTGCACAACGCCCGCATCCGCCTCAAAAGCGAAGTGGGCCGGGGTACCCGGGTGACGGTGCATTTCCCGGCCGCCGTGTATGAAAGAAAAGAAAGTTCCGGCGACTTTACATAAACTTTACAAAACTTTGGATATCTTTTGATTTTTTTCATGGTACACTGAAGCTGTTCTGAATTGACGAAAGAAAGCATCCTGTATTGCGTAAGGAGTAGAGAGTATGGACCAGTGGCTGTTTAGTGTATTGACCATGATCGGCGGCCTGTGCCTGTTCCTGTTTGGTATGAACGTGATGGGCCAGGGCCTGGAACGCCGTGCCGGCGGCAGCCTGCGCACGCTGCTGAGCAAACTGACGGAAAGCAAAATTGCCGGCTTCCTTACGGGCCTTGGCGTGACGGCGGTGATCCAGTCTTCTTCCGCCACCACGGTGATGGTCGTGGGCTTTGTCAACTCCGGCATGATGACCCTCAAGCAGGCCATCAACGTGATCATCGGCGCCAACGTGGGCACCACGGTGACCAGCTGGCTGGTGGCCATGACGGATATTCCCGGCGGCGCCAGCTTTGTGCTGAAGCTGCTCAAGCCCACCGCCTGGACCCCCATCCTGGCCCTCATCGGCCTGATCTTCTACATGTTCTGCAAGAGCAACAAGAAGAAGGATACCGGCTCCATCCTGCTGGGCTTTGCCACACTGATGGTGGGCATGGAAACCATGACCGGCGCCGTGGGCTTCCTGGAAGACCAGGATTGGTTCCGCAACCTGTTCTTGATGTTTGAAAATCCCCTGCTGGGCCTGCTGGCCGGTGCGGTGCTGACGGGCATCATCCAGTCTTCCTCCGCTTCCGTGGGTATCATTCAGGCCCTGACGGTGACCGGCGCCATCACCAACGGCGCTGCCATTCCCATGATCATGGGTACCGGCATCGGCACCTGCGTGACGGCCATGCTGTCCGCCATCGGCGCCAAGCCGGAAGCCCGCCGTGCCGCTGTGGCCCATCTGTTGTTCAACATCATCGGTTCCGTGATTCTGCTGCCCTTCTACTGGCTGGTGAAGGATCTGATGCAGCCGGCCATTCTGGCGGAAAAGGCCACCATGGTGGGCGTTGCCATTATCAACACCGCTTTCAAGATCGTGATCACCGTCCTTCTGCTGCCCTTTGCCGGCTATCTGGAAAAGCTGGTGTGCAGTATCGTGCACGATTCCAAGGGCGAAGAAAAGAAAGTGGAACTGGACGCCCGTCTGCTGGCTACGCCCCCTGTGGCTTTGCAGCAGTGCGGCAATGTGGTGCGTGAAATGGCGGAAGTATCCATCCGCGCTTTCAAAAACGGCCTGCGCTCCCTGAACGATCCTTCCCCCGAACTGGCAGAAAGCATCCGCGCCGACGAAGGCCTGTCCGACCATTATGAAGACGTGCTGGGCACCTTCCTCATCCAGCTCAGCGCCGAACGCATGAGCCAGCAGGACAGCGAAGAAGCCACCAAGTTCCTGAAAGTCATCGGCGACTTTGAACGCATTTCCGACCATGCCGTGAACATTCTGGAATCCGCCGAAGAAATGCGGGAAAAGAAGCTGTCCATGACGGAAAAGGCTTCCCGGGAATTTGCCACCTTCTCTGCCGCTGTGGAAGAAATTCTGGATAAATCCCTGAACGCTTTTGTCAACAACGACCTTTCCCTGGCCATGGATGTGGAACCCTTGGAACAGGCCATTGACAAGATGCGGGATAAGCTGCGCAACCGCCACATCAAGCGCATGCAGCAGGGCGAATGCAGCATCGGCATGGGCTTTATCTGGAGCGATTTGCTTTCCAACCTGGAACGCACCTCCGACCATTGCTCCAACATTGCCGGCTGCGTGATCGATACGGCGCACCACAACCTGAACCTGCACGAAGAACTGCAGGCCGTGCGCAGCGAAAGCGCCCAGTTTGCCGAAAAGTACGAGGCGTATATTGAAAAGTACACTCTGAAGGAAGCCAATATTGAAGAGTACGCCATTAAATAAGAAAAAAGACCCCGGCCCAGAAGGTATGCTGTAAAGGAAGGAGTTATCCTTCCCTTTGCACCAAAGAAATACCGAAACAGCAAGCCCGCCAAGGCTTGCTGTTTCTTGTTCTGCGTGATAGAATGAAAGCGACAAACTTGAATTTGTGGGAGAGTTACCATGAAAATAGAAAAATTAGCAATACATGATTTACATATTTTGACCGAATTATTTGA
>JAZNOW010000026.1:0-4624 GCA_045589355.1 Clostridia bacterium
GTGGGATTGGGGGTTGGGGAGGGCGTTGGCGTGGCCGTAGGCTGAGGCGTGGACGGGGGATTGCCGGAAGGGGGCTGCGGGCCTTCCCCGTTATCGGGGGCGGCGGCGCTGCCGGTGGCATCAATGGGCAGCCAGCCAAAGCCGCTGAGGTAAACTTCCGTCCAGGCGTGGGCGTTCTTCCCCTGCACATGGGCAATGCCGTTTTCATCCGGCTGGGCCAGATAGCCGGTCACATACCGGGCGGGGATGCCGTTGATGCGGCACAGCACCGTCATGGCGGTGGCAAAATAGGTGCAATAGCCCTTCTTTTCCCCCAGCAGGAAATAAGCGGTGAAATCCACATTCTCCGGCGGTGTTTCCACGTCCAGCGAATAGGTATAGTTTGCCTGCAGGTATTGCTGCAGCTGCAGCGCTTTTTCGTAGGGGGATGCGTTTTCGTCCACGGCGGCCGCGGCAATATCAAACACTTCCTGCTGAATGTGGGAGGGAAGGGTAAGGTACTGCTGGCGGATGGTGGAAAAATAGGGGTCATCCAGCTGGGCACAGGCGTTGATCAGCTGTGCGGTTTGCTGATGGCCGGCATGAAGGGGCAGGTAGGAAAAAGCGTACGCATCGCCGGGGATGGTGCTGCGGGTAAGGAAACGCTCGCCGGCGGTGTTGAAATACAATACCATCCGCTGGCTGCGAAGGTGAATTTCCCGGGTACGGGCAGGGAAGAAAAGGGTGGTGGTGCCTTCGGTGAGCAGTTCCACTTCCGCTTCTTTTTCCGTGATGGAATCAGAGGCGGCCAGCGGCCGGTTCAGCCCGAACAGGGTTTGGCGCATTTCCCGGCTGTATACCGACTGGTACAGGTACCGCTTGGCGGACAGGCTGTCTTCCCAGGAGATGCCGGTGTAAAAATCGTAGGTTTTGCCGCGGAGCAGAAGGGGCTCCTCCGTCTTTACGTTCATGACGGGATGATCGGAAAGGTTGGGCTTGCCGCCCAGCCGGTTTTCCAGAGGCAGGTATCCTTCCGTGGCCAGAGAGAAGGAGGTACGCTCGGTGGTGTATATGAGGTGATCCTCGATGGCCTGGCGAATTTTCTTTGCAATATCGTCAAAAGGTTTGGTGGGGGCAGGGTCTGCCGGGGTGAGGGCAAAGGCCAGGAACGCCAGCCCTACGGCCACGGGGAGCGCCAGGAAGGAAAAACGGTGCTTGCGGCTCAGCTGCAAAAGCAGCCCCATAAAAGCGGGCAGGGCATACAGAAGCATCTGGGGCATGGGCCGCAGCAGGAACATGATGACACAGGCACCGATCACCAGCAGCGCTGCCGAAAAGCCGCTTTCGTCCGCTTCGGCGGCCCAGATCACCAGCGTGATCAGCAGGCACAGAAGGGGCAGCATCTGATCGGCATAGATGGTGAGGATATCCGACCAGCCGCTGTTTAAGTACACAAAGGCCTTGATGCCTTCCAGAATGCCGTGGACGGGCCCCCAGTGCAGCAAAAGCCCTGCTGCCGTCAAAAGGGCCACGGCGGCCAGAATAAGCAGCCCTTTCAGCCGGAAGCGCCCCATGCCAAGCAGGGTGAACATGGCGGCATACAGGGCACACCACAGAAAAATGTGCAGCACATTGGGCATGGGAAAAAAGCCTACACAGCAAATGCCGGACAGGCCTGCGGACAACAGGAACAGCACCAGGAACCGGGCCGTATGATCGCTGGAAAAAAACTTATGCAGGCGTGACATAGCACACCTCCACCAAATGATGCTGCAGCCGGGAGATGTAGGGGATCAGCTCCGGGTCTTCCGGCGTGGGGGTACACAGATACAGACGGGCGCTGGGGCCCATGCGGCGGATGGAAATGATGCCCTGGGCGATGTTGGCGTCCAGGCGGGTGGTGATGATCACCGAGGCGCCGGTGCGGCGCATGCGACGCAGTTCGATGCGCAGAATGCGGCTGAAATCGTCCGGCTGGGAAAAGCTTTGCCCGGCCAGCATTTCTTTCAGCTGGTTCAGGCCCTCCGCCTGATCGGATACAAATTCGGTGGCGTTCTGGCCATGCAGGGGCAGGCGCACGGGGCTGCCGTCTTCCATTTGCAGCTTGGCCACGGCTACGGCGGTTTCGCACAGGGCGTCCCGCAGGGAAGGAATATCCTTTTCGTTTTGTGCGTTGGGAAGGGAGGGATCCATCAGGATCAGGGTATCGGGCGGGGCAGGCATTTCAAACCGGCGCACCACCAATTCCCGCCGGCGGGAAGACAATTTCCAGTGGATGCGCTTCATGGCGTCGCCGGGCAGGTAAGCCCGGGTGTCTTCCGGGGCATTGTAGTCTTCCTGGGTGCGGCCCAGGGCGGCGCTGCCGTCATCGCCGGGCAGAATATCCGGCTTGTCGATGGGGTAGGGATTGGGCAGCACAAGATACGCCCCTGCCTGCCCTTTGATTTTTTTCTTCATCCGGAACAGGCAGAACAAATCGCTGATCACCAGATGATTCAAAACCACATGATAGCTGCCCACATGGGTGCTTTGCAAGGCCAGATCCACTTCAAAATCGGTGAAGGGAGTGGTGGGGAAAGCACAGGATGTAGGGCCCTGGGGGGTGGTGTAGGTACATTCCAGCGAGGCGATGGGCAAGGGACATTTGTGCCGGAGCAGCACCTGGATGTTCATCTCTTCCCCCCGCTGCACTTTACGGCTGGGGATGTACAGGCTGCAGGAAAGGGTTCTGGATGTCCAGATGCAGCTGACAAAAGCGAACACAAGGGTAAGCAAAAACAGGACGGCCAGGAAATAATACAGCCGGCCGCCCAAAGAAAGGGCACACAGGGCGCAGGTGACGCAGGCCACCATCAGCGCCGTACAGCGCCTGGTCATGCCCGGCCCGTGGGCACGGGCAAGGTATCGATCAGCTGACGCAGCACCTGCTCTGCGGAAACACCCTTCATGCGGGCTTCCGGGG
The DNA here is from genome assembly GCA_045589355.1 of Clostridia bacterium. Lineage (GTDB taxonomy): Bacteria > Bacillota > Clostridia > Christensenellales > Aristaeellaceae > RUG563. The sequence continues at coordinate 2,942 of JAZNOW010000026.1, forward strand.
TGAGGATCAGACGGTGCGACAGGACAGGCAGCGCCATGCGGCGGATATCATCGGGCAATACATAATCACGGCCGGCCAGCAGGGCACAGGCCTGCGCGGCTTTCAAAAGGGCAATGGAGCCGCGGGGAGAAGCGCCCAGCTGTACCGCCTGGTGGTTGCGGGTGACGGCGGTGATGGAGGCGACATAGTTGCGGGCTTCCCGGCTGGCATAAATCAGGCCCAGCTTTTCCTGCAGGTCCATGATCTCCTGGCCGCCGCAGACGGGCTGCAGCGTTTCCATGGGGTTCATCTGGGCGGAATAGCGCTCCAGCACCGCCATCTCCTCTTCAATGGAGGGATAGCCGATGGCAATGCGCAGGAAAAAACGGTCCATCTGCGCTTCGGGCAGGGGATAGGTGCCCACAAAATCCACCGGGTTCTGGGTGGCCAGTACCATAAAGGGCTTGGGCATGGGGTAGGTGACACCGTCGATGGTCACCTGGCCTTCTTCCATCACTTCCAGCAGGGCGGATTGTGTTTTGGGGGAGGTGCGGTTGATTTCGTCTGCCAGCACGATCTGGCTCATGACGGCGCCGGGCTTGAACTCCATTTCGCCGGTTTTCAGGCTGACCATGGTAAAGCCGGTCACGTCAGACGGGGTGACGTCGGGGGTGAACTGAATGCGCTTGAAAGAGCATTGCAGGGATTTGGCCAGGGCGGAGGCCATGGTGGTTTTGCCCACGCCGGGCACGTCTTCAATGAGCACATGGCCTTTGCAGATCAGGGCGATGAGCATCAGTTCGATGGCTTCGTCCTTGCCCACAACGGCCTTGGCGATGTTCTGCTGCAAGGCGTACACCAGAGGGCGGGCCTGACTGTTCATAGGCTGCATATGGAAAAGCTCCTTTCCTGCCGGATAAAGGCGGCGGTTCATGCGTTTTTTCTCCACACCAGTATAACAAAAACATGGCGTGAATGCAACAAAAAACGACATACACTTGTAAAACAATCGAAATAAAAAACGCCCGGGCATTGCTTGTTCTGCCCAGGCGGAAAGGATTCTATGTGGCATCAGAGCACTTTGTTGAGGAAATCCTTGGTGCGCTGCTGCTGGGGTTGGAAGAAAATTTCTTCGGGGGTGCCTTCTTCCACGATTTTGCCTTCGTCCATGAAGATGACGCGGTCGGCCACTTCCCGGGCAAAGCCCATTTCGTGGGTGACCACCACCATGGTCATGCCCTTCTTTGCAAGATTCTTCATAACGTCCAAAACCTCGCCGACCATTTCGCGGTCCAGAGCGGAGGTGGGCTCGTCAAAGAGCATCACTTCCGGATCCATGCACAGGGCGCGGACGATGGCCACTCTCTGCTTCTGTCCGCCCGAGAGCTGGCTGGGGTAGGCGTCGGCGCGGTCCGCCAGGCCCACCATCTCCAGAAGCTCCATGGCGCGGGACTCGGCCTCGGCGCGGGACTTCTTCAACAGCTTCATGGGGGCGAGGGTCATGTTGCGGAGGATGGTCATGTGGGGGAAGAGGTTGAAGTGCTGGAACACCATGCCCATCTTCTGGCGGTGGAGATTGATATTCACCTTACGGTCGGTGATGTCCACGCCACCCACGAAGATCTGTCCCCCCGTGGGAACCTCCAGGAGGTTGAGGGAGCGGAGGAAGGTAGATTTACCGCTACCCGAGGGGCCGATGATCAC
>JAZNOW010000027.1:0-138991 GCA_045589355.1 Clostridia bacterium
GAAAATTCATTTTCACACCGCCTTTCTTAAGAATAACAGTACTATTTTATCATAAAAATGCAGGGAATTCAATATTTTATAAAACTTCTGAAATTTTTTTTGAAAAAAGACTTGATTTTTTTGAAAGAATGTTGTATACTAACAAAGTCGCATTAAGACATACACGCCGGTGTGTTGGAACTGGCAGACGAGACGGACTCAAAATCCGTTGTCAGCGATGACGTGTGGGTTCGAGTCCCACCACCGGCACCATAAAGCGCTTTGCATGGCAAAAGCGCTTTTTTTGTTGACTGAAAATCCAGGGTGTGGTAAATTCATGCTATAAAATGAATGATGATAAGGGGGGATATCTGTGAAAGAGAGGATAAATGTTGTTCTTGTTTACCTGCAGATCATTGCAATTGCAATGCTGCTTGCACTGAACTATCATCTGTTTGTGGTTGAGAACGGGTTTGCACCGGCAGGGTTAAACGGTATTGCCACCATGGTGCAATACAAAACCGGTTTCAGCATCGGCTATATGTCTCTTTTGATCAATACACCGCTTTGCATACTGGCGTATTTTCTGGTGGATAAGCAGTTTGCCTGTCGGTCGTTTTGTTTTTGCATCACCTATTCTGTTGCATTTTTGCTGATGCAAAGAATGGGCTTGGAAAAATTTCAGTATGTGACAGGCGGCCATGACACCATCTATCCCGTCATTCTCAGCGGGGTTATCAGCGGGGTGGTGTACGGGCTGTGCTTCCGGCAGAGCGCTTCCACCGGCGGAACGGATATTCTTTCCAAATATATCAGCAAAAAGAAACCGGAGCTGAATTTCTTCTGGATCACCTTTGCCCTCAATGCCGTTGTGGCAGCTGTTTCATTTTTTGTTTATGCGCAGGAAGATGGCAATGGCACAATTCTCTACAATTACAAGCCTGTGTGTCTTTGCATTATGTATTGTTTTGTGTCCAGTTATGTGGGGAGCCACATGATCCGCGGCACCAAGCAGGCCTGCGAATTCACCATCGTCACTTCCCACGCTGAAGAACTGAAGACAGAAATTTATCATGTACTGAAGCATGGGTGCACAAAGATTGAAGCGGTGGGCGGTTTTTCCAGCGGTGAAAAAAGCGTTCTGCTGTGCGTGGTGAACAACCACCAGATCGTTGATTTTCAAAACATACTGAAAAAATATGACGATACATTTGCTTTTTCAAAAACCATCAATGAAACATACGGCAATTTCAAGAAAATCAAATAAGCGGCAATGAAAAAGCCCCGGCAAACGCCGGGGCGATTTTTTGTGGAATTACATGACAACCGTGATTTCGTTCACGTCCAGCAGTTCTTCTGCCTTGATCAGGCCGGCGGGACGTTCCACACCGTTGAAGATGTACTTTTCAGGATTACCTTCCTTATGGGCGCTGTTATCCACAGTGATGTTCAGCTTCTTGCCGCGGAAGTTCTTCTGCATGGTGAAGCCGTCCCATTCGGCGGGGAAGGCGGGGGAAATGACGATGCCTTCGGTGGTGGGACGCAGGCCCAAAATGCCTTCTACGCAGCCAACCATAACGGTGGAAGCGGTACCGGTGAGCCAATGCACATGGCTGCGGCCGGCGAAGGGGCTGTCCTTGCCTTCAATGAACTGGCCGTGCACATAGGGTTCGATGACGCGCAGGTCAGCATTGTCGTTGAAGGAAGCGGGGCTGGATTCGGCAAAGTACTGGAAAGCACGTCCGCCGTGGCCGCGCAGTGCTTCGGCCAGGATGGCCCAGCCCTGGATCTGGCAGAAGATACCGCCGTTTTCCTTGGTGCAGGGGTTGAAAAGCAGCATCAGAGCGCCGTCAAAAGCTTCGTAACGATAGGGGGGATACATGACCTGCACACCGTAGGGGGTGTTGAGCAGTTCGTTGGCGGTGTTCAGGATGGTGTCGGACTGTTCTGCGGTGGCAGCGCCGCTGATGACGGCCCAGGACTGGGGATTGAGCCACATGGAGGCTTCCTTGTCTTTCTTGCTGCCGATCACAGCGCCTTCTTCGGTGAAGCCGCGGATGAAGCGGTCGTCTTCGAAGCATTCGTCGTTGAGAGTCTTGAGCAGCTTGGCGGCAATATCCTTCAGGTAAGCCACATATTCCGGTTCGTCCTTGCAGAATTCCTGCATGATCTGCAGAGCATAGTAGAACTGGAATGCAACGAAGGTGCTTTCACCGGTGGCACCAAGACGCAGGCAGTCGTTCCAGTCGGCATGGAGGCCGGCAGGCATGCCATGGGGGCCCAGGTGGTTCATGGTGAAATTGATGGCGCGCTTGAGGTGTTCGCGTACCGTGCCTTCATCCTTGTCGGCGAAGGGGATCACAGTGTCAAGGTAAGCCAGGTTGCCAGTTTCGGCAATGTACTTGTACACCGTGGGGAAGAGCCACATGGCGTCATCGGCACGGTAATGGGGATGGCCGGTTTCGCGGACGTAGGATTCGTCTTCGGGAGTATTTTCGTGGCCGGCGTTATGGTTGAACTTGACCAGGGGCAGGCCGCCGCCGTGATGCACCTGAGCAGAGAGCATGAAGTCCAGCTGCTTGCGGGCCATTTCGGGGTCCAGATGGATGATACCCTGAATATCCTGCACGGTGTCACGATAACCGTAGCCGTTGCGTTCGCCGCAGTAGATGAGGGAAGCGGCACGGCTCCACACGAAGGTGGTGAAGCACTGGAAAGCGTTCCAGGTGTTGATCATGGAGTTGAACCGGGGATCGGGGGTATTGATGATGAGGTTTTCCAGTTCGCCGTGCCAGTAGGCGATGAGGGCCTTCAGTTCGGCGTTGACGGTTTCTTCCACATTCTTGTAGGAATCCAGGATTTCGCGGGCCTGGAACTGATTCTTCTGGCCCAGCATGAAAGCGAAGCTCTTCTTTTCGCCGGGCTTGAGGGTCACCTTCACCTGCAGAGCGCCGCAGGGATTGCTGTTGTAGTTCATGACGCCGTTGCACTTGCCGTCTTCCACAGCCTGGGGATTGGTGAAGCGGTTGCGGCCCAGGAAGTTTTCGCGGCTGCCGGTGTAGCTTACCACGGGAGTGCCGGCTACGCCGAAGAAGCGTTCGGTGCCGTTGGTGCCGTCGGCATTCACATGGCAGAATTCATTGATGTGCTGCAGAATGAAATCGTTGCAGAATTCGGTGCGGGTAATGAACTGGGTGTACTGCAGGTTCACCTGGTCCTGGGTGTAGAAGGATTCGGTGGTGAATTCGCAATAGCCGAAAGCACTGATGGTGCGTTCTTTGTCGGATTTATTTTCCAGGGTGACACGCCACACTTCGTGGGTGGCATCCATGGGAACATAGTAAAGCGCCTTGCTTTCAATGCCGGCATATTCGCTGACGAATTCGGTATAGGAGGTGCCGTGATGGCATTCGGTCTTATACTGATCCAGGGGCTTGGCCACGGGACGCCAGGAAGCAGACCAGAAATCGCCGTTTTCTTCGTCGCGCAGGTAGATGTAGCGGCCGGGTTCGTCAAACTGGTTGAACACATAACGCAGAATACGACCGGCAGCACCGGACTTGACAAAGCTGTAACCGCCGGCGTTTACGGTGACGATGGCGCCGTAAGCGGGGGAGCCCAGGTAGTTGGCCCAAGCAGAAGGAGTATTGGGGTTTGTGATGACATATTCCCGTTTTGCGTCATCGAAATAGCCGTACTGCATAGAGAATTCCTCCTCATAATTTTGGAAAAGATGCGCAAATTACGCTCATTTTCCAGCTTGCTCCCATCATAACACATCTTTTTTACACTTTCAAGGGCGTTTGATTGTTTGTCATGGAATTGTAGTTTTCTGTCAAATAAAAGCAGCCTGCGTTTTACAGGCTGTTTTGGATTCGATTATTTCCAAAGCTCGCGGGGATATTTGCCTTCCTGTTTCATTTTTTCGATGGCGTGCTGTACATCCGGAAGATCGGCGGAATAGGTGATGCCGTACCACTTTTCATCCGTTTTGAGCAGCCGCACCTTTGCCTTGCCCTCCTTGATCATCTGATCGGGGATGAGTGGCAGGAAGTATTCGCATTTGAGGGGATTGACGGGAAGATTTTTCTCAAGGAACACAGGAAAACGGTTGACAAATTCCTGCATAATGCAGGCAGGAAAGCCCCAGCAGTTCATGGAAACGGCTGTATCGCCGGGGAGGAAGGTGTAGGTTTTGCCGCCGTCTTCCGTATAGGCAGCACCGTCGCCCTGCATGATGATGGTGGTACGTTCCTGAATGGCTGTCATGTATTTGCCGTCTTCATCCGTTTTGCATACCCCCCGGGAAACGGAGCCGTTTTCCGTAAGGGTGTTGCGGATCTGATACCCCACCATGGAAAGGGTTTGTTCATCATCATTTTCCACCAGGAAACGATGCATTTTTTCAAACGCACCGGCACCGTAGAAATCGTCCGCATTGATGACGCAGAAGGGTGCATCCACCGCATCCTTTGCACACAAAACGGCATGGGCGGTACCCCAGGGTTTTACACGGCCCTCAGGAATGGAAAATCCATCCGGCAGCACGTCGGCCGTCTGGTGCACAAATGTCAGCTTCGCTTTATCGCCGATGCGGCTGGCAATGGTGTCTTTGAACAGCTGTTCATTTTCCGGCTTGACAATGATGATGATCTCGTCAAACCCTGCACGGACAGCATCATAGATGGAATAATCAATAATGATATGGCCTTCCTGATCCACAGGGGCCATTTGTTTCAAACCGCCAAAGCGACTGCCAAGGCCGGCGGCCATGATGATCAATTGGGTTTTCTTCATCCGGATTCCCTCCTTCGGTGATTGATGCTATTATACCGCAAACTGCCCGATACGTAAACGAAAAATTACAGGCTGATGATGCGGGCTTTTGTTCTTTCAAGGAAAGCCGCATCATGCTCCACCAGCACCATGGTGGGATGAAAGGATTGCAGAAGTTTTTCAATCTGCACCCGGGACAAAACGTCGATGTAGTTCAGCGGTTCATCCCACAGATAAAGATGGGCCTTTTGACACAGGCTCATGGCCAGCATGATCTTCTTTTGCTGACCGACGCTGAGCGCTTCCAGCGGATGATCAAAATGCGCCCTGTCAAAGTTCAATTTGCGGAGAATGGTTTTGAACAAGGTTTCATCGATGCCGTGATGCTGCACAAAGGTGCGCATATCGCCGTTTGGCCTTGCGTTCTGCGGTACATACGAAATAATGCACCCGCTCTGCAGCCTGACCACCCCTGCGTCCGGTTTTCTTTCGCCGCACAAAAGCTGGATCACGGTGGACTTGCCACAGCCGTTTCTTCCTTCCAGCGCTACGATTTCGCCCGGGTTTACCGTTATGGAGAAATCGTGCAGCACATTCCTTTGGCCATAGGAAACGTATACGTTTTCCAGGAAAGCAACGGGGCCTTTGTTCTGGAATAAGGGGGAAAGCTTCAGTTCGTCTGCATATTCGATGTTTTTCAGCAACCCTTCTTTTTCCGTAACCGCTTTATCCATGCGGAATTCGAGGTTTTTTCGCTGCTGCTGCATCCGGCGGGATTTTTCACCGATGTAGGACCGGGCGTTTTTGCTGCGCTCATGGCTGTCTTCATGCAGGCCGATCTTCTGGCTTTCTGCCTGGTCGGCCCAGATGCGGGCATGCTGGGCAGCGGATTTGAGATGTGCGATTTCCTTTCTGAGCCGTTCATTCTGTTCCTGCTCAAATTGATCCTGCTTCTCTTTATTTTCTGCCCAGGTTGAGTAATTGCTTTTTTGCACTTCCAGATTGCAGCGGTTGATGGAAAGCACGTGATCGATGCACAGGTCGAGAAAGTTCCTGTCATGGGAAACCAGAATGAAGCCCTTCTTTTTGTTCAGGTATTCGGCTACCAGTTTTCGGCTTTCCCGGTCCAAATGATCGGTGGGTTCATCAATCAAAAGGAAATGATGATCCTTGGAAAACAAAAGCGCCAGCAGTACTTTCACCTGCTCACCGCCGGAAAGGAAGCGGTAGGGGGTATTGAGTGCTTCATCGGATAGCTGCAGCAGAGATGCTTCCCGGTAAAAAAGCCACGTTTCGCCATCCGGGCAAAAACTGTCCGCCATTTGGGCAGGCGTCTGATCAGGCTTGGCAACAGGGAAAGGAAAGTAGTCAAACAAAAGGGACGTATGGATAGCACCGTTTGCATCCAGTTCGCCGCTCAGTAACCGAAGAAGGGTGGTTTTGCCTCTGCCGTTCCGGCCGATCAGGCCCAATTTCCAGTCACTGTCCAGATTGACGGAAGCATGGTTGAACACAATATCCGGGGAGCCTTCATAGGAAAACGTTAAGTCTTGAATGGATATCTGAGCCATATTTACCTCCTGGGTTTCATCCGTGCACAGGCAAACAGGACTTCTTTTTTACAACAAAAAAAGACGCCGCAAAAAGTTCCCTGCACACAAAAACAGGCATGCAAAAAGCAATTCTGTTTGTTGTAAATCGGTGCAGGTTACTTGCGCATCTTTCCACCCCTTTGCTGAATGTTGAGATCAATATAGCAAAAATACGGATGAATGTCAATCTTTACAATTGAAGATTGAATTTGGAAGGACTGTATGGTACAATTTGAAATGATAAAAGCTTTCCTGAAAGGGGAAGGAAAATGCGAAAAATCTATCTTTTGACAGCAATTTTGCTGTTTGTATTCTCAACGGGCATCGCCGTTGCGGAAGAAGACTGGATTGTGAGTGTTTCCCCGGAAGAACAAACACCTGATCCTTTGAACCAGGCGCGTATCCTGATGCGATGGATGACGGAAGATGAATTGATCGGGCAGATGATCATGGTGTGTCCGGAAGACATGACAGGGGAAAAGCGCACCGAGCGCATGGAGGAAGCAGCGGCCTTTGAAAAGCTGCCGGTTGGCGGTGTGATCCTGTATGGGCAGAACATCACCTCCGAAACGCAGCTGAAAGCGCTGATAAACGATATCAATACCGGTGCCGGCAAAGCCGGGCTTTACCCGCCCTTTATTGCCGTGGATGAAGAAGGCGGTGCTGTGGCGCGGATTGCCAACAAGCTGGGCCTTGAAGGCGCTGCGGACGCCGCCGAAATAGGAGAAACAGGCGATGCTGCAAAAGCGTACCAGGCAGGCGTAACCATTGGCACTTATTTGAAAGAATATGGCGTGAATATGGATCTTGCGCCGGTTGCCGATGTAATGACCGCATCGGCACCGGAACTGAAAGGAAGAAGCTACGGAAGCGATGCCGGCAGGGTGGCCGATATGTCCACACAAATGGCGAAGGGGCTGTGGGAGCAGGGAATCATCCCTTGCTACAAACATTTTCCCGGGCATGGCGCAGCGGATCACAATGCCCACAATGTGCCGGTGCGCACAGGCAGGACCATCGCCCAGATGGCGGAAAACGAATGGATTCCCTTTCAGACGGCCATTGATCAGGATGCAAAGGTGATGATGATGAGCCATCTGAAGGTGACGGCACTGGACAAGGAATACCCGGCGTCTCTTTCCCGCATCATCGTGACCGACCTTCTGCGCACGCAAATGGGCTATGACGGCGTAGTGATGACGGATGCTTTGCGGATGGATGCCATCCGGGAAGAATATTCCCTTCAGGAAGCGGCAGTATTGGCCATCAACGCCGGAGCCGATATTTTGCTGGTGCCCGGCGATGGCAAAGCAGCCTTCAACGCTGTAAAAGGTGCGGTGGAGCGCGGTGAGATTTCCATGGAGCGAATTGAAGAAAGCGTGGCAAGAATTCTTGCCCTGAAAATTGAAAGCGGCCTCATTCAATGAAGCCGCTTTTTTTATTTGTTTGCAGGAACCGGGTTCACAAATTCTTTCATCACATAACCTTCCGTATCATCCAGCCGTACTTTCAGCCAATCGCCCATGTCTTCCACCACATACAGCTTTTGCCCGTAGAACAATTGCTGCAAAACGGCGGAAGTGGTGTTGCTTTCAGCACGAAGGTTGAGGTAGGAATTGTAGCCGATGTTCGTTACCTCCACAACCGTTTCCCTGGGAGAGGGAGTAGAACGAAGCAGCTGGGCGGTAGGCCTCGGTGTGGGGGTTGCGGGCGGGCCGGGCGTGGCTAAGAACTGGCTTGAAACAGCTTCGGGCATATGATGGGTGTAGCGGTAGGTTTCCAGCTGCATGCCGGGATAATAAAAAGAAAGAATATCCCGGTAGGTTTTTCCGTATTGGCCGGCCATCCATTGGGCGCCCCGCTGGCTCATGCCCACACCGTGACCGTAGCGCCTGCTTTCGAACACAAATTCCGTATCCGTTTCACGAACGATGATCAACTCATTGTCGGTAGCGTTGATGGAAAGGGAGAGCGCATCCTCCAGCGTATCAAACACAGGCAAAGTAACGGTAACCGCAGCCGTTGCAGGAGCGGCTGATTTGGTTTCATTGGGTGAAGCCGTACTTTCTGCATTGGTAAGCGAAAAAATGGAAAGTTCTTCTTCTTCCGTTTCGAATTGATAGCCCTTCACTTTCACGGTGATCTCGGCTTTTGTATAAAGCCTGGACGGACTGTCGGTGAACTTTGGTGCGGAAAGAGTGATTTTTTCAATTTCCGTAATGGAATAGGGCTGCTCCAGATCAAAACCCTTTGCAGAAAGCGGCTCATCAAGGTTTGCATACAAAGCCGCTTTCATACGGCCAAGCTGCTGATCGTTTGTAATTTTCTTGGGAAGCGTTGCGGACATGACCACGCTTTCCGGGTTCTCCAGATCATATGGATCATCCGTCATTTGAAAATATCCATAATCACCGGCCCCCCATACATGGTGCACAAGTTCCGTTTGGCCGCCGTTGCTGGCGGAATAAAAGCATTCTGCCAGCTTTCCCTGATACATGCCGCAAACACCCTTGGTCTCTTCCACGGCGCGGGCAGCGTTCTTGTTTTCGGCCTTTACGCCCATGTAGGCCTGATCGTTGGTATTGTCCACCACGTCATAATCCCCGGATGAGCCGGCTTTCCGAAGGGCATAGGTGCGTGCAGTTACAGCCTGTGCTTTCAGCGCTTCCAACGGAAAGGAATCGCTCATTTCATAGGGAACAACACCCAGCAGATATTCTTCCATGGGTGCATGTAAAACGGCTCGGAGGGAACCATTATTTATGGAAACCACCAGATCCCCGGGGTGCAGTTCATACAGGCCGTCAAAACGAATGCCGTTTTCCTTGCCGTTTTCCACGTTATGCCGTTGTAAGGTAAGGGATTTGCCTGCATCCAGGGCCATTCCTTCGTAATATACCATCAGCGTGCCGGTCTTGCAGGAAATGGTCAGATCGCTTCCGCGTTGGAAAGAAATGCCGTTTAAGGTGTAGCTGCCGTCAAGGGACAGGGAAACGGTATCTGTCAGGTTCAATTTTGTCAGCAACACCCGCACAATGCCCTTTGTTTCCTGTACTTTGGCAAAAGAAACGGACAGGGGAAGAAGGGTAAGGGCTATCATAAAGCAGGCAAAACGAAACAGCTTTTTCAAAAGAATGCTCCTTTACAGAAAAAGTTTGAATAGGTTCACAGGAAAGGATGCCCTGTTTTGCAATGATTATGCACATCCTTTTGTTCAGATTGATTATAACAGATCACATCGCAAATTCCAATGAAAATGATCGGAAGGAATGTAAATTCTTGCATAAGAAACATCTTTTCTTGCAGGCAATAATGATTTACTTTCCTATCCGCACATGATAGAATATAGAAAACAGGCAGATTGTTTCAAAGAAAGGAAGCGGCATCCGCATGGCTGCGAAAATATTGGAACGCTTTTTCCATCCGCAATATCTGGTAAAGCCGGAAAACCGGCTGGGCGAGTTGCCCGGCGGTCCTCAGGCGTATAAAAATGTACTGCATATTGCTTTGCCGTCGGTACTGGAAATGGTTCTGGTCAGCCTGATCAGCTCCATTGACATGATGATGGTGGGCAATGTGCTGGGGGCAGAAGCCCTGTCTTCCATCGGCCTGCCCACGCAGCCAAGAATGCTGATGCTGTGTATGTTTTTTGCCCTGAACGTGGGTGTCACATCCATTGTGGCAAGACGAAAAGGGGAGCAAAGGCAGGAATCTGCCAACAGCACCCTGCGCAATGCCATGATGATTGCTGTGCTGATGAGCCTGGTTCTTGTATCCATCGCCCTTCCGCTGGCACGGCCTTTGATGATGCTGGCCGGCGGCGATACAGCCGAAAGTGCCAAGGTTTTTGACGATGCGGTGGATTATTTCAGGATCATGACCTATTCACTGCCTATTGATGCGCTTTCCATGTGTATTTGTGCGGCACAGCGCGGTGTGGGCAATACAAAAATCACCATGCGCGTGCGAGTGCTGAGCAACCTGACCAATGTGTTTTTCAATTACTGTCTGATCGGCGGTAATCTGGGCATGCCCCGGCTGGAGGTACGTGGGGCGGCATGGGCATCGGTGATCGGGTTGACGCTGGGGTTGATGATGGCGCTTGCCACCGTGCTTGCCGGCGGAAAAAAGAAGGGCTATCTGCATATCTCAAGGCACGACAAATGGCGTTTCGAAAAAGATACCATGAAAGCCATTGCCAAAGTGAGCGGCAATGCAGCCGTAGAACAATTGGGCGTTCGGTTTGGCTTTTTCGTATACGCCCGCATTCTCTTCTCCCTTGGCACCACCATGTATGCCGCCAACCAGATCTGCATGCAGCTATTGAACCTGACATTTACCTTCGGTGACGGGCTGGGCGTGGCCGGTACAGCGCTGGTAGGCCAGAACCTTGGGGCAAAGCGATGGGATCTTTCCATGCTCTACGGCAAGATATGCCAGCGGTATGCGGTGATCGTCTCGATCGTCATCGGCAGCATCATTGTCATTTTCCGTTATCAGCTGGCCGGTCTCTATATAGGCGCCAATACCCCCAATGCCGATCAGGTCATCATGTATGCAGCGCAAACCATGCTGGTGCTGGCGGCTATTCAGCCTTTCCAGATCAGTTCGGTGGTGCTGTCCGGTTCGCTGCGCGGCGCCGGTGATAACCTGTATGTGGCGGCTGTTGCCACGATTTGTGTCAGCGTTGTGCGTCCGGTGATGGCCTACATTGCCGTTCATGTATTGCACCTTGCCCTGGCAGGCACCTGGATTTTCGGCCTTTCCGAAATTGCACTGCGGTTTTTGTGTTTCTATCCCAGGTTTGCCAGCGGCAAATGGAAGGACAAAAAAGTTTAAAGAGGGTAAACCATGCATATTGTACATGACAAAATTGAAATCCGAAACGCCAGGGCAACCGACGCCCCGCTTCTATGCAGCTGGTGGAACGATGGGGAAGTGATGGCCCACGCCGGTTTTCCCAACGGTCTTGGCATCTCGGAAGAAAAAGTGATTGCGCAGATTGCAGCGGAATCGGACGAAACCGTACGCCGGCATATCATTTTGTTTGAACATCAGCCCATCGGCGAAATGAATTACCGAAGAGCGGATGATCAGGCATGTGAGATCGGTATCAAAATCTGCGTAAAGGAAATGCAGGAAAAAGGATTGGGCAGGGTGATTCTCAGCCTGTTTATCCGCAATCTGTTTGATCTTATGGGCTATCAAAAAATTATGCTGGACACAAACCTGGAAAACAGGCGCGCCCAGCATGTATATGAAAAGCTCGGATTTGTGAAAAAGAGAATCAACCGTGATTCCTGGACGGATCAGTTGGGAAGGAAACAATCTTCCGTGGATTATGAGCTGACGAAAGAAACATTTGTTTCGTATATCTGATTGCTGTTATGCCATTTGCATTTCCGTTCGTCAATATACGTATCTTTTCGTGTTTTTCTTCCATCAGCCTGAAAAATAAGCAGAAATTATCCTTCCCGGATCATCTTGACAATCAAAGTAAGCCGTGTTATACTTGTTTGGCTGTCTGAAGACGGCCTGTGGACCCGTAGCTCAGTTGGATAGAGTGTCAGACTCCGACTCTGAAGGTCGCGCGTTCGAGTCGCGCCGGGTTCGCCAAATGAAAACACCTGCTGATTGGCAGGTGTTTTTTGTTCAATAATCCTTGGGCTTGGGCCGAAAGCAAAAAGCTGTCATCAGGCCGAACAGAACAGCGGCTGCAATACCGCCTGCAGTGGCAGTTAATCCGCCTGTAAAAGCGCCCATCCAGCCCTGCTCGTCCACCGCTTTCATGGTGCCTTGGGCCAGCGCGTGGCCAAAGCCGGTCAGCGGCACGGTGGCACCGGCGCCAGCAAAGGAAACCAACGGCTTGTAGAGCCCCGCTGCACTCAGAAGAACACCGGCAACAATATACAGAACAAGGATACGGGCGGGATTCAGCTTTGTCTTCAAGATCAATGCCTCACCAATTACACACAATAACCCGCCCACAAGGAATGCCTTGCAATACAAAAGAAGATGCTCCATCGAATTATTTCTCCTTTTTTATGCTTTCCAGTATCAGTGCGTGAGCAATGCCGGGAATGGATTCCCCCTGCTGGCTGGACGTTGGGCTCATAAGTGCGCCTGTTGCCATGAAAAGCACCTTTTTCCATTCTCCGCTTTGTAATTTAGGCAAGATATGGGCGCTCAAGACGGAAGCGGAACAGCCGCAGCCGCTGCCGCCGGCATGAACGTCATCTTCCCGGTTATAAATCAGCAAACCGCAATCCTGATGGATTTCATCCGGTATGGCAAAGCCTTTTTCTTTCATCAATTGCTTGAGAAGATCGCTTCCGATTGCGCCAAGGTCACCTGTAAAGATCCGGTCAAAATGGGAAGGGGAGGTGTTGGTGTCGCAAAAGAGGGCGCAAAGTGTATCCGCAGCAGCCGGCGCCATGGCGGCTCCCATGTTATTGGCATCGGTGATTCCAAGATCCACCACGCGTCCAATTGTTCCATGCGTTACACAAGCAAGCCCGTACCTGTTATTTGATAGAAGGTACGCACCTGCACCGGTCACCGTCCATTGTGCAGCGGGTGTGCGCTGGTTTCCGTATTCAAGGGGATAGCGGAATTGCCTTTCTGCCGTGCAATAGTGACTTCCGGCGGTGCAAAGAACCGGTGAAGCATATTCTGCGTCACACAGAATACTGCCAATCAGCAGAGATTCCGCCATGGTGGAGCAGGCGCCATACAGGCCGAGAAAGGGAATGTGCAGTTCTCTTGCGGACAGGGAAGTGGAAATGATCTGGTTCAGCAAATCTCCGCCTACCATTGCCTGAACCTGCTGCGGCGTAATGCTTGCTTTGTCCATGCATCTATGGCAGGCTTCCAGCAGCATTTTATGTTCAGCCAATTCGTAGCTGCTTTGATCATTCAGGGCATCCTCCATGATACGATCAAAGTTCTTTGCCAAAGGGCCTCTGCCTTCCTTGGGACCAACAACGCAGGCGGAACTTTCAACGACCGGATGTGAGGAAAAACAAATGGTTTGTTTACCGATTTTCTTTCTGCTCATCCTATCACCACCCGATAAAATAATAAAAAAGCCCCATTACCACTGAAACACCGATGCCGTAGGCCAATACAGGGCCGGCAATGGTAAACAGTTTGGCTCCTGTACCCAATACCCACCCCTCTGAGCGAAACTCCATAGCGGGGGAAACCATGGCATTTGCAAAACCGGTAATGGGAACCACCGTACCTGCCCCTGCAAAACGAGCAATGCGGTCAAATACACCAATGCCGGTCAAAAGAGCGGTTACAAATACCAGGAAAACAGAACCGAAAGTTTGTGCCTGGGAAGAATTCAAATCCAGGCAGACGTGGGAGATGTCTGTCGCTGCCTGACCGATCACGCAAATGAATCCGCCTACCAGAAAAGCGCGCATGCACCCGATGCCAAGCTTTGACTTTGGCGTTATTCTGTGCACCAGTTCCTGATAGGATTCTTTGGCAGAATACGGTCTGTTTTTATTCATTGAAACCCTCCTTTTTGTTTCTGACGAAAGGCAATACCGGCATATCACGGCAACGAATTTCTCTGCATCCGGGCTTTGGCTGATGAATCAGCGGATGGACATAAGAAGCTTTGCATTTCAATGGTTTCACTCCCTTATGGAAATGTTGGTCACTCATTATCTTTCTTGAACCCAACACAATAACATACCGTATTCTGTATTGAACGGCGTGTCCGAAGGAGCATCAATGCTTCCTGAAAAAAAGAAGTGTGTTGCTTTCGGTTTTAGTATTGACAAAAGCAAAAAAAATAAACAGCATTTGCTTGAAACAAATGCTGTTGGAAATATTCAAGATGAAAAGCTACCGGGAAAATGCTGCTTCAGGCAGGGCATGGATTGTTGGATGCCTTCCGGCGTTTTCACTTCCAGCACAATATTTTCAGCTTTCACCACCGATTGCACAACCGACAGCCAATCGCATTCCCCCTGACCCAAGGGAAGATGACAGCTTTTCCCTTTGCTGTCATGCAGATGTATGTGCCTGATCCGGTCCATGCGGTTGATCAGAAAAGGCGTATCCGCATGATCGGCAGTATAATCATGGCCGATATCCCATGTGAGGGAAAACGAGGGGGACTGAAGCAGATAATCAACGCTTTGATGAATGAATTCTTCTTTTATTCCTGTGTTTTCAATGCACAGCCGCACCTTATCTTCTGCCAGTTCTTCGCATTTTTCCCGGAATATTTTCAGTTTCTTCCAGTATACATCCCGATACTTTTCAAACAAATATACTTTTTGATCCGGCAGGGTAAAGTACACCCCACGGCTCATATGAAAATTGATCACAGGAATATGGTTCTGCAGCGCCAACCGGATGGAATCCAGCATGGTTTCCAGATGCGCCTGGGAAACACGATCGTTAAAATCGCAAAAGAAAGCATTTTCATCGGCATGCAGGGTAAAGAAAAGATGATACTTATGTGCAATTTTCTGCAAATCGGTTTCAGAGAGGGCAGCCATGGAGCAATAGGGAAGGTTCATGTTCAGTTCAACAAAATGAAGCCCTTCTTTTGCGGCAAAAGCGGCCGTTTCCTCTATGGAAGAAAACGAAACCAGTGTCGGCATACCGAAATTCATGCTCTTTGCTTCCTTTCATTTGTTATCAACATTATATACATATCTTGTACGCAATGCAATGAAAAACCCATCATTTTTCCTTGCAAAATGGCGTTTGGTGCAGTATAATATCGAAATGACAGGAAACAACATAACTTTCCCGTGAAAGGATGGATAGAAAATGAGCAAAGTACATGTGTTTGATCATCCGCTGATTCAGCATAAGCTGAGCATCATGCGCGATAAGAATACCGGCTGCAAGGAATTCCGCGAACTGCTGGACGAAATTTCGATGCTGATGGTTTATGAAGTGACCCGGGATCTGCCTACCCAGGCCGTCACCATTGAAACCCCCATCATGAACGCCGAATTCAACATGCTGGCCGGTAAGCCCATCGGCATCATTCCCATTCTCCGCGCCGGTCTTGGCATGGTGGACGGCATTCTGCAGCTGATTCCCAACGCCAAGGTTGGCCACATCGGCCTCTATCGTGATCCCGAAACACTGGAACCGGTGGAATACTACTGCAAGCTGCCGGAAGATGCGGAACATCGCGAACTGTTCGTGCTGGATCCCATGCTGGCTACCGGCGGCAGCGCCGCTGCTGCCATCGGCTTTCTGAAAAAGCGCGGCTGCAACAACATCCGTCTGATCAACCTGATCGCTGCTCCCGAAGGCATCGAACGGGTGCAGAAAGAACATCCCGATGTCGACATCTATGTGGCTGCACTGGATGAAAAACTGAACGATCACGGCTACATCATTCCCGGCCTGGGCGACGCCGGCGACCGTCTGTTTGGCACCAAATAATAAATAAACGCACACCGGAGAAGACATTCGTTTTCTCCGGTTTTTTATATTTTCTGCACATTTTTGACATTTGTGTCATCTTTTGCCCTTTCTGATTGCTTATTTTCCGTACTTTTTGTCATTTCTTTGTTTTCTTTTTCATCCATTTATGCTATACTTTAACAGGAAATGCGTTTTTATACCGGAGGTGATTCTTTGAAAAAGAAGAGTGCAGATATCAATCGCTACGAACTGGAGCGGGACGATATGCAAACAGCCGTCTGTTTCAAGACAGAAGATGGCGGATTTCCTGCCCACTTTCACTCCAGTGTTGAGATGGTTTATTTGCGGTCCGGAAAAATCACCGCCATTGTCGACGGGCAAGTATATCATGTCAAAGAAGGGCAGATGGTGGTCACGTCCGGTTATTCCGTGCATGTTTATATGACGGAAGAAGGGGATCACAACGAAACCATCACCATGATCATCCCCATGGCCAGCATTCCTTCCCTGCAAAAAGTGCTGAACAAGAAAGTTTTTAAAGAAATCATTTATGATGTAAGCAAAGATGAAGAGCTTTCCACCATGCTGGAGATTTTTGCCCGTCATTGGGATGAATACAGTGTGGAAACCAAGAAAGGCGCTTCCTATATGGTGCTCGGCCTTCTGATCAGCCGGATGGGCCTGTGCGACCATCCCGGCAATCAGCGCAGCAACCTGATGCGGGATGTACTCATTTATTTGCAGAACAATTATCAGCAGCCCATCCGCATGGAGCATCTGGCCCGACACTTTGGATACAGCAAAAGCCGTTTTTCCCGTTTGTTCCACGATCATCTCGGCTGTTCCATGATCGAATATCTGTCCACCATCCGCTGCAGACAGGCCGCCCTGCTTCTGATCGAAAGCGATATGACCATGCTGGACATTGCCTTGGCCGTTGGTTTTGAATGCCTGAGAACCTTCTACCGTGCATTCAAAAACTGCTATCAGATGACCCCGACACAATATATCAAGCATCACACCCAGGATGCCTGAACGATTGCACAAGATATGGTTTCAAATGGCTTGACAAAATGTCCTTTTCAGGTACAATATCATGGAGATAGAAAGAAGGCGAAAACGTGACGGTTGATCCGGTTGTAAAAAAAGAAACCAGGAACATTTTCCTGGGTGTTGCTATGCTCAGCCTGGTGATGCTGGCAGTGTTCGCTTTTCTCAAAAAGCTGGATCTGCCGGTGGTGATCGGCACGCTGCTTGGCAGTGCTGCCGCCGTTGCCAATTTTTTTCTGATGGCGCTTTCGGTACAGAAATCGGCAGAAAAAATGAACGGTGTCCGGATTGAAGATGAACCGGAAGACGAGCAGAACGGGGAAGAGGAAGCAAAAGAAAAACCCTTGTCTCCCGAAGCAAAAGAAGCAAAGAAATTCATGCAGGCATCCTATACAGGCCGAATGCTTCTGATCGTCCTTGTGGCCATTCTTGCGGTGACACTTCCGTTCATCAACGCCGTTCCCTGCCTGATTGCGCTTCTGTTCCCACGGCTTGTTATTTACGGCATGCAATTCATCCGCAAAAAGAAGGAGGCGAAGGCCTGATGTCCAAAGCAAAGAAGGATAAAATGATCGATATCCTGCTTTTGTGCATGATCATTTTGCCTTTCGTTTTCTGCATGGTGCTCAAAGTGCTTACAACACCCGGCAGTGAAGGCATTTCCATTACCGGTGCGCTGGTGTATTTTGAAATTCCCATGCCCCTGATGCCTCTTCAGATTACCGAAGTACAGGTTACTTCCCTGGCCGTGATCATTTCCATTTTCGGCCTGTGCCTGTACATGACCCACGGCATTGCCGTCGTCCCCAATTCCAAACGCCAGCTGGTTGCGGAATATGTGGTGGAAAAGGTGAACCACCTGATCCATGACAACATGGGCAGTAAATATGCATCTTTTGCTCCTTTTGTTGCAGCCATCATGGGCATTTCCGCTTTTTCCAGCTTGTCGTCACTGCTTGGTCTTTTCCCGCCCACGTCCGATATGAACATTGTGGCCGGCTGGGCCATCCTGGTCTTTGTGATCATTACGCACTACAAGCTCAAGGGCGGTATTTTCCCGTATGTGAAGGGTTTCTTTGAGCCCGTGCCCATCTTTGCCCCCTTTAACATCATCGGTGAAATTGCCACCCCCGTTTCCATGTCCTTCCGCCATTACGGCAACGTGCTTTCCGGTGTGGTCATTGCAACGCTGATCAATTCCGCGCTGGGCGGTTTGTCCGAAATGATCCTGGGCTGGTTGCCCGGTTTCCTGGGTGATATTCCTTTCCTGCGGGTCGGTATCCCCGCAGTGCTCTCCGTGTATTTTGACATCTTCAGCGGCGCCATGCAGGCCTTCATTTTCGCCATGCTGACCATGCTGTACGTTGCCACCGGCTTCCCGGAGGAAGAATACGAAAAGCGTCAGGCAAAGAAAAAGAAAAAAGCTTTGTCTGCTGCACAATAAATGTGAATCAAATAATCAATTGAGGAGGTCCCCACAATGCTCGAACTCGCTATTGGTATCATTCTTGCCGGCTGCGCCATCGGCGCCGGTCTCGCTCTCATCGCCGGTATCGGCCCCGGTATCGGTGAAGGTAACGCCGTTGCCAAGGCCTGCGAAGCCATCGGCCGTCAGCCCGAAAGCAAGGGTGCTGTCACTTCCACCATGATCATGGGTTGCGCCATCGCCGAAACCACCGGTCTTTACGGCCTGGTTGTGGGCATTCTGCTCATCTTCGTGGCTCCCGGCATCTTCACCGGCGTTCTCAAGAGCACCCTGGAAGCCATGAATTATCTGCCTAAATAATTTTCATACCAATCATTTCAAAGGGGACAGAATAAATGATACAGTCTCTGGATATCATTTCTGTTAACATTTGGAGCATTCTCATTTCTCTTGTCAATTTGCTCCTTCTGTTTCTGATCCTGAAAAAGTTCCTCTTCAAGCCCGTCACCAAAGTGATGAACGAAAGGCAAAACCAGGTGACCGCCATCTATGCCGATGCCGAAAAGGACAGGCAGGCTGCCGCCGATATGAAGCAGGAATATGAAACGCGTATGGCTGCTGCCCGCGAAGAGGCAGACGGTCTTGTTCGCAATGCCGTGCAGACAGCCCAGCGCAAGAGCGATTCCATCATTGCCGATGCCAATTCCCAGGCTGCCCATCTCAAACAGAAAGCGGAGATGGAAATTGAGCTGGAGAAAAAGCAGATGCTGTCCGACGTGAAAACGGAAATTTCCGATCTGGCCGTCAGCATTGCCGCCCGCATTATGGAACGCGAAGTGAGCCAGCAGGATCATGCAGATTTTGTGGAGCAGTTCATTGAGAACGTAGGTGAAAGCAAATGACCGATCTTGCACGGGAATACGGCGAAGGCCTGTATGAGCTTTGCCTGGAAGAGAAACTGGACGAACAGGTGCTGGAACAGATGCAGATGCTGAAAAACTGCTTCCATGATGCACCGGATTTTCTGCGTCTTCTCTCCAATATGGCATTGCCCAAGGAAGAACGCTGCGGAATTATCGAAAGAACGCTGCGCGGTCAAGTACACTCCTACGTGATCAACTTCCTGAAAATTTTGTGCGAACGCAATTTGCTTCACCAGTTTAACGGCTGTGAGGAAGCATACCGCATGCGTTTCAATCAGGAACACGCTGTGATGGAAGCTGTGGTAACAAGCGCTTTTGCTCTCAGCAGCGAACAAAGAGAAAAAATGATTGCCCGGCTGGAACAGATGACGGGCAAGGCAATCAACCTGAAAGAAAAAGTAGACGCAAGCCTGATTGGCGGCGTTGTGTTGGAAATGGATGGCAAGCGGTACGACAATACCCTGCGCCACCGGCTGGAAGGCCTGCAGAACATTTTGAGCGGCAACGCTTAAGGAAAAAGAGGCTTCGGCCGCATCAGATGAAAGCGGTGATATGATGCAGATCAAACCTGAAGAAGTATCCAAGCTCATTAAGGAGCAAATCAAAAACTACGAAAACAGAATCACCCAGAACGATACCGGCACCATCATTACGGTAGGCGACGGCATTGCCCGTGTGTCCGGCCTGGAAAAATGCATGGCCAATGAATTGGTACGCTTTTCCAACGGCGAATTCGGCATGGCGTTGAACCTGGAAGAAAATTCTGTGGCACTGGTTATGCTGGGTTCCGACGAAGGTGTTCGTGAAGGCGATACCGTGGAACGCACAGGCAAGGTGGTTTCTGTACCGGTGGGCGACGGCCTGATCGGACGCGTTGTGAACGCTTTGGGCCAACCCATTGACGGCAAGGGCGCCATTGAAGCCAAGGAATTCAGGGCTATCGAACGCAATGCGCCCGGTATCATTCAGCGCAAGAGTGTTTCCATACCGCTGCAGACGGGTATCAAGGCCATCGACAGCATGATCCCCATCGGTCGCGGTCAGCGCGAATTGATCATCGGCGACCGCCAGACCGGTAAAACCGTCATTGCCCTTGATACCATCATCAACCAGAAGGGCAAAGATGTGATCTGCATCTATGTGGCCATTGGCCAGAAGCGTTCCACCGTTGCCCAGCTGGTGGATACCTTGACCGCTGCCGGCGCAATGGATTATACCGTCGTAGTCAGCGCCACGGCATCGGAGCTGGCGCCTTTGCAGTATATTTCGCCTTATTCCGGCTGTGCCATGGCAGAATATTTCATGGACCAGGGCAAGGACGTGCTGATTGTTTATGACGATCTTTCCAAGCACGCCGTGGCTTACCGTGCGCTTTCCCTGCTGATCCGTCGTCCTCCGGGCCGTGAAGCCTATCCCGGCGACGTGTTCTATCTCCACAGCCGTCTGCTGGAACGCGCTGCACGCGTAGCCCCCGAATACGGCGGCGGTTCCATCACGGCACTTCCCATCATCGAAACCCAGGCCGGTGACGTGTCTGCCTATATTCCCACCAACGTTATTTCCATCACCGACGGCCAGATCTTCCTGGAAACGGAGCTTTTCCATGCCGGCATCATGCCCGCTGTAAACCCCGGTATTTCCGTTTCCCGTGTAGGCGGCAACGCCCAGATCAAAGCTATGAAGAAGGTGGCCGGCAGCCTGAAACTGCTCTACAGCCAGTACCGCGAACTGCAGGGCTTTGCCCAGTTCGGCTCTGACCTGGATGCGGATACCAAGGCCCGTCTGGCCCAGGGCGAACGCATTGTGGAAGTGCTCAAGCAAAACCGCAATCATCCCGTGGCCGTGGAAAACCAGGTGTGCATTTTCTATGCCGTCACCCACGATTATCTCAAGCCTGTTGCAGTAAAAGACGTGGCGGAATATGAAGAAGCGCTTTATGAGCGCATGAGCGCCCAGCACGCGGATATTTTGGACGAAATCCGCACTTCCGGCGTTCTGTCTGCCGAAACGGAAGAAAAACTGAAGGCTGCTCTGGAAGCTTTCACCGAAGATTTTCTCAAAACCAAGTAAGGGAGGGTAAGCTGTGGCCGGAACATCCATGAAGGATATCAAGCTGCGCATCAAGAGTGTTGAGAGCACCATGCAGATCACCAAAGCGATGCAGCTTGTTGCCACTTCCAAACTTCGCCGTGCCAAGGAGCGCATGGAAATGAGCAGGCCCTACGCCGATATTGCGCGGCAGGCGGTCATTTCCGCATCCTTGAATTGCGATGACCCTTCCATTCCTTATCTGTCAAAGCAAAAAGATAAGTCTGCCTGCTATATCATCATTGCAGGCGAAAGAGGCCTGGCCGGTGGGTATAACAACAATCTTTTCAAAGCACAATTGGCTCACGCGGAGGGAAAAACCTTCTGTGCATTACCCATTGGCAGAAAAGCAATTGACAAGTACCAGCGTCTTGGGGTGCAGCTGCTTTCCGATGCCTACGCAGGCGTGGAAGATATGAACGTGAGCCGCTGCTATAAGCTGGCACAATTGCTTCTTGAAGAATTTGAAAAGGGCACATACGGCGAATTATTCCTTGTGTATACCTCCTTCAAAACCATGATGAGCCAGGAGCCTGAAGTTGTTCAGCTGCTGCCCATCCTTCCGGAAGAAGGCATGAAAAAGGACAAACCCGTATCCACCGTGTATGATCCCGGCGCAAAGGAAGTGCTGGAAGCGGTGATGCCGGATTACCTGGCCGGCACCTTGTACAGCGCCCTATGCAATTCCTTCCTCAGCGAAGTGGCTTCCAGGCGCAGCGCCATGGATAGTGCCACCAAAAATGCCGGTGAAATGATCAGCGACCTGAAACTCCGCTTCAACCGCGCCCGTCAGGGTGCCATTACCCAGGAGATTACGGAAATCGTAGCCGGCGCTGAGCAGTGACCATCGGAAAGGAGAGATTACTCTTGAGTGAAAAAAACATCGGTAAAGTAGTACAGGTTATTGGTCCTGTGCTGGATATCCGCTTTGAAGACGGTCATCTGCCGGAACTTCTGACGGCCATTGAGATCATGAACGGCGATAAGCTGATCGTGGCGGAAGTGGCACAGCACGTGGGGGATAACGTAGCCCGCTGCATTTCCATGAACGCCACCGACGGTATGGTGCGCGGGTTGGATGCAGTGGATACCGGCAGCCCCATCACGGTGCCTGTGGGGGATAAGTGCCTGGGCCGAATTTTCAACCTGCTGGGCCAGGCTATCGACGACCAGCCCGATCCCCAGGCAGAAGAACGCTGGCCCATTCATCGTGCCGCTCCTTCTTACGAAGAACAGGAAACTTCCACCGAAATCCTGGAAACGGGCATTAAGGTGGTTGACTTGATCGCCCCCTATGCCAAAGGTGGCAAAATCGGCCTGTTTGGCGGTGCCGGCGTAGGCAAAACCGTGCTGATCATGGAATTGATCAATAACGTGGCCAAGCAGCACGGCGGCCTTTCTGTGTTCGCCGGCGTTGGCGAACGCACCCGTGAAGGCAATGACCTCTATAACGAAATGAAGGAGAGCGGCGTTATCAACAAAACCGCCCTTGTATACGGCCAGATGAACGAACCGCCTGGAGCCCGTATGCGTGTGGCTTTGTCCGGGCTGACTATGGCTGAATACTTCCGTGACCGTGAAAACCAGGACGTGCTTTTGTTCATCGACAACATTTTCCGCTTTACCCAGGCCGGTTCCGAAGTATCCGCATTGCTGGGCCGCATGCCTTCTGCCGTGGGTTATCAGCCCACGCTGGCCACCGAAATGGGCGCCCTGCAGGAGCGCATCACTTCCACCAAGAAGGGTTCCATCACTTCCGTGCAGGCCGTTTATGTACCTGCCGACGACTTGACCGACCCTGCTCCGGCCACCACCTTTGCGCACCTTGATGCCACCACCGTTCTCAGCCGCGGTATTGCCTCTCTGGGTATTTATCCCGCCGTGGATCCGCTGGATTCCACCAGCCGCATTCTGTCTCCCGAAGTGGTGGGGCAGGAGCATTACGAAGTGGCGCGCCAGGTGCAGGGCATTCTGCAGCGCTACAAGGAACTGCAGGATATCATTGCCATCATGGGTATGGACGAACTGAGCGACGAAGACAAGATCATCGTGGCCCGTGCCCGCAAAGTGCAGCGTTTCCTTAGCCAGCCTTTCTCCGTTGCCGAACAGTTTACCGGTATGGAAGGCAAATATGTGCCGCTGAAGGAAACCATCCGCGGCTTCCGCGAAATCATCGAGGGCAAGCATGATGATCTGCCCGAAAGCGCTTTCCTGTTTGTCGGCACCATTGAAGAAGCTGTGGCGAAGGCCAAGAAGGGTGAATGATCATGGCGACGACCTTTCATTTGCAGATTGTCACGCCGGACAAGCCTGTCTTTGATGGGCAGGCAGAAAAGATTATTCTTCGCACGGTAACGGGTGATGCTTGCATTCTGGCCAAGCATATTGACTATGCGGCGCCTCTCGGCATCGGTGAAGCCCGTGTGACGGATGAAAAAGGCAATACCCGTGTAGCCGCCTGCAACGGCGGGCTGCTAAGCGTTGCCGACGGCGAAGTACGTGTATTGGCCACCACCTTTGAGTGGGCAGATGAAATTGACGTGGAACGTGCCAAGCGTTCCATGGAAGAATCTCAGGAAATGCTTAACAAAACAAAACCGGAGGACATGAACTATGCCGCTCTGGAAGCCAAGCTGAAGCGTGCATTGCTGCGCATTCACGTGGTTCAATAATGAAAAAGACGCCGGTTCAGCTGAACGGCGTCTTTCTTTATCATGACGTACAGTTTTTGCCGGTGCAAATACGCAGGATACCTCGCAGTACTTTGGGTGCTTTCACGCATACAACGCGCATGGTTGCCATCATTCCGCCTCCTCATGAACGCAATATCAGTAAAATACCGATTACAATCAGCGCAATCCCGATGAGGCTTAGCCATGCCCATCCCGGAATGCAGAAGATCAACAGCAAAACCCCCGCTGCAATGAACACAGCGCCAACGATCCGCAGGATGATTTGCGCGCCGCCGGGGTAGTTTTTTTCGTAAACAGGCTCATCCTTATTGCAATGCATGTTATTCACCTCCGTTTTACATTATGTACACCGTTCAAGGCTTATGCGCGAAGGAAAAAACACGGAAAAAGACAAAGGTTTCACCTGCTTTTACTTGATTTTTCCCATGGAAGAATGTACAATATATGGGTATGAACGATGTAGCTGAGCGCCTGGTTTTGTTGGAAAAAGCCTGGCAAGCATGTGGATCTCCCGGAAGGGTTCTGATTGCGCTATCCGGCGGTGCGGATTCGGTAGCGCTGTTTTGTATGCTGAAAGCTTTGGCAGACAATAAGCTGTTTTCCGTGGCCGCCGTCCATGTGAACCACGGGCTTCGTGATACAGCCAAACGGGATGCGGACTTCTGCAGCGAACTGTGCCGGAGAAACAATGTGCCTTTTTTTCTGAAAGAAGTACATCTGCAGTCTTCTTCGGAAAACGAGGCGCGCAATGCCCGTTACGCCGCGATTGCTGACGTATTTGATTGCTGGAAGGCGGACGTGGTTGCCCTGGCGCATCATTGCCAGGATCAGGCAGAAACGCTGCTTTTGCATTTGCTGCGGGGGAGTGGCTCCGCAGGCATGAGCGGCATGCCGGAAAATAGCTGCAGAACGGTGAACAATACTTTGCTCCGTCTTTGGCGGCCGTTGCTTTCATGGCAGCCCGGAGTGCTTCGGGATGTGGCCAAGGCATGTGTCGGCGGCTGGTGTGAAGATGAAACCAACGATAACGACACATACCTGCGCAATTTTTTGCGCAACCAAGTGTTTCCGCTGTTGGAAACAAGGGTTCCCGACGCAAAAGAAGCATTGTGCAGAGCAAGCGATATCATCCGCAGCGAGCACGAATATCTCAGCCAGATCACCAGTGCTTTTCTGGCACAGAATGCATGCCTGAAACAGCCGGTGCCCTGGATTCACTTTGATGCGTTCAACGAGCTCCATATCAGCCTGAAAAGGCGTGTAATGAAGTGCTTTTTGCCGGAAGATGCCGACTTTGATCAGATCAACGCTGCCGCCGGAATTCAAAGCGATGAAACAGTCAATCTTCCGGGTGGAAAAGTGCTACGTAAGTACGGGAATTATCTTTGCATTGCTTCACCCCGGGCATCGCAGGCTTCTACTGTGGCTACACTCATCGCCGAACGCGCCTTTGGCCGCCTTGGTAACGGTGTGCACACACAAGCCATGCCGACCGGCGTGCTGTCAAAATGCAGGTTGAGATACAGGAAAGACGGCGATGTCATTCAACCCCTTGGCATGAAAGGCATCCGTAAACTGCAGGATTACCTGACCGACCGAAAAATTCCCCAGCCCATGCGGGATCACCTGCCGCTTTTGTGTATTGGCCAAAGAGTTGTCTGGGTCATTGGCGTAGGTGCAGGAGAAGAAGCAAGATGTACCGGAAACGGGGAAGAAATATTATTGACGTATTCCGGCAGATTGCCGTTTGAGCCTTGAGAAACGAAAGGAGATAGCAGCATGGATACCAACGCAAAACTTTATCAGGACCTGGAAAGGGTATTGATCACCCGGGAAGAAATCAGTGAAGCGGTAAAGAAACTGGGCCAGCAGATCACCAAGGATTACGCCGGAAAAGAACCGGTTATGGTATGCATTCTAAAAGGCGCCGTTATGTTCTATAACGATCTGATCCGCGAAATCGATTTGCCGCTGACCATGGAATTCATGGCCATCTCCAGCTATGGCAACAGCACCAAAACCTCCGGTGTCGTCAATATCCGCAAAGACATGGATATTGATATCACCGGCAAGGATATCATTATCGTGGAAGATATTGTGGACAGCGGCATGACCCTTTCTTTCCTCAAGAAAGTTCTTGCCAACCGAAACGCCGCATCCGTTTCCATTGCCACCTTACTCAATAAGCCTGCCCGTCGCCGCATTGACCTGGACGTGGAATATTTCTGCTTCAACATTCCGGACGCATTCGTTGTGGGGTATGGCCTGGATTATGCAGAAAAATATCGCAACCTGCCCGATATCGGCGTGCTCCACCCCAGAATTTACACAAATGAAGAATGAGCGATTGTCAAAGGGCAGTCGGATGTGATATAATAATAAAGATTTGTATTGCCTGAAAATGGCTGCAGATCTTATTGCAGTATATGGAGGATTTTAGCGTTGAGAAAAGCATCCAAAGGCTTTATGAGCTATGTGATTATGATCGCGCTGTTTATTTTCATGGTGGTTCTGCTCTCCAACGGGCTGAGCCCCATCAGCAAGCGCATCGAATACCCCAGGCTTCTGGAACTGATTGAGCAAAACGAAGTGGATATTGTGTCCATCCGGGGTAACAGCCTGGTGGGCCGCTTGAAGGACAGCCGTATTTCTCAGGCCGACTATCCGGATCGTGCATACGATTTCGAAACCACGATCGGCAGTGATTTTTATGATACTGTGCTGAAAATGAAAGCGCAGCAGCAAAGTAAGCCTGTGGACGAAATCAGTGTGAATGACCTTGATTTTGAAATTCAGTATCTGGCTCCTCTTACCACACCCTGGTATCTGGAGATTTTGCCTTACTTACTGCCCATGGTGCTGCTGATGGTGATGTGGTATTTCATCATGCGCCAGCAGGGCGGTGGCGGCGGTAAAGTGATGAATTTCGGTAAGAGCCGTGCCAGCATGGTGGATCCTGCCAAGAATAAGGTTACCTTCAGTGACGTGGCAGGTGCCGACGAAGAAAAAGAAGAACTGAAGGAAATTGTTGATTTCCTGAAGAACCCCCGGGCTTATGTGGATCTTGGCGCACGCATTCCCAAGGGCGTGCTGCTGGTGGGCCCTCCCGGTACCGGTAAAACCCTGCTGGCTAAAGCGGTGGCAGGGGAGGCCAATGTGCCTTTCTTCTCCATCAGTGGCTCTGACTTTGTGGAAATGTTTGTTGGTGTCGGTGCCAGCCGTGTTCGTGATTTGTTTGAGCAGGCAAAGCGCAACGCCCCCAGCATTGTCTTCATCGACGAAATCGACGCCGTTGGCCGCCATCGCGGTGCCGGTCTTGGCGGCGGACACGATGAACGTGAACAGACGCTGAACCAGCTGCTGGTGGAAATGGACGGCTTTGCTGCCAACGAAGGCGTTATCGTCATGGCTGCCACCAACCGCCGTGATATTCTGGATCCGGCTTTGCTGCGTCCCGGGCGTTTCGACCGTCAGGTGACCGTCAATTACCCCGATGTGGATGGCCGCGTGGCCATTTTGAAGGTGCATGCCCGCAATAAACCCCTGGCAAGCGATGTGGACCTTGAAAACATCGCCAAGCGTACGCCCTACGCCACCGGCGCTGATCTGGAAAATATCATGAACGAAGGCGCCATTCAGGCTGCCCGTGAAAAGCGTTCCGACATTACCCAGGACAACCTGATTGAAGCAGTAGAACGCATTCAGATGGGCCCCGAAAAGCGCAGCCATAAAGTGCTGGAAGAAGACCGCCGCATCACCGCTTATCACGAAGCCGGCCATGCCATTGTCGCCCATGTGATGCCCCTTTGCGATGAAGTGCACATGATCACCGTGGTGCCCCGTGGCCAGGCTGCCGGTATGACGCTGGCGCTTCCCGAAAAGGAACTGGATCATCAGGGCAAGAACAAGCTGCTGCAGACCATCGTGATGATGCTGGGCGGCCGTGCTGCCGAAAGCCTGACCCAGGACGACATCTGCACCGGCGCTGTGAGCGATCTGAAGCGTGCCACCGAAGTGGCCCGCAGCATGGTGACCCGCTTTGGTATGAGCGATAAACTTGGCACTGTGTACCTTGGCAGCGATCAGGAAATTTTCGTTGGTATGGAATTTGGCCAGAGCCGCGAATACAGCGAATCTACCGCTGCCATCATCGATGAAGAAGTAAGGAGCATCCTGAATACTGCATACCAGAAGGCCATCGATGTGCTTTCTGCCAATCGTGACAAGCTGGACGGCCTGGCACAAATGCTGATTGAAAAAGAAACCGTCAATCATCAGCAGTTCCTCGAATTCATGGATGGTAAGAAAGAAGAAACCTGCGAAGAAATTAGCGAAGAAAACGCTGAAGAGAACATCTGAAACATTACGCAGAAGGAGCTATCCTGATTACTATGTACAATTCCGGTTATCAACAGCCCTATATGCAACAACCGCAGCAACCTCAGCAGCCGCATAGCAGCAAAAAGAAACTGAAGCTTTTTCCCGTTTTTATGCTGCTTGCCGTTGTCGGCGTTGTGGTGTTTGTGTGCATCAATAATAATCGGATCAAAAAAGAGCAGGAAGCTTATCAGGCAATTGTGGACGAAGTGAATGCCGTGCAGGGCGTATTTCTGCCGAATATCTATGTGGATGGCATTTGTGTCAGCGGGATGGAGCCTCAGGAAGCGATCGATACCGTTGTTGATGCTGTGAATGAGCGCCAAAACAGCTGGAGCGTGAGCATTACATACCAGGGCCATACCTTTACAACGCTGAACTATTCCACCCTCGGCATTACCACCGATATTTCCCAGGTCTATTCGCTTTTGCAGGAAGCGTACGCTTACGGGCATACCGGTACCGTGGAACAGCGGAAAAAGGAACTGGACTACTTTTCCCAGCTTTCTTCTCCATATCATCTTTACACAACCCAGACCAGTGCCAATACGGCACAGCTGGATCAGATCCTTTCACAGATCAAAACCTACTTTACCCGGGAGCCTGCCGATGCTTACCTTGTGTATTTCTATCCTCAGTCCTGGGATGATCCCTTCGGTGTGCAGCCGGAGGTTTACGGATCCACGCTGGACATCGCTCCTGTAAAAGCACAGATCATGGACATGCTGGCAAACGGCGTTTCCGGCAACGTGGAACTGGAACCCCAAATGACAAAGCCCAACGTAACGGAGGCCGATGTACGAAAGAACATTACGCTCATCGGGGAAGCGACCACTCCCGTTTCCAAAGATTCCACCACTGCCCGTACCGATAATATCCGTATCGCTTTGGGGCGCTATCATGGGCTTGAAGTGGATGTGGGGGAAACCATCAGCTTTAACAAGCTGGTTGGCCCGCGAACCATGGAAAACGGCTTCCAGATGGCCATCGAATATGCCAACGGCCTCAATTCCTGGGGCTGGGGCGGCGGCGTGTGTCAGGCCAGTACCACGGTATACCTGGCCGCGCTGAGCGCCAATCTGAAGATTGTGAGCCGCACCTCTCACTCTGACGCGGTATCCTACACGGAATTTGGTCAGGATGCCACGGTATACTATTCCAACGGACGTAAAATTGATTTTTCCTTCAGGAACAATACCACCGGCAAGATTTACATCATGGCAAGGGTCGAGCAAGTCAAACGTAACACATATCAGTGTGTGGTGAAGATTTATGGTCCCGCTTTGCCGGACGGCGTAAAGTATACGCTTCGCACCGAAACTGTGGAAACCCTGATGGCCCCTCTGACGCCTGAATATCAGGAAGATACGCAGCAGCAATATGTAACCTATAAGGATCAGGAGCCCTATCTGCTTCGCAAAGCCCGTGACGGCTATGTAAACGAAACATACCTGCAGAAATGGGAAAACGGTGTGCTGGTATCGGAAGAACTCATCAGCCGTGACACCTGTAAGGCACGCGCAGCGCTGTACCTGACCGGCACAAAGACAAGATAAAAAAGAAAGCAGAACGTAGTATCGTTCTGCTTTTTCTTTTAGTAGATGCAAAATTCACATTCCAAACGGCCGTTATACAGCCGTCTTTTTTGCTTTGCCCGTTGACCGAAGCAACGTTCAAAGCCATTGTGAGCCGTTATGACGCACATGCGGCTACCCGGGTGCCTTTCTTTCAGGTGGTGCAAATGACGGTAAAGTTTCTCACACTGTTTTCTGTCACTGAGCCGTTCGCCGTAAGGGGGATTGAGCAAAAAGCAGGGCGCTTCAACGTCGGCAGTCAAATCCCTGAAATCCTTTTCCATTACTTTCACCCGTCCGCCAAGTCCGGCTTGTTTCAGGTGCTTCTTGCACAGCTCCAACGCGTTCGGATCCACATCACTGCCATAGATATCCTGTATTTTTTCGGGATCAAATTTCTGCTTTGCCTCCGCACGAATGGCATCCATTTCCGCTTTGGGGAAGGCTTTCCATTCCTCACAGGCAAAACTCCTTGTCAGGCCTGGAGCGCGATTGCTCTGAATATATGCCGCTTCCACAAGAAGGGTGCCTGTACCGCAGCAAGGATCCCAAAGCGGCGTATCCCCACGCCAGGGGGAGAGCATTACCAGTGCTGCAGCCAGCGTTTCACGGATAGGCGCCTCGCCGTTCCATGTGCGGTAACCACGTTTATTCAGGGCAGCGCCGCTTGTATCAATAGTGAGCCTTGCCATATCACCATGAATGGAAACGTCAATTTTGTATTCTGCGCCTTTTTCATCAAACCAATCGGTGTGGTATTTCTTTTTCAGCCGTTCCACAATGGCCTTTTTCGTGATGGCCTGGCAGTCCCTGACGCTCATCAATTGACTGCGAACACATTTGCCGGATACAGGAAAACGTGCATCCCGGGGGAGGTGGTTTTCCCAGGGCAGGGAAGACACAAACTGGAACAGCTCTTCAAAAGAAGTTGCTTTTTCTTCGCCAACAATCAGCAGCACCCTGTCTGCGGTACGCAGCCACATATTGGCGCGAAAACAATCAGCCGGTGTGCCCGAAAAACGCACACCACCCATTTCGCATTTCCCGTTAATGGACAAGCGTGCAAGCTCCTGTTTTGTGAGGCCTTCCAGGCCAAAGGCAGCTGTTGCAAAAAATTCCATGTGGTATCTCCTTACATCTGATGGTAAATTCGCTTCAATTCATCCGTATCTGTACCATCCGCATTCTTCACAATCAAGGGCGGCAGTACGATAACCCCTGCAGAAACGCCTTTCATGGCTTCCACCAGCATCAGCCTGGCGTCCTTATCCACGGTGCTGTGTACCATTCTGAGGCGTTTTATTTCCATCCTGTGTTCTTTCAGGGTGGCCGCAACCTCTGTTAACCGGGGTGCCGGCAGCATAAAGCAAAATCGGCCATGATCCTTTAAAAGCCAGTTTGCAGCCCGTGCCACGTCTTCAAACGTGCAGGTTTCTTCCTGCCTTGCTACCTGGATAGCCGCCTTCGGGCTGGGCAGCGCAGCGGAAGTTGCTGCATAAGGGGGATTGCAGGTAACAAGTGCATATTTCGCATGGGGTAACAGGGTGCGGATTTTACGCAAGTCTCCCTGATGAACGCGGATATTATCCTGTGCATTGTTCAGCAGCACGCTTCGTGCAGCCCTTTCTGCGGCATCAGGCAGTATCTCCAGCGCATCGCAGTGTATACTCTTATTTCTTCCATACAATAAGAGCGGAATGATGCCCGTACCGGTACCCAGGTCGCAAACATTCATCCTGTTTTGCAGGGTGGCAAAATCCGCAAGCAATACAGAATCCATGCTGAATCGAAAGAAATGCTCTGATTGAATGATGTGCAGATCGGCCAGCTGCAGATCATCAATCCGTTCTCCTTCGTATAAGGTAATGTTGTTCATCACGGCAGCTGGTAATTCAGGTATTTCGTAAGACAATAGCCGATTTTGTCTTCATAAATCACTTCACACCATTCTTCGCCTGTTTTTGTAATGACAACATAGGCATCCTGTGGAATCTCCTTCAATACCTGTGCATTTTCAGAGCAATATGCACGAAGGTTCAAATAGCTTCCGCCGGACTTTACTTTGCCAAGCGCCACTGTATTCAGTTTTTGCAGCGTGGGATCCATGGTATAGGCAGGCTCCGGCGTGCTTGTTGGCAATGGAGCCTGGTTAGAAGATTGATTGGGCTGTTGGGTTTGAGCAGGCGCTGCAGTGGGGGAAGAAATGCTGTTGGAAAAAGACAGAAAGCTGCTCATTACATAGCCCGTTTCACCCATATAACCCACTTTGGACCAAGTACCACCCTTCTGATACACTTCAATCTGTGCATATTGGGGAATGGTGCAAAGCACTTTGGCATTGCTGCCGGCATATTTGCGCAGATTCAGGCTGCCTTTCGGTGTCATGACAACCGCATAACACTCCACCTTTTCGCCGGTGGAAGCGCTGGGTACGCTTGTTGGCGCAGGGGTATTCTGCATGCCAAAGGTGAGGAACCTGGTCATCACATAGCCTTCCGTTCCCTGATAGCTCACCTTGCACCAGCTGCTGCCTTTTTCCATCACGGATACAGTAGCATATTGCGGAATGGTGCGCAGCACACGCCCATCCGGAACGGCACGCAGGTTCAAACTGCCTTGCGCCGTGGTAACCGTGGCAAGAGTCACGTTCTGCTGAGGCTGCTGTGTGGGCTGAGACGGGGAATTCGTCGCCTGAGGTTGGACGGCAATGAATGTAATGAACTTGGTCATCACAAAACCGTTGGTTCCTTCGTACAACACTTCACACCAGTCTTTACCGGCGTCCAACACCTGAATGACCGCATATTGAGGAATAGTGCGGAGAACACTGCCGTTCTTTGTTTTACGCAGATTCAGGCTGCCTTGCGCGGTGGTAACACGGGCGTATTGCGCCTGTGCATCCGGCATTTCCGTAACTTGCGGAATGGGTGTTGCAGTGGGCTGGTAAGTGGAGGAAGGGGCCGGCACCACAGTGGGGGTGACCTGCGGCACGTTTTCAACCATGGTCAGGAACTGGCTCATCACATAGCCGGTTGTCCCTTCATACGTCACAAGGCACCAGGTGCCCAGATTCTGATGCACTTCCACAACGGCGTATTGCGGAATGGTACGCAGCACTTTGGCGGTGGAAGATGTGGCCTTCCGCAGGTTCAGGCTGCCTTTCGCTGTGGTGACCCGGGCAAATTGTTTTTCATTGTTATTTTCGGGAACCTGCGTTGCTTCCGGTACAGGCGTGATGGGATCGTCATTGATAAACGTGAGGAACCGCGTCATCACATAACCGTCGTAACCATGGTATTTTACACGACACCAAGTGCCCAGCGTTTCGTACACATCAATGACTTCGTATTGGGGAATGGTGCAGTGTACTTTTGATGTGGAGGACATATTCGAACGCAGGTTCAGGCTGCCTTTTTCCGTTGTGACCCGTGCTTTTTGTATCGTTACTTCGGGCGCAGGGGTGGCTGTCGGTTTCACTTGCTCCACTTTGGAAAGAGAAATGTAATCCAGGGAAACATAGCCCACACGAAGCCCATACTGAACATAAGCCCAGTTACCGTTCACAGAGAATACCGGCAGCTTTGTTTTTCCGGGAATGGTGGTATAAACATTGCTGTTGGTCATGGACGGAGCAGAACGCAAATTCAGCGCATTGGAATTCACCACCGTACCGATCCCGTACAGATGGGTGGGGGTGGCACTTTCACCGGAGACGCTGCCATCGTGATCCAAAGCATTTACGGCAACATAACCGCAAAGGCTTCCGTACGTTACCAGGTAATAATCCCCGTTTTTCGTGCATGCCTGCACTTTGGCGCCTTTGGGCAAGGTAGTCATCACAAAAGAGGAGGAAGAGGCCGCGTTCAGCAAGGCAGTGCCATTTTCCGCAGTAACAATGGCTGTATTCATTCCGTCTTCTTCGATATCGGCCGGATTTTCAACAATGGTTTCTTCGCTGCTTTCTTCCCCTTCCACCACGCTGCTGAGAATAGAGCGGGTGAATGTGTATTGCACACGGGTGCAGCCTTCAAAATAGAATGCCAGGATCTGGTCATATGTATAGCCGATCTGCGCCATGTACATGGCGCCGCGCTGGCTCATGCCAAGACCATGGCCATAGCGACGGGCATAGACAGTGAACCCGGAAGACGTTTCTTCCACGGACCAAAGCTCGTTGCTGCCGCTGTTGATGCTCATACCAAGGGGAGATTCCAGTTCGTTGAAAATATCAAAAGTCAAGGTGCCGTATTTGGTCACGCCGTTTCGGATATAGCGAACGGAAAAATCAGCTTTTGTATAGAGCTTGCTGGGGGATGCATATTTGGGGGTATGCAAATGAATGCCTGTTACGCCGTTCACAACAGAACCGGAACCAAACACATTCGCTGCCTTACTGTTTAGGAGCGATTGCAAAACGGAATTTGTCTGGGTGCCTGATGCAACAACATCAAAGGAATTCTTCCTTGCGGCCGGGTTTGCCAGATCATAGGGATCATCCTTTACTTTCAGATAGCTGTAGGAATTGGAACCCCATGCATTTTTGATGGACTCCGTCTGACCGCCGTTGGAAGCGGAGTAATAGGTTGCCGTGAAGGCAGAGCCGTTCTTGGACACGATCCCTTTTGTAGCGTCAACAGCTGCTTTGCAGTTGTCGTTTCCGCTGGGCGTACCGGAATATACCTGGTCGGAAGGCGTATCCACCACGTCATACAGGCTGGAAGAAGAAGCGCTCATGGCGCGCATGGTGTAGGTACGGGCCGTTACTGCCTGTGCTTTCAGCGCCTCAAGTCCGGAAGAATTACCCATTTCATAGGGCAACACGCCATACAGATAATCTTCAATATAAACGTGAACGATCACATAAAGCGTATATCCGGAAGAAGTGGATTTGGAAATGAATTCGAAATCCCCTGGGTAAAGATTGCCCGGTACACGGCCCTGTGCGATCTTGATGCCGTTGGAGCCGTCGGTGGCATGGCGCCGAAGTTTAAAGGAGGTGCCCATGTCGGTGGTGGTGCCGTTATGGGTGAGGGTGAGTTTACCGGTGGAAGAAGAAAAGCCAACCTGCAGCACAGAACCGGAAGCGATGGCCTTGGACGTTTTCCCGTTCACCGTATAGCTGCCGTTCACCGTCAGTTTCAGGCTGGAAGGATTCCCCAGCGAACTGAGGCGTACACGCACCATACCGTTCTGCGTGGCGCCACGGGTTAAAGGAGCAGAAAACAGAGCCGTTTCCGCCATGGCAGAAGGCAATAAAAAGCTGATCAAGAACAAACAAATAAGCAGGCAGGAAACATACCGTTTCCACTTTTTGTGCTTCACGAACATATGTATATCCTCCAAAGCAAAGTGTGCAATTTAACAATTTTGTAATCATTCATAGTGTACCATAAAAAGCCTTGTTTGTCCATGGGTTTGACTTGTAAATTGATGGCAGGGAAGGGGTTTCAAAAGGATGGAAAGGTGTGGTATAATAACCAGGAACAGGGAAAGGAGAGCGTATCAATGATCGTTGTGGTAGCAGAAAAGCCCAGCGTTGGACGGGATATTGCCCGGGTGCTCAAATGCAGGGATAAGGGGGATGGGTTTATCAAAAACGATGCCTACACCGTAACATGGGCGGTAGGCCATTTGGTAACCCTTTGCGAACCAGACGAAATTGATGAGAAATACAAAAAATGGCGCATGGACGATTTGCCCATCCTGCCCAAGACGATACCAACAAAAGTGATCGGCAAAACCCGTTCCCAGTTTTCTGTCGTCAAAAAATTGATCAATGCACCGGACACAGAAAAAATCATCTGTGCAACCGACGCCGGGCGGGAAGGGGAATTGATCTTCCGCTACATTTATCATCAGGCAAAGTGCAAAAAACCGGTGGACAGGTTATGGATTTCTTCCATGACAGATGAAGCCATTCAGGAAGGCTTTGCAACTTTGAAATCCGGTGTTGAATACGATTCTCTCTACGCCAGCGCTAAGTGCCGTTCCGAAGCCGACTGGCTGGTGGGCATGAATGCAAGCCGTGCTTTTACATTGCGCTTTGGTGTACTGCTTTCCATCGGCCGTGTTCAAACACCAACGCTCGCCATCCTTGTGAAGCGCTTCCGGGAAATCGCAGAATTCAAGCCGGAAGAATACCACACGTTAACGGCCGATTTCGGCGCCTATAGCGGCGTTTGGTTTGACCCTGCCATCGATAACGACAAGAAGAATAACCGCATCAGCGACGCTGAAACGGCGCAGAAAATAGCTAAGGAAGTAAAAGGACAGCAAGGCATCATTGCCAGCGTTGAAACTGAGAGCAAAAAAGAAATTGCACCGCAGCTGTATGACCTTACTTCGCTTCAGCGCGAAGCAAATAAAAAGCTGGGCTTTACCGCCGATAAGACACTGAAAGTCGCCCAGGAATTGTACGAAAAATGGAAGGCCATTACCTATCCCCGAACGGACAGCCGCTATCTGCCCATGGATATGATCGGCCGGGCAAAACTTACCCTGCAAAAGCTGCCTGCAGCCTATCGCGATGCCGTGCAGAATATTCCCTGGAAGGATGAAGGGAAACTGCCTTTTTCCAAGCGCGTATTTGATAACGCAAAAGTGTCCGACCACCATGCCATCATTCCCACACCCCAGACGGCGCCTTTGGATAAACTGCCGCCGGACGCCGCCAAGCTGTTTGATATGATTGCCAGGCGCACCATTGCCGCATTCTATCCCGCCCACGAATATGATCAGACAAAAGTGGTTTCTCAGGTGTGCGGCCATCATTTCCGCTCCGGCGGCAAAACAGTGCGTTTCAACGGCTGGAAGGACGTCTATCCCCAGGAGGAAAAAGGGGAGGAGCAGCTTCCGCCTTTGAAAGCCGGGGATGCGTGCAAAGTAAACAAAACTTCTGTCAAAAAGGATGCCACCAAGCCGCCGGCGCCTCATACGGATGCTTCTCTTCTGGCTGCCATGGAACATGCCGGCCGTGAATTGGAGGATGAAGAACTTCGCGAACAAATGAAGGGCAGCGGCCTGGGTACCCCCGCCACGCGTGCCGCCATCATCGAGCGGCTCATCCAGGTGGGCTATGCTTCCCGGCGAGGTCGCGCCATTCAGGCAACCGAAAAGGGCGTTTCCCTGATCGATATTGCACCGCCGGAAATTGCTTCCCCTGAAACAACCGGCAAATGGGAACTGGCACTGAACAAAATTGCCAAAGGCGAACAGGATACCGACCGCTTCATGCTGGGCATCCGCAGGCTGTCAGAATTTCTGGCTCAATATGCCAAAGAAACAAAAACAGAAACCACTTTCCCGGAAGAAATGCGAAAGAAAGGAAAGGGAAGAAGCAAAGCGGCCAAAGCCGCCCCTGTGGTTGAAGGAATAACCTGCCCGTTGTGCGGCAAACCCGTTCAGGAAACGGAAAAAGCCTTCGGCTGCTCCGATTGGAAAGGCGGCTGCCACTTTACCCTGTGGAAAAACTGCCTGACACGCGGTGGCGGCCCGATGCTGAACGAAAAGCTGGTGAAACTGATCCTGACCGAAAAACAGGTAAAAGGCTCCAGCGGTTTCATTTCGCTAAACGGCCAAACCCTTTCTTTCATCAAAAACGGTGAAGAAGCACCGTCCGTTTCTGTCAACATTCAGTATGAGCGAAAATAAGGAGAAACCATGAACACAGATTGGTCCGATCACATTCAGGGCATCGATACGCTCTATCTCAGCCGTCAATTGCGTTTTGACGACATGTTCCGCATGCGCTATCTTCCCATTTTTCGTCTGGATGAAAGGAAAAAACTGCGCATACTGGAAATCGGCTGCGGTCCCGGTGCGCTGGCGGAGGCATTGCACCGTTGGTATCCCCAGGCGGAAATTATCGGTGTGGACCGGGACAGTGCCTTCATTCAGTATGCAAAAGACCATATCAAAGGCGTCAAATTTCTGGAAGGGGATGCTACATGCCTACCTTTTGATGACGAAACTTTTGACGTGACCATTTCCAATACAGTCAGTGAGCACGTTGAACCATCCGCCTTCTACGGCGAGCAAAAACGTGTGCTGAAAAAAGGCGGTATATGCCTTGTGCTTTCCGCAAGACGAGGTTACAACCATCGCGCTGCCTGCCTGGAAGAAAACGATTTTGAAAAAGCATTTTGGAAAAAAGTTCAGGCACACGATCATTCCATGGAAACGTATCAAGTGTGCAAATATCCTTTGTCGGAACAGGAGCATCCGTTGATGATGGAGAAATGCGGCTTTCATGCCGTTTCGATTGGTTATGCAGTCATCGACCTGACGCCGGATGATCCAAAGTACGAAAAAGACATAGCCATCCGCATGATCCAGGCCGGCAGGGGAAACGACCTGGATGCCGTCCGTTCCGCCCGCAAAACGCTGCCGGATATCATCGATGGGGAAGACGCAGAAAAAATGATGGAGATCATCAACAAAAAATATGATGAAAGAATTCGTCAATACCTTCACAGCGAAAAACAATGGAACACATCCGTGTCGGTTACAATGGTCATCCGCGGCGAAAAATAACTTGCGATTCCTTAAAAGATCGCTGCACAGCCAATGCCGCATGTAAAAATGATCCATTTTCAAAGTCGATAGCATCGGCAGGGGAGGTATCAATTTTGCTCCCTCACGCTTTATATTTATTCGCTAAAGAAATCTTTTGCGAAGTTTATTGACATATTTGAAAGGGGATGATATACTTATATAGGCATTTGACGGCTAAACAGACTGTTTTCTGTTTTTCATTGTAATTCCTTTTGACTTCGTTCCATTCGTTTTGCATCGATTCTTATTTGTTTATTTTGTTATCGATGCATGGTATTTTTCTTACTTATCCTTCAGTATAGCACCTTTTACCCTCTATTTCTTAAAATAACATCGTTTCTATTCTGAGGCATTTTGTTTTTTCACTAAGGGAAACTCCTTGCTGCAAAAAGAAAAATGGCTTAGAATGGCACGTACGCAAAGGAGGCTTTCCCCATGGCTGATCAATCCTACCGTACCCAGTCCGATATCCGGCGAATGGATAAGCTTCGCCAGCTGGAAAAAGAACTTCCCGTAGTCTGTACGGATTTTTTCCGTTCTATCGCTCAGACGACCAGCACCTTGACCCGGCTGGCATATGCCTATGACTTCCGGCTGTTCTTTCAGTTTCTATGTCAGGAGAATCCTTTGTTTGCAGACTGCGAACCTCGGCTTATGGACGAGAAAGACTTCGCAAAAGTAAAAATGCGCGATATTGATACCTTTCAGGATTACTTGACCCAGTATTATGTTTCCAATGAAGAAACCGGCGAAAGCCATGTGGTGCAAAACCACGAATTGGGCATTATGCGCAAGCTTTGTTCACTGCGTTCCCTTTTCGAATATATGTTCAAAAACGGGCTGATCGAAGCCAATATTGCTACCCTTGTCTCCCTCCCCAAGATCCACGAAAAGCCCATATTGCGCCTGGAGGCAGATGAGATGAAAAAGATGCTGGATGCCGTTTATTCCGGCGACGGCTTATCAGAACATCAAAAGAAAGTTTCCGCCAACACAAAGACCAGGGATCTGGCCATCATTCTGCTTTTCCTTGGCACCGGTATCCGTGTCAGCGAATGTGTCGGAATCAATTTGGATGATATCGATCTCGAAAACAAAGCTTTTGTCGTAACACGCAAAGGCGGCGATCAATCCATGCTGTACATGCCTGATACCGTTGCGGAAGCCTTGGAAAACTACCTGCAAGTTCGCAATGAAATCATCCCTGTGGAAGGCCATGAAGAAGCATTTTTTCTTTCCCTGCAGCGCAAACGCATCACACAGCGTGCCGTGCAAAACCTGGTAAAAAAGTACGCATTGATCGCTGCGCCGCTGAAAAAGCGCATCAGCCCTCATAAACTTCGCAGTACATTCGGTACCAATCTGTACGAAGAAACCGGTGATATTTACCTGGTGGCCGATGTATTGGGCCATACGGACGTAAACACCACCAGAAAACACTACGCCGCCATGACGGATCAGCACAAACGGGAAGCGGCCAGACGCATTCAATTGCCTGCAAAAAAAGAGGAATGATGGTTTCCCCCATCATTCCTCTTCGCTTATTATGGCATCAATACGGATGGTGCGGTACGCATCGTCCCCGTTGATGCATTTCATGCAGTTGTCACAAATTTTTTCCGGGTCCAGATCGCAGTGGTCACATTCGCCGCAATCAATGCATTCCCGATCGTACAATACACACTCTTTGGCCATTGTTTTGCCTCTTTTCTTTTAGAACAAATGTTTGCAATTTCTGCTTGCCAAACACACGTTTGCATGATATAATGGTTTTGTGTAAATATATCATGTAAAGGATGTGTTTTTATGCCTCGGCGCCCCCACGGCGATACGCAGCAGCGCATACTTGATTATATCGAAAAATACGTGGATGTCAATGGTTATGCCCCCTCTGTGCGTGAAATTGGTCAGGCAGTGGATTTGCGTTCCACATCCACTGTTCACGGCCATTTAAGCCGCCTGGAAAAGAAAGGGCTTCTGCGCCGGGAAGCCATGAAGCCCCGCACCATCGATTTGCACCGGGAGGAGAAACCTTCCGTAAAAAAATTGCCGGTGCTGGGCAAAGTGGCGGCCGGTTCCCCCATTCTTGCGGAAGAAACGGCCGGCGAATTCATGTCTTTACCCGAAGAAATCATCGGCCGAGGGGATCATTTTGTGCTGGAAATCCGTGGCGACAGCATGATCACCGCCGGTATCCTGAACGGCGATTATGTGATCGTCAAGAAACAGGAAACCGCCAACAACGGCGAAATCGTCATTGCCATGATGGACGGCGACGCTACCTGCAAACGCTTCTTTAAGGAAGAAAACCATTTCCGTCTTCAGCCGGAAAACCCTACCATGGCCCCCATTATTGTAGATGATGTGACAATCCTGGGCAAAGTGACCGGTGTTTTCCGCTCTTATCAGAAATAATCCTGTCCTTCCTTTCCCCCATCAAACCGCAAATCAATCAAAAAAAGACCCGCATAAGCGGGTCTTTTCTTATGCTTCAAAGCGCAGCCTGTAAGCCGGGTTCTGTCGAGAATGGCCATCTATCCAGGCGCAAAGTCGCCAATGCGCTCAAGCGATACTGTGGGAACAGGACGGGCAGCCCTATATGTCCCCGGATCTTGCACCGGATGGGGTTTACATGACGGCACAGTCGCCAGGCCGCCGGTGCGCTCTTACCGCACCTTTCCACCCTTACCATGAAAACATGGCGGTATCTCTCTGTTGCACTTGCCTTGGAGTCGCCTCCACCAGCC
This sequence comes from Clostridia bacterium, assembly GCA_045589355.1. Classification (GTDB taxonomy): domain Bacteria; phylum Bacillota; class Clostridia; order Christensenellales; family Aristaeellaceae; genus RUG563. Next base: position 41,190 of record JAZNOW010000027.1, read on the forward strand.
GTTAGCTGGCATCCTGCCCTATGGTGCCCGGACTTTCCTCATGCCTTGCGGCACGCGGCCATCCAGCTGCCTTTGAAACACAAGTGGGATTTTATCACAAATTGGAACCGAAGTCAATCATCGTCTGCCCTTTGGGGTTTTGCGCAATTCTTTCCGGTATTTGGACACCATGATCGCTTTATCCCGTCGCATTCGTTTGGCTTCTGCCTGCAGGGCTTTGAATTCGTCAAACGTGGCTTTTAATAATGTACCGTTTTTCAACGCTTCCTGTACGGCACAACCAGGTTCATTCTGGTGGGTGCAATCGGAAAAACGGCACATTCGTTCCAATTCGCTGACCGATACAAACGTTTGGTTTAACCCTTCTTCAGCATCCAGCAGCGCCAATTCACGCATGCCCGGCACATCAATCACCATGGCACCGGAATCCAGGAAAACCATCTGCCGATGGGTAGTGGTATGCCTGCCCTTGCTGTCATCTTCCCGAATACCGTTCACATCCATGATTTCCTTACCGGCCAATGCATTGACCAGTGTGGATTTCCCAACACCGGATGAGCCAAGAAACACGCTGACGCTGCCGGGCACCATTTTTTTCGATACTTTCTCCAGATTCCAGCCAGTTTTTGCGCTGATAGGGATGACTTCAGTGTCCGGCATATCCATTTCTACGGCATGCATGTATTTGTCAATTTCGGCCGTTGTATCCGCTTTTGTGATCAGGATGGTGCAATTTACCATCCCCTGCCTACAAGCCGCCAGATAGCGGTGTAAACGCTTTAAATTGAAATCATGATTTGCCGATGTAAGAATGAAGATCTCATCCACATTGGCTGCAATGGCCTGCGCGTTTGAAGCGGTCCAGGCATCAAAGCGCTGAATGAAGGATTTTCTTTCCTGTGTTTCCAGGATCATGCTGTCGCCGATGGGATTGTATTGGCACTTCACCCAATCTCCGGTAACGGGAAAATTCGTTTTCAGGTCATGATAATAGTTGGATGCTTTCAATTTTCCGTAAAATTCCCCATGTATTTCGTCATAAAGCACATACCTTTCTTTGTGCACAGCGATCACAAGGGACTTTGCTTCATTGCATGTCGTCAATTTTGTTTTCTCCTTTTTGTTCATTTTACCACACAAAAAACAGCCGCATGCAGCCTCAAAAGGCATGCACACAGCTGTTTTGCTATGGCATGTTCACATTTTCAGGTTTGCGGGTTTGGGCATCCGAAACACACGGTGAACCCATTCACCGTCATTTGCTTTGCCCGGATATGCAGTTTTAGAGCACAACCACCGATTCCATTTTATTTTTCATACCACATATCCCCTTTCAAAAATGTGTATTTATGAACGCCCGGAGAAAGGCCTGATCACAGGATGATCAAAAGCCTGCCGCAGGTTTCACACTCAATCATTTCGCCCGCCTTGATCTTTCTGGTTACAGCAGAAGGAAGGCTCATATTGCAGCCGGTGCACTGGTCGCCGTTGAGCTTGGCAAGCGGCGGGAAGCTGTGACGCTTGATGTTTTCATAGCGTTCCATCATAGCAGGATCCACGGCCTTGGCAGCTTCTGCAGCTTTCTTCTTCAGCTCATCCAGCTCTACAGACTTTTCCTTGAATTCCGCATCATACGCCAGCTTCAGCTTGTCAAATTCAGCCTTGGCCTTGGCTGCCCGCACCTTCACGTCATGCTGAAGGCGCTCGCGGTCGGCCGCATCTTTACGGATCCGCTTGATTTCCTGTTCATAAGCCGTCAGGTTGTTGAGGAAACGTTTGGCTTCGTTCATGTACTGCTGCACAGTTTCAGCGCTGTTGGCAGGTTCATTTTCCATCTTCTGCTTCAGCGTACGATACTGATCTTCCGTCATGGAAACAGCATCCTTGAGCACTTCCAGCCGATCGGCCATGGCGCTCACTTCACCTTCGATACGCTTCATCACATTCTGCTGGCTGACAAGATAATCACGGTATTTCACCAGCTTCTGACGGTTGGGCGAACGCTTGATGGAGTTTTCCATCCGGCTCACTTCCACGTCGGCCTGCTGATAATCCCACAAAAGACGAATCTGATCCATTTTATTGGCCTCCTTTATACAAGCGCCCATAGGGGTCTGCTTTGGACGCAAAAACCAGTACATCATATTGTACATCATTTATCCAGTTTTGTAAATATGCACAAAGCGGTTCCACCAGCGGCACTTCCGTGCCAAAGTGGCCAGCATCATACATCACCTGGCCCGCCATAACACTGGCAATGGCGTTATGGTGATGTACTTCCCCGGTAATGTAAGCATCGGCGCCCAATGCCTTTGCTTCTTCCCATCCTTCATCGTATGCGCCGCCGCATACGGCAACGGTACCAATTTTTTTCTTCGCATCGCCGTACATGCGCACGTCTTTTTCGATGGAAGATGCGATCATATCATACAGTTGCCCGGCGGTTACAGTTTTTTTCAGTTCGCCAACAAACAAAAGCCCTTCCTGACGGATATTCTCCAGGCCCAGTTCTTCGGCACAGGCATGGCTGCCGCTGAACACGCTTTTATCAAGATTTGTATGCGCAGCAATCAAGGAAATATGATGCCGGATCAGCCGACAGATCACCTGTGCTTCCGGATCCTCTTCCACCAATTGCTTTCTGCCGTGAAACATGAGCGGATGATGGGTAATGATCAGTTCCGCCCCCGTTTCAATTGCTTCGTTCACCACTTCAAGGGTGGCGTCCAATGCCAGCAGCACTTTTGATACAGTTGCATCTTTCCTGCCAATCAGCAAGCCTACATTGTCATAGGGCTCTGCCTGCTCAAAGGGAGCAATCTCCTGCAGTTTTGCAACGAAATCATTCACTCTTGCCTGCATGGTACAATTCCTCCTCGATCATTTTCAGATGCATCCGACCGATGTCCGTATTCTCGCAGCGCAGCACATCGCGACGCCAGGTCAGGTATTCCAAATAGTGCTCGCTGCCGTGTTCCATTAGTCTAGGCCCAATCAGCAGCTGCTTTTCAGAATATTCTTCTTTCCCGGGAACGGCTTTCACAATCACATAAAATCTGCCACCGGCATACGCGACTTCTTCCGTATCAATCCGATAGCCGATTTCCTGAATGGCATTTCGTAAAACAGCCAATTCTGTATGGGCCGATAATACGAGAACAGCATCTTGCAGCTTTTCCCGGCCTTCTTTTAAAATTTGGGCAATGGTTTTTCCGCCCATACCAAGCACAGCAATGGCATCTGCCTTTTTCTGAAGAACTTTCAGCCCGTTCCCTACCAGAAAATCCGCACGTTCCGCCATACCATGCATGGTGATCAGCCGCCTGGCTTTCTCCAAAGAAGGTGCGCTTAAGTCGCTGACGCACATTCTTTCGCAACGGTTCTGTGCCAGGAGAAAACAAGATAACCGCCCGTGATCGGCGCCGATATCGGCGCCATATGCACAGGCGGGAAAAATCTTTGCAGCCTTTTTCAGGCGTTCATCCAACTGGGGCAAGCGCATATCAATCCAAATAATCCTTCAGTTTTTTGCTGCGGCTGGGATGACGCAGTTTACGCAGGGCTTTGGCTTCGATCTGGCGAATACGTTCGCGGGTCACTTTAAATTCCTTGCCCACTTCTTCCAGCGTGCGCTGGTGGCCGTCATCCAGGCCAAACCGCAGGCGAAGCACCTTTTCTTCACGGGGGGTCAAAGTCTCCAGCACGTCCCAAAGCTGTTCCTTCATCAAAGCGTGAGAAGCAGCTTCTGCAGGGGCCGGTGCATTATCGTCTTCGATAAAGTCGCCCAGATGGCTGTCTTCTTCTTCGCCGATGGGAGTTTCAAGAGAAACGGGCTCCTGTGCAATTTTGATAATTTCGCGCACCTTGCTTTCGCTGATGCCCATGGCTTTGGCAATTTCTTCAGGGGTGGGTTCACGGCCGTATTCCTGCAAAAGCTGGCGGGATACGCGGATGAGCTTATTGATGGTTTCCACCATATGCACAGGAATGCGGATGGTGCGGGCCTGGTCCGCAATCGCACGGGTGATGGCCTGGCGAATCCACCAGGTGGCATATGTGGAAAATTTATAGCCCTTGCGGTAATCAAACTTTTCCACAGCTTTGATCAGGCCCAGATTGCCTTCCTGGATCAGGTCCAGAAACAGCATGCCGCGGCCCACATAGCGCTTGGCAATGGAAACCACCAGACGAAGATTGGCTTCCGCCAGCTTTTTCTTGGCTTCCTCGTCGCCCTGTTCCATCTTCATGGCAATTTCAATTTCTTCTTCAGCGGTCAGAAGCGGCACCCGTCCGATTTCCTTCAGGTACATCCGCACAGGGTCATCAATGCTGACGCCTTCAGGGACGGAGAGATCCAGATCTTCCGGTTCGGGCTCTGCCTGCTGGGGCGGAATTTCACCATCGCGGGTCACAACAATGCCCATGCCTTCAAAGGTTTCCAAAATGATGTCGAACTGTTCAGGATCGATTTCGGAAGTAGACAGCTTATTGATCACTTCATCGTACGTCAATACGCCTTTGCTCTTCCCCAGTTCATACAGTTCGTTCAATTTTGCCTGCTTTGCGTCCACTTGCGCACTCATGGCTCTCAAACTCCTTCCTGCCTTCAGCGTCCCTGTTGCTTTAACTGAGCCAATTCTTTGGAAAGATGCATGACCTCTTTTAATGCCTTATCACGTTCCTGCATATCTGCAGCTGTCCGCATCAGTTCGGTCAAGTCGTTAATCTGCTGCTGCAGCCTTTGGATGTGCAGATTTCTCAAGCAATCCTGAGCCACAACGGCAGGGTTTTTCTTTTCTTCGTCGGAAAGAACGGTGAATACCTCGCCCACTGCCTGGCGGATCTCTTCTGTTTCTGCTTCCGCCATGATCGCCGCCGGTTGCTTCCCCTTCAGCATTTCTTCCGCAATCAGCCGAAAGGCGGGATGGGAAAAATCTTCCGCTTTTACGGTGCCTGTCTGCAACTTATTGAGCGCCAGAAGGGCCAGCAGCGTCTGCTCGGTTTTGTAGGTTTCGGGCAAGCGACTGCGCTTTGCTGGATATTCTTTCCGTTTCTCCGTTTGCTTATTCTGCCCCATTGCTTCCGGAGAAATGCCGATCTGGGCCATCAGCACCTCTTTTGAAAACCCTGTCTGCACACTGAGCGCTTCCAGATGGTTTTCCATTTCCACCGGTTCTTTTACTGTCTTGAGAATATTTGCACACTTTTTGGCGTACTCCGTTCTGCCATCCTGTGTTTCCAAATCATATTGCTGCCGAAGCCTTTGCATTTTGAACGCCACAGCACCGATGGGACGCACCGCCAGGAAGGCTTCCACGCCGCGCTGACGGATCATTTCATCGGGGTCCAGTTTGTCGGGAAAGCTGAGTACCTTCACCGGCATCTCTTCCGCTTCAAAAATGGTAATTGCACGTTCGATGGCGTGCTGTCCCGCTTCATCGCCGTCATAGGCAATCCATACTTCCGGTGCATAGCGCTTCAGCAGCCTGGCCTGTTCATTCGTCAGGGACGTACCAAGCGTTGCCACAGCACCCTGAATGCCGGCCTGGGATACGGCTACAACATCCATATAGCCTTCCACCAGCAAGATACGCTTCAGATCGCGGATCTTTTTTACCAGATTGATGGCATATACGCCTTTTCGTTTATTGAAAACCGGCGTATCGGACGTATTGAGGTATTTAGGCTTGATATCCCCCATGGCACGTCCGCCAAAGCCCAGCACGTTGCCCTGCTGATCAATGATGGGAAACATGGCACGGCTGCGGAACATGTCATAATGATGGTCCCCTTTGTTCACGGCAAGGCCGGCAAGGGTAAGCTCCTGCTTGGTAAAGCCTTTTGCGGTGAGTGCCTTGATCAGTTCATCCCACTGATCCGGAGCAGCACCAAGGCCGAACCTGCGGATAGTGCCGTCATCCAACCCGCGTTTATGCAGATAATCCAGCACCGTTTTCCCTTCCGGTTTCCACAGCATATCGTGGTAAAAATGCGCCGCTTCCCGGTTGGCAGACAACAGCCTGTCCCGTTCGCTGCGGCGGCGTTCGTAATCGGGATCATTCTGCACTTCAGGAACCGTCATGTGCATTTTTTCAGCCAGCAGACGCACAGCCTCCTGGAAGGAAACACGTTCCATTTCCATAATGAACTGCACCACATTGCCGCCGGCCTTGCAGCCGAAGCAGTAATACAGGTTCAGGTCGGCATTGACGGAAAATGAAGGTGTTTTTTCGTTATGAAAAGGGCACAAGCCCCAGTACCTTCTGCCGTCTTTTTTCAACTGGAGATAACCGGAAACCACAGAAACGATATCCGCCCGGGCGTAAAGCTCGTCCAGCCATGCTGCCGGAAAACGTCCTGCCATTTCCTTCCCTCCCGTGAAAATTCATGCCTATTTATGTTCGGTGCAAAAGGCGTTTTTCCTGCATAAAAGAAGAATTTTTGTCGAATCAGATCACAGGAAACGCCGAAGGTGAAAATAAATGCTGGAAAGTACGCAGGGCGTACCGATCGGTCATACAGGCAAGGAAATCGATCACCGCTCTTTCCGTTCCATCCCGATAAGCCACCTGTACATATTCCAAAGGCATTTCACCGGGGTGTTCCATAAAGTAATGAAACAGCATACCGATCACATAATCACATTTTTCTTCTTCCTTGTGACGCCAACCGTCGAAATACACTTTTTCAAACATGAAATTGCGCAATTCATCAAAAGCAGCCTGCACGGTATCGCTCATGCAGATATCGTTTCTATCCTTGCTTTCCCGAACGATATCCCGGATCAGCGTATCGATACGCTGGCCATGGGTTTCGCCAAGCACCCGCAGGATTTCGCCGGGCAGTTCAAATTCCTTCAAGACACCTGCCCGCAAAGCATCGTCGATATCGTGGTTGATGTAAGCGATCCGGTCGGCCCGGGCAACGCATTTCCCCTCCAGGGTGCTGGGCTGTATTTTGCCGGAATGGTGCAGAATGCCATCCCGCACTTCCTTTGTCAGGTTCAGCCCTTCCCCGCCTTCCAGCACTTCCACCATCCGAAGGCTTTGCTCATTATGAGCAAAACCATCGGCCGAAAGCTTGTCCAGCATACGTTCGCCGCAATGGCCAAAGGGGGTATGGCCAAGATCGTGTCCAAGAGCGATGGCTTCGGTCAAATCTTCATTCAGGTTCAGGCATCTGGCCAGGGTTCTTGCCACCTGGGACACTTCCAGCGTATGGGTCAGGCGTGTGCGGAAATGATCCCCTTCCGGAGAAATGAACACCTGTGTTTTGAACTTCAGCCTGCGAAAGCTTTTGCAATGCAGGATACGATCCCTGTCTCGCTGAAATTCCGTGCGCATATCGTCGCGGGCAATGGGGTGGTCTCTCCCCTGGGTATCTGCGCTGCAGACGGCAAAAGGCGAAAGATACGTTCTTTCCCTTTGCTCCAGTTCTTCACGGATGGTCATAAGTTCTTCCCCCTTTTTCTATGCGTTAATATACTCCGCAAAGGACCATAAATCCTCCATTTTTCATAAACAAAAATCTCCGTTCAAGAACGGAGATTGATTGTTCGGTCAGTTAGTGTTTGGTTTTGACAGGATGATAAAGTTGGAAAACTGTGCTGCTTCCACATCCGTATGCTTCAGTGTCACCAGGCCCGGCGTGAGTATTTTCAGTTTGCTTGCTTTATTGGTTTTGTATACTTCCCTGCAAAGGGGATCAAGCACATACAGTTCGCTTTCGTCCGCATGCGCCAGGTACACATAATGGCCGACCGATGTAAAGCATCCTCCTTTTCCAGCCAGTGCAAACACCGCTTTGTTTTCATCCTCCAGTGCATCCAAAGCATCCTGATAATGGTACGTAAAACTGTATTCAAGCCCGTAAATTCTGCACACTTTATCAATGTATCCGGTGGAAGTGCCGGCCACGGTTTCGGAGCGGCTGTACACCTGAAAGGTGTTGTTCCCGGTGGCAAAGTCCCCAAGAATAAGCGGCAGAAAACGCACATAATCCCTTTTGGACGTGATCAGATAACGGGCTTTATGCCGGTCACACTGCACATCGTTAATGGAGCAGGCGCAAAGCGAATACGGCGTTTTCGCATACTGGCCGATTAAGGGAATGTCACTTTCAGGTACAAGAGCACAAATGGCCATGGCAAAAGCGGTAGGGCCGCAGCCGGAATCCCGGAAGGGGCGCCGCTTTTTACTGTCCTTGCGTTCGTATACAAGGTCGGTCCACAGTTCATCATTCTGGGCATAATAGCGAACCAGCTTCTCCGTCCCGGGGATCTTAACCAAACCGGACACAGATTCCTTTCTGGAAAAACGTGCTTCCACATTCAGCTGCTGATCCGCATATGCAAAATGCGCACTTCCCCACAGCAGCACACACAGGATCAACCAGCATGTCAGCTTTGGGAAAATGCGCATCTTTCGCCTCTTTCCGGCTGTTAAGAGCCTTGGCTTAGTCTTCGTCTTCCTCTTCGGGCAGTTCAGCGTTGTGGTACACTTCGCTCACGTCATCGTTATCGTCCAGCATATCCAGCAGCTTCTGCACCTTGGCCAGGGTATCAGCATCGGCGATGGCCACGGTATTCTGAGGAATCATCTGCTTTTCGGCAGACAGGAAAGCAAAACCGGCGGATTCCAGGTTTTCGCGGACGGAAGAGAAATCGTTGGGAGCGGTGTATACTTCAAATACATCCTCTTCCACTTTCACGTCTTCGGCACCGGCTTCCAGAGCCTGCATCATCACTTCGTCTTCATCCATACCGGGTTCCTTTTCAATGACGATCACGCCCTTGTTGTCGAACATATAGTTCACGGAACCGGGAGTGCCCAGGGAGCCGCCGTTCTTATCAAAGATGTGGCGCACGTCGCTGGAGGTACGGTTGCGGTTATCGGTAACGATCTGGCAGATAATGGCCACGCCGCCGGGGGCATAGCCTTCATACATCATTTCTTCGTAAGTGGCGCCGGTACCTTCGCCGGCAGCCTTCTTGATGCTGCGCTGAATGTTATCATTGGGCATATTGTTCGCTTTTGCCTTGGCAATGATATCTTTCAGTTTGCTGTTGGTATCGGGATTGGAACCGCCTTCGCGCACAGCGATTGCGATTTCACGGCCGATTTTGGTAAAAATCTTACCGCGGGCAGCGTCAGTCTTGCCCTTCTTTGCCTGAATATTATGCCATTTGGAATGCCCGGACATAAAAAACCCCTCCTGTAAGGTTAGTAACAATAATAACGGCTAATTATACCACGTAAATAGTATCCAGTCAAATATTCTTTCGCTCTATTTGCATCTTTTTCACATTTTTTCATGAAATATTTGTTTGAATTGCATTTTGTCTACGATAAGCATCACATTGTCTTTCTTCGTAGACATACGTCATGCCACCTTCTTTTAAAATGTATTCGGAGGGAAACGCAATGCTTTATGATTATCAAATTACCGGAAACATCATTCGTCAGCTTCGCAAAGAGCACGGCTTGTCTCAGGAAGTGCTCAGCGGCCTGGCCGGAATTTCCAGAAGTCATCTGGCTATGATTGAAAACGGAAAGAAATGTGCCAATGTGCAAACGCTCTGGTCAATTTCCGACGCCCTTCAAATACCGCTGAGTCAGCTTTTTCTGATGGTGGAAAAAGCATTGGCAGAACATGGAGGTACATAATATGCTGAAAAAAACAATGATCATTTTGCTGGCCGGGATGCTTCTTCTGTCCGCCATCCCTGCACAGGCCGAAGTGGAACGTTCCGTATTTCTGGATGCTGCATTCAGCTGTCTTGAAAAAGATAACATCTTCCAGCGCCGCTATAACGAGATCACCGGTGCCCAGGTGGAATCCATCATGGAGCTTGGCATCCCCTACTATTTCGGCGGCCGCTACATGGACCGCATGACGGAAAAAGCGCCGGATTATTCCAAATATAAATGCTGGGAAACCACCAAGTTCTACCGCAAGAACAATTTCTACATCGATGGGTTTGATTGCTCCGGCTACACCCAGTGGATCTATGCCCAGGCCGGCATGCCTGCTCACGATTCCCTGAGCAACATGATCCTCAAATGGGATTATCAGCGCAATGGCAATCATCTCTACAACCACCGCGAAGGCTTTGAAATGCCCCCCTACGATCAGCTGAAGGACACTCTGCAAGTGGGCGATTTGCTGGTTGCAAAAGATGGCGCCCGTCATATCATGATGTACATCGGCACCCTGCGTGACTACCGTTTTACGGCCGAAGAGGTGCCGGAACTGGCCGATTATCTGGATTACCCCCTGGTCATCCATTGCGGGCCCAGCCCCGTATACGGTGCTCGTTTCCAGGAATACCTGGACAGCAAGGCTGACGATCCCTACTATGCCAATGTAGGCACCACCAACGGCGGCGTGGAAGTTTCCATCATCGGCATCCCCATGGCAGACGCACCCATTCAGGAACATGTGCAGATCACCGATTACAGCTATTTCCTGATCGATGACGGCAAGTATCCCCTCACCATCTGGGATCTGATCAACGCCACTTCCTTCTGCTGGTTCCGTATGAACTGAAACATGAAGACCGTCTTTCAGGACGGTCTTTTTTGATGTGGAGTATTGTTTTGAATGCTTATACCATCCGACAGGAAACAGAAAAAGATTATGCAGAAGCGGAAAACCTGACCCGATAAAACATTCTGGAATGTACCTGTGGTATGATTGCATTGTCATCTTCGGCAATCCGGATAACTATGTATCTAGAGGGTTTGTCAGCTGTAAGAAGAAAAACGTATGCGTCGGAGATATTGAGTTCCCGACCGCCATGCTGGTAAAAGAACTGGAGCCGGATGTGCTTGACGGACGTCTCTGGCATTTCAGCGATGCGGATATCGGAAGCTGCTGCGCAGATGAAGAGGCCTTTCTCGCATTTGAATCCCACTTCACCGAAAAAGAAAAGAAATGGATGCCCAGCCAGGAAGAATTCTTCATTCATTGCAGTTCTGTAATACGGAACGGATAATGGCGCGGCAGTTTTTTCCCAAAGGCCTTGACGATTCCTCCGGCAATTTGCTATAATTTCAGTTGCTGCGAGTGTGTTGGAATTGGCAGACAACCGAGACTTAAAATCTTGTGCCCCCTGGGCGTGCGGGTTCGATCCCCGCCACTCGCACCAGCCAAATAAGCCTCACCCGAGGCTTATTTTCCTTTTACAACACAGAAAGGAATGCTGTCATGATTCAGTTGATTGCCAGTGATCTGGACGGTACTTTGCTACAAAAGGACGGCACACTGCCCAGCGGCACGTTTGATATGATCCGTCTTCTTCACAAAAAAGGAATCCGCTTTTGCGCAGCAAGCGGCCGACAGTATGCAAACCTGAAACGCCTCTTTGCTCCCGTTTCTCAGGACATGTGTTTCATCTGTGAAAACGGCGCATTGGTCATTTCCGGCGAACAAACAACGGCAAGCACCATTCCTGAAGACATTGCAGTACCACTGATCAAAGATATTCTCGCTGCCGGCATGGAAGTGTTGCTCAGCATTCCCGGCAGCAGCGTGATGCTGTCGCATGCCAGCCGTTCTTTTACCGATGATATCTTTTACCGTCTTCGCAACACTTGTACCATCGTAGAAGACTTCGGTATGTATTCCAAAGAATACATCAAAATATCCGGTTTTCGTCCCGATGGGGTTGCAGCAATCGCGCCGCCGCTTCAGAAAAAATGGAGCCCTTTCCTTCATGCGGATATTGCCGGCGCAAAATGGCTGGATTTCACCCTGACGAATAAAAGTGACGGTATCCGCACGCTGTCCAAGGTGCTGGATATTCCGACACAAAATATGGCTGCATTTGGTGATCAGTACAACGACCTGGCCATGCTTCAAACCGTCGGCCACCCTTACCTGATGGAAAATGCACCGGCCGAATTAAAGAAAATGCACTTTCATCCGTGCAATAATGTACTGAAGTCTGTTTATGAAATGGTTTGTCTTTGAATCAATGCGACGTGCACAAATACATGCACGTTGCTTTTCTTTTTGCATACTTTGGTATTGTGGCTGGACCACAATAAAACTGGAGGAAATTATCATGCCCACCTTTACCAATCAGGCAGTACTTTCGTTTAACGGCGTAAATTACGCTTCCAATATTGTCACCGGCGAAATCGAGGATCAACTGGAAATTACAAAAAGCGCAATCACCGATCGGTACACTGTAAATGGCGAAATCACTTACGCCATCAGCCTTGTCAATAACGGCACCACACCCCTGAATGATCTAACGTTAACAGATAATCTGGGCGCCACCAATCATCCTGCACAAGCTGTTGTTCCGCTGGATGCCAATTTGGATGGAATTGCCTACTATGTGAACGGTGCGCTAAAGCCTTCAACCAATCTTTTCATCACTGCCGGGCCGCCGCTTACCTTCCGTGGCATTGACGTGCCTGCCGGCGGAAATGCAATGCTTATCTATACCGCTACCGTCAATTCTTTTGCCCCGCCTGCTCCCGCTTCTTCAATCACCAACACTGTCACGGTAAGCGGTGTTTCCTTGCAAAACCCTATCACTGCACAGGAAACAGTATTTGTGCGCAACACCTCTGATCTTAGCATCACCAAATCCCTTTTTCCCCTTACAGTTCCCGGCGATGGGCAGATCACCTATACCTTTATCATTCAAAACAGCGGAAACACCAAAACCGATATGAACGACGAGCTGGTTCTTTCCGACAACTTTAGTCCTCGTCTATCCAATCTGACTGTCACTTATAACGGCACTGAATGGGAAGAAGGTGTGCAGTACACCTATAACCAAGCAACAGGCGAATTTGTAACACTGCCCGGTGCACTTTCCGTTCCTGCCGCAACTTTTCTGCAGGATCCTGCAACCTGTGAATGGGAAACAGATCCCGGTACCGTCATGCTGGTAGTATCCGGTATTCTGTAATAAAAAACGCCTTCGGCCGAAACCGGAGGCGACTTTTTTATTTGCAGCAAACATCGGAATAGTGATCTGCCAGATTGGCGAAGTCCAGAAGGGACATAGTCTCCCCGCGCACATTCTTTTCCAGACCGCACATAGACAGCCATTTTTCCGCATCCTCCCGGTTGATACGGAAAGAAGCAATCAGGTTGTTGGCCATGGTTTTTCTGCGCATGGCAAACGCTGCCTTTGCCACTTTGAAAAACATTTGTTCGTCCTTTACGTCCACCGCGGGCTTTTCCCGTTTTTGCATAGTCACAAAGGCGCTGTCCACTTTGGGTGGCGGAGTGAACATGCAGGACGGTACGTCCAGCACAATCTGCGGCTTATAGGCATATTGGGTGCGCACAGCCAGCATACCCCAGCCTTCTTCGCCAGGTTTTGCCACCATCCGCTGCGCCGCTTCTGCCTGTACCATCACGTTGATGCTTTCAATGGGCATGCCGCTGCAAAGCAACATCTGCATCAGATCCGTGGTCAGGTAATACGGAATATTGGCCACAATGTGGAATTTGCCAAATTCTTTTGTAATTTCCTTCAGGTTCACGCGCATTACATCGCCATGCACCAGTTCTACATTCTCGCAATGATGAAGGGCAACTTTCAAAATGGGCAGCAGTGTACCGTCCACTTCAATGGAAATTACCTTCCTGCATCGTTTGGCCAGCACTTTGGTCATGCCGCCGGCGCCGGCGCCAATTTCCAGCACATGGTCTTCTTCCCCTACGCCGCTAAGCTCTACCAGCTGGGCAAACAGGGCATCATCCGTTATGAAATTCTGGCCCAGGCTATGCTTATGATGAAACTGATTGTTTTTCTTCCCTTGCTTCATTGCCATTCTTTCACCTTCTGCACCACTTGTGCGCGATCCTCCGCCTTGAAAAAGGCTGTCCCCATCACCAGCACATCGGCACCCGCCCGGATAACCTGTCCGGCATTTTGCATATTCACGCCGCCATCCACGCCGATATGGCCTTGAAAGCCCTGTTCACGAAGCCAGACGATCTTCTCCATCTGGTTTTCCATAAACTTCTGGCCGCCAAAGCCGGGTTCAACAGTCATAATCAGCACCCGATCCAGAATCGGCAGATAGTTTTCGAGGCTGCGCACGTCGGTTCCGGGTTTGACGGAAAGGCCGCACTGCAGCCCCTTGCTCCTGATCTTTTCCAGCACAGGAAATGCATCCTCCATCACTTCGGCATGCACCGTAATTGCAGACGCACCGGCGGAAATAAAGCTGTCCAGCAGCCGTTCGGGGTTATCCATCATCAGATGCACATCCAGGAAATAATCGGGAAACTGCCGATGCACTGCCTTGCAAAAATCCGGACCAAAGGACAAGTTGGGCACAAAATGGGCATCCATTACATCAAAATGCAGGGTTCGAATGCCGTATTTTTCAAGATCCTCAAGATCCCTGCCAAGATGCATCAGATCTGCAGCCAGCATCGACGGTGCAATCTCAATCATAGCGTTCCCTCCAGGTTTCCCGGCAATCCTTCAGAATTTGCCGATAGCGTTCCATTCTTTGGTGGTCAATCTTTCCGTCTGCTTCATCCTGACGTGCCATGCAGCCGGGTTCTGCAGCGTGGTAGCAGGGAGAAAAACGGCATTTGCCCTTATAGGTGTCAAATTCCGGGTAATAGTCCTGCAAAAGCACAGGATCAAAAACACCGTCCAACTCAAGCAAGCTGAATCCGGGGGTATCAATCACCGCCACGTCGCCAAACCGGAACAGTTCGGCATGCCTGGTGGTGTTCTTCCCCCGAAGTATTTTCTGGCTGATGTCGCCCGTTTCCACCTGTAAGCCAAACAGCTGGTTCAGCAATGTGGACTTGCCAACACCGGATTGACCGGAGAAACAGCATATCTGGCCGCGGAAACGTTGAAGGAGCGTTTCTTTCCCTTCCCCTGTTTTTGCACTGACAGAGAATACTTCCAGATTGGCGCCCCGATACATTTCTCTGGCTGCTTTCAATACCGTTTCGTCCGTGTCCAGATCTGCTTTATTGACGATCAGAATAGGTTTCAGGCTTTGCCTTGCCGCAAAAATCATCAGTTTGTCCACAAGAAGCCAATCGGGCGCCGGCTGAGGAGAAACCACCATACACAAAAGGGTCACATTGGCTACCGGCGGACGCAGACATTGGCTGACTCTGGGCAGAATTTCTTCCACCCAACCATGTTCGTCGCTGATGGTACCGGCGGTAAACAAAACCCGATCCCCCACCAGCGGCGACAAGCCCATCCGCCTGAATTTCTTTTTTGCACGCAATACATATTCTTTATTCTCCGCATCAAGAACGGTATACAAGCCGCCTCTTCCGCGAATAATAACGCCTTCTGTCACTCTTTTATCTCCTCTTGCACATTCTGCTCTGTTTCCTCACCACTATCGAGAACATAGATAGCCAGTGTTACTTCCGTTTGCTGCATCACTTGCTGCCCGGGCTGATACTCAACAGGCTCCTGATTATCGTATACCACAAACTTCTGCGCAGCCACACGGCCAATCTGGGATGCGTCGCTGACCGGAATTTCGATCAGGTTGACAAGTTTCAGTTGCAGCTGCTGAATGGAAAGCAGCGCTTCGTTTTTTTCCATGCCGATATAGTCGGGCAAAACAATGCTTCCGCCGCTGAGCGTTACCTGTATCACGCTGCCGCTTGCGAGCAATGTGCCCGGTTCCGGGTTCTGGGAAAGCACAGTATCCCAGTCTTTGGGGGACAATTGCCTTTCCGGAAGCACCAGCAGGGTGAAGCCGGTTTTTTCCAGCTCGGCCATAGCCTGTTCCTGGGTCATGTTGATAATGTCGGGTGCCGGCTGCAATTCAGGCCCGGTGGATACCGTCAAGAGCACCGTTTCATCCTTGCGCATGGGCGTGCCATATTCCGGCGATTGCATAATCACCGTACCCACAGGCTTTACTTCATCACTGACGCGTTTTACTTCCATTTTCAGGCCCGCTTTTTCCAGCAAACGCTCTGCGCTTTCCAGTGTTTCATCCATCACATACGGAGCTTCCGTTGCCTGGATCACCTGTTCGTAAATGTAAAGGCTGCCAAATACGATGGCGGCTACGGAAACCAGCGCCAACGCAATCACCAGCGCCGCTTTCTGGAGACGCATCTTTTTGGCTTTGCCGGAAAGGTTCATCTGGGTTGTGGTGGTAAAAGAAAGCTTTTTGTTTTCTTCTTTTTCCTCGCTGTTTTTGTCCGGCAAGCGGCCCAGCCATGTACCGTCCGGTTCTTCCAATGCACGCTTAATATCCTGCGCCATTTCCACAGCACTTTCGTAGCGTTTATCCAGCGTTTTGGCCATTGCACGCTTTACAACAGCCGTCAATGCCGGCGGCACTGCCGGGTTCAATTCGCTGATTTCACGGGGCTTTGCACCAATATGCTGCATGGCAATAGCGACCGGCGTATCCCCATCAAAAGGAAGCTGCCCGGTGAGCATTTCGTAAAACACAATGCCCACGCTGTACAGGTCGCTTCCGCAGGTAACGCTTTCGCCTTTTGCCTGTTCCGGCGAAAAATAATGGACGGAACCCATTACATTATCGGTTTTGCTGATGGTATTGCTGCCGGCAACCCGTGCAATACCAAAGTCGGATACCTTGATGTGTCCATCCTCATTTACCAGAATGTTTTGAGACTTTATATCCCTGTGAATGATGCCATTATCGTGGGCATGGCGAAGGGCCGAAAGAATACGGATGGCAATCTGGGCAGCCACCGCAGGGGGCAGCGCGCCCTTCTGAAGGATCACATCCTTCAGCGTACGGCCATTGACATATTCCATCACAAGATAGCGCAGTTCGCCTTCCTGACCGATATCCAGCAGGTTTACGATATTATGATGGCTCATTTTACTGGCCGTCTGCGCTTCACGGTCAAACCGTTCCAGAAACTCCTGATCTTCGGAAAATTCGGGACGCAAAATCTTTACCGCCACCTGATGACCGGTCCGGTTATCCTTGGCCCGATACACCAGCGCCATACCGCCCTGGCCGATAAATTCCACCAGTTCGTAGCGATTATCCAACACTTTGCCGATCATACCGTCACCTCCGCAATCAGGAGAGTCACGTTGTCGCGGCCGCCCTTTTCCAACGCCATTTTCAGCATTTCATCTGCTGCATGATCACTGGGAGAATACTGCATAAGCTTCAGCATTTCTTCTTCCGTTACGTATTCATACAGCCCGTCGGAACAAATCAGGTATTTGTCCCCCGGCATTTTGTCCACTTCCTCAATGTCCGGCTCCACCGTTTCGGCAGTTCCCACCGCTTTGGTGATCACGTTTCGGTAGGGATGATTCATAGCCTGTTCTTTGGTCAGAACGCCATCCCGCACCATTTGCCCCACCATGGAGTGATCCTGGCTGATTTGCTCAATTTTTCCCTGGCGCAGGCGATACAACCTGCTGTCGCCCACATGCCCCAGAAGGATGCTGCGATCATCCTCCCAGATGACAGTCAATGTGGTGCCCATGCCGGCAAGTGCCTGATTTTTCAGCTGTTCCTGATAGATCAGCTGATTCACTTCTTCTATTCCGCCCAGCAGCAATTCCTTATCCGGCTTTGCCCCTTCCAGCACCCTACCCAGCATCAGCACCGCCATCTGGCTGGCAATGTCGCCGCCATTATGGCCGCCCATGCCGTCCGCAACGCCAACCAGGCTGTATTTACCTTCCTGCACCAGAAAAGAGTCCTGATTGGAGGGGCGTACGTTGCCGATATGGGTTCTGGCAGTGATCTTCATACCTTTCCTTCCTCCAATACTTTCTTTCTCAGTTGCCCGCAGGCACCTTCAATATCATCGCCCATTTCCCGTCGCCTTGTGGCGGAGATGTGCCTCTTTTCCAACACGTCCAGGAAAAGCTGCACCTGTTTGTTGGAAACGCCGTTCAGGTTTCTTTCCTTTACGGTATTGAGCGGAATGAGATTCACATGGCACTGCATTCCCCGCAACAGATCCGCCAGTTCATGGGCCTGCTTTTCATCGGCGTTCACCCCGTCGATCAGCGCATATTCAAACACAATGCGCCGGCCGGTTCTTTCAAGATAATATTTGCAGGCGTCGATTGTCTCCCGGATGTTGTAACGCCTTGCAATGGGCATGATCTTTTTACGGATCTCATCGTTTGGCGCATGGAGAGAAAGGGAAAGCGTAACCGGCAAATTCTCATCGGCAAACCGACGAATGTTATCAATTAGGCCGCATGTGGAGAGCGAAATATGGCGCAGGCTGATGTTTAGCCCTTCGGGATGGGAAACAAGCTTCAGAAAACGAATTACCTGATCGTAATTATCAAAAGGTTCTCCGCTGCCCATCAGCACAATGTTATGAACCCGTTCCCCATCCAGGGTACTGTTGGCACACATGACCTGGCCCAGAATTTCTGCTGCTGTCAGGTTGCGCACACAGCCGTCCAACGTGCTGGCGCAAAACAGGCAGCCCATCCTGCAGCCGACTTGCGTGGAAACACACAGCGTACAGCCGTAGTGATAACGCATCAATACGCCTTCAATGCAATTTCCATCCCGCAGGGAAAAGAGAAACTTTTTTGTGCCATCCAGTCTGGATTCGTGAACACTCTGGATGCTCACCGGCTGATCAACGCCTGCACTTTTCAGTTTTTCACGCAGCGCAAGAGAAAGGTTGCTCATTTCGTCGAATGCAGCACCTTTATGCAGCCAGGAGAATACCTGTTTGCCCCGAAAAGCCTTTTCCCCCATTCGCTCCATCTCTTGTTTCAATTCATCCGGAAAAAGCCCCAGAAATTCAATCATATTATTTCACCCTGCGCATTTTTGCAATAAAGAATCCTTCAATTTCATCCCGATGCGGAAGCAGCTGGAGACCGTTTTCCCCATACTGAGCCCGGAATTTTTCAGGCACGGTATTGGGCAGCGGGGCCAGCTTGAATTCAGGATGACGTTCCAGGAACGCCTTTACCTGCTGTTCGTTTTCTTCCGGCAGCATGCTGCAGGTGGAATACACCATATAGCCGCCCCGCTTCACGTACTGGCAGCAGGTGTCCAGCAATTTTTCCTGAATACCCGTCAATTCCATGACGGATTCAGCCGTCGCGCGGTATTTGATATCCGGTTTGTTGTCCATTACGCCAAGGCCGGAGCAAGGTGCATCCAGCATCACGGCGTCCATGGTGCCTACCATATCTTCCTTTAATTGGGTAGCATCCCGCACGGCAGGCCGCACATTATCCAGGTGCAGGCGTTTGGCCATGGCACGCAAAAGCGCTACACGATGTTCATGCAAGTCCCACGCGTACACACGGCCGGTGCCGTTCATCATTTCAGCCATATAAGCCGTTTTACCGCCGGGAGCTGCACAGCAATCCATCACCTGCATGCCGGGTTTTGCATCCATCACCTGGGCAGACAGCATGCTGCTTTCTCCCTGAATGGAGAAATTGCCGGAAAGGTAATCGGCATCCCGTGCAATCTCACTGGCCATCCGCACCCGATACGCATGGGGCACCAGCCCCTTTTC
Source organism: Clostridia bacterium (assembly GCA_045589355.1). GTDB lineage: Bacteria > Bacillota > Clostridia > Christensenellales > Aristaeellaceae > RUG563. Next base: position 60,675 of record JAZNOW010000027.1, read on the forward strand.
CTTTTCCCACACTTTCTTTTCCAGCATTTTTTCAAAGGCTGCGTCGTCCATGCGGGAAAGATTGGGACGGATAACGGTGTAATGGGATTCGTTGCGGTAAGAACAAATTTTCAACGCTTCCTGCTCACCGTACGCATCCACCAGTTTTTCTGCCAGCCACATGGGTACGGAGAACATAATGGAAAGGTATTTTGCGCCTTCTTCCGGCTTCGGCCATTGCACCCGTTCGGGCTCCCGTACCATGGACCGCAGCACCGCATTGGTAACCCCCGTCAGCCCTTCCAGACCCAGCATGCGGGTCAGCTTCACCGCCTCATCCACAATGGCATTGGCAGGAATACGATCATGGAACAAAAGCTGGCAGGCACTGATGCGCAGAATATCCTTCACCTGTTCTTCCAATTTATTTTCATCTTTCAGGTAAAAGCTCAGTGCATAATCAATACGGATCAGGTTTTCAATGGTGCGGTAAACAATACTGGCGCAAAAGCGCTTATCCAGCTGCGTAAGGTTTGCATTTTTCATCTGGTCATCCAGGGACAAGGCTGCATAGGCATCCTTACGCACCACATCCCGGAAAATCTGAAGAGCCACCTTGCGGGCATTGGTGGTGGGCAAATCTTCCCTTTGTTTATCCCCAGCCGGACGGGTAGAAGGCTTCTTATCGTCAAAGGGACGCTTATTACTTTCCTGCTTCCGGAAACCGTCCTTTTTGAAACCATCTTTCCGGAAACCATCCTTTTTGTAGCCGCCCTGGCCCTTGGCATCTCGTTTTTGAACCCCTTCCTTCGGCTTGCTGCTAAAGGGTTTCTTATCGTACTTCGTATCTCTCTGCCCGAAAGGCTTCTTTTCACTCATTCTCTTTCATCCTCATTCTTATCGCAAGCTTTGGCCGTCATGGGATGGCCGCGCAGATAATCCGCCGCTTTCATTCGCTTCCCGCCCTGTGCCTGCAGTTCTGTAATGCGTACCGCATTTTCACCGGCTTTAATCAGCAGGCCGTGCTTTCCATCCGCTTCCAGAATATCACCGGCATTGCCATCCTGGCATTTTTCTTCCGTTCCCTGCCAGATTTTCAGCATTTCTCCACCGACAAATGTATACGTACCCGGCCAGGGAGATAAGCCGCGAATGCGGCAGCAAATTTCTCCGGCACTCATTTGCCAGTCGATCAGCCCCATTTCCTTTTTCAGCATGGGGTAATAGCTCATCTTCTCATGATCCTGCGGTTTTCTGGGGCAAGTGCCCATTTCCAGCTGGCGAATGGTTTCCACCAGCAGCTGTGCCCCCACATCCGCAAGACGCATTGTCAATTCGCCGGCCGTTTCATCCGGCAGAATTTCCACTTGCTTTTGCAGAAGGATATCACCGGTATCCATGCCCTTATCGGTCATCATGGTGGTAACGCCGGTCACCGTTTCGCCGCAGATAATGGCCCAATTGATGGGTGAAGAACCGCGATATTGAGGCAGCAGAGAAGAATGCACATTCACCGTGCCGATGCGCGGGATATCCAGGATTTCCTGAGACAGGATCTGCCCGAACGCCGCCGTGACACAAAGATCCGGCGCCAAAGCTTTCAGTTCCTCCACGCTTTCCAGCCGGATTTTTACAGGCTGATAAACGGGAATCCCATGGGCCTGTGCACACACCTTTACCGGGCAGCACTCCAGCTTTTTGCCCCTTCCTTTGGGCCTGTCAGGCTGGGTAAATACCCCCACCACTTCATGTCCTTCCCGAATCAGCGCTTCCAGAGAAGGAATACCAAATTCCGGCGTACCCAGAAATACAATCCGCATTTATTCCTCCCCTTCCTGTTCCGGGAAAATTTCGTGATCCATAATGTCCACATACACCCGGCCGGACAGATGATCAATTTCGTGGCAAAGTGCACGGGCCATCAGGCCTTCGCCGGTAATTTCGAAGGGCTTGCCCTTTCTGTCCAGGGCGCGCACCGTCACCTTATTGGGGCGGCGCACGTAGCCTTGTCTGCCAGGTACGCTCAGGCAGCCTTCGGGGCCGGCTTGTTCGCCTTCGGTGGCAATAATTTCGGGGTTGATCAGTTCCACCAGCCCTTCGCCGATATCAATCACCACCACACGACGCAAAATACCCACCTGCGGTGCAGCCAGGCCTACGCCGTCTGCATCGTACATGGTTTCCGCCATGTCACGCAGCAAAAGCCAAAGCCGCAGGTCAAACTTCTGCATGGGCTTGCTTTCTTTTCGTAAGGTTTCGTTGCCAAGGGTGATGATTTTTCTGATCATAATTCTGTCCTCCAAATTTCAGGCAAGAGAAGCCGGATTGATTTCCAGCACCACATGGGCTGCGTAGTTTTCTCTTACCATGTCCTGCATTGCCGCTATCAATTGATCCGTATCCGGATGGTTCAAAAGCTTCATCAATACCTGCGTTCTGCACCGATCCTGTATTTTGCTGATGGGCGCTTCATCCGCCCGCAGGTACAGAATGCGCCGCCAAAGCGGTGTATTGCCAAAGCGGCAGGTGATTTCGTTGCGCAGTTTTTCTGCCGTTTCAATGGCGTCATCCATATCTTTTGCATCGCACAGGAAGCGTACCATCATGGTAAACGGCGGATAGAGGGATTTCTTTCGCCGTTCGAATTCCTGGGAAAAGAAGGCACGGTAATCCTGCCTGACCGCCGCTTCCAGCGCATAATGATCGGGCTGGTACGTCTGTATAACCACCTGCCCCGGTTTTTCACCGCGCCCTGCTCTGCCCGCCACCTGAACCAGCAGCTGGAACGTCCTTTCCGCTGCCCGGTAATCGGGAAAGTTCAGCGACATATCCGCCATCACAGCCCCGACGAGCGTAACCTGCGGAAAGTCAAGGCCCTTGGCGATCATCTGTGTGCCCAGGAGAATTTGCGCTTTCCCGGCCCTGAACTGATTGACTAGTTCAAAATGCGCGTTCTTTCCGGTTGTGGTATCCATATCCATGCGAATAATGCCCACGCCGGGATACATTTTCTTCAGTTCTTCTTCCACTTTTTGCGTGCCGGTGCCCATGGGCTTGATGTAGGGGCTTTCACAGGAAGGACAAGCCTTGGGCATGGGATGGATTTCACCGCAATAATGGCAGCGCAGCGTTTTGTCAAAGCTATGGTACGTCATGCTTACATCGCAGCGCTGGCAACGGATGGTTTCGCCGCACTTTCTGCAATTGACAGACGATGCATACCCGCGTCTGTTGATAAACAGCATCGCCTGCTGTCCATCGGAAATGCACTGATCCAGCTTTTCTTTCAACGCACGGGAAAACATGCTCTTGTTTCCCATTCGCAGTTCCTGCCGCATATCCACCATCTGAATGGACGGCAACGGACGATTCAGGATGCGGTGCGGCATTTCCAGGAGGGTATAGTCTCCCCTCCTTGCCATGGCATAGGAATAAATGCTGGGCGTTGCGCTGGCAAGCAAACACACGGCGCCTTCTCTTTTGCAGCGGGAAAACGCAATATCCCGGGCATCGTACTGGGGAAAGCTTTGGGATTGATAGCTTTGCTCATGTTCTTCATCCACAATGATCACGCCCAGGTTTTCCACCGGCGCAAATACGGCGGAACGGGCACCGATGACGATCCTTGCATTCCCGAAACGAATGCGCCGCCATTCATCAAAGCGTTCGCCTGCCGACAAACGGGAATGCAAAACGGCCATGTTCTCCCCGAAACGGGATTTGAACCAATTGATCATCTGCGGTGTCAATACAATTTCAGGAACCAGGATAATGGCACCTTTCCCCATTTTCACCGCTTCCCTGACCAGACGGATGTATACTTCCGTCTTGCCGGAGCCGGTCACGCCATGAAGCAGAAAAGGCTTATGGCCATGCTTCAGCTGAGGAATCATTTCGGCCAATACTTCTTCCTGTTCTGCCGTCAGCTGCCTGTCCTGGCTTTCATCGATTGTGCCTACATAGGGGGAACGCAGCTTTTCTTTTACAACAAATGAAATCAGTTCTCTTTCCTTCATTTGTTCCAATACCGGCCGCGCATCCTTCACCATGGTGCGCATTTCTTCCATGGAATGCATTTCGCCGTCGGAAAGCAAAGTCAGGATCAGCTTTCTCTTTTTGGAGCGTGTCTCTTTGGCAATGGCTTCGTCCACCTGATCCGCAGGGATCGTAAGATGCACATATTCCTCTGTTTTCACTTTCACCCGATTGCCACGCATCTCTGCCGGCAGCATCAGGCGGATGGCTTCACACAATGGGCAATGGTACTTCTCCCTTACCTCTTCTGCAAGAGCCATCAATTGCGGCAGCAGCACCGGGTAATTTTCCGGTGCTGTCTGAATGTATTTGATTTTTTCCGGATCATAATCCGTCTCATCTTTCAGGCGGATGACAAACCCATCTTTTTTCATCCGGCCAAAGGGAACCGTCACCCGCATGCCGGGCATCAATTTCATCCCCTCCGGAACGGCATAGGTAAATACACGGTCCACCGCTTCTGCCGCAATATCCACGATGATTTCCGCGTACACCCTTTCCCCTCCTTATTTCTGCCGGTAAATTTTCAATGCACGGTCAAGCAGCTTTTCTGCCACATCCGCCTTGGAAAGCTGGGGCATATCTTCCATACCGTTTTCGGTAATGAAGGTGACAATGTTGGTATCCACATTGAACCCGGCACCCGGACGCGTTACGTCGTTTGCCACGATCATGTCCAGGTTCTTTTTCTTCAGCTTTCCTTTGGCATGCTCCGTCACTTTTTCCGTTTCGGCCGCAAAGCCAACCAGCACCTGCCCTTTTTGCTTTCGCTGGCCCACAGCTTTTGCCACATCCTGCGTTTCTTTCAGATGCAGCGTCATTTCACCGTCGCCGTCTTTTTTGATTTTTTCTTCCGCAAAAGTGACGGGCGTGAAATCGGCAGGAGCAGCCGCCTGAATGATGATCTGCTGCTGTTCACAGCGTTCCATCATCCGGTCATACAAATCCTGGGTGGAAAGCACGTTCACCACATCCACCCCTTCCGGTGCAGAAAGCTGCACAGGCCCGGAAAGAAGCGTTACGTGAGCGCCGCGTTTTTGAGCGGCAGCAGCAATGGCATACCCCATCTTGCCGCTGGAATGGTTGGTAATGTAGCGGACAGGATCCAGGCTTTCCCGGGTAGGACCGGCAGTTACCAGCACGTTCAGCCCTTCCATGTCCTGTACAGGACACAAAATGGCCGCAATGGCGTTGAAGATATCTTCCGGCTCGCTCATACGGCCTGCGCCGCTGTCGCCACAGGCCAGATAGCCGCCTTCAGGGCCCACAAAATGCACACCGCGCTTTTTCAGCGTCTGCACATTTTCCTGTGTCGCCGCATTTTCCCACATGCCCGTGTTCATGGCAGGAGCCACAAGCACCGGCGCCCTTGTAGCCAGCACCGTGGTAGACAGCATATCGTCGGCAATGCCGCAGGCCATCTTGGCCATGATATTGGCCGTAGCCGGGGCAATGACAAAAACATCCGCCTTCTTGGCCAGCGCCACATGCTCCACTTCCCAGGTTTCGGGCCGGGCGAAGGTATCCGTCACCACAGGATGATTGGTGAGCGTTTCAAAGGAAAGCGGCGCAACAAACTCGCATGCGTTTTTCGTCATGATGACATAGGTTTCCGCCCCTGCTTTGCGCAGCCGGGAAGCCAGCTCGCATGCTTTATAAGCCGCAATGCCGCCGGTGATGCCCAGCACCACCGTTTTTCCTGTAAATTTCATCATTTATGCCTCTTCGTCTTCCAGATTCCGGTGATACGTCAGCAGACCGCGGTCGATTTCTTCCACAGCGATGGAAACGGGCTTCTTATCCTTGGGATCGATCAGGGGCTGAGCACCGCTGACCAGTTCGCGGGCGCGCTTGGCGCTTTCCACCACCAGGGTGTACCGGCAGTCAACCTTCTTGCACAGATCATCAATAGCAGGCTTGTTTACAGACATGAGTTTGTTCCTCCTTTATCATTCAACCACGGGGAAATACCGGGTTGTACGCTGTTTTTCGGCAGCCACGATGGCAGCCACCTGATTGTAAGCCGTTTCCAGCTCATCGTTCACTACTGCATATTTGTACATGTTCACCTGATCAATTTCGCCCTTGGCATTGCCAAGACGACGCTCAATCTCCACAGGATCATCCGTATTGCGGGTGTAAAGGCGCTTCCTCAGTTCCGCATAGGAAGGGGGCAAAATGAAGACGGATACGCAATCCGGCCGCTGCTTTACCACTTCTTTTGCACCCTGAGGGTCGATATCCAGCACAACGCTCTTGCCGCTTTCAATGATTTTTTCAACCTGAGATTTCAGGGTGCCGTAACGGTTGTTGTGCACGGTGGCATGCTCCAGAAAAGCATCCTCTTCCAACAGCTTATCGTATTCTTCATTGGTAATGAAGAAATAATCCACCCCGTCCACTTCCCCTTCCCGGGGGCCGCGCGTCGTTACGCTGACAGAGAAAGACAGGCTTTCATCATTGGCCAGCAGCTTTTTGAAGATGGTGCCTTTGCCGGCGCCGGAAGGCCCGGAAATCACCAGCAGCATGCCCTTGCGTTCTTCCTTCATGTTTGTTCTCCTTTGCTTATGTGTATTTCAAAGGGTTTCGTCAGAAAGGGATCTTGTCTTTTCATCCGCCATTTGCATCAGTTGACGTTCGGATTCCAGTTCACAGGGGTGCGGATATGTTTTCGCCATGTCATCAAAGGCCGTGCGGATCCTCTCAGCCTCTTCATTATCCCCATCCAGCAATTTCGCCTTGATGTACTGCCAGCGAAGGATCGAAGGGAATTTTTTCATTGCCTTTGCAAATTGAAGTAATTGAGGCTCTTCCGTCTTCTCCGTGTAAGTGCCCTTTTCGCCGTTTAACATTTCCAGCGAGGATAATTCAAAGACCATCAGGCTCTTATATATACCGGCCATATAGTTTTCTTTCATCAGGCTGCGCATTTTATCTTCTGCTGCATCCAGCTCCATCCGATCCATCATCCGGTTAGCCGCAAATACATCAACAGATGTGACCATGATGTTCCGTCTGTTTTCGGTTATCGTCCGGAACCATTCATCCGGCATATCTTTCAGCCGTGTCCCCATGGCTGCTTCCTGATTGATGCGCATTTGCAGCCAGAACGCCTTTCTGGCCGCCGGACTTTTGCCGATTTCCACGATATTGCTGCCGTCATTGTTCAGTTTACGGATGGGAATCAGGTTCGTAGCGCCGATAAAGATGCCGATAAACACCATGGCCGCCAGGAAGCCTTTCATCCAGTCCGCCATAGGCACCCAAAGCAGCAGTGCAATGCCAAGTACAGCCAGCAGAAGATTCACAAGCCCGCCGCCCAGATTATACAGCACATAAGGAAATTTGCCATCATTGTATTCCGGAGGGCCCATCAGGCACTGGCCGCCGGTGCCTGCCAAAGAAAAACGGCTGAAACGGATGTTTCCGTCCTTTTTCTTTTCCCACATGAAACTGCCCACCCGGAAGCTGACGAACGTGTATCCGGTCATCAATCCGCAAAGCAAATGTCCGCCTTCATGAAAGATGATGTGCAGATACAACCACACAAGCAAACTGATAAAACAAGACAGCACCATCTCATCGGAAAGCTCCACGTTGCTATTTGCCAGGGTGAGGCCAAGAGCGATGCCAAATGCAATGCAACAGATGAACCAGATGATGATTTTGACGACTGGTTTTTTACTCTTTTCCTTTTTGCCATCAGACAAGGTTTGTTCCTCCGTCATTCCACATTCTGTACTTGTTCACGAATCTTCTCGATTTCGCTTTTTGCATTCACCACAAGCTTTGCAATCTCCGCATCGGATGCCTTGGAGCCGATGGTGTTTACTTCCCGGTTCAATTCCTGGGTCAGGAAGTCCAGCCGCCGGCCCACTTCGCCGTCCTGCTCCATGGTGGTACGGAACTGTGCGATGTGAGAAACCAGCCGGGAAAGTTCTTCATCAATGGCGCAGCGGTCCGCCATCAGGGCCACTTCCTGGGCCAGCCTTGCCGGGTCAATTTCCTTTACGCCCAGTTCCGCAAGCCTCAGCTGCAGCTTTTCCTGATAGGCCTTGGGCACTCCGGGAGCCAGCTTTTCAATCTGCTCCCGGATCTGTGCCAGCTGGTCCAGATGGAAAGCCAGGTCCTGCTTCAATGCTTCGCCTTCCGTTTCCCGCATGTTGCACACATCGGCAAGCACTTCGCCGAGGGTATCCCGAATCAGCGTCTGCACAGCTTCCTGATCTTCCTCGCATACGGAAATGCTGATTACATCCTGCTGTGCAGCGATAAACGCCGCAGTGCAGGGCTGTTCGTTGCTGATCATTTGGCCGATTTTCAAATAAGCATCGGCATATTTTTGCACCAGCGCTTCATCCAGCGAAAGTTCCCTGGCATCGGCACGGCTGTTGCGATAGGTCATGTTCACGTCTGCGTGTCCACGCTTCAGGCTTTCACCCATTTGCTTGCGAATGCCATCCTCGGCAAAGGCAAAAGCGCGGGGCAGCCGAAAGGAAATATCAAGAAAACGGTGGTTCACCGTTTTAACTTCTACCGTCAATTCACGGCCGTCCACCATTACCTGTTTCCGGCCATAACCCGTCATGCTGCGCATAAAAAAGACTCCTCCTTTTAACCTTATTATTATAGCACATCCATCCCCTTTCTGCAAAGCCCGTTTTGACGCTTTTTGCAAGAAATTTTGGCTGCAAAAAAAGCATTATCCGCTTCTGCAAACAATGCTCTTACAGGGCGTATGGCTTATTTCAGATAACACTTTTCGTTGTACTCGCCGTCCATATCCTCGATCCTTTCGATGATCGAATCAAAATTCGTTGTATAGGTACGGGAACGGAATATTTCGATGGGCGACTTGGAAAGGCACATCGACGTGCCATCTTCATAAAAGGCTACGCAATTGCGAAGATACGCGTCCGAATAGTAAGGCGCAGAGGCAAAGTAGTCGGTAAAGAGCGTAAACTCCACATACGCCGTCATGGGCGATTTCTCATCGTTTACGAAATATTCCTGCAGATATTCATTGGTTTTCTCATCAAGGGATGAAGTTTTCAGGTAAATGACCCTGGTGTGCGCAATTTCAAAGTAACCGTCGGATTCCGGCAAAAACACTTCATCACGCCAAAGATCTTTTATCATACTGATCGCTTTTTTGCACATTGCATCCGCTTCATCATTTGCAAATGCAGAAAAGCCCATCAATGCAGTCAGTACAACAATCAACAGAAAAAAAGCCAGAAATCGTTTCACTCATATCACCTCAAGCAGCATTATAGTAACCTTTGTACATTTCGTCAACAAAAAAAGCACCACCACTTTGTACAAGCAATGATGCCCTTTTGGTGCGGTCGACGGGACTTGAACCCGTACTCGGTTAAGAACACGCCCCTCAAACGTGCGCGTATGCCAATTCCGCCACGACCGCATGCACGCCTTTCAGCGGCAGCAAATAGGATTATAATGTACCTTGCCTTTTTTGTCAAGCCATTTCCAAAGATTTTTGTGATTCAGTCTTTCTCGGCGTTTTATTTACCTTCGTCAAGCCGATCTTTCCGCACCTGTTCCAGCCAGATTTTTTCTTTCTTTGTCAATTCAGCTGTTTCCAGCATGTCGGGCCGTCTATCCAAGGTGGTCAGGATGGCCTGTTCCCTGCGCCATTGATTGATTTTTGCATGATCGCCGCCAAGCAGTACCTCCGGCACTTCCATCCCTTCAAATTCGCGGGGACGCGTATATTGAGGATATTCCAGCAAGCCGGCGGTGGAAAAACTTTCGTCTTCTGCGCTTTCACTGCTGCCAAGCACACCGGGGATCAGCCGGCTGACCGAATCGGCAATGACCATTGCACCAAGTTCGCCGCCCGTCAATACGTAATCTCCCAGTGAAATTTCCATATCGATGTACTTATCCAGCACTCGCTGGTCAACGCCTTCATAATGCCCGCAAAGAAGCAGCAGATGCTTTTCGTTTGCCAGCTGTTCCGCCACTCTTTGAGTAAACGGCACACCTTTGGGAGACAGATAAATGCGCAGCATTCTTTCCTGATCGCCATTCCATACCATAGTCTGTTCTTTTCCGGTGTTATCAACACACGGAACATTCCGCTTTGTGCACACATCACGGATGGCATCTGCAATGGGTTGGGGCGTCATCAGCATTCCGGCGCCTCCACCAAAGGGATAATCATCCGTATTTTTGTGTTTCATAACAGAATACGGTCTGATATCCGTGGTTTCAACACAAATCAAGCCCTTTTCACGAGCCCGTCCCATGATGGATGTGTTCAACACACTTTCAAACATTTCCGGAAATACGGTAAGGATATCGATGGTCATGTTTTTCTCCCTGCGTTTTACTCCCAATCACATACAGCCACTTCGTGGAGCCGGCTTTCGTCAACCGTCACAAAGCCTTTTTCCGTCTGCACGTCAATCACAATATGCAAAAGTGCCGGCAGAAGCATTTCACCCTGCTTACATTTCACCACATACACGTCATTGCCGCCGGGCTGCAGAACATCCTTTATTTTTCCCAGTACATTGCCTTCCCTGTCCTTCACTTCACAGCCGATCAGATCACAAATGAAGGTTTCGTTTTCGGCCAGTTCCACAGCGTTTGCCCGGTCGATATACAGCATGGTATCCCGCTGCTTCTCTGCCACATCCCGATCCTGCACCCCGTCAAGGCGCAGGTACACGGCATCATCGCGCACGCTGACTTCGTCAACCTTTACCTTTTCGTACACTTCACCTTTTTTCACATATACGTATTCCAGATCCAGAAAACGTTCAGGATTGTCCGTATCAGGGCGCACCTTAACAAGCCCCTTGATCCCCTGGGGCTTGAGCACCTGGCCGATCAGCAAATATTCAGACAGCATGTACTTTTCCTTTCTCAAAGAAAAAGCGGACAGCATACAGCCATCCGCTTTTTTCTTTTACTGAATTTCGACAAAAACGGGCTTTGCATTCTTATCCGTGGCAGCTTTCACTACAGTACGGATCGCTTTTGCAATACGGCCTTGCTTGCCGATAACCTTGCCCATGTCTTCCTGTGCAACGGACAGCTCAAGAATGATGGCTTCGGGGCCTTCCGTTTCCATCACCTGCACAGCATCGGGCTGGTCCACCAGCGATTTTGCCAGAAACAGGACGAGTTCGCGCATGGAATTCCCTTTCTTCGCCTATTGCGAGGGTTCTTAGCCTTCGATGGCACCGCTCTTCTTGAGCAGGATACGCACGGTGTCAGTGGGCTGAGCGCCGTTCTTCATCCATTCGGCAGCCTTTTCATTGTTCACCTTGATTTCGGCGGGCTGCTTCATGGGATCATAATAACCGATTTCTTCGATGAAACGGCCATCACGGGGAGAGCGGCCATCGGCCACCACGATGCGGTAGAAGGGATGCTTCTTCATGCCCATTCTCTTGAGACGAATTTTCACAGCCATGGTATTGTTCCTCCTGAAAAATGAATTGTAATCTATGGTAATCATATTTTCTATGATAACCGCAAAGTAAGATCAGCGGATGTTCATATTGCGCATGCTGCGCATCATCGCCTTTTTGTTGCCCATCATCTGCTTCATCATTTTCTGCATCTGCTCAAACTGACGCATCAGGGCATTCACATCCTGCACCTGCACACCGGCACCGGCAGCAATGCGCTTACGGCGGGATGCATTGAGGATGGCGGGGTTTCTGCGTTCCTTCATGGTCATGGAGCAGATGATGGCTTCCGGCTTTTTCAGTGCGTTTTCGTCCACTTCCACGTCCTTCAGCTTTCCGCCGATGCCGGGCAGCATGCCCAGAATATTCTTCAGCGGGCCCATCTTTTTGATCTGCTTCATCTGATCCAGGAAATCGTTCAGGTCAAAATCGGTGGGATTCTTTTTGCCGGCCAGCTTTTCTGCCAGCTCATTGTCCTGGGATTCTACTGCCTTTTCGATCAGCGTCAGCACGTCGCCCATGCCCAGGATGCGGCTGGCCATGCGTTCGGGATGGAAAGGTTCAATATCGCCCAGTTTTTCGCCGGTACCGGAGAATTTGATGGGCTTGCCCGTTACGGCACGCACAGAAAGGGCAGCACCGCCGCGGGTATCACTGTCCAGCTTGGTGATGATCACACCGTCGATGGACAGCTTTTCATCGAAGGACTTGGCTACGTTCACCGCGTCCTGACCGGTCATGGCGTCCACAACCAGCAGGATTTCCTGAGGCTTGACCGCCTTTTTCACATCTTCCAGTTCCTGCATCAGGTCTTCATCGATGTGGAGACGGCCGGCGGTGTCGATGATGAGTACGTCACGGCCGTAGTACCGGGCGTATTCGATGGCTTCCTGAGCCGTTTTCACAGGGCTTTGCGTTCCCTTTTCAAAAACGGGCACCTTTACCTGCTCACCCACGACCTGCAGCTGTTTGATGGCGGCAGGACGGTAAATATCGCAGGCAGCCAGCATGGGCTTTTTGCCCTGCTTGGTAAGATACCCGGCCAGCTTGGCCGCCATGGTGGTTTTACCGGCACCCTGCAGACCGCAGAGCATGTAAATCGTAGGAACGGAAGGAGACCAGGTGAGCTTTGCGTTCTGGCCGCCCATCAAAGCCGTCAGTTCTTCGTTGACGATCTTGATCACCTGCTGGCCTGCGTTCAGGTTGGCCAGGATTTCGGCGCCAACGCAGCGCTCCGTTACCTTTTTGACAAAGTCCTTGACCACCAGGTAGTTTACGTCAGCTTCCAGCAAAGCCATCCGCACTTCCCTCATGGCATCCTTGATGTTTTGTTCATTCAGCTTTCCTTTACCGGTCAGCTTCTTAAACGCATTTTGAAGTTTTGAGGAAAGACCTTCAAATGCCATTTACATATCCTCCTGTGCCAGCAAAGCGCCGATGATGTTTCTGGCGTTTTGCAGATGCTGTTTGGTTTCGTTTGTGGGAACAACCTTTTTCAACGCTTCCCCACATGCCTGCAAGCCGTTTTCCAGCCGTTCAAAGCGGGAAGCAAGGCCCAGCTTATCTTCAAAATCGGTCAGTGTTTTTTCTACACGGGATACGGTATCATGGATGCTTTGCCTGCTGACGGAAAACTGCTGGGCAATTTCAGCAAGGGAATAATCTTCTTCAAAATACAGCCTGGCAATTTCCCTTTGGTTTTCCTTCAGCATTTCGCCGTAAAAGGCCAAATACCAGGACAGCTGCACTTTCTTTTCCATTGCGGATTGCTTCTCCATGTTCCCTCCTGTCAAGCGCATTTGCTTGACACAACGATTATTATACATCATTTCGCTGAATTGTCAAGTCTTTTTCCTTTACAGTCTTAACTTTTTTTCGATCATTTTGTTGCATTTGACGCTTGTCTGGTCCTTCATCTCACTATTGACAAAAGGACAAAATAATCCATATAATATGATTATCACCATGCTGTACATCAAGCAAAGGAGTGCTCCAAATGAAAAAAACGTTGCTTCTTGTTCTCGTTGCCCTTCTTTTCAGTTTTTGCTTTGCATCCGCCGAAGATACCGTGTTCAATTTTGACGACGGTTCCAATCCCGGCTTTTTCCAAAGTGGCAGTTGCACCGTTTCGGTAAAGGAAGGCATTGCGCACTCCGGCGAATTTTCGCTGGCCATTACCAACCGATCCACCAACGATTATGACGCCGCAGACTATAAATACCAAAGCCTGAACATTGCCGCCGGTGACACCGTAACCGTTTCCTTCTGGGCATACCATGAAGGGGATGCCCAAGGCGTAATCAGCGTCAGCAACGCAGCCGGCGATTACGCCATTCTGGCCTCCAAACAGGTGCCCGGCAAAACCTGGACGGAAATCAGCGGCACCTTTACCGCAGAAGCCCCCCAGAACCTCCGTTTCAAAACGGACGGTACCTTGGTTGGCGTCAACTACTACATCGACGATATCCAGGTCGTGGTGGAAAAGCCTGCCGATGCTGCACCGGCAGAAGACACTTTCCAGCCCTATGCCTCTGACTTTTCCAACGGCACCGACGGCTGGTATGCAAGAAGCGCCGGCACCGCATCCGTAGAAATCAAGGAAGATGCCCTGTTTATTTCCGGCCGCACCGCTACCTGGAACTCCCCCGGACGTGATTTTGACCTGATCGCCGGTAATTCCTACCGTGTGAGCCTGCTGGTGAAGCAGGATGAAAAAGACACTGCCGAGTTCATGCTTTCCGCTGCCCATTCCAAAAACGGCACCGAATCTTATGAAAACATTGTAAAGGTAAAGGCCAAGAAAGGCGAATGGACGCTGATCGACGGCACCTACGCACCCGCCCAGTATGACAACTATATTCTCTATGTGGAAACCGCCGGCGGCAATATGGATTTTGCCATCAAGGAAATCTATGTAGAAAACAACGAGATCAAATATCCCGAAGGCCTTTCTTCCCTGAAGGAAGTATATGCTCCTTATTTTGATTTCGGCACCGCTGTTTGCCAGTCCGAAGCCATCGATACCAAGCGCATGGATTTCTATGCCACCCAGTTTAACATCATCACCCCCGGCAACGAACTCAAGCCGGATTCTGTCCTGGATGTGGTCACCAGCCGCCGCCTTGCCAAGGAAGATGACACAGCCGTCGCCATCAACCTGGATGCCGCAAAACCGCTGCTGGATTACTGCTGGAAGAACGGCATCAAGGTTCACGGCCACGTGCTGGTTTGGTACCAGCAGACGCCCGATACCTTCTTCCGCGAAGGCTATCTTTCCCGCAACGATTATGTTTCCCGGGAAGTGATGCTGGCCCGCCTTGAAAACTATATCATGCAGGTGCTTCAGGAAACCGAACGCCTCTATCCCGGTCTCATCGTCAGCTGGGACGTGGTCAACGAAGCAGTCAACGACGGCAAGAGCACCCTGCGCGAATGCACCTGGACCCAGGTGGTGGGCGAAGACTATGTGGAAAAAGCCTTTGAATTTGCCAGGAAATATGCCCGGGAAGACATGATTCTCTGCTACAACGATTATTCCACCCCCTACGAACCCAAATTGACCGGCATCTGCAATCTGCTGGACAAACTGGTGGAAGACGGCACCATCGATTGCTACGGCTTCCAGGCCCATTATCAGGTGCAGTCCTCTTCCCCCTCGGAACGCGACATCGAAAAGGCCATGAAGCGCATTTCTGAAAAAGGCCTGAAGCTGCGCATCAGTGAGCTGGATATCGAAATTACCCAGAACACGGAACAGAGCCATAAATACCAGGCCACCCGTTATGAAAACCTGATGAAGCTGTTCACCAAGTATTCCGACCACATCCTGGCCGTACAGGTTTGGGGCGTAACGGATGACCTGAGCTGGAAAGCGGATAAATACCCCCTGTTGTTTGACCGTAAAGCGCAGCCCAAGCCTGCCTTCCATGCGCTTGTGGAAAATGTTGTAGCCAAGTAAATCCTTCTGCGTTACTCTGCCCTCCTTTTCAGGAGGGCTTTTCTTTTATCTATTTCGTACAAACAAAAAAAGCGGGGATTTTCTCCCCGCTCTTTCTTATTGCACTTTCTCCAGGTATCGGCAAATGGCATCAAAGCTTTCATCGGAAATATCATGTTCAATCTTGCATGCATCTTCCCGAGCCACTTCTTCATTCACGCCCAGCTTTATCAGCAAAGAAGACAGCACTTTATGCCGTTCATACATATGCCTGGCGATCTTTTCTCCGGGTACGGACAAAAGGATATAGTTATCTTTATCGAACGTAATGTAGCCGTTTTCCCGCAGTTTTTTCATGGCCACGCTGACGGACGGTTTTGTCACGCTCAAAGCCTGCGCCACATCCACACTGCGCACATACCCCTTTTGTTCCCGGATCATCAGGATCATTTCCAGATAATCCTCTGCCGATTTATGGATGGTCAATGGTGTCTCCCCCTTTTCGGAAGATCATTCACAAATGCCAGGGCAGGTATACCCCAGGCTTTCTTCCTTCTTGTACGGCGTCAATTCCACATACACTACGGAATTGCCCATTAAACATTGTTCGACATCGATACCGTTTTCTCCTGCTTGCAGGTTCCAGGCCTTTCCATGAGGACGATCGTTTTCCTGAAGGAAGGACAGCTGCGCATCGGTAAGGGAAGCAGGCTGGCCCATCTTATCCCAAAGCTGCAAAGGATTGGCATGCTCCATATCGACCGTGCGGGTCACAACGCCCCATTCCCCTTCCGTTCCGGGGAAATGCACACTTACGTTTTGCTCTTCCTTTTCCAGGTTCCACATCACCCCGCGGATATGGCCCTTATCCGTTTTCACAAACAGGCATTCATCGGTGCGCAGGATCATCTTGCCTTCCAGCTTCTTGAAAAATTCGAACGTCCAATACGTGGGCTTTCTGACCATACCGTTTGCGATCAGGCCAAAGCCGCCGTGGAAAATGCGGTCCGGAATGCCCTGTTCCTCAAACACATCGCCAAACGTCCAGTAGGAATAGGAAGCACAGGTGTCTCCCAACTTTGCCAGCATGCCTGCAATCAGCGCGGCATTATACACCGTATCGTGAGTGGGACAGAAGGGATGGTAGGAAGTATTATATTCCGTAATGTGCAGTTCATACCCTTTGAATTCGGGGAAAGAATCAATCAATGCACGGGTTTCTTCCGCTTCACCGATACTGCGTTCCGGTTTGCACATTTCGTGATACAGATACCGCCCATTCCGGCTGGGTTGCTGGCCCATGTAAATATGCCGGGTCACAAAATCCACCGGCACATGATTGTCCCGGCAATGCTCCAGGAACGTGCGGATATAGTGCATGCACTTATCTCCGCCGCATACAGCAGGGCCGCCAATTCGCATCCGGGGCAGCACTTCCTTCACCGCTGCAGCAGATACGTCATACAGCTTCAGGTAAGCATCAAGGTCGGCATTTTCCCAAAAACCGGGCAGGTTGGGTTCGTTCCACACTTCCACCGGCCAGGTGACCACTTCTTCTTCGCCATACCGGTCGCACAAATGGTGCAGCAACGCCTTGATCATGTTCGCCCATTTCTGATGATCCTTGGGCGGCGTCGTGTTACCTTCCCAGTAGAAAATGGTCTGCTTGCCGCTTGCCATTTTCTTGGGCATAAAACCAAGTTCCAGGAAAGGCTTCAGCCCTGCTTTCAGATAGCTGTCCATAATCCTGTCAAGATAGGTGAAATTGTAGCGGTCTTCCACCACGTTTCCTTCCTTATCCAGTACAGGCCAATAAATACCCACATCATCGCAAAAAAGACCATGACCGCGAATATGCGAAAAGCCAATTTCCTTTTGCACCAGCTGCATCTGCTTTTGATATTCTTCATGCAGCGCAAGGCCCATTCTGCCTGTACCGATGCAAAATGCCATATTGTTTTTAAACACTTCTTCCGCTGCCGGATTTGCGGTATACCGTTTTTCAGTTGCCATGGAAAACACGCTACCTTTCACAACAATTGTTTTTTTGATTATAGCATATTCCCTATATTGCTTCAAGAAAATGCTTCTTTTTGTCGCAAAACGGAACAAAAAAACTGTGCTGCCTTTTCAAGCAGCACAGCTGTTAGCCATTCTTAGTACTGGGGACGATTCTTGGCGAAGCATTCGCGGCAGTACACGGGCTTGTCGCCACGAGGCTGGAAGGGAACCTGGGTGGTGCAGCCGCAGCCATCGCAGATCACTTCGAACATCTGGCGTTCGCCACGGTTGGCGTTGCCATTGGCACGACGAGCGGCGCGGCAAGCGGGGCAGCGGCCGGGTTCGTTCTGGAAGCCCTTTTCGGCGTAGAAAGCCTGTTCGGAAGCGGTGAAGGTGAATTCCTGACCGCATTCACGGCAAGTGAGAGTCTTGTCCTGATACATGGTGTTTTCCTCCAAATAATTTCTTTGCCAAACCGAGAGATGATACGTTCCGGTAGTTTCCGTTGGGCTTCTTGGCATCTGTCGGCATTGACGATGAGCAGAACCGGGAGGAACACCTGAAATAGATCTAAAAGGCTTGGTCTCACGGGCATTATATCACATGTTATTTCACTTGTATACCTCTTTTTCAAAATTTTTTCAAAAAAGTATTTTTATTGTTTTTCTTCTTTTTCGACAATTTTCTTCCTTTCTTTACATTTTTCGCATCTTTGTCTATAATAGAATCATGGAATGAAAGGAGGCATTTTGCATGGTAAACTACACCGAACTGGGCAAGCGAATTCGTTATCGCAGGCAGCTGCTTGGCAAAACACAAAAGGAAGTTGCCGCGCAGATCAATATAGCCGCCTCCTACTACAGCAACATTGAGCGCGGCATTCGCATTCCCAGCATCGACACGCTGGTGGATATTGCGAACGTGTTGGAAACCGGCGTGGATATGCTGCTTATCGACAGCCTGGCCAACGCCCTTCCCCGCCGCAGCGACGATGAAATCAAAGTGATTTCCCGTTTCCTGCGGGAAGAAATTGAAAAGATGGATTATTCCATTTTTGATCAGCTTCAGGAAGAAGGGCTGATTGATGGTCCCCTCCACGATCATCCCCTTGTGGATCTGAAAGACCCTGATGAAGAAGAATAAAAAGAAGCTCATCCGCTTTGTGGCGAATGAGCTTTTTCTTTACCCTTCGTTGGCTTTCAGGTGCAGCATGTTCTCCAATACAATAACACCTTTCCACATATACTTTGCCGCTTCAAACTCTTTGTAGTCGTTATACCACTGCCAGTTGACGCTGAATGAGCCATCCTCCAGCTGCTGTTCCCGGATAAACATACATTCATATTGCACAATGCTTTCGTTATCGTCATAGAACATGCTTTGCGGCGTGATCCGGAAGGCGGAAGGCTTATCTACATATTCCGTTTTCCATTTTTCCGTATCCCTTTCAATGTTGGCATTTACCTGCTGCTTCAGCGCCCTTACAAATACTTCTTCCTCCGCCGGCATTTCGTTTGTCTGTTTGAGGTATTCGTACAATGTAACAAAACAGGCCGTTTCATGCCGGTCCACATGAGGTACTTTCTCCAGAAACCATTGTATGGCTTCCCGGGCGATCCCCCGTGCTTTTTCATACAGGCTTGTGCCCTTCTCTGCAAATTTCAGAATGAACCCGCACAGCATGGCCGTGGGATTATACTTATAATCGCTTTCGCCATTAAAGCCCCACCAGATGGCGTGGGGATAATCGTTATTGGTGGGAATGGTATTCATCCATTGCCGGTGGGTTTCGCTGAAATCTTTCCCGCTGTCCAGATAACGCAAAATGCCCTGCACCATTGCATGTTCCCTGTCCTGCCAGTCGATCTCAAACAGAATATCGCAGGCGTTCCAGGTGGTGATCGGCGAAGAATGGGGGTTCCAGTTATCCGCCTCCAAGCCATGGCCGAAACCGCCGTCTTCGTTCTGATACACTGCCAGTGCTTTGATCACATTCTCCTTGCTGCCCTGTTCAAAATGGTATTGCCATCTGGCCAGGTCCACCGGCCGCGCATGCCGGTACATAAACCGCCGCGCCTTTTCAAACGTAGTCATGTTCTCACACCCTTTGTTTTTTCTCTATCTTGCCATATACAAAAACATATGTCTTGTAAAAATGCGACATCAGCGTTGAGAATCCGCAAAAATGATGGCTTCCTTTGGCGACATCTGGTGTCGGCTATGAAAATCATGCAGCAAATGCGCCTGATCGGTATAGCCGTATTTCTCTACGGCGTCCAGTATATCAAATGGCCGTTGAAAAACCATCTCCTGCCAAAGCATCTGATACCGCACCAGGGAAGAAAACGTCTTGGGAGAAATACCCATCTGCTTCTGAAACGCCCTTTCCAGGCTGCGTCTGGATACGCCGGTGTAGTTTTCAATGGCGTTTATCTTTTCCCTGCCCTGTGTTTCCAGCATTCTATATACTGCATTGAGCACATTGGCGTCCGCACGTGCTTTCTGCAGTTTTTTAAGCAGCAGGCATTCTGCCGCCATTATTCTCTCTTCCATGGAAGGATGATCCAGCAATACCGGCATCAGCGCACGTTTGATTTCTTTCACAAATGCATCGCAGGAAAAACGTCCGTTCTTTGTTTGATCCAGCGGCATATCCGTAAAAAGACAGGCCGTCCAGGCATAGAAGCGGATACCGAAGGTGGATACGGTATCGGCAAACACATCGCCCTGCGTTATTTCTGACCGGTCATCCAAACAGCAGAACACTTCGCTCCATGTATTTTTTGTGTAATTGATGTCAAAAATGATATCCATGCATGTATCGGGAATAACAATCCCTTTCTGCATGCTCTTGTTCCACCCACAGACAGGTTCCTTTGTCCCCCAGAAGCAACGCACATAAGGCTTCAGGGCTGCACAGGGCGCAACTTCCGTATAAGTTTCGTCGCACTGAAACGGCGTACCGGTAATGGGAAAATACATCCCGCTCAGCCTGTGCATCCCTATCCCCCCTTTGTTTCCATTGTATCACATTCCCCGATATCAAACAACAAAAAACGGCACAGCCTGCTGCCGTGCCGCTTCTTTCTTTGTTTACTTCAGGCCGATCTTTTTCAGCGTTTCCATGCTCATTTTTGCCGCTTCCAGAGGGCAGCGGTCATACCATTGATCCTGCTCAATGATAAACCATTGTGCACCTGCATCAATACCGGCTTCCACCACTTTTTCCGCATCCTGGCAGCCGTGCCCGAAGGGACGGAATTCGAAGGCCACGGCGTCCGCTTCCTTGTCCTGGCCAATCAGGCCGTAGGGCGTACCTTCGCCTTTTCTGCCCACATAGTCCTTCAGGTGCACAATGGGCGCACGGCCGGTGTATTTGCGCAGATAATCCGCCGGGTCAATGTCGGAATACTTCACCCAGCAAACGTCAATTTCCGTCTGCAGCAAATCCGCCGGAATGGCTTCGTACATAAAGTCCAGCCCATACATGCCGGAAAATTCCACAAACTCAAAATCATGGTTGTGGTACAGAAGACGAATGCCCGCCATTTTGCACAGCTGACCAAACTGATAAATGCTCTGCATCACCTTGGCAAATGCCGGCTTGCCCGGCCTGCGTTCTTCTTCCAGATACGGCACCACGATGGTATCGCAGCCGATGGCCTTGTGATAGGCGATGGTGCCGAACATGTCCTTTTCAATGCTGACCAGCGGCACATGGCTGGATACGGCTTTCAGGCCCGTTTCTTTCAGCATGGCTGCAATCTCTTCGGCGGAATAGTGAAAAAAGCCGGCAAATTCCACACCGTCATACCCAAGTTTCTTCAGTTCCGCAAGCACATTTTTCAAATCCTTGGCCACCAGTTCACGGGCAGAATACAGCTGATATCCAACAGGCATCTTTTTCATCCGGCATCGCTCCTTATTCTTTTAGCTTTCTTTATTTATATCATACCACACCTTTCCTTGTCTTGCCACAATAAAAGAACTGAATGACAAAACTGCCTCTTTGCCTTGCATCTTCTTGCGGGAAAGGAACCATAATGATATAATACGAAAAAAACAAAGAAAGGAAATGATCTCCTTGGCTTTGATCGAATTGACCGCCTATTCTCAATCGCTGGAAATGGAAGTGGATTTCTTCGTCATTCTGCCGGAAGAAAGCAAAGCGCTGATCGGCATGAACGGCAAAGAAGCCGCTGTTTGCCCTACCCTTTATCTGCTTCACGGTATGAGTGACGACCATTCCATCTGGCTGCGCCGCACTTCCATTGAGCGGTATGCTGCCGAAAAAGGCCTGGCCGTTGTGATGCCGGCCGGCGATTTAAGCTTTTATACCGAT
Source organism: Clostridia bacterium (assembly GCA_045589355.1). Taxonomy (GTDB): domain Bacteria; phylum Bacillota; class Clostridia; order Christensenellales; family Aristaeellaceae; genus RUG563. The sequence goes on from JAZNOW010000027.1 coordinate 82,414, forward strand.
ATGGCCTATGGCGAAAATTATTTCACATTCATTTCGGAAGAACTGCCTGCCATCTGCCGTTCCATGTTCCCCATGATGAGCCCCAGCAGGGAAGATACTTTCGTTGCCGGCCTTTCCATGGGCGGCTACGGCGCCCTCAAATGCGGCCTGAGGGCTTATCACACCTTCTCCTGGGCCGCAGGGCTTTCTTCCGCCACCGATGTAGTGGGCGAACGAAAGAGCGGCAAGCGCCACACCGGCCTGTGGCTGGATATTCTGGGGGATGATCCCGAAGAAATGGCCTTTAACGATCTCTTCGCCGCAGCAGAAGATTATGCGAAGGAGGCGCATCCGCCCATCCATCTGTACATGTGGTGCGGTACGGAAGATTTTCTGTACCAGTCCAACCTGCGTTTTCGGAATCATGTCAGGCAACTTGGGCTGGACCTTACTTACGAAGAATGCCCCGGCGATCACCGCTGGAAGTACTGGGATGAAAAAATCCAGCGTGTGCTGGAATGGCTGCCCCTGGGAAAGGAGGAAAAGTAAATGGCACTTGCAAGAACCCGCATTTTCTCCGATGCACTGGGCCTTTGTGTCACGGTGGATGTGATCCTGCCCCAGCGAAAAGACAACGCCGCAGGCCACAAATTGCCCGTTCTGTGGCTGCTCCACGGTGCTTTCGGTAATCATGCCGACTGGATCCGCCGCACGTCCATCGAGCGCTATGTGGCACCCTACGGCCTTGCCGTTGTCATGCCATCCGCTCAGAACAGCTGCTACACCGATATGGCCCACGGCGGCAGGTACTATTCTTTCATTTCCGAAGAGCTGCCCCGGAAAATGCGTGCCCTGTTCAATTTTTCCGATAAACGGGAAGATAATTTCATCGCCGGCCTTTCCATGGGCGGTGCCGGTTCCTTCACGATCGGCCTGGCCAATCCGGAAAAGTACAGCGCCATCGGCTGCCTGTCCGCCGGTGCTATCAATTACAAAGGCTCCTTCCATCAGGGCCGCCGCCGGGAATTGACCATCGGGGATCAGCCCACAGAAAACAGCTATCTGGATGTATATGGCAATGCAAAGAAAATCGTGGAAAAAAAGCTTCCCTGCCCCCGCATTTTCCACTGCTGCGGCGATGACGATTTCCTTCTGCCCTGTGCCTATGACACCAAGGCTTTCTTTGAATCCATGCCCTGCAATCCTTTTGATTATCAGTTCCTTCCTGCTCCCGGGGCACATACCTGGGAATTCTGGGATGAACACATTCAGGATTTCATCCAATACCTGAACCTGCCGGACATCAGAGAACAATACAAATGATTTCTGCTAAGCAAAAGCGCACATGACCCACGCCTCAAAGCCGTGGAGCATGTGCGCTTTTGAATTGATTGGCCATTCCTTATTGCAGTTTTTTATACAAATAAATCACCAGATCGTCATCCACCGTGCAAACGGTCTCATACTGCACGCATTGCTTGTCCTGATACCACACGCCGGAACCGTCCGGTATATAGCCCCGCTTTGCGTACATCCGCTGGGCACTGCCGTATTCTTTGCAAAGCCCAACCCCCAGGCATACGGTATTGCTGCGCTGTGCCGCAATCCTTTCCGCTGCTTCCATCAGGCATTGTCCAATGCCCTTGCGCTGGTATTTCTGCAAGACACCCAGATCAACGATGATGGGCCAATCTTTCCCTTTGAACGGCCCTTCGTTTGCTTCAAAATACAAATACACATTCCCGGCAGGTTGCCCCTGATATTCTGCTGTCAGCGCTGTACATTTGCCTTCAGCCGCTTCCCGCATCCGAAAATGATAATAATCCACATCCGGATGCCAGCCCTGAGCTGTGTATTCATCATTCAAAACCTGCGCATCCGCTTTTTCCATATCCCGGATGATCACGTTTTCATCCTGATAGTAAATCATATTCCCTCCATAGTCAAACAGTAAGCCGAAAAGATCCTCCGGCTTGCCGTATTTTTTATTGGTCTTCAAACATCTGGTAGTATTGTTCCCGGGTGATCAGGCATTTCCGGGGCTTGGACCCTTCGGAAGCGCTGACAATCCCCCGCTTTTCCATTTCATCCACCAACCGGCCGGCCCGGGCATAGCCGATGCGGAAGCGGCGCTGGAGGAGGCTGGTGGAAATCTGTTCGTCTTCCACAGCCATTTCAATGGCTTCCATCAGCAATTCATCGTTGCCGTCCACGGTTTCATTGCCGTACCCGCCCCTCTCTTCACCGCCGATGGTATCCGCCGTAGGCGTTTCTTTATCGGCATTTTCCAGGTGTTCCATGATATTGGGATCGTAATCCGTGGTATAGCGGCGGCCAATGTAATCGGCAATGGCGTTCACTTCCTCATCGGAAACAAAGCACCCCTGCACACGCACAGGCGAACTGCCGGTGGGCTTATAGAGCATATCGCCCTTACCCATCAGTTTTTCTGCCCCATACACATCAATGATGGTGCGGCTGTCGGTGCCGGAAGAAACGGCAAAGGCAATACGGCTGGGAATGTTGTTTTTCACAACACCGGTAATTACGTCAACCGACGGGCGCTGGGTAGCCAGCACCATGTAAATGCCGGCTGCACGTGCCAGAGCGGCCAGACGGCGGATGGATTCTTCCACATCCTTGCGGCACACTTCCATCAGGTCAGCCATTTCGTCAATGATCACCACAATGTTGGGCAGTTCCTTGTCGGTACCGCGATACATGTCATTATAGCCGGCCAGGTTTCGCACGCCTTCCTGGCTGAACTTGCCATACCTTTCCTGCATCTCCTGCACAACCCATGCAAGAGCGCCGGCTGCTTTTCTGGGATCGCTGATCACGGGCACCAGCAAATGCGGAATGCTGTTGTACACCGTCAGTTCCACCTGCTTGGGGTCGATCATGATCAGGCGCACCTGTTCAGGTGAAGTACGGTAAAGCAGGCTGCATACGATGGAGTTGATGCAGACGGATTTACCGCTGCCGGTTGCACCGGCAATCAATAGGTGCGGCATTTTGGAAAGGTCACACAGCACGGGTGTGCCGGCCACGTCCTTGCCCAGCGCCACCATCAGGGGGGATGTGGCGTTCTGCATCTTTTCGCTTGCCAGCACTTCGCGAAGGGATACCGTGCTTACCAGTTTGTTGGGCACTTCAATGCCGATATAGCTGGTGCCCTGAATGGGCGCTTCCACACGCACATGCTTTGTTTTCAAATCAAGGGCCAGGTTATCGGCCGTCTGGGTCACCTTGTTCACCTTAACGCCGGGGCCGATTTGAATGGCAAAACGGGTAATGGAGGGGCCGTGCATGATTTGCTTCACTTCGGCATCCACCCCAAAGCTGCCCAGCGTGCCTTCAATGATCTCCGCGCGCTGCTGGTCTTCCCGGTTGCTGTCTTCCGAAGAAACGGCCTTGCTTTCTTCCAGCAAACGCATGGGCGGTGCCTGATACCGAACCGCCATCACCATTTCCGTCTGCTTCATCTGCGTGGAGCGCGTACCGTCCAGTTTTGCATCTGCCTTAGGTTCCGGAATGGGCTTGATGGGAATGCGTTCACCGGTAATGGGCATCACAGGATCGGTAAACACCTGTTTGGGCTCGCCTTTTTGGGTGGTATGGTCCGGCATTTTCATTTCCCGCTGCCGGCTCTCTACCATTTCGGACCAGCTGGGCCTTGCTTTGGGTGCCGGCTTTTCTTCTTCCGATTGCACGGGCGCAGGCTGTTCTTCCTTGTTCAATTCTGCCCGCATCTGTGCCCAGGTTTTTCTCTTTTCCGTTTTTACCGATTCTTCCGCAGCCTTTTCATTTTCATAGGCATATGGGCTCTTTACAGGCTTCTGCGGTTCAAATACCGGCTGCTCCGGTTCATCCCAGGGCAGTTCATCCTGGTCCTCATCCGCAGGATATTCCACCACCGGCGGCATAACCGGCTGGTACACCGGCGGCTTTTGCCGCTCCGGTTCCATTACGGGTTCAGGCTGCAGCTGCAGCTGCTGTTCCTGATATACAGGTGCTTCCTCCACAGGGGGCTGAACAGGCTGCTTCCTGCCAAACCGTCTTGCAGGCGCAGGCTTCGGTTCGGGCTGATATACGGGCTGCTGTACAGGCTGCAACGGAGCCGGTTGCTGTACAGGCTGCTGCTGAACAGGCTGTTGATAGGCGTTTCTTTCCTGGGGATGGAGCGGAAAACGCTCGTCATAAAGTTCATTGGATACAGGATAAAAGCCATCCACCGCAGATACCGTTTGCCGGACCGGCTGCTGCGGATATGCAGGTGCCGCATCCTGCGGATATTCATAGCCCGTATGGCTTACCACCTGACGGGGCTGCTGGGTGTACTCCATGGGAATCTGCTGCACAACCGGCTGCTGCAGTTGGGCTTGCCTGGCCGCTTCAGCCGCTTCCATGGCTTCCCTTTCTGCCCGTGCCGCTTCTTTTTCGGCCCTGCGCTGTGCCCGCGCCGCCTGACGCTGTTCACTGCCTTCGGAAAGTTTCTGGATCACGTCCACAGGGTTCTTTTTCAAAAGCAGGAAAATGAGCACAATGAACATAGCGACCACAAAAATCATGCCGATCACCGTGCCCATCAATCGCCATATGGGATAGGCCAGCAGCATCCCGATCAGGCCGCCGCCGCTTCCGTTTCTGCCATCTTTGCTCGCCTGGGCAAGGAAATTCCCGTATCCATTCATGCCTTCGTTTTCATAAAGGTAATGAAGATAATTCGGGCTTCCGCTTACCGTAGCGCATCGTGCCGTCAGCGTTACTGCTGTCAGGATCAGTACATACATAGCCAAAGCAATCACACATGCCCATCCGTTCACCCGATGCCTGGTGGACACCAGCATCATGGCGCCGCACCAGATGATCAGAATGGGAAACAGCACGCAAACAGGGCCGCACAAGCCATTCAGGCTGAGGGCCAGTTGCTTTGCGATATAGCCTTCTCCGGCTGACAGCATGGCCAGCAGCCAGCAAAGACCCAGGGCCAAAAACACGATGCCGAACGTTACCGTTACAGCAGCGTGTTTGCCTGTTGTCACATATTCGGGCATTTGTTGTTTTTTCGCCTTACCTTTGGCTGTGCTCATTCTTTTTCCCCTTTATTGCTTTATCATCAATCGTATGTATTGCACCGTGCCGCTTTCGTCGGCATAAAGTGTGTATTCGGCATTTGCCCGTGTTTCATCGGGCAGCGTGATTTCCGTCTGCCAGGTGATGCTCTCCCCGGCACAAACGCGGTATTGCTGAGCGGTGTCTTCATCGATGGAAAGGGCTATACCATCATCCCCCAGCATCTGAACGGCTTCATTCAGGCCGGTTTTGCCGGTGATTATGCCGTTATCATCCAGGTTGCGGCAAAGCAAGCCCAGCACTTTTTCTTCGCTTTCGTCGGTCAAAAGCAAAGTACCCCGCATTTTTGCATCTTCCACTTCATAGCAGGCGCCGCCGGGATAGTATTCGGAATCCACCGTGGAGCGATAGGCATCAAGGGCATTTTCCAACTGCATACCGATGCAATTTCTGTCCCCCAGCCCATTTAAATAACCGACTTTGGTATCTTTCGACCGCATCCTGTTGATGATGCTGTTTTCACTCAGATCATAATAGGCTTCCAGCTGGCTGAAACGGAACGTGACGGCGCCGCTGTATCCAGAAAGGAACGACAGCTGATCAATTTCGTACCAGATGGTCAGGTTGCCGAAGGAATCGATGGTATATCGTTCGAAGGGAACGGGAAACAGGCTTCTGTTTTCCAGATGGGTGGAGAGCATTTCTTCAATCTCATTTTCCATCACCGATTCGATACAGGCCTTTGCCCCATCCGGATCCTGAAACAGGGTATCGAAAGGAATTTCTTCACCGTCTGTCACATCGTATGTCATGGGATAATACACCTGGGACGGACGCCCCACAGGCATTTTTCCTTTGGCGCTGATCACAAGGGACAATACATCCCCCTGCACTTCGCCTTCCCAGTCCACCTGCAAGCCTGCGCTGCCGGCGCCATGAAGAAGCACATTTTTGTAGGCATCAATCTGCGCTTTTTCCACGATGGCGGCATTGATGCTTTCCGCATGTTCGCTTTCACTAGCCAGCACGGGATAAAGCACGTAGTTTCCGCCCTCTTCCTTTGCAGCGGCATCCCCCAAAGGCATAAGCGTACTTTCCGTCGCCAATGCCGTATTGGCAAGCAACAGGCAGCCAATGATCAGTCCCAGAAAAAAATGCTTTTTCATTCGCGAATCCTCCCCATATACAGTATACCTTATTTTCAGCTTTTTTTCAAGTTGCCGTACAGCATGGGCTGCAGCTGTGCCCCTGCCAGTGCCGCCGAAAGCGCAGCCGGCAGTTTATCAAAATCCGCCACAAGGGAACGGGGTTTCCCAATGGGGTCATCCTGCCCGTACGGTACAAAATAAACGTTTCTCATGGCCAAAATCTTCCCGATGTTTTCTGCCGACGCCCCCAGGCCATCGTTTGTGGACGGCGCAATCAACACAGGACGTCCGTTCCTGAGGTGAGATTTTGCCCCCAGCAATGCAGGCGTATCGAAGATGCCGTGGGCCATTTTTCCAAGGGAAGCACCGGTCATGGGCGCGATCACATAGGCGTCCAGCAGTTTCCTGGGGCCGATGGGCTCCACCGCCTGCAGCGTATCCAGCACCGTGTTGCCGGTGATTCGCATCAAGGTGCTGCGCACCGTTTCCGCCGGATAAAAGCGGGTATCATGATCCCGCACCGCAAAGGAAACAATGGGCGTCACTTCATACCCTTCCTCCATCAGCTGTTCCATCACCCTGAATACCCTTTGAAATGTACAGTAAGACCCTGTCAATGCAAAGCCCACCCTTGTTTTGCTCATTTGCCCACACTCCTTTCAATGAAATCCAGCCAGGCCCTCGCTGCATCTTCCGGGCAATACCGTCCCGGCAAGCCCCCTTCAATCTGCACCTGTATACCCATCTGTGCTGCTTTTTCCATGTCCACGCCATAAGGCACGCTGGCAAGTTCCATGATCGGTGTTTGCCCGTTCATCCTTTTCAATATTTTTTCATCCATCACCACATGCGGCACTGTGTTGAACACCCAATCCACATTCCCGATTACATTGCCCATTTCTTCAATGGACACGCTGTTTTCACCGGCTTCTTTTCTGGCTTCCGTCCGTCTTGCCGCAACGATCACTTCACTGCCCAGCCCCCGCAGCATGCCGGTCAGTGTCTTTCCGATCCTGCCATACCCTATCACCAGACATTTTTTCCGGCACAAAGCGCCGTTTTCACTCTTCATTGCTTTCCATACGGCCGCTTCTGCCGTCAACACCGCATTTTCCATCTGGAATGTTTCATCCTGCAGCACATTCGCCAGCTGCCAGCGGTTCTCTTTTGCTGCCTGCAGGATATCATCATCCACCATACCGCAAATGAACATTTGTCCCTTTGGAAACAACCGTTTCAAATCGGAATATTTCGCCTTTGGAAGAGGCAGCACCACCGCATCGGGCCGGATATCCGTAAGGATGTATCCTTTTTCCACGGCAAGCTTCCGCAGCCACTCCCCTCTGCGATCGCTTCCATATATACACAAACGCACGCAGGCAATCCCTCCCCTTGTTTTCATATTGCATCTTATGCCGGGGAGAATGTCCGGGTGAAATAAAGTTGGGAAATGATGATTGACTTTCGTCCTTTGTGGCATTATCATGGTAGAAGGATTGAAAGGAGGCTCCTTTTCATGTATCAGGGGAACCTTGTGCGGCTTCGCGCATTTGATAACAGCGATCTGATGTATGCCCTTTCCATCAATAATGATTACGATGTGATGCGTACGGCTTCCGCCGGTATTCTTTACCCCACCACAGTGGAAGACCAGGCGCGGATGATGAGCAACCAAACCAGCTATACCGCCGGAGACTACCAGTTCGCCATCGAACAGCTGGATAACGGACGTTTCATCGGCCAGTGCGGGCTGATGCAAGTAAACTGGAAAAACAGAAGGGCCGAAATCGGCATCATGCTGGATAAGGCAGCCGCCAATCAGGGGTATGGCACCGATGCCATTCAGACGCTTTGCAAATTCGCTTTCAGGGAAATGAACCTGCATAAGCTGAAAGCCGTCGTGTTCGATTTCAATGCACCGGCCATCCGCTGCTATGAAAAATGCGGTTTTGTCCGGGAAGGCGAATTGAAAGACGAAGTATTCCGGGAAGGTAAATATCACAGCGCGATCGTGATGGCGCTGATCAATACGGAGGATTAAGCATTATGGAATATACCGAAGTTACCATTTCTACCGTCTCCGCCGGTGCGGAACTGATTTCCGATCTGCTCATGCGCCTGGGCGCTGCCGGCACCCAGATCCTGGACCGGGCCGACCTGCCCGATCCTTCCAAGCCCACCGCCAACTGGGAACTGATGGATCAATCCGTGATCGACGCCATGCCGGAAGACGTGCAGGTGAAGGCCTGGTTTGATGAAGACACCCTGAAAACAGCTTTGCCCGTTTTGCGGGAAGAGCTTTCCGGCATGAAAAGCCATGTGCCCTCCCTGGGCGCCCTTACCCTTTCCCTGCAGGGCGTAAAGGAAGAAGACTGGTCCGAAAACTGGAAGCAATACTATAAACCCTTCCGCATCGGCAAGCACATGGTGGTCAAGCCCACTTGGGAAGATTTTGATCTGCTGCCCGATGATCTGCTCATCGAAATTGATCCCGGCATGGCCTTTGGCACCGGCACCCACGAAACCACCGCCATGTGCGTTTCCCTCATCGAAAAATACTACAAGGCCGGCTCCCTGCTGGACGTAGGCACCGGCAGCGGCATTTTGGCCATTGCCGCAGCGCGTCTTGGCGCCGAAGATATTTACGCCGTGGATATCGATCCCGACGCCGTTCGCGTTGCCCGGGAAAATGTAGAACACAATGGGCTGGAAAACAAGATCGACGTGCAGCAGGGCGATTTGCTGCAGGGGCTCAGCCGCTCTTTCGATTTTGCCGTTGCCAACATCCTGGCTCCCGTCATTTGCATGCTGGCCGCTCCTTTGAAAAAGCATCTGGCCGAAAACGGCATCTTCGTCTGCTCCGGCATCATCAAGGAAGCAGAAGAAGATGTGCGTAAAGCGCTGGACGAAGCCGGCTACATCATCGACGAAGTATGCTACCGGGGCGACTGGGTTGCCTTTGCCTGCCATATCTGATTGCATAAAAAAACGCTTGTTTCCTCTTTGGGAAACAAGCGTTTTTCTTTTTCTTTACTTTTCAGAAGGAATAAAGGCATAGACGCCGTTTGTATCAATGCTGAAAACAATCATGTTTTCTTGAATCTGATACTCAATTTCTTTCACTTCACCATTGTCCGCCAGGAACATCAGCTTCGTTTCAGAAAGTTGCGCCAGCATCTCTTCCGTGCAGGGCAGTTGAATTTCCACCAGGCCGGGCAATACTGCTTCCGTTTCGTTTTCTACCAGCGTCACCCGCAGCACTTTTACTGCTTGCTTTATCGTCTCAGGCATTTCCTCCTGCGCAATTTCTTCGGTGCAGTCCTTCACAATCAGCTTTGCCGTTTCGGAAACAACCACATCCTGTGCAAACACATACACGGCATCATCACCAAAGGCTGCTTCCTTTTCGCCGCATACGGTGCACACACCGCTTTCATATACATGACCGGCAGCTTCAGGATGTTCCACATAGAACGTACCGCATTCGCTGCAGGTAAAACGCAGCTCAGGCCCTTCTGTGCAAGTGCCTTCTTTTGTAATGCTTTTTACATATTTATGGTTCAGCATAGGAATGGCTTCATTCGCAGTCACTTCACCGCATGCGGAGCACACCTGCTTCTTGCTGCCTTGTTCCTTGCAGGTTGCCGGCGTCACTTCTTCCCACACAGTTTTTGCATGGGTACACTCGGGCTCAATGGCGGGGGCACCGCATACACCGCAGGGGCCGTTATCGGTTCTGGAATGGCTTTCGCCCACTTCGCCGCCGCAATCGCCGCAAACCTTCCAATGACGGTCATCATCAAACTGATAATCCTTGCCATCGGTGTTATGGCTTACCTGGATTGTTCCGCCGGTATGGCCGCACTTCTCGCAGGCATTTGCCGCCGTGCAGGGCGCCGTATGCTTTGCCTCGTTTACCCTCACGCCGCAATCCAGACACACATACCAATGGGTATTATCGTCTTTCTGCTGCTTTTCATGATTGTATTCATGCCTTACCTGGCCATCAAAGCTTGTTTTGCAGGTTCTGCACACCCCGGGATTATCACAATAAGCAACATGGGGTTCTTCCCACGTTTTTGCGCCGCATTCCAGACAAATGCGCCAATGGGTGGTTGCATCTGTTTTGAAATTATTGGCGTCGGTATAGTGGCTCAGTTGCGAAGTATTGTAGGTAACACCGCAAATAAAGCACACGCCGGGATTGGTACACAAAACGGCATGGGAAAGCTTGATCGTTTCTTCTCCGCAATCCAGGCACACATTCCAGTGGTACTGTGCGTCGCTGGAGTAGTTGGTATCATGCCGGTGCTCAATGCTATTGCCGGAATAAGGCTGGTTGCAATACCTGCATACGCCCGGATTTTTGCACGCAGCGATATGCCCGGAGATAATTTCCTTTTCACCGCAGCCCTCACATTCCTGCCAGTGCCGGTCGCTGTCGCTTTTCATCACAAAGCTGACATGGACAGGAACGGTGGAAGCGTACGGAGCACCGCAATAACTGCACACATCGGGTGCGGCGCAGGTGGACTGGTGATTCATTTTTTTATTGATTGTTTCACCGCAATCTCCACATTCAGTCCAGTGTACATTTTCATCGTATTTTTGCACTGGTGTCGGGTGACGAACAACATCGCCGGTATATTCCACACCACAAGTGCTGCACACACTTTCGCTGCAATTTCTCATATGATCGCCGCACCCCTCAGCGCATGCGACGCCCGTGCATAGCATAAGAAGAACGCAAAGAACAATGAATAAACCTTTTTTCATTTCGTTGGCCTCCCATATGTAATTTCTGTTACAAAGATTATAATTGCTTTAGACATTATTTGTCAATTCTATTTGAAAAATAAAAAGCTGTGCATTTGCACAGCTTTTTTGTTCGATTACTTTTTGCCGAACAGGCCCTTGAGAGCGCCCAGGATGCCGCCGGCCTTGCCGGTCAGTTCGTCCAGGTTGATCTTGCCCTTGACGGCTTCCACGATCTTTTCCAGCACGTCGTTGTCCAGGTTGATGTTGCCCAGGATCTTCTTCACGGTGCCCATGGGATCCTTCTTGAACTGGGCCACGGCATTCTTGTTGCCGGTCAGCTTTTCTACGACCTGATTGATCATTTCTTCCAGATTGAATTCAGCCATGATTATTCTTCCTCCATTTCTACTTTGGCGTCCACAGCGTTCTTGCGGACGGATTCGATGCCGTTGAGGCAGCTCTTTTCAGAGGCATAGCCTTCGGAAGCGGCAATATTCTGGCCGTTCTTGGCCTTCAGACGGAAGCGGAATTCGCCGGCGTTATCCACATACACTTCAAACTTGGGATGCTTCTGCACGGTGTAGCCTTCTTCGGTCTGGTTTTCCAGGTTGGCAACGGGGGCATTGGAAGCCACGGAGGCGATGCCGGCCTTGCAGGTATTCAGGCTTTTGTACATCTGGGAGGTAGCGATCACTTCGCCGTTGGAAGCTTTGAGACGGAAGCTGAACTTATCGTTCTTTTCACGAATAACAAACTTGCCCATTGTGAAAACACTCCTTTGTGATTATTTCTTTCGTCTATTATAGCAAGCAATTGTAAATTTAACAAGGTTTTTTTCCCGTTTTGCGCAACTTTTTTGTACTTATGTCTGCATTTCCTCGTGCATTGCCTTTGCAGCGGCTTTGCCGGCCCCCATGGCCAGTATCACCGTAGCGGCGCCGGTTACGGCATCGCCGCCGGCATAGACATGGTCCCTTGTGGTAAGCCCTGCTTCATTCTTTGTAATGATGCAGCCGTATTTGTTGGTATCCAGGCCTTCCGTGGTCTGCCGAATAAGCGGATTGGGGGACGTGCCGATGGCCATCACCACACAATCGCATTCCACGGTAAAGTCGCTTCCCTCTTCCACCACGGGACGGCGGCGGCCCGAAGCGTCCGCTTCACCCAATGTCATCTTTACGCAGCGGATGCCCGATACATTCCCCTGTTCATCGCCCAAAATGGCCGTGGGGTTTGTCAGTACACGGAATACGATGCCTTCTTCCTGGGCATGCTCCACTTCTTCCTTGCGGGCAGGCATTTCAGCCATGGAACGGCGGTAAATGATGGATACTTCTTCTGCACCCAGCCGCAATGCGCACCGTGCCGCATCCATAGCCACATTTCCGCCGCCCACCACCGCCACCTTTTTGCTCATCTTGATGGGCGTGTGGCTGTCCGGACGGTAAGCCTTCATCAGGTTCACACGGGTGAGGAATTCATTGGCAGAATACACGCCTTTCAGGCTTTCGCCGGGGATACCCATGAACCGGGGCAGGCCGGCGCCGGTGCCGATGAAGATTCCCCGGAAGCCCTGATCAAACAATTCGTCAATAGTGAGCACTTTGCCGATCACCATATCGGTATTGATAGTGACGCCCAGCTGCTTGAGGGTATCGATTTCTTTTTGCACAATGGCCTTGGGCAAGCGGAATTCCGGAATGCCGTACACCAGCACGCCGCCTGCTACATGCAGCGCCTCAAAAATGGTCACATCATAGCCCAGCCTTGCCAGATCCCCGGCACAGGTCAGGCCGGAAGGACCGGCGCCGATAATCGCCATTTTGATGCCGTTGGATGCCGGCTTTTCCATAGGTTCGCCGTTTTCCATGTGCCAGTCCGCCACATACCGTTCCACCCGGCCGATGGCCACTGCTTCTCCCTTGATACCGCGCACGCACTTGGCTTCGCACTGGTTTTCCTGAGGGCACACCCGGCCGCAAACAGCCGGCAGCGCGCTGGACTTGGAAAGCACGGCATAAGCGCCCTTTTCATTTCCCTGGGCCACTTCCTTCAAAAAGGCAGGAATATCAATCTGCACCGGGCAGCCGCTTACGCAGGGCTTATGCCGGCAGTTCAGGCAGCGGGCCGCTTCATCCCGCGCCACTTCCATGGAGTAACCCAGGGCTACTTCCTGAAAATTTTTGCTTCTTTCTTTTGCATCCTGCATGGGCATGGGTGCCTTTTCCATTCGCATGTTCGGCATATTCCTCATTCCCCTTTCTTCAAAAGATTGCAGGTTTTTTCGTATGCATGGCGTTCAAAATCCCTGTACATGGCACTTCTTGCCATTGCTTCATCAAAATCCACCTGATGGCCGTCAAAATCCGGGCCGTCCACGCAGGCAAACTTTGTTTCGCCGCCCACCGTAATACGGCAGCCGCCGCACATGCCGGTGCCGTCGATCATCACCGGGTTCATGCTCACCATGGTTTTGATGCCATATTGCTTGGTGAGCAAAGAAACAAACTTCATCATCACCAGCGGGCCGATGGCGATCACCAGGTCGTACTCCGCACCGGATTCAATGTTCTTTTTCAGGGCATCGGTCACCAGGCCCTTTTCCCCGGCGGTGCCGTCGTCCGTCATCAGGGCAAAGGAATCGGATACCTTTTCAAATTCTTCCTGCATGATCACCAGTTCCCGGCTGCGGAAGCCCACCACGGTATCCACCCGGGCGCCCATTTCATGCAGCTTTCTTGCCACAGGATAGGCAATGGCACAGCCCACGCCGCCGCCGATCACAGCCGCTTTTTTCACATTTTCCAGTTCTGTCGCTTTTCCAAGCGGGCCCACCACGCTGGGCAGGTACTGGCCTGCTTCCATTTGAGAAAACAAAAGTGTGGTGGCGCCCACGGCCTGCACCACCAGCGTGATGGTGCCGTTTTCTCTATCATAATCGGAGATGGTCAGCGGAATTCGCTCGCCATCCTCACATACTCTTACAATCACAAACTGACCGGGCTGTGCTTTTTTCGCAATCAGCGGTGCCTCGATCACTGCGCGGAACACCTGCTCGTTGAGAAACGTCTTCTCTTTCAGCAAAAACATCGTTCTTTACCTTTCCTTCCTGAAAAGTATCGTTAGTCATTATAATCGATTTTTGATCTTTTCACAATATTCTATATTGTTCTTCATCTGCACTATCTGTCAAAATTCTCCTTTCATCTTGCATCTGTCAATGAAAATAATTGACGTTTTCGACAAATAAAGCTATAATTTTCATGTATTTATACTTTTTTGAGGGGGAACAAATTATGTTTGGGAGAAGAAGAGACGGCCGGGTGCTGAAAAATATTGATCCTATGATCGCCATCACGCCTTACCTGATGCCCATGCGCTGCGACGCCCAGGTAATGCTGGATCTGAAGGCAGACTATGAAAAACTGGCCCGCTACATCACCGAAAAGGGCGCCGAAGGCCACAAAATCACCTTTACGGAACTTATCATTGCCGCGTATGTACGTGTCATTGCCGATTTGCCCGAAGTGAACCGCTTCATTGCCAACAAGCGCATCTATGCCCGCACGGAGCTGGCTGTTTCTTTCGCCCTTCTGAAAGATACTGCAGAGCCGGGCGCCATCGAAGAAAACACCGTCAAGTGCTTTTTCAGCCCCTATGACACCATTTTTGACGTATCCGAAAAGGTGAAGAAGCTGATCAATGAAAACCGCCGGGAAGAAGCCGATAACCTGACCTTGAAGCTGACCCGCCTGCTGCTGAACCCCATTCTTGCCAACACCATCGTTGCCATTGCAAAATTTCTGGACCGCTACGGTCTTCTTCCCAAAGTGCTCATGGATGCCCTGCCCTTCCATACGTCCATGTTCCTCACCAACATGGCATCCATCGGCATGCCGGCCGTAAAGCACCACATCTACAATTTCGGCACCACCTCCCAGTTCATTTCCATCGGTGCAATAGAAAGAACTGTCATCCCCGGCCCGGACGGCAAGCCTGTCCGCAAGCGCATGCTGCCCTTTGGCATTGTGGCGGATGAACGCATCTGCGCCGGTGCTGTGTATGCCAAGATGGTGGCCCGTTTCAATCAGCTGATGAACAATCCCGAATTGCTGGAAGTGCCCCCGGAAAACGTGGTGTTTGAAGAAGGCCTGGAATATGACGAAAAGGGCCTGATCAAGCGCCGCAAAAAGCAAAAGGCCGGGCAGACCGTTTCCGCCTGATATCGCCGCAGCCTTTGCTATATTTTACAATTTATGCGCCCTGTTTTCATTGACAAGCAGGGCGCTTTGTTTTATCATATTTAGGATATTATTTGGTTTCGGAGGTTCTGCCGATGTTCAATAATCGCATGCGTTATTTCGTGCTTTTTGCCCTGGCTGTGCTGTTTGCCTGCTGCAGCGTATGTTCCGTCTGCGCCGAAGGCGGCCAGGTAAGCGGTATGGCGTTTGCAGACAAAAATGCAAACGGTGTGTTTGATGAGGGTGAACGCCCCATGCAGAATACGCAGGTAACGCTCTGCACCATTTCTGCCCAGGGCGAAAGCGAAGATATTCTCACCGTAAAAACCGGCAAGGACGGCCTGTATGCTTTCGCCGTTGCCGATGCCGGCATGTATCAGCTTCGTTTTGAATTGCCCAAGGATTACCGTTTCACCATCCACGGCGACGGCAGCGCTGCCATGCCCGCCAAGGGCGAAGTGAGCCGTTCCTTGCCTTTTGTGCTGAACGCCGGCGATGTGATTGAACGGAATGTTGGCGCCGTTACCGGAAATTCCTATGTTTCCATCGTTGCTTTTGAAGACGAAAACGCAAACGGCGGCCGCCGTGATTCCGAACCCCTTGTTCGCTATGTGAAGGTGGAGCTTTATTACGAATACGAAGGGGAAAGCTATCTTATCGCCGAAGCGGTCACCGATAAGAAGGGCGAAACCAGCATTTCTGCCATTTCCCCCGGCACGTATTACATCAAGGCCACCCTGCCAGAAAACTATGTTTCCGGTCCCATGGGTACCAAGATGAACCTGTTCTATAATTTCATGCAGCCCAGCATCGATAACGTATGCTATTCCCCTGCTTTTGAAGTAGCCAACAAAAGCGGCGCCGCCATGGGCATCGGCATGGTGAAAACCGGCTCCCTCAACGGCACCGTATGGACGGATAAAAACGGCGACCGTGTGCTGGACGAAACCCTTGAAATGGGCTGTAACGGCATTCAGGTATCCCTTTCTTCCCAAGAACTGAATATCACCCGCACTGCCGATGTGCAGCCGGACGGTTCCTATGCGTTCACCGGCCTGCAGCCTGCCGATTATCAGCTCACTTTCACCCTGCCCGAAGGCTATATTTTCTCCGACAGTTCCTCTTCCCTTTTGCAGGATATTGCATCCAGCGCTTCCGTTCCTGTTACCGTGGAAGTGGAAAAAACCACATCCGTTTCCCCCGTGGGCGCTGCCAGTTCTTCCTGCGTGGAAATCAAAGTGGCCGATGCCGGACGCGAAAATGCGCTCCTTTCCGGCGTTGAAGCCACCGTGCAGCAAAACGGCAAAACCGTTTCTTCCGCCGTTTCCGATGAAAACGGCCTGCTGCATTTCCCCATCGTGCGGGGCGGTGAAGCCACGGTTTCCTTCTTGCTGCCGGACGGCTATGTTGTTTCTGAAAACAGCGGCGTTTTCCCCTATCAGAACGGCCTCACCCAGGGCACTTTCGTGATCGACGTACCTGCTGACAATACCCTTTCTCTGGAAGCTTCCGCCGTGGAATCCGTCACCGTTTCCGGTGTTGTGCTGGAAGACCCCACCAATACCGGCATCGTGGATGCATCCAACGCTCCCCTTACCGGTTTTGCCGTTCAGGCTGTGGATCAGAATGGCACCGTTGTTGCCGAAACGGTCACCGGTGAAGATGGCTCTTATACGATCGGCCGTCTGGTCCCCGGCGAATACACCCTGCGTTTCCAGCTGGACGACCGCTACATTGCCACCCCCTATGCCGCTGACCGGAACCCCGCCCACAATGCCATCCTTACCCAGCAGCCCGAATACGGCGAAACGTCTGCCATGGCATTTGTCGCCGGCGAAGTCAGGGACAACGTGAATGCGGCTCTGTTCAAGGCCGGCATTGCCGACGGCTATGTGCTGCTCAATCCCAGCCTTGGCGAACTGACCGCTAAAGACGGCGGCATGGAAAACATCACCGTTACGCTCCTCAAAGAGGACGGCACGCCCTACCAGGATTACGCTTACAGCATCACCGACGAAAACGGTTATTTCTGCATCAAAGGCATTCTGCCCGGCAATTACATGCTGGAATACACCCTGCCCGAAAATGCTGTGTTCACCAATCCTGCAATGGATATGGACACACTTTCCCATACCGGCGAAGTATTCACTGTTTCCAACGGTTCTGAAATTCACGCTTCTCCCGTGGGCGGTGTATGGACGGCAAGCTTCTCCGGAAAAGTGGTAGATTACACAAGTAAGTCCGGCGTTTCTGCCACCATTTCCATGACGGATACCGTGGCCGATGCAACCTATACCGCAGAAACCGACGAAAACGGCGTATTCACCTTCCCCAAGCTGATGCCCAACCTCCACACCATGGAAATCGACCTGCATGACGGCTATGTCTTTGCCGACAGCGCCGATTCCGTTCTGCCCTACCTCAACGACAGCCACGCTGCCGCCAATGTGAAGCTTGCAATGGGCACTGTAATGACGGAAGACGAATGCACCATCGTGGTTTCCCAGCCGGTGGACTGGACGGTGCAGCTGTATTTTGACGAAAACGTGAACCTGGAAATGGACGAAACCGAACCTGCCGTAAGCGGCCGCACGGTGGAGCTTTACCTTCGTGACGACCTGATCGCAACGGCTGCCACCGATGATAACGGCCAGGGGCTCTTTGCTAAGATCATTCCCGCTGCCTACACCCTGCGCATTCCCCTTGCTTCCGAACGTGAAGTGCTGGTTGCTTCCCCCGATACAAACGAATGCACCGTAAGCAGCGAATGCACCCGGATCGGCCTTGTGGAATACAGCACCCTCTCCGGCAGCGTATGGTCTTTGGACGGTACCGAAAACGGCATTGCCGGCATTCCCATATCTCTTCTGAAGGACGGCGAAGTGATTGCCACCTGCACCAGCGGTGAAAAGGGTGAATTCGTGTTCGACGGCCTTTTGAAAGGCGAATACACCCTGGAAGCACAGCTTCAGGAAGGCTATCTCTTTGCCCGGGCAAAGGACGCTGCTGAAAAAGCCAGCGTGATCATCAGCCAGAACAACGGCACGCCCCAGTCCACCCCCATTACCCTTTCCATGGGTCAGGTTTACGATGCTGCCCATATCGGCATCGGCGGCGTAGGCGCCATCGGCGATACTGCCTGGATTGATGAAAACAAAAACGGCATGCTGGATATCGGCGAGCCGCTGCTGCCCGGCGTGGAGATTGAACTGTATCAGTACGGCGAACTGATCGCTTCCACAAAGACGGATGTGTACGGCCGTTATGCTTTGAAGGGCCTCTATCCCGGCGTGTACGAAATGCACGTGACCATGCCCAAGGAAGTGAAGCCCACCATCCGGCAAACCGAATTCCCGCTGGTTGCCAGCATCCTGCCCGAATCGGACGAAAACACCGTGATCGTGGAAGATGTTGTGGTGCCCTCCATGGGCCGCGATCTGAATGTGGATATGGGCTTTGTGCTGAAAAAGAAAAACGTCTATCCCGCAAGCATCAAAACCACCCCTACCAAGGATTGGACCCCTTACCATCAACTGGATGACTAAATAAAAAAGCAGGTGACAGCAATGAAAACGGCAAAAGTGCTCCTGATCCTCATTGCGGTCACCTGCTTTGCTTTTATCCTGTACATGTCCATCCTTGCCCTTTCCGATATCCGCCCCATCGTCCCGCTTTCCGTTACCGCAAATTCCTCTTTGCCCGTACCCACACCCCAAATGCCATCCGGGCCGATGGACCCATTGGCCGTCAGTGAAAATGAGCTGGTCAAGCTGCCCGGAATCGGCCCTGCAACAGCGCAGAACTATATGGATTATCTGCAGCAGGGCGGCGGTTTTTTCTTCCCGGAGGATCTGAAAAACGTCAAGGGCATCGGCGATAAGAAAGCCATTGATCTCTTGCCCTATTTTCATTTTACGCTGCCTACCCTGCCACCCCCTTCCCCTCTGTTTCCATAAAGAAACGCAAGGCCTGCAGCGATTGCCGCAGGCCCGCATCAAGAAGAGAGAGAGGTTGTAAACCGCTTGTGTTTACAACCTCATTTTATTGGATTTTTATGAATAGAATTTGAAGGGCAAATGAATTTTTCTGCGCGAATTTTTTCGCCTGAATTTCTTTGGATCGCGGTATACAACGGCCAATGTGCACAGCCCCACCTTCCGGGCACCGGCTTTCTTCAATTCCTCAGCACAGGCTTGAGCGGTGCTGCCGGTGGTTCGCACGTCATCAATAAGCAGAATCCGCAAACCCGTCAAATCCCGATTCGCATGAAAAATGCCTTTTACGTTTTCCGCACGCTTTTCCATTGGCGTTGCACTTTGCGGCTTTTGATAGCCCGTCCTGTCCAGCGCTTCCAGTACCGGAATGCCGGTGCGCTTGTACAGCCCATCCGCCAGTAACCAGGCCTGGTTTACGCCGCGGTCATATAACCGCTTTTCATTGAGCGGTACCGGCACAAGAAAATCAAATTCCCTGTCCGTCAGCGCCTCTGCCATTTTGAGGGAAAGATACGGCATGTACGTTGTATTCACTTCAAACTTGAATTGGGTCACCAGCCGCCTTACTTCCTTGCGATACATGAAAGGAGAAAAACTGCAGTCAATGCTTTTCATATGGCCGGACCTGCACATGTTGCACCCCTGTCCGCGGCGGACAGGCGATAAGCATGTATTGCATGCAGCGGCAGGAACACGATATGCTTCTATTTGCTCCATGCACGGCTCGCACAAAGCATAGGTTTCGTCCACCAGCCGCATTTCGCCGCAGATGGGACAGTTTGCCGCGTGTGGATAGAGAATCGCAGCAAAATAGTTCTCGATTCTCAGGTATTTCTCCCAATATTTTTCCCGCCAGCTCATGCGCTTTCCCCCTTATTTGCCCTCATTCTACCACGCTCCCCATTTCTTTGCAAATTTTTCCGTTTACCTTGACATATTACCTATAAAAATGTATTATTTATCTGTATACATTTATCTTCTGTCATGCTGATGATGAGGGGGAAATTTCTGATGACCTATATGCCCTATGATGCCAACGAAAGCCGTCCCATCCGGGACATTGCCTACGAGCAGCTCAAGCACGCCATTATTTCCGGTGATATTCCTGCCGGCAGCCGCATCGTGGAAACTGCCTATGCCGAAAAACTGCACATCAGCCGTACCCCCCTGCGCGAAGCATTGCGGAAACTGGAAAGGGACGGGCTGGTGGAATATGTGCTGCACCGCGGTGTGGTGGTGCGCGCTTTCACCATTCACGATATCGACGAAATTTTCACCATCCGCAACGCCATGATGATGCTGATTTTGCCTTCCATCGTGGAAAACGTTACCCCCGAAGCCATTGAAAGCCTGAAGTCCATTCTGGCCGAAATGGACGTGGCTCAGGAAAAAGCCGACGCCGAAGCGCTGGCCCACCTGAACCGTTCTTTCCATTCCACCATCGAACACCTTTCCGACAAGCGCCGCATCCTCAGCGTGATTGACAGCCAGGAAGAATACATCATTCGTTTCTCCGCTGTCACCATTGCCAGCATCGTCCGCCGCTCCACCGCCCATCAGGAACATCACCAGATGGTGGAATACCTGGAACAGCGTAACCTGGACCAGCTGGAAGAATTGATGCACCGCCATCTGGAAGAAAGCAAGGAAACCTGCCTTGCCGCTGTTGCCCAGAACCGGATCAAATAACACGTCAATACTGTTGGGGGAATAACCGTTATGGATTGGACATGGGATCTTTCCGTACTGTACCGGGATTTTGAAGATGAGCAAATCGCCCGGGATTTTGACGCATTGAAAGCTCTTGTTAAAAATGCGCAAACCCTGCTTCAGGGCGATGTGCGGCAGGCGCTGGAAAACATGACCGATGCTTTCGAAAACATCAGCCGTCTTTCCGGCAAGCTGTTTAACTTTGCCAGTCTTACCCTGTCCACCGATGCCGGTAACGAAAGCGCACAGATGCTGATGGATCAGCTGATGCGCTTTTCCGTGCGCATTTCCCTGCTCAATTCCGCTTATGTGCGTTATCTTGGCAAAATTGAAAATCTTCCCGAAATCATTGCTGCAAGCGAAAAACTGCAGGCAGTTTCTTTTTCCATCCTTCGCGATCAGAAAGCCGCCGCCCATCTGATGGATGAAGGCACCGAAGAATGGGTGCTGAAAATGTCCCTTACCGGCAGCGACGCCTTTTCCACCCTCCGCGATAAGCTGGACGCCACATTGACCGTAGACCTCAACGGCGAAAGCATCCCCCTTTCTGCTGCCCGCGCACTGGCTTACGATCCCGATGCTGCCACCCGCAAAGCCGCATACGAAGCAGAGTTGAACGCCTATACCAAGATCGATATTCCCATGGCCGCATGCCTTAACAGCATCAAGGGCGAAGCGCTGACGCTGGTGGAAGCGGAGCATTTTTCCTCCATTCTGGAAAAGACTCTTTTCAACAGCAACATGGACCAGCAAACGCTGGATGCCATGCTTTCCGCCATTGAAGAAGCACTGCCTGCATTCCGCAAATATCTGCGCAAAAAAGGCCAGCTGCTGGGCCATCCGGACGGTCTCCCCTTCTATGATCTTTTTGCGCCCATTACCCCGCCCGGCTTTACACCCAAAACCTTCTCCATCGAAGAAGCGCGGGATAAGCTGGTTTATGAAATGGGCAAGTTTTCTCCGGAGATGGGTGCCTTCATTCAAAACGCGTTTGATAAGCGCTGGATCGACGTTTATCCCCGTGAAGGCAAAAGCGGCGGTGCTTTCTGTGCCGGTGTACATCACATGGATATCAGCCGTATCCTGACCAATTTTGCCGGTTCTTTTTCCGATGTGAGCACCCTGGCCCACGAACTGGGCCATGCCTGGCACAACCGCTGCATGCAGGGCCTGCCCTCCATTATGACGGATGCCCCCATGCCCCTGGCAGAAACTGCTTCCATCTTTAACGAAACCCTGCTTGCCAATGCCGTCATGGAAAGCGCATCGAAAGAAGAAAGGCTTTCCCTGCTGGAGAGCAACCTGATGGAAGCCACCCAGACCATTGTGGATATTTACAGCCGTTATCTGTTTGAATACGAAGTGATCGAACGCCGGAAAGACCATACCCTTCCCGTGTCCGAACTGAAGGAAATCATGCTTTCCGCTCAGGAAAAAACCTACGGCGACGGGCTGGATCCCGATATGCGGCACCCCTATATGTGGGCCTGCAAATCCCATTATTACAGCGCAGGCTTCAATTTCTACAACTTCCCCTACGCCTTTGGCCAGCTCTTTGGCGCCGGTGTATACGCCATTTACAAACAGCAGGGCTCCGCTTTTGTGGACCGGTATAATCAGCTGCTCCGTTCCTGCGGCAGCATGGACGTGGCCGACGTTGCCATGAGCGTGGGCATCGACGTGCGCTCCAGGGATTTCTGGCGCACTTCCCTGAAAGTTTACACGGATATGATCGACGAATTCGTATCCCTTGCCGATCAGTTGTTCTGATATTCTATTTTTCAAATCGGAGGTTTTTCATGCAGGCATTGAAAATGCAGGTTCTTGAAATTTTGAACGAAGATTGCCGTACCCCTCTGGAACGCATTGCCGTTATGACCGGCACGTCCATGGACCAGGTGGCCCAGGCCATTGAAGAAATGGAAAACGATCGCATCATCCTTCATTATTCCCCCATCATCAACTGGGACCGGGCGGACCGTGAACGGGTGGAAGGCATGATCGAAGTCAAGGTCACCCCCCAGCGGGATCTGGGCTTTGATGCCATCGCCGGCCGCATCTATCGTTTTGATGAAGTAAAAAGTGTTTATCTGATGAGCGGCAATTACGATCTGCTGGTGTTGGTGGAAGCCCGCACCCTGAAAGAACTTGCCTCCTTTGTCAGTGAAAAGCTCAGCACCCTGGAAGCCGTTACCGGCACCGCCACCAGCTTTGTGCTCAAACGCTATAAGCAGGACGGCGTCATTTTTGACGGTGAAAAAAGTGATAATCGACTGGCGGTGATTCCATGAGCCGCTCTTTTGTAAACCCCGCTGTACAGAATGTTCCCCCCAGCGGCATCCGCCGTTTCTTCGATATCGCCGGCACCATGCAGGGGGCGATTTCCCTTGGCGTAGGCGAACCGGATTTCGTCACGCCTTACCATATCCGCAACGCCGCCATGGATTCCATCCTGGACGGCGAAACCCAGTATACCCCCAACAAGGGCTTGCCCGCTCTGCTGGAAGAGATCGCCATCTACCTGAAGGATCGCTTTCAGGCATCTTACGATCCCGAAAAGGAAATTTTGGTCACCGTGGGTGCCAGCGAAGCTATCGACCTTGCCCTGCGCGCCTGCATCCAGCCCGGTGACGACGTGCTGGTGCCCGACCCCGGCTATGTAAGCTATGCCCCCTGCGTCGCGTTTGTGGGCGCGCATGCCATTCCTGTGGTAACAAAAGCGCAGGATGAGTTCCGCATGACGGAAGAAGGCCTGGAAGCGGCCGTCACTCCCAATACCCGGGCGCTGATCCTGCCCTATCCCAATAACCCCACCGGCGCGGTTATGGGCAAGGAAGATTTGCAGGCGGTTGCCCGCTTTGCAGAAAAGCATGATCTGCTGGTCATTTCCGACGAAATCTACGGCGAACTCATTTACGAAGGCCAGCGCCTTTCTTTTGCCGCCCTGCCCGGCATGAAAGAACGTACCGTTTTGATCAACGGCTTTTCCAAGGCCTTTGCCATGACCGGCTGGCGTCTTGGCTACGCCTGTGCCCCTAAGGAAATCCTTTCCCAGATGAACAAAATTCACCAGTATACCATCATGTGCGCTGCCCGACAGGCCCAGGTGGCCGGAAAGCAGGCCCTGATTCGCGGCCGCGCCAACGGCTTTGAAGATGTGAACATCATGCGGGAAAGCTATAACCGCCGCCGTCGGGTAATGCTGGATGCTTTCCGCAAAATGGGCCTTGATTGTTTCGAACCCAAAGGCGCCTTCTATTGCTTCCCTTCCGTTAAGAACACCGGCCTTTCCAGCGAGGAATTCTGCACCCGTCTTCTGCAGCAGCAAAAAGTGGTATGTGTTCCCGGAACGGCCTTTGGCGAAAGCGGCGCCGGTCATATCCGCTGCTGCTATGCCACCGATATGAACCGTATGCTGGAAGCCTTTGACCGGATGAAGGCCTTCCTTGCATCCCTTTAAGCTTGTGGAGGACACAATGAAAAAACTCTTCTGTCTTTTCCTTATTTGCCTGTTGGCGCTGCCTTTCCCTCTTTCTTTTGCGGAAGAGGAAGAGCTTTCTTTTGATTCGCTGGTGGACGCCACGCCTGTCCCTGCCACGGAAGATGTGGTCATAAACAACGACGGCGCCACCTCCACTCTTTCGCCCGATACCACGCTTCCGCCCCAGCTGGAAGCTGACGGCAGCATTATGGTCACCATCACTGCCGTGGGCGATGTGACCATCGGCCGCAATGTGCAGCACAAAGGTACGTCCATCTTTGAAAAGGAACTGAAAAAGCAGGGCGGCGATATCAATTTCATTTTCCGCAATGTGCAGGAAATTTTCAAAGAAGACCACCTGACCATCGCCAATTTCGAAGGTGTGCTGGCGGATGAATACAAGATTCCGTCCAACAAGCGTGAAAACAGCTACCTTTTCCTGGCTCCCACTTCCTACGTGGAAGCGCTGACCAATAACAGCGTGGAAGCAGTCACCATGGAAAACAATCATGTGGGCGATTTCGGGGACGAAGGCATCGCATCCACCATTCAAACCATGGAAGATGCCGGCATTGTCTGGAGCAACAAAAACAGCATGGGCATGTTTGAGGTTCAGGGGCTGAAGATCGGCATGCTGTCTTATCAGACGCTGAACCAACCCTACACCTCCGAAGAACTGAAGGATATTGTGGACGGCGATGTAAAAAAAGCCCGTCAGCAGTGTGACCTGGTCATTGTTTCCTTCCACTGGGGCGACGAGCTGGATTATGCCCCCAAGTCCAACCAGATCATGCTGGGCCGTGCAGCCATCGACAGCGGCGCCGATCTGGTGCTGGGCCATCACAGCCACCGCATCAATCCCATCGAATGTTACAAGGGCAAATACATCGTCTATTCCCTTGCAAACTGCTCCTTCGCCGGGAACAATAAGCCCAGCGACATGTTCACCTTCATTTTCCAGACCCGCTTTAAAGTGCTTAACGGCGAAATCATCAGCAACACCTTCCGCATCATTCCCTGCCGCATTTCTTCCCGGAAGGACTATAACGATTTTGCCATCACCCCTCTCGTGGAGCAATCCAACATCAGCACCGTCCTTTCCACCCTGGAAAAGAACGGGCGTAAGCTGGATTATGCCGTGCCCTCCTATCCGCTGGATTGGGAATAAAAACATAAGATAAGGTTGTTTTTCATGCAAGCGAAAATTATGTTGCTGCCTTCGTCTTCCAAAGGGAAAACGCTGTGCAGCTATGCAGAAGAGTTGTTTCTGGAAATATCGGCTTCCTTTGGGCACAGCCTGAATACCATCCGCGAAAAAATCGGCGAAGATTCCATTCGCCTTTTTGATGTGCCTCTGACCCAGGAAACGGCTGATGCATGCAAAAAATGCAATGCCGTTTTTCTGGCAGATAGCGATTGCCCGGGCAGCCGGGATTTGTATCAGACACTGTCCGTACCCCTTCGCATCCGCTCCTTCTGCATACCCGATTCGCTTGCCACCTCTTCCGCTCCAAAGCGGCACATGTATTTTTGTCATGCCACAGCACTGGATCAGGACACGGTGTTTGCCGCTGTTCGTCAGGCTCTTCAGCTGGCTGCCGATCAGGATGTGGCGTTTTGCCATGTTTCCCCCACCGGCAACCACCGCTTTGCCTGGGAAGCCAACATCAAAGAAAACCTCAAGCGCTATCCCACCCTTTCCTGGACTGCCCTTTCCGCCCCCGACGCCATCCGGCGCATCATTGAAGCCCCCTGGAATGTTGGAGTAATGCTGTGCCCGCCTTATGCCGGCAGCATTCTGGAAAGCTGCGCCACTACCCTTTTTCCCTATCCCGGCCTGCAATATGATTGGGGTGTAAATGATACGCTGGGCATCTTTGCCCCCCGTCTCACCTGTGATGCTTCCGGCATGCCAGAGCCTTTTGCCGTTGCCTATGCCGTAGCACGGATGCTGCGCACCACCCTGCGCATGAACCGGGAAGCTGCCTGCCTGGAAGCTGCTGTGAACAATGTGCTCATTTCCGGCTGGCGCACCCCCGGCATGGCGTCCGAAGGGCAGACCACGGATGGCAACCACATCATTCAGCTCATTTGCGAACAGCTGGCTGTTGCCGGTGAATTTCTCTATAAAGGGGACCGCTGATGAATATTCTCTTTCCCGATTATGAAAACTGCGGCGTAAACGTGGTCCATTCCATCGCAAATGCCTGCGGCATGACGCCTTTTCACAAAACGCATCCCTTTGTGGATGCGCTTTTGCAAAAGAAGAAATATAAAAACATCATTCTGATGCTGTTTGACGGCATGGGCGTGGACCTGATTGAAAAAACCTTGCCGCCGGACGCGTTCCTTCGTAAGCACATGGCGCACCGGCTTTCCTCCGTTTTTCCTTCCACCACCACCTGCGCCACCACCGCCATTGAATGTGGCCAAATGCCCTGCGAACACGCCTGGCTTGGGTGGACCCTCCGCTTCAAGCAAATCAGCAAAAGCGTGGATGTCTATACCAACCAGGATGCAGATAATGGCACCATGGCCGCCGATTATTATGTGGGAGAAAGGTACATTCCCCGAAATTTCATTTACTCCCATATCAATCAGGCAGGCAAATACCGGGCATGCTCCGTTTCTGCCTTTGGGGATATCCGCATCAAAAAGCTGCCCGAACTTTTTGAAAATGTTCTGGCGCTGGCCAAGGATGATGTGCCCCGCTACATCTATGCCTACTGGCATGAACCGGACAGCACCATGCACCGCCATGGCTGTTATCACACAAAGAGCATCGGCCAGCTGTGCGATATCAACGACCGCACCGAAAAGCTGGCTTCCCAGCTGCCGGAAGATACTTTGCTTCTTCTGACGGCGGATCACGGGCTGATCGATGCCGATATCCGCTACCTGGACGATTATCCGGACATTATGCAACTGCTTCGCTGGGATGCCACCATGGAGCTGCGCGCCCTTTCCTTCCACGTGAAGGAAGATTGCGTTTCCCGTTTCCCCGCCGTTTTCAAAAAGCATTTCGGTGATCATTTCCTGCTGGTGGACCAGGCAGAATTTATCCAAAGATTTTTAGGCCCCGGCCAACCCCGACCGGATGTGTACGATTTTGTCGGAGATTATGTGGCCATTTCCCTGGATGAAATGACGCTGATGAACCATCGGCCCTCCTTCCTGCAAATCGGCCATCACGCAGGGCTGACGGCCCAGGAAATGCAAGTACCGCTGATCGTCGCTAAAAACTGAAGAAAAGCAGACATACAGGCTGAGTGATGAAAAGGAAGAATGTATTCTTCACATACAGACATATATGAAAGAAGTATCAAAATGAAAAAACTTCATTCAAAGCAATTAAAAATCATCCGAATTCTGATAATCATCAGTGGAATACTTATCAGCTTTTGTATCTGGTTATTTTTACCAAATGCAATTAAAAACAATGCTCTTTATCATGTAGGTAATGGGAAATACGGTTCAAAAACGGGAATGCTGTTGATTGCGTTAATACCTTTGTTTGGATTTATTCCTTGCCGTACAGGTGAAGAAATCCATACTGAAAATCCAGTTGAACAAACTGAATTGCAGGAAACATCAGACAAAAGAGCAGAGGAAATTCAGCTTGCTATTGCTCTGTTTTGTACTGTAACGGCATGCCTTGTTATGCTTGGTGGACTTTACTTTTGCTGATATGCGAAACTGTGGCTGTAATGGTGTGTTGAATAAGAAAAATCACATGATAGTGACAAGAAGCCAATCCAAAGGTTTGTACTGTAGATCAAATATCGCTTCATTTAGTGAGAGAGTGCAATTCGTCGCACAGTATCTTCAGATTGCGTTTGTACCTCAGCATAAGCAAAAGAGCATTCAAACATTGAATGCTCTTTTTTGTTAATGGATAAAATATTCCTTAGTAATCTTGCACCCATAATGACTGCTTTTTTATTTTCTTTCCATCAGCGCTTTTCTCAGCTTATTTTCCGGAAAAGCCGGCAGCAGCTGAAGGCACAAAACCGTCATATCATCCTGCGGCGCACCGCCGGAACGGTTGATGGCATCCTCCAGCACACGCTCCGCCATTTCCTGCGGGCTTTCTTCCAGATGCCGCTGCAAGAGCGTCATGATCTCTTCTTCCCCCGCATATAAGTCTACAATGCCGTCTGTGAACAGAAGAAGCCGGTCCCCTTCTCCAAGCGTGATCCTTTCTTCCGCAGGCATTACATGCTCCATAATCCCCAGCGGCAATGCCGCCCCGCAGAGCCATCGTATCCTCTGGCCCTGAATCATAACACTGCCCACTGCCCCCAGCTTGTTCAGCTGCATTTCGCCCGTCCACAAATCCACCAGGCACATATCCACCGTGGCAAAAATTTCGCCGCCGGTAGCATTGAGCATGGCCCCGTTTACTGCCCGCATCGCCTGCTTTGTGGTATAGCCCGCTTCCATGCAGCCATGCAGCATCTGCAGGGTTTTTCTGCTTTCTGCCTGCGCATTTTTTCCATGGCCCATCCCATCGCTGACAGCGGCAAGCAGCCTGCATCCGGGCAAGGTGCGAATCAGAACGGCATCTCCGTTCTGCAGCGCTACACCTTCTTCGCCACCCATGGCACAGGCTGAAGCCTGGCCGCATACTGCCTGAAAAACAGCCGCTTCTTCCATCATGACTTTCGTAGCATTCTGCTCCGTCACCTGAAGATGGACGCCCAGGTATACGCCCAATTGCTTTGCCATCTTTTCCCCCATCACCGGATGCAGCGCCACCGTATCGCACTGCACACACACCTGCATATGCCCGTCAATGCATTTTACATAAGCCACTGTGCCACAAAAATGCATTTTCCTCAGCGCTTCCTCCGCTCTTTGCATCCATTCTCTTTCTTCCTCATGAAACTGCAGCCCTTCCATGCTGATCAGCTGCGCCGCCTGGCTGAGGGCAAGCAAATGCCCCTCCAGCATCTTCTTTTCATATTCTGCCATCCATACCCGCTGCAATTCCTGTTTTCGTTTTTCCAGCACATCCGTCAGGATATCCGGAATCCTGGAAATGCGGCAACAATGGGAAAAATATTGGTTGATCCGGTTCAGGTCCATCTCCGTACCGGCAACGATCTTCTCCATACCCTTCTTTGTTTTCTCATAATCATCACGCCAGCAGATGGGCAGCTGCTCACACCGGTCACACAGCCTTTCTGCCACCGCTTCACTATCGTTCGGAATATCCACCTCCATAGGCCGTACATCCGGCAATGCATCTGTCAGCCGCCCGATGGCCCCCACCCAGCGCTGCATGCGCATTCTCAGGTAGGCATTCTCCCTTGGTTTCATCCACTGCATGCGGTTTACAAAGGCCAGCAGCGCTTCCTCGTTTCGCTTTGGAAGCAGGCAAAAAAGTGCGCTCCCAATCACCACATTCCATAAGAAGAGTGCCGGAATGTTTTTCATCACAAGATACGCAATACATACGCCGCAAAACAAATAGCCTCCGCTGCACAGCAGCTTGTTTTTCCGCTTGAAACATCCGGCCATCAGCCCCATCAAAGGCATCACCATCATGTACAGCCCATGCTGACCGGCGCATAATATGGCCAAACCGGACCCGATTCCGGCAACTGCCCCTGCCTGTGCACCGCAAAGCCAGGCCGCCGTGCAAATAACAAAAAAGCCGGCACTCACTCCAAGGTTTACGCCAAACACGCTTATCCTGGCCGCACCGCAAAGCAGTATCACAGCAACAGTGGAAAGGCAAAGCAGATCATCTTCATTCATTTCTTTTGTCAAAGTGGTCCACCGCCGGATGGCCGGCATGCAGCCAAGGCTCAACGCACCGCCTGCAAGCCTTCTGATCAGCAAAAATTCATCTTCTCCACCACCGGAAAGAAAAATACATATCAGCACCGCCATGCTCAAAACAAGATACAGGCTTTGCTGTTTCTTCAGCGGACGCCTGATCAGCAGAACAAGGAAAAGAAAAACAATCCCCTGTATCCATTCCGCTTCGATTCCCCATATCCATTGGAGCAGCAGGCTGAGCGCCATACTGGCAATGGCCCCCTTGGGGCATCGTCCGCTTTCCGAAAGATGCGCCATCAGATACGCCAGTGCAAAGTAGGACGGCAGCGCAAAAAACTGCGCCAGGCTCATCCCTAAAAGGCACAGCATTCCCGGCAAGTACGCTTTCATATCCCGAAAACGCAGATGGCCGGACAGCGTTCCATTCGCATTTCCTTTTTCGCTTCTCTTCTGCCTTTCCTGGGCATAGCCCGTTACCTGCTCCACCTGAACCTCTCCTTTCGTCGTATAGAATCATTATGTCGTTCCACCGATACGGCATCTGTCGTTTTTCTATGCAGAAGAAATCGAATAATGAAAAAAGAGGAGGTTGCCCTCCCCTTTTTGTATTTACTTTTGCTTGACCAGGAAATAGGTGCTCACATAGCCTGTTCGGCCATCTTCCAGCTGTACGCGGCTCCAGTTCACGCCTTCTTCCAGAACGGTTACCACCGTACCCACTTTCAGGGTGTCCAGCACTTTTGTTTTCATGCCGGGATAGAGCCGGAAGTTCACGATGCTGCCGCCGTTGATGTTCTTCAACTTTGCAGTATAGGGCTTTTCCACAGGCTTGGTATAGCTGGGTGCTTTGGACGCAGAAAGGTATTTGCTGCTCATGTAGCCGGTGTTTTCGCCCACCTGTACCTGATGCCAGCCGTTTCCCTTCTTCAATACCTTCACGGCCGTACCGATGGGATAGGACGTGATGATGTCCGTGTTGGTGCCGGGGCCCTTGCGCAGGTTCAGGCCGATGCCGGTATTGGTGCGCACATACATGGTGCTGTCCGCCTGAGCGGAAGAGAGGAACTTGCTCATCATAAAGCCATCCTTGCCGTCCACCTTTACCTTGTACCATTCACCGTTCTTTTCCACGATTTCGATCCAGGTTCCGGTGGGATACTGGCCCAGTACTTTGGCTTCCAGGGAGGCCTTCTCCCTCAGGTTCAGCCCGCCGCCCTTTACGGTGGCATATTCGCTGGCCCAGGCGCCGGTAAAGGGCGCAGCCGTCATGGCAGCAGCCAGCATTACAGCGGCAATTTTCTTTTGCGGTTTCATTGTGTTTCTCCTCCTTCGGTGTTTTCGTGTATCAGCTTTTGCTGTACACCCCAAAGACGGTGCAGCCGGCCCCTTTTATCCGCATTTTTTCCGGTAACAATTTCCATTTCGGGCTGTGTTTTCGCTTTGTTTCCATTTTTCTCCAGGCCGTTTTCAAATACCCGTTGTTCCATCCATCTTCCGTTATTTTTCGATGGCATATTTTCCCTTCTGCACATTATGCCCATTTTCCTGATGATTTTCCATTTTCTCTTTGCCAAACCACTTGAAAGCCCTTTTTCGGCATGATATAATACAAATTGGTGTATTACGGCTGAAAGGAAGGCTGTTTATGTTTATTGCATCCGGATGGAAGGATTTTGAAGTGCTGGACACCGGCAACGGTGAAAAGCTGGAGCGCTGGGGGGATTATCTCCTTGCCCGGCCGGACCCTCAGGTGATCTGGCCTTGCCAGAATGAACGGCAGTGGCAAAAGGCACACGCCCACTATACCCGCTCCGAACGGGGCGGCGGTGCCTGGGATTTCCGGGAAAAGCTGCCGGAAAAATGGGTGGTCACCTATGAAGGGTTAAAGTTCTATGTTCGTCCCACCGGCTTCAAGCATACCGGCCTTTTCCCTGAACAGGCCGCCAACTGGGATGCCATGGCCGGTATGATCAAAAAGCGTCCCGGCGCCCGTGTGCTGAACCTGTTTGCCTATACCGGCGGTGCCACCCTTGCCTGCGCTGCAGCCGGTGCCCATGTCACCCATGTGGATGCCGCAAAGGGCATGGTGCAGTGGGCCAAGGAAAACAGGGAACTGTCCGGCCTGCCTGAAACCAGCTTCCGCTTCATTGTGGAAGATGCCGTTGCCTTCGTGAAAAGGGAAATCCGCCGGGGCAATAAATACGACGGCATCGTGATGGACCCACCCAGTTACGGCCGCGGCCCCACCGGCGAAGTGTGGAAACTGGAAAACGAACTGTACGGCCTTGTGGAAACATGCGCCCAGGTGCTGTCGGATGATCCTTTGTTCTTCTTCATCAACAGCTACACCACCGGCTTCCAGCCTGCCGTGCTGCAAAACATCCTGGAAAAATGCGTATCCTCCCGCTTTGGCGGCGTGATCGATTCTCAGGAACTTTGTCTTCCCGTCCGTTCCGGCGGCGTGCTCCCCTGCGGGGCCACCGGCCGCTGGATGAATAAATGATTTTTTGAGGTGAATTGCCATGGAAAAGCCCAGCATCCTCTTTGAAGATAATCATGTGATCGTGGCTGTTAAAAAGCCCAATCAGCTGACACAGTCCGACGCCACCGGCGACGAAAGCCTGCTGGATCAGATCAAGGCCTATGTAAAAGAAACCTACAATAAGCCCGGTGAAGCCTACATCGGCCTGGTTCACCGGATGGATCGTCCCGTGGGGGGCTTGCTGGTGTTTGCCCGTACCAGCAAAGCGGCTTCCCGCCTGTCCGAACAGGTGCGTGTACATGAACTGAACCGCCAGTATGTGTGCGTGGTGGAAGGCGACGCGCCGGACCAGTTCACTTATGTGGATTATCTGGTAAAGGACGAAGAAAACAACCGCGTTTCCGTCGTTCCTTCTTATCGCAAAGCGGAAGGCAAGGAGGCCATCCTGCATGGCCGCACCATTGCAAGACGCGACGGCCTGTCTTTGGTAGCCATTCAGCTGGAGACCGGCCGTGCACATCAGATCCGTGTGCAGATGCAGCATCACGGCTATCCCCTGTGGGGCGATAACCGCTACGGCAACGGCAAGCGTGGCCAGCAGATTGCCCTGTGGGGCTTCCGGCTGTCCTTTGCCCATCCCATCAGCAAAGAGCAGATGCTCTTTATGGCCCCCACCCCAGATGCCAAGCCCTGGATCTTCTTTGAACGTGAGCTGCGTGGGCTGGAATCCATCTGGCCCCAGATCAAGCCTGCCGTCGCCCAATAATTTATGCTGAGGTAAAACATGAGCAATCCTGTCACCTTTGAACTGATCAAAACCTGTAAGCAATCCGGCGCCCGTCTTGGTGTGGTGCACACCCCTCACGGCGATATTCCCACTCCCATCTATATGCCGGTGGGCACTCAGGCCACCGTCAAGGCCATGACCCCCCGGGAAATGACGGAAATCGGCACCAAGATCATGCTGTCCAATACTTATCACCTGCACCTGCGCCCCGGCGAAGAACTGGTAAAAGAAGCGGGCGGCATCCATAAATTCATGAGCTGGGATAAGCCGGTCCTCACCGACAGCGGCGGGTTCCAGGTGTTTTCTCTGGCTGCCCTTCGCAAGATCACCGAGGAAGGCGTTTCCTTCCGCAGCCACCTGGACGGCAGCAAGCGGTTCATCAGCCCCGAAGTATCCATGGATATTCAGATGGCGCTGGGCAGCGATATTGCCATGGCCTTTGACGTGTGCTCCCCCTACCCCTGCGATCACCGCACCGCGGAAGAAGCCATGCACCGCACCCACCGCTGGGCAGAACGCTGCAAAAAGCATCATACCCGCCAGGATCAGGCGCTGTTCGGCATTGTGCAGGGTGCTTTCTATGAAGACCTGCGCATCGAAAGCGCCAAGACACTGGCCGATATGGATTTCCCCGGCTATGGCATCGGCGGCCTTAGCGTTGGCGAACCCAAGCCCATCATGTATGACATGCTGGAAAAAATCGAGCCCTATATGCCGAAGAACAAACCCCGTTACCTGATGGGCGTTGGCACGCCGGATTGTTTCCTGGAAGGCGTACTCCGCGGCGTGGATATGTTCGACTGCGTGCTGGCCACCCGCATTGCCAGAAACGGCACCTGCTTCACCAAGAACGGCCGTCTGGTGATCCGCAACGCCACCTACGCCCATGACTTCGGCCCCATCGAAGAAGGCTGCGATTGTTATGCCTGCCAGAATTTCAGCCGCGCTTATATCCGCCACCTCTTCAAGGCTCAGGAAATTACCGGCGGAAGGCTTGCTTCCATCCACAACCTGCGCTTCCTCATCCGCATGATGGAAGAGATCCGCCAGGCTATCCTGGAAGACCGGTTCCTGGACTATCGCAAGTCCTTCTACGAAAATTATGACATGACCCGCAATTTCTGATATACTCAAAACGCTGCTTTCCCGGCAGCGTTTTTCTTTTATCAAAACATCTTCGTAAATTTTTTAATGTTTTTCGTTAATTTCTTGTTGACAAACGCAACAACGTATGTTATTATCTTTTTGTCGACAAACATTAAGTTTTTTACGGGAGGAACCAATGATGAACCAAGAAAAGATGAAGAACACCGCCAAAGCGCTGGATACCGTTTTCCGCGTTGCCCGAAAAATTGCTCTGATTGCCCTGATCGTGCTGGCTGTTGCCGTCGTGACCATTACCATCATCCATTTCGTAAACCCTGACGCCACCATCGGAACAGGCTTTGGCAGCCTGGACGTAGGCTCCGTATCCTTCGAAATTGCTCCTGCAAACATCCCCAGCAATCGTCAGGTGCTTACCCTGGTATGGATCCTTTCCCTGTTTGCCGTTGGCTGCGGCCTGATCCTGTACGACATTCTTCTGTGTGCCGGGAAAATTCTGGATCCCATAAAGGAGGGCAATCCCTTCCACCCCTCCGTAGCTGACAATATCCGCCGCATCGGCTTGCTGATCCTCATTCTGGACCTTGTACAGCAGTTTACCGATTTTGCCCTTTCCCTCTATGCCAATCACTACATCCGTGAAATGCTGCCGGCTGATGCTTCCGTGATGATCGAAAGCAATTTCCAGCTGAGCCTGACCGGTGTGCTGGTCTTCTTCATTCTGCTGCTGGTTTCCTATGTGTTCCGGTATGGCGCACAGCTGCAGCAGCTGTCCGATGAAACACTGTAAGGAGGTGCCAGTATGCCCATCATTCTTCGCCTGGACCGCATGATGGCGGACAGGAAAATGAGCCTGAACGAACTTTCAGAACGCGTAGGCGTCGCCAACGTGAACCTGTCCAAATTAAAAAACGGCCACGTAAGCGCCATTCGCTTTTCCACCCTGGAAGCCATCTGTGACGTGCTGGATTGCCAGCCCGGTGATCTTCTGGAATACAAGCGGAATGAATAAAGCAAAGCCGGAATGCAGCAGCATGCATTCCGGCCTTTTTTTATTTTTGCATATCTTCCCGGATCAAGCCCCAAATGTGGTAATCGCAATACACAGATGCCATTTTTCCATGGCGGATGGTGCCTTCCTTTCGAAAACCGCATTTTTCCAGCACCCGGTTGGAGCCGATATTGCGCACATCGGCACGGGCTTCCAGCCGGTCCATCTCCGTTTCCTCAAAAACGAACTT
Source organism: Clostridia bacterium (assembly GCA_045589355.1). GTDB lineage: Bacteria > Bacillota > Clostridia > Christensenellales > Aristaeellaceae > RUG563. Next base: position 118,203 of record JAZNOW010000027.1, read on the forward strand.
TACCACCCGCTGCAAGGCCTCGGTGCAAATGCCGCCGTTCCAAAGATGGGGCGCAATCCTGTATCCCACCATCCCGAACCGGTTGTTCTCGATATCGAACACTTCCAGCATGCCGATCAATGCTCCGGTTTCTTTTTGCTCAATGCCCCAGATATAATCGGGCGAAGGTTTTCTGTTCACCTGGGGACGCGGATCAACAAACAAAAGCTCGGGATCCTTTTCCCCCTTGGAAGGGCCTCTTCCCCAGTATTTGTACACATTTTCATTGCCCAGCCACAATTTCAGATCTCCGGCATCCTTTGGTGTGATCTCCCGAAGCACAAGCCGCTCTGTTTCCAGCCGGGGAATGTATTTGCACTTTTTCAGCATTGGTTATTCTTTCTCCCCTTCCATTCTGCGAATCCGCAGGATGGCATGGTTCATGGTCTGCAATGCTTCGTCTGCCCGGATCAGTTCCATGCTGCCAAAGGGTGCATCACAAAGCCGCTCCCACAAAAAGCGTTCTGCTTCCATGATCTGGATCACGTTCTGGGTGATACCGCCCTGCATGATGGAAACAGCCTCCTGCATCAGCTTGTGATAGCAGGCGGTATAGCTGTCCCATAGCAGTTCCGGCAGCATGCTTTGGGAAAAATGCATTCTTTTGGCCTTTTTAAGCGCATACAGCAGTTTTTCCATCTCGGGAAAGAAATACTCCTTCTGAGCTTCCGTCACACTCTGCAGCACCATTTGCCCATCCGTCAGGCCGTGCAGCGGCAGCAGCACCGTCAGCATCTCCTCGGCATCCTTCCTGAAAGGCATGGCGTGGTACACAAGACCGTTCAGCGCTGCCAGTTCATCTTCGTAGCGGTTTTTCTTGTACGCTTCAAACGCGTCAATGGCCTTTGCCCGGCAAATTTCCATCAGCACCTGCACCTTGGATTCGTAATGATGGTAAAAGCTGCCTTTACTGCAATGAAGCCTGTCCAGAATGTCCTGCACAGACGTATCCCGATAGCCCTTTTCAAAGAACAGCTTTTCCGCTGTGTCCAGAATGGCCTGTTTTTTCATATCTCCTTTTTGCACAGCCTTCACCTCCTCAATAATTGTATTCGATCACCTGCTGGATCACCCGATAGACGGATGTGCACAGCTTTTCCCGCTTATATTCCGTTCCGTTCCGCTTGTAAATCTTGTAGGTATCCACCACATACCCGGTGCGGGCTTTTTTCTTTTCTTTGGTGGTGCCGTACGGAAGGGCGGTGTTCATTTCCATCAAAGGCTCCGCCGGCGGGTCGGTAACATCCACCACCTGGGATACCAGGTCCCGGCTTTCTCCGGCGCCCAGCGATGCGCCGTAAATCTCCACCGTGCATTTGCGGTTATTGTAATACGCCACAATGAAAATGGGGGTTGACCGGTCGTTCCGGAAAACAAAATCCAGATTGGGCCAGTTGACCGTTGCATCCCTGCCTTTATCCACATAGTTGGAAGGCCAGGTATGGGGATAGCGGGTGATGATGGTCATATCCGCCATAACGGCTGCATTGAACAACGTACTGGATACCTGACATACCCCGCCGCCCACTTCATCCACCGTGGTACCACCGGCAATGGCAGCAGCCGGCAGATACCCTTTCTGGGTGGTGCGCTGGCCGGTTGCCGCATTGAAAGAGAAGGTTTCCCCCGGCATCACCACCGTGCCGGATACCGCCTGTGCTGCCAGGTTTACGTTGTTGTTGCGGTTGGCATCGGAAGTGGTTTGGGTGGTATAGCTGGAAATAAGGGAAAAGGAGTTCATCAGTTCCACCTTGGTCACGGTAGGCATGGTTTTTTTCGCTTCCACGTTGATGGTAGCGCCATAATCATGTCGGCTCAGGCACCGGATCAGGGTATCATACAGCGCGTCCCCATCCACTTCCATGCCCATTTGCTCATTGGTAAAAGTAAAGCTGCGGGTGGAAAAATCAAAGCTGGCAATCTGTGCATCCACCGGGTCGCAGTTCACCGTTTCCGAAATGATGCCCACCAATTCCCGCACGGTAGCAGGATCATACGTCACTTCCGTGTACAGGTACGCCGCATTGGAAACGGTGTGGTATAGATGCTGATAACGGTATTCCATGGGGGTCACACCGCTGCCGATGGTTTCCGTGGTGCCTTTTCTGCCGAAGGCATAGGCCGTGTCCAGCACCGCGTCAATGTTTCGCTGCACCGGCAGCTGCTGCCCGGTCAGCACCCACTGATAGCCTTCTACATTCACCGTGATGTTCAATTCCTGCAAATCATAGCCGGCGCTTTGCAAAAGGGCAGCTTTCGCCTGCTCCCGCGTCATGCCGCCGACGTGCACATTATCCACAATCACGCCCTGGGCAAAAGTCTGCTGGGATACTACATTCAGTTTTTTCTCAAATTCCACATTGGGTTCGTACATTCTGTATACGCCAAAGCCAATCAGCGCCAGAATCATCAGGCAAATAAACGAAACCATGGCCCACAGCGCCGTCCGGTTTTTCCTGCGCTGTACAGGCGCAGGATTCCATGCCGGCTGCTGGTATTGGGGCTGGCCGAAGGCGTTCGGATAGAAGTTTTCCTCTTCCTGCGCTTCATATGCCTGGTCGGGATAAGGCACATATTCCTGAGGCTGCTGCTGAAAAAACTGCGTCGGCCTCTCTTCCGGGAAAACAGGCCGCAGCGGAGGTTGCGGTGCGTTCTTTTTCCTGTATCGGTCCATGCGTGCCACGGTCTGTCCCTCCTTTCAAAAAACATACTTTGTTCTGTTTTATTGTACCCCGTTCTGTTTGCTTTGTCAATCTGGTTGTCTTTCCTGCCATGCCTTGTGCATCGCCTGGGCCATGCCGTTCTGATGGGCCATATGCCGGTTGTATTCGGCAAGATAGGCTCTTATTTCTCCGTTTGCGCTTTCCACTTCCCGCAGAAATTCCTTGGCCGATACGCGCAGCGCACCATGGCCAAGAATGATCACCTGTTCCAATGCGTCGGACGTAGCCACCCGCACGCGGTAGCGCTTGCCCAGGTCGTACGTGGCCTTTTCAATATAGTTATCCGCCGTTTCTGCTTCTTTGGTATACACCACGTGGATGTTATCCGCTTTTTCCACGCTGCCGGGGTTCCTGTGCACTTTGTAGGCGTCAAACACCACAATGATCTCGTAGGGCCTTACACCCCTGAAATTGCACAGAATATCCACCAGCATCTGCCTTGCAGTTTCAAGGTTTTGCTTTGCCGCTTCTTTTAATGCATCCCAGGCAAAAATGATGTTGTATCCGTCCACCAGCAAATATTCCTTTTCCAGCGGCATAAACACTTTTTCGCTTTCCATCAGCGCCGCCGTTTTGGGCGAAGGCCTGAAGGCGTGCTGCTTCACCGGCCCATAGGTTCTTTCGAAAATGGCCATCAGTTCTTTGTCGTCTTCCAGGGAGCCGGTGTATGCCTTGCGCCGGGCCGGCGGCTGGACGGGCGCTATTTCTTCTTTTTTCGGGGCCAGCACGCCGGTATCAATGTGCTGGTACTTGGGCACTTCATCCCATTTCACCATAAAGCCTGCGCCATGGGAACAGAAAACAGAATCCGGGCTGTTATCCACATCCCGCTCCGGATCATACCCCATTACCCTGATCACCTTTTCCCCATCCCGGCACGGCAGATAACCGCACAGCACGCAATTCACCCGCCCACGCCCTTTGGCATAGGCCATCACTTCCCGGGCATAGTGCCTGCTTTCGCTGACGGGCACTTTTGCCTTCAGGCACACACTGCCAAGGCTGGTTTCCGGTGCATCAAAGGTACCGCCCATCAACTGAATATCATGCATGGCGCGGCCAAGACAATCCTCCGGCAAGGTAAGCGTCATTTCATACCAGGGTTCCAACAACACGCTTTTTGCCTGCATCAGCCCCTGGCGTACCGCACGGTATGTGGCCTGGCGGAAATCCCCGCCTTCGGTGTGTTTCAAATGTGCCCGACCGGCAATGAGCGTAATGCGCATATCGGTTATGGGCGATCCTGTCAGCACACCCAGATGGGTCTTCTCCATCAGGTGGGTCAAAATCAGCCGCTGCCAGTTCCTATCCAGTTCATCTTCCGGGCATTTGCTGGTCAGCAGCAATCCGCTGCCCCTGGGAGCCGGCTCCATCAGCAAATGCACTTCCGCATAATGGCGCAAAGGCTCATAATGCCCCACGCCTTCCACCTTATTTTCAATGGTTTCCCGGTACAAAATGCTGCCTTCGCCAAAGGATACATCCATGTCGTACCGGTCTTTCAGCATCCGCTGCAGGATTTCCACCTGCACTTCCCCCATCAGCTGTACATGGATTTCTTTGCTTTTTTCCTGCCATACCACCTGCAGTTGGGGGTCTTCCTCCTGCAATTGCCGCATCCGCTGCAGCGCAATGACGGGATCATCTTTATCGGAAAGCTCCATATGGTAGGTGAATACCGGGCTCAGGATGGGTTCTGCTCCCTTTTTTTCATAGCCAAAGCCATCCCCTACCTTTGTGAAATTCAGCCCTGTCACGGCGCAAATTTCGCCTGCTTTTGCCACATCCCGCTGCTCAAAACGCAATCCCGAATAGAAACGGAGCTGGCTCACCTTTTCTTCCCATATTTCTTCGGTGGTGGGCACCCCTTCTTTTTTGTTGGTCAGCACCTGACGTACATTCAATTCCCCGCCGGTGATCTTCATATAGGTCAGCCTTGCACCCTTTTCGTCCCGGCCGATTTTATACACCACTGCACCAAAGCGGCTGGGATACTGGGCCCTTGGGCCATACATTTCCAGTCCATCCAGCAATTCATCAATTCCCTGCATCCGAAGGGCGGAGCCAAAGTAACAGGGAAACATCTTCCGGGCGGAAACAAAGTTGCGTACCGTTTCTTCCGCTACTTTCCCTGTTTCCAGGTAGGTATTCAGTGTTTCATCATCGCCGCACAGGGCAATCTGCTCCCCTGCTTCTTCGCTCATCATGTCCACGCAATTGGCGTCCAGCTTTTCCCGTATTTCCTCCATTCGTTTTTGCCGGTCCGCACCATCCATGTCCATCTTGTTGATAAACAAAAAAACGGGGATCTGATAGCTTTCCAGCAGTTTCCACAGCGTTTCCGTATGCCCCTGCACGCCGTCGGTTCCGCTGATCACCAGCACCGCCCCGTCCAGCACCTGCAATGTGCGCTCCATTTCGCTGGAAAAGTCCACGTGACCCGGCGTATCCATCAGGGTAAACGCTGTTTCTTTCCATGCCAAACGAGCCTGCTTGGAAAAAATGGTAATGCCGCGTTCCCTTTCCTGGATATCCGTGTCCAGAAAAGCATCCTTATGGTCCACTCTGCCCATTTTTCGCAAAGCACCCGAAGTATACAAAAGCGCTTCGGACAGGGTGGTTTTCCCGGCATCTACATGGGCCAATAAACCCAGAATCATTTTTCTCTGCTGCACAGTTTTTCTCTCCGCTGTTTTTATTCCGGCTTTCGGGCCAGCTGCAAATCCATGGTATCAAAAATGGTGATCACGCCGCCCATGCGGTTGATAGCCTGTTCAATCTCTGCAAAGAACCGACCTCTTGTTTCCTTTTCAATGGCGATATGATCGGAATATGTACCCAGCAGCTGAATATATTCCGCTGCGGTAAAATCCCTTGTGCGGTGGAACAAATGGTGCTGAACATCCACAAAACCGTATTTCATGGCGATTTCCGCACGCTTCCTGGCCTTTTCGTCTGTATATTCGTCCGATGCAAGGGTGCCGGGCATATAAACCGCATACACTTCCTGCAAGGCTTCGTGCATACCCGGGCGGCTTTTGTCCTTATAGGGGTGATTGGCAAACCGCGCAAAAGCACCGCCTTTCTTCAGGCAATCAAATACCTTTTTGTATCCCACTTCTTCCGGCACCCAATGGAACGCCGACGCGGAATACACAAGATCATACTGTTCCTTTTCCAGCACCGTTTCTTCAAATTTTCCCTGCACGGCAGAAAAACCCGCATATTCAGTAAATTTTTCCCGGCACAAAGTGCAAAAGTTTTCTCCCGGTTCCACGGCCAGCACACTACAACCGGTATCCAGCACCGGCTTTGTTGCCTGGCCGCCGCCAATGCCCACTTCAACCGCTTTTGAACCTGCGCAGAGCGGTTGATAGGAAAACAGCGTATCGTATAATTCTTTTGGATAACCGGGCCGCAGCTTTTCGTATGTCTTTGCCACGGTATCAAAGGTCCATCCCAATCCCTGAATCACCGGCATGCTGTTTCCTCCATATTTTCCGTTCAATTCCCGTTAATCATACCACAGTCTGTTCTGTTATTCAAGTTTCCCGCGGTCAAAATGAGCCGAAGTTATGCCTGCATTACCCATCTGTTGACAGATAACGACGAATATGCTATATTTTCCCAAACAAAGGAGGGATGCTGTATGGATCATGAAAATACCAACTGGGGCCAGAGTGTAACAGCCGTGGTGATCCGTGACGGGAAAGTATTGCTGGCCCGGCACACGTATGGAGCCGGTGCCGGAAAGCTCATCATCCCCGGCGGTTATGTAAACTTCGGTGAATCCCCGGAAGAGGCTGTCAAACGCGAATACATGGAAGAAACCAATATTGAGATTGCCCCAAAGGATATCATCGGCATTCGTTTTAACGTAAAATGCTGGTACATCGCTTTCCATGCGGATTATGTATCCGGCGAAGCCAAATCCGATGCAAACGAAAACAGCGAAGTGATCTGGATGGACGTGCAGGAAGCCCTCACCCGGGATGACGTTCCCGGGCTCACCAAGCATCTCATCCATAGCGCCATTTCCGGTAAAGACGGTCTTACTTACAATCCTTCCTACACCACCAAAGAATCCCTTGCCCCCTATTCGCTTTATTGCCTGTAAGCATTCATGTACAATAATTTCGAAAATCCCTCTGAATGGTATTGAAACCACGCAGAGGGGATTTTTTATTTTGTTCTTTTCAACACATGGCTTTGAGCAACAGGATGCACGTCCACCCCGTTCCAGCGGTAATCCACAATGCCCACGTCTTCCGGACACAGGCCGACAAAATCACTTGCCATGCCCTGAATGCGAATTTCATCCTCATCCAGCTCCACGATCACGTGCAAAGGATCTCTGTAAAACAGGTTTTCCACCTGCCTGCCATCCGCGCTCCACCAGCAAAACTGAGAAGCGGAGCTGACCGTATAATACGGCACGCCGTTGACATATTTCAAATCGCTTCCGTGATCGTGGCCGTTCATGCAAAGCAGCACGTTCTTCCCTTCAAAAATCCGCTGGATATCCTCCTTGTTGGCAATGCCACGGCGCATGAAGGGGTTCACCAGGCTCATATGAGAAAACACAATGCATTTTTTCCCATCGCTCAATTGCTCTTCCAGCCATTCCAGCTGTTCCCTGGGTACCCATGGATACAGGGAAGGAATCCGCTGTTTATTGGGAAAATGGTATTCCCCCTGTTCGCTTTTCCAATAGCAGGTGTCCAGAATGATGAACCTATATTCCCCTGCCTCAAAGGCTTCATAAGGCTTGTCTTTCCCCAGAAACCGAAGAGAATAGCCAATTTCCCAGTCCTGCACATCATGATTGCCGATGGTATGATAAACCTTGATGCCGCAGCTGCGTATTTTTTCCATCACAGGGGAATAGGTTTCGGTGGGAAAGCACAAATCACCCAGCGATACAATGAAGTCCACCTGTTCTTCTTTCGCGTGGTTCAAAATGCGTTCCAGCCGCTGCATTCCGTCCATGCAGTCTTCCATGTGCAGATCGCCAAACACCAGAAAACGGATCATTCGCTCTTCCCCTTACTATAAAGCAAGCCACGGCATCCAAGGAAACCGTGGCTTTGCATTTCATTGTATTTTAGTCTTCCACGCAAACGTGCCAGTTGCCGTAGGGATCGGCCACCTTACCGGTCTGAATGCCGGTGACGGTGTCGTACAGCTTCTGGGACAGTTCGCCAATGCCGCCGTCGCCGATGGTCATCACGTCGTCCACATAGCGCAGCTTGCCCACGGGAGAAATAACGGCAGCGGTGCCGGTGCCGAACACTTCTTCCAGCTTGCCGTTTTTCTGGGCTTCGATCAGTTCGTCCACAGAAACTTTCCGCTCTTCCACGGTGTAGCCCCAATCCTTGCACAGGGTAATGACGGAATTGCGGGTGATGCCGGGCAGAATGGAACCGGACAGAGCAGGAGTGACGATCTTGCCGTCGATCATGAAGAAGATGTCCATGGCGCCCACTTCTTCAATATACTTGCGTTCCACGCCATCCAGCCACAATACCTGGCTGAAGCCGGCATCGTGGGCCTTCACCTGAGCGATCAGGGAAGCAGCATAGTTACCGCCGGTCTTGGCAAAGCCGATGCCGCCGCGCACAGCGCGTACGAATTCGTCTTCGATCCAGATGCCTACGGGGTTCAGGCCGCTGGCATAATAGGCGCCGGAGGGAGAGAGGATGATCATGAACAGATAGGTCTTGCTGGGAGCCACGCCCAGGAATTCATCGGTGGCGATCACGAAGGGACGCACATACAGGCTGGTGCCGGGTTCGGAGGGGATCCAGTCCTGGTCCACTTTCACCAGTTCCTTCACGGCCTGCACGAAATCCTCTTCGGGAATCCGGGGAATGCAAAGACGGTCGTTGGATTCATTGGCACGCTTTGCATTCATGTCGGGGCGGAACAGGTATGCCTTGCCGTCTTCGCCCTTATAAGCCTTCAGGCCTTCAAACATTTCCTGGCCATAATGGAACACCATGGCGGAAGGATACAGGCTGATCTTTTCGTAAGGCACAATGCGGGCGTCATGCCAGCCCTGGCCTTCGGTGTAGTTCATCACAAACATGTGATCGGTAAAGAGCTTTCCAAAGCCCAGCGGCTGGCCGGCTTCGGGCTTCTTGGCGGGGTTCTGGTTCCGGGTGATCTTAATATCCAGCATGTTTATCACTCCTTATAATTTTTGCCCAGGTTCATGGCTTCAATGTTCTTTTCCAGCAGCCATGCATGACGGGCGGAAACCACCTTTTCCAAAGCGGGGCGGATCATGTCTTCGGGAATGATCCCGGTCTTTTCGATCACAGCGCCCAAGAGGATCATGTTGGCCAGGGTGTCCAGGCCGTTATCGGTGGACATTTGGGTGGCAGGGATGTAATACACATTCACGTCCGTCCGTTCCACTTTGCGGCCGATCAGGGAAGAATCCACAAAGATGGAAGCGCCAGGCTTGGCTTCCTTTTCGTACTTGTCCAAAGAGGGCAGGTTCATGGCCACCAGCACGTCGGGCTTGGAAACGATGGGAGAACCCACCTGCACGTCGGAAAGGATGATGGAGCAGTTGGCCGTGCCGCCGCGCATTTCGGGGCCGTAGGAAGGGAGCCAGCTCACATTGCGGCCCTGCAAAAGAGCGGCATAAGCCAGGAACTTACCGGCAAAGAGGATGCCCTGTCCGCCGAAACCGGCGATCAATACTTCAGTGGTGCTCATTTGGCTGCCTCCTCTGCAAACTTATCCTTGTACACGCCCAGAGGATAGTAAGGAAGCATGTTTTCTTCCAGCCATTCCAGAGCGCCCTGGGGCGTTTTGCCCCAGTTGGTGGGACAGGTGGATACCACTTCGATCAGGCTGAAGCCCTTGCCTTCCACCTGATTGCGGAACGCCTTTTCGATGGCCTTCTTGGCGTTCTTGACGTTCTTTACGTTATTGACGGCCACGCGTTCAATGTAGCCGGCGCCGTCCAGGGTGGACAGAAGTTCGCACACCTTCACGGGGAAACCAACGGTGTTGGTATCACGGCCGTAGGGGCTGGTCTGGGTCACCTGTCCGGGCAGAGAGGTGGGGGCCATCTGGCCGCCGGTCATGCCGTAAATGGCATTGTTGACGAAAATAACGGTGATGTTTTCACCGCGGGCAGCAGCATGCACGGTTTCGGCCATACCGATGGAAGCCAGGTCGCCGTCGCCCTGGTAGGTGAACACGATCTTGGAAGGATCAGCGCGCTTTACGCCGGTGGCCACAGCGGGGGCACGACCGTGAGCCGCCTGCACCATATCCACATTGAAATAATTGTAAGTGAACACAGAGCAGCCAACGCTGGCCACACCGATGGTTTCGCCGCCGATATTCAGGTTGTCAATGGCTTCGGCCACCAGACGGTGGATAATGCCGTGGGTGCAGCCGGGGCAATAATGCAGGGGCGCATCCGTCAGGGCCTTGGGCTTATCAAATACGATCATTTCTTATTTCCCCTCCTTCTGCATCTTTTCAATGGCAGCCAGCACTTCTTCGGGGCTGGGGATCATACCGCCGGTGCGGTAGCACAGGTCGACAGGCTTTTTGCAATCGATGGCCAGCTTCACGTCCTTGATCATCTGGCCCATGTTCAGTTCCACGGAAAGGAACGCCTTGCACTTGTCGGCAGCAGCCTTCAGCACCTTTTCGGGGAAGGGCCACAGGGTGATGGGACGGATCATGCCCACCTTGATGCCCTTGGCGCGGGCAGCATCCACAGCGTTCTGGCTGACACGGGCAGCAATACCAAAGGCCACCACGCAGTATTCCGCATCGTCCATCAGATAGCTTTCCGCCATCTGTTCGTTTTCCTTCACGATTTCATAGCGCTTGAAACGTTCTTCGTTCCACTGTTCCAGTTCGTTGGGCTGGAGCGCCAGGGAATTGATGATGTTGGGCTTTCGTTCACCCTTGGTGCCGGTGAGGGCCCAGGGCTTTTCGCACATTTCCTGCTTGGTTTCTTCCAGGGAAACAGGTTCCATCATCTGGCCCATGGTACCGTCGGCCAGCAGCATGCAGGGCATGCGATACTTTTCAGCCAGGTCAAAGCCTTTGGCCACCAGGTCCGCCATTTCCTGGACGGAGGAAGGCGCCAGCACCAGCAGGTGGAAGTCGCCGTGGCCGCCGCCGCAGGTGGCCTGGAAATAGTCGCTCTGGCTGGGCTGAATGCCGCCCAGGCCGGGGCCGCCGCGCTGCACGTTCACGATCAGAGCAGGCAGGTCGCAGCCGGCCATGTAGGAAATGCCTTCGGATTTCAGGGAAATCCCGGGGCTGGAAGAGGAGGTCATGGCACGCTTACCGGCAGCAGCAGCGCCGATCACCATGTTGATGGCAGCAATTTCGCTTTCTGCCTGCAGGAACACGCCGCCAATTTTGGGCATACGCTTGGCCATGTAGGCAGCCACTTCCGTCTGGGGGGTAATGGGATAGCCGAAGTAATGACGGCAGCCTGCCATGATGGCGGCTTCAGCCAGTGCTTCGTTCCCTTTCATAAGAATTTTTTCAGCCATTTTCTTTCCCTCCTCACTTTTCTACCGTAATCACGCAGTCAGGGCACATGGTGGCGCAGAAAGCGCAGCCGATGCACTTTTCCTGATCCGTCATTTCCGCGGGGTGATGGCCCTTCTGGTTGATCTCATCCTTGCTCAAGGCGATGATCTTCTTGGGGCAAGCCGTGATGCACAGGCCGCAGCCCTTGCACAGGTCCTTCTTAAACGTTACCTTTGCCATGTTTGCATCTCCTTTACCAGATGGTTTTCTGAAGTTTCAAGGGGAAATACAGTTCGTTTTCCCTTTCTTTGATCGGCAGCACGCTTTCATTCACCGCGGTGAACAGAAGCGGCAGGCCGCTGATCTGCGACAGTTTTTCAGCTTCCGCCATGGAAGCGGTCACCGTTTCCCAGGTGGTTTCCTTGCCAAGGTTTGTGTTGTTCACAATGGCTGTAAACGGCACGCCCCCGGCCATTTCAATTTCCTTCATAATTTCCAGTGCCGCTTCGGCCGTACGGCTGAGGGGTCGGGAAGCATTGAACACATAAATCATGTGGAAATTGTTTTCCTTCAATATTTCCGGCGCATACCGGCCAAGAGCCAGTGCCCCCCGGTCGTCTCCTCCTACGTCCAGCACGGCATAGCGGCTTTTGTCTTCCGTCACGCTGTACATTTCCTGAGGCAGGGCCGGCACGTCCACATTGGAATTGGCGTACGCAGATGCGATCATCTTCACGCCTGCCTTTTCCATTTCGTCTGCGGAGTCTTTGGCCCGGTAGTAGGGGTTTACGATGTCCATATCCGCCAGCGTCACCTGTTTCCCCTGCCCTGCCAGATGCAAGGCAAAGTTGACGGCAATGTTGGTTTTCCCGCTGCCGTAATGACCGGCAAACAGGGTAATGCGTTTTGCGTCCATGTTTCGCCTCCGTTACAGCTTGTTGCGCTGAATTTTACCGGAAGTGGTTTTAGGCAGGCTTTCGCGGAAAACCACAATGCGGGGATATTTATAGGGTGCGGTGTGGGTTTTCACATAATCCTGAATTTCTTTCTTCAGTTCATCGGTGCCCACGGTACCCTTCGTCAGCACGATGCTGGCCTTTACCACCTGACCGCGGAGCGGATCGGGCTCGGCGGATACGCCGCATTCCAGCACATAAGGCAGTTCCATGATCACGTTTTCAATTTCAAACGGCCCGATGCGGTAACCGCTGGACTTGATCACGTCGTCGATGCGGCTCACATACCAGAAATATCCTTCTTCGTCCTTGTAGGCCACGTCGCCGGTATGGTACAGGCCGCCGCGGAACACTTCGTCCGTCTTTTCCTGGTTTCCGTAGTATTCCTTCACCAGCCCGCAGGGATGGCCCTTGTCCAGCCGGATGCAGATTTCGCCGCTGTCACCCACGGCACAGGGCTTGCCTTCCGCATCGAAAATGTCGATATCGTAGGAGGCCACCGGCTTACCCATGGAGCCAAGCCTGGGCGTCATGCCCACGGTATTGGCCACCAGCACCGTGCCTTCCGTCTGGCCGAAGCCTTCCATGATGGAAAGGCCGGTGGCTTCCAGGAAGCGGCGGTACACTTCGGGGTTCAGTGCTTCGCCGGCGGTAGTCATGTGCTTGACGGAGGAAAGATCGTACTTGGAAAGGTCTTCCTTGATCATCATGCGCAGCATGGTGGGCGGCGCGCAGAAGGTGGTGATGTTGTGCTTTGCAAACAAGGGCAGGATGTTGTCCGCATGGAAGCGGTCAAAGTCATAAACAAAAATGCCCGCTTCGCACAGCCACTGGCCGTACAATTTGCCCCACATGCTCTTGGCCCAGCCGGTATCGGAAATGGAGAAATGCAATCCGTCCGGATCCACCTGATGCCAGTAGCGGGCCGTTACAAAATGGCCCAGCGGGTACTTATAGTTATGCGCAGCAATCTTGGGATAGCCGGAGGTGCCGCTGGTGAAGAACATCAGCATCAGGTCATCTCCGCCGGGTGCATCGTCCGGCCGGTTGTAGTGGGTGGAATAGGCCAGATGCTCTTCGTCAAAGCTGCGCCAGCCTTCCCTTTCCCCATTGACCATGATCTTGAATTCCACACAGGGGCATTCCAGCGCCGCGGCTTCTGCTTCCTGGGCCACAGCACCGTCGCCGGTACATACGATGGCTTTCACCCCTGCCGCATCAAAGCGGTAAGCAATGTCCTTTTTCAGCAGCTGGTTGGGAGCCAGGATCACCACGGCGCCCAGCTTGTGCAGAGCATTGATGATGAACCAGAACTGATAATGCCGTTTGAGGATCAGCATCACCTTGTCGCCCCGCTTGATGCCGATGGAGCGGAAGTAATTGCAGGCCTGGTTGGACTTGCGCTTCACGTCTTTGAAGGTGATCCTGCGTTCTTCCCCGTTTTCGGCCACATGCATCAGCGCCGTCTTTTCGGGGTCCTTATCGGCAATGGCGTCCACCACGTCAAAGGCGAAGTTGAACCGGTCAATGTTCTTGTAAGTAAGGCTCTGCAGCGCACCGATTTCGTTTTCCACCGGCTGGATGAAGTTTTCCCACACCCGCTTCTGGCTGTCCTTTTCCCGCTTCTGGGCAACAGGAGTAGCCACCTGGGTGCCGGTATGGGCAATGTAATCCGCCGGGTTCAGCACGATGGCATAGAATTCGCAATCTTCCCCGCCTACCGCCAGCAAACCATGGGGTGTGTTGGAATCATAATAGATGGTGTCGCCAGGGCCCAGAATTTCATAATGGGTGCCAATCTGCACCTTCAGGTGGCCCTTGAGCACCAGGTCAAATTCCTGGCCTTCATGGCTGGTGAGGGGAATTTCTTCCGCCTGTGCCGCTTCGTCGTATTCCGCCCGGACGTACAAGGGCTCTGCAATACGGTTTTTATAGGCAGCCGCCATGTTGTAGTAGGTCATGCCGTTGGCTTTTTCAATGCGCTGGCCATCCCCGGCACGGGTCAGGTCGTAGCTGGTCAGAGTGGGGCTGGAACCCTGAATCAGGTCCGTCACGTCCACCCGGAACACCTGGGCACAGCGATACAGGAAAGCGAAGTTCAAATCCCTTTCGCCGCTTTCGCAAGCCAGATACTCTGCCACGGATACGCCCGTCTTCTGGGCCATCTGAGCAGGGGTGATGCCTTCAATCTGACGCAGTTCTTTAATTCGGTTGGCCATCTCCATGATGGTCAGGTCTAAACCGGTGATATGCTTATCCATGCTTCCTCCCCGGGGACGAATGAAAAGCCCGTCCCAAAGAAAACTTGATCTTTGAGACGGGCGTAATATTTCACCCGCGGTACCACTCAAATTACGCAATTTCTTGCGTCCCTCACGCTCCAACAAGCGTTATGCTTTCACGCAGCCATACGGGAAGGTTCTACTTGCGTTTCCGCTTTCTTCCTTCCGGCTCAGAAGCTACAAGCCCCAGGGCCCTTCCCAGCAGCTTTCACCATACGCCGCCTCTCTTTGGAGAAAGGATTCCTGTGCCCTCTTCGTCACAGCCTTTATAGCGGTTATTATACCACACTTATATAGGTCCTATCAAGCCTGTTTTGGTGTATTTTATTTGTTTTTTACAGTTGATTGCGCTGAATTTTGCCGGAAATGGTCTTGGGCAGGCTATCGCGGAACACCACAATGCGGGGATACTTGTAAGGCGCGGTATGGCTCTTAACGTAAGCCTGGATTTCCTTCTTCAATTCTTCCGTGCCTTCGGTGCCACGGGTCAGCACGATGCTGGCCTTTACCACCTGGCCGCGGATGGGATCAGGCGCTGCAGAAACGCCGCATTCCAGCACGTAAGGCAGTTCCATGATCACATTTTCGATTTCGAACGGCCCGATGCGGTAGCCGCTGGACTTGATCACGTCATCCACCCGGCCCACATACCACAGATAGCCGTCTTCGTCCATCCAGGCGGTATCGCCGGTATGGTACAGGCCGTCGTGCATAACTTCCGCCGTCTTTTCTTCGGCCCGGTAATAGCCCTTGAACAGGCCGCAGGGCACACCGTCTTTGATGCTGATGGCAATTTCACCGGTTTCGCCCACCGGCACGTCATTGCCGTCGGCATCCACCACATGCACGTCGTACATGGGAGAAGGCTTACCCATGGAGCCGGGCCGCACCTGGGTGCCATACAGGTTGCAGATGGTCAGGGTGGTTTCGGTCTGACCGAAGCCTTCCATGATGGTGTGACCGGTGGCTTCCTTGAAAATCCGGAACACTTCAGGGTTCAGCGCTTCACCGGCAGTGGTGATATTGCGCACGGAAGAAAAATCGTATTGGCTGATATCGTCGCGGATCATCATGCGCAGCATGGTGGGCGGTGCGCAGAACGTGGTGATGCCGTACTTGGCAAACATGGGCAGGATCTCGTGAGCATCAAAGCGGTCAAAGTCATAGGTGAACACAGCGCCTTCGCACAGCCACTGGCCGTAGAACTTGCCCCAGAGCGCTTTGCCCCAGCCGGTATCGGAGATGGTAAAGTGCAGGCCGTCTTTTTCGCACTGATGCCAGTAACGGGCCGTGATGAAATGACCGAGCGCATACTTGTGGCTGTGTTCCGCAATTTTGGGATAGCCGGTGGTGCCGCTGGTGAAGAACATCAGCGCCGTATCATCGCCGCAGGGAGAATTTTCATCCCGGTAATAATGGGTGGAATACAGGGGGCATTCGTTGTCATAGTCATGCCATCCATCCCTTTGGCCGCCCACCAGCACCTTGATTTCCAGGGTGTCGCTGGTCTGCTCAGCTTTTTCCACTTCCTGCGTGGCCTTGCCGGAAGAGGTACATACGATAGCCCGCACACCGGCAGCCTGGAAACGGTATTCGTAGTCATGGGCCAGCAGCTGGTCGGTGGCAGGAATGGCCACAGCACCCAGCTTATGCAGCGCCAGCATGCACAGCCAGAACTGATACCGGCGGCGCAGCACCAGCATCACCTTGTCCCCTTTCTTGATGCCGAGGGAACGGAAATAGTTCACCGTCTGGTTGGACAGACGCTTCATATCATTAAAGGTAAAACGGCGTTCCGTTTTGTCTTCCGCAATGTGCAGCATGGCCAGCTTATCAGGATAAGCCTTGGCAATTTCATCCACGGTATCGAACGCGAAATTGTACTGATTTTCGTTTTCAAAACGAATCTTCTGCAGCACCCCGTTTTCATCTTCCGTGCACTTGATGAATTTTTCTGCCAGCAGCTTTTCCCGCTTCATGGCCCGGGCAATGGTCTGGGCCTGATCCTTCTTCATTTCCGCTTCGCCGGAAAGCACCACGGCCAGGAACGTGCATTCCCCGCCGCCCACAGCGATCATGCCATGGGGCGTGCCGGAATCATACAGGATGGAGTCGCCGGCGGAAAGTACTTCCGTATGGGCACCCACCTGCACCTTCAGCTTGCCGGACAGCACATAGTCAAACTCCTGGCCGGAGTGGGTGTCGGTATGGATGGGGCGGTTCTGCAGCTTTTCATCATACGCATAGCGGACAAAATAAGGTTCCGCCAGCTTATCCTTGAACTGCCCGGCCAGGTTGCTGATGAGGATGCCGTCGTCGTCCACGGTGGTCTGCCCGTCGCCCCTTCTGGTCACCTGATAGTGACGCAGCATGGCGGAGCGGCCTTCCAGCAGGTCGATCATATCCACATCAAAGGCCAGCGAACAATTATGAATGAAGGAAAACGGCAGGTCATCCTGGCCATTTTCATATGCCTGATACATTTCTACGGAGAAACCGGTCTTTTCAGCGGCTTCTTCCACAGTGATACCAAGAATCGTGCGCAATTCGCGAATTCGCTGTGCCACCTCTCCCAGTTTCATTTCCATTGTTGTGGTTGCCATCTGAATTCCTCCCTTTCTGTAAAAAAATAACCGTCCCAATGATTTTCATTGAGACGGGTGTAAGCACACTCGCGGTACCACTCAATTTGCATGTTTCCATGCCCCTCACGCTCCAACAAGCGTTATGCCTTGACGCAGCAA
Organism: Clostridia bacterium; assembly: GCA_045589355.1. GTDB lineage: Bacteria > Bacillota > Clostridia > Christensenellales > Aristaeellaceae > RUG563. The sequence goes on from JAZNOW010000027.1 coordinate 135,467, forward strand.
TCACGGAGAAAACTACTAGCTTTGCAGCGTTTGCCTTCCCGGCTCGGAAGGGATAAGCGTCCGGCCGCATCCGCCTGCTTTCACCAGCCGCAGGCTCTCTGTGGGATACGATCCTTAGCCGTCTTCGTCACAGCCTTTGGATTCAATTGCGCTTATTTTATGCCCATCTTCACCATTTGTCAACCCCCCTCTTCCCTCTTTTTTTGATTCCCATTGTTCTTTTCCTGTTTTCTGTATTTTTTCAAACTTTTCTCTTGACAAACGTTTTTTTCCGTGCTACCATTTCTGCCATGTAAATGCGATGACGATGCTACGCTTTCCTCACCGCTTCCAGAGAGCCGGCGGTCGCTGTGAGCCGGCAGCAGGAAGGAAAAGCGGTCTCCCATCTGAGCAGGATTTCCGAAACAAAAGTAGGAGATTCCGGCCCTGCCCCGTTACGGCTGCTTGAGTGGCTGCGATGAACACGTCGCTGCAATCAGGGTGGTACCACGGTTTACTTATGTTAAATCGTCCCTGTGGTCCTTATGGGCCTCAGGGACTTTTTATTTTATCTATCCAAGCGAAAGGGATGACGTAAGAATGAAGAAAATCTGCATCACGGACATGACGCTGCGTAGAGCCGCTGAAGACAGGCTGCTGGGCTTTAAAGAACGTATTGAGCTGGCCAAGCTGCTGGACAAACTGAACATCAGCGCGCTGGAACTGCCGCCTCTATCCGGCAGCAAGGCAGACAGCATTTTTGTCAAAACGCTGTGCAGCATCATTCTGAACACCACCCTTTCCCAGCCCGCCGGACTGACAAAGGAAGAAGCAGACGCTGCATGGAACGCGCTGGAAAAGGCAAAGCGTCCGCGCCTCGTGATCGACGCTCCCGTATCCAGCGTGCAGATGGAATACATCGCCCGCAAAAAGCCGCCGCAGATGATGGCGACCATTGAAGAACAGGTAAAGTATTGCGCCACTTTGTGCAGCGACGTGGAAGTATCCTTCCAGGATGCTACCCGTGCCGAAGAAGAATTCCTCTTCAAAGCCATTGAAACGGCCATCGTAAACGGCGCCACTTCCATCACCCTGTGTGATACTGCCGGCGTCATGCTGCCCGATGAATTTGCCGCCTTTGTTGCCGGCCTGTACGAAAAAGTGCCTGCCATGAAGGATGTCTTCGTCAAAGTTGCCTGTGATGACAGCATGGAGCTTGCCGGTGCCAGCGCTGTGCGTGCCTTCGCGCTGGGCGCCCAGGGTGTGAAATGCTGCTTCATCGGCAATCAGGCCCCCCGTCTGTCCACCATCTGCCACATTCTCAAGGCCCGGGGCGAATCCATCGGCCTGACCACTTCCGCCCGCATCACCGAGCTGGAACGCACCGTCAAGCGCATCCACAGCCTTCTGGGCAACGAAATAAAGGAAAACGCTGCTTCTTCCAAAGCAGATGAAGAAGGCATCACCTACGATGCCAACGACTCCCTTCCCATCCTTTCCGATGCCGTACGCAAGCTGGGCTACGAGCTTTCGGACGAAGACATGGGCCGGGTTTATGATGAATTTATGGTACTGGCTGCCAAAAAGCCTGTTACCGCCAAAGAACTGGACGCCATCGTGGCCGCCAGCGCCATGCAGGTACCTGCCACGTATCAGCTCAAGTCCTTTGTGATCAACTCCGGCAACATCATCACCGCCACCGCCTCCCTGCGCCTTGAAAAGGACGGCCAGGACATGGAAGGCATCTCCTTTGGCGACGGCCCCATCGACGCTGCTTTCAAGGCCATCGAACAGGTGACCGGCCGTCACTTTGAACTGGAAGATTTCCGCATTGACGCCGTCACCGAAGGCAAGGAAGCCATCGGCCGTGCCATTGTGAAACTGCGCTTTGACGGCCGGCTTTACTCCGGCAGCGGCGTATCCACCGACATCATCGGCGCAGCCATCCGGGCTTATCTGGGCGCCATGAACAAGATCGTGTATGAGGAGAAAGAAGCATGAAATTTTCATTTTCCACCAAAGGCTGGCACGGCATCTCCTGGCGGGAATTTGTAGACGCTGCTGCAGATCTTTCTTTTGACGGTATCGAAATCCATAACCTTTTCACCCCCGCCATGGCTGAAAAAGGCTGCCCGGCCGATCGTCAGGCAGGCGCCGCCACCTATCGTACCCTGTTTGATAAAAAGCTTTCCGTTCCCTGTATCAACACCACCGCCGATATGGCAGACGCCGCCTCCTATGACCGTATGATCCAGGAAGTGGACGCCTGCATGGAAGCTGCACTCCGGCTGAAAGCCCCTTATGTACGCCTGCACACCGTGATGGGTGCCGATCAATACAGCGAAGAAACGGTTCGCAAGGTCATTTCCTACGCTTTGCCCAAGGCGGAAAGCCAGAAGATCGTCCTGCTGATCGAAACCATGGGCGTTTATGCCGATACCGCCCTTTTGCGTGATGTGCTGGACAGCTACGCGTCCGACCATCTGGCCGCACTTTGGGATATGCACGAAACCCATATCCTCCAGGGTGAATCTTCCCAGACCACCATCACAAACCTTGGCGCCTACATCCGCCATGTACACATCAAAGACTCTTTGAAGAATGCAGACGCCTCCATCACCTACCAGCTCATCGGCGAGGGCCAGATGCCCCTGGAGCAGATGGTTACCGCTCTGGATTCCGTCAATTACGATGGCTTCATTTCTTTGGAATGGGATCCCAAGTGGATGGACGAACTGGACGATATGACCATCATCCTCTCCCACTTCATCAACACCATTTCCTCCATCGGCCCCAAGGAAGAGATCAAGTCCCTTTATTTCAACAATGCCCACACCGGCAATTTCGTCTGGCAGAAGGAAAGCCTCATTTCCCTCACCTTCTCCCAGGTGCTGGACCGGATGGTGGAAGAATTCCCCGACCAGTACGCCTTCAAATATACCACGCTGGATTACACCCGCACCTATGCCCAGTTCCGGGATGACGTGGATGCCTGCGCCCGCACTTTCGTATCCATGGGCGTCACTGCCGGCACCAAGGTAGCCGTGTGGGCCACCAATATTCCCGCCTGGTACATTTCCTTCTGGGCTGCCACCAAGATCGGTGCCATTCTGGTAACGGTAAACACCGCTTACAAAATCCATGAAGCGGAATACCTGCTCCGTCAGAGCGATACCCATACCCTGGTCATGATCGAATCCTGCCAGGATTCCCCCTATGCCCAGATCATTCAGGAACTGTGCCCCGAACTGCAAAACACCACCCCCGGCGCTCCCCTGCATGCCCGTAAGCTTCCCTTCCTGCGCAACGTCATCACCGTGGGCTTCTCCATGCCCGGTGCTATGACGTGGGAAGCCGCCGTTGCCCGTTCCACCACCGTTCCTGTAGAGGAAGTATACCGCATGGCCGCAACGGTGGACGTGCATGACGTCTGCAATATGCAGTACACCTCCGGCACCACCGGTTTCCCCAAGGGCGTCATGCTGACCCACTACAACATCGTCAACGACGGCAAGTGCATCGGCGACCGCATGGATCTCTCCACAA
>JAZNOW010000028.1:0-23493 GCA_045589355.1 Clostridia bacterium
TGGCACTGGAAAAGATCCAGCTTTTTCGCCCCGGTTTCCAGCCTTTTGGGATAGCTCATGGCGTAGAGAATAGGCACCCGCATGTCCGGCACACCCAATTGGGCCAGCACGGCTCCGTCACAAAATTCCACGGCGGAATGAACGATGCTCTGGGGATGCACCAGCACCCGGATCTGAGACGGCTGTGCATCAAACAGCCACTTGGCTTCAATGATCTCCAGTGCCTTATTGAACATGGATGCAGAATCCACCGTGATCTTGGCCCCCATGTTCCAGGTAGGATGGCCCAAAGCCTCTTCCACTGTGGCCTTATACATTTTTTCCTTTTCCCAGGTGCGGAAGGGGCCGCCGGAGGCCGTCAGCAGAATGCTCTCATATCGGTTGGGCCCAGCTGCTTCCAGGCACTGAAAAATGGCGCTGTGCTCGCTGTCCACAGGCAGCAGCACCTTTTCGCCGTTTTTCGTTTTGCAGGCGTTCATCACCATTTCGCCGCCGGCCACCAGCGTTTCCTTGTTGGCCAGCAAAATGCGTTTTCCGGCCTGCCTGGCCGCCATCACGGCTCTCAGCCCGGCCACGCCCACTACTGCTGCCAGCACGTCGGTTCCTTCTGCTTCCCGGGCCACCTGCTCCAGCGCTTCCCTGCCAAACAAAAAGCGGCAAAAGGAAAGATCCTCCGGCACTTCCGTTTTTTCGCCGGTAAGCGCGGCAACAGAAGGCCGCAATTTGCGCACCTGGTCAAACAAAAGCTCTGCATTATTGTGGGCCGTCAGGGCCGTTACATAAAAATTATCCGGATGACGCAGCACCACGTCCACCGCCTGTTTGCCGATGGAACCCGTGCTGCCAAGAATGGCTATTCCGCGCATAATTTTTTTCCTTTTCTGTTTAGATGGCAAGGAGGAACCGCCCGGTGCATTCCCCGCACGGTTCCTCCTGAAGTTGTTTTTATACACCCGGCATAAACAGGTTCAGGTATACATAGATCACCACCGTGGCCCAGTACACGCTGTCCACCCGGTCCATCACCCCGCCATGGCCGGGGAAGATGGTGCCGAAATCCTTCACGCCGCAATGGCGTTTGATCAGGGATGCAAACAGATCCCCCACCTGACCGGCCACGCCGCATACCACGCCCAGCACCATAAAATGCCACAGCGGCGGCACAGCGCCGAAGCAGGAAAAAATGCCGCACATCAGCATGCTGAAAAACAGGCTGCCCAGCAGGCCCGCCACCGCGCCTTCCACGCTCTTTTTGGGGCTTACCACAGGGCACAGCTTGTGTTTGCCGTACGCGCTGCCGATGAAATAGGCCACCGTATCCCCGGCCAGGGGTGTACCGAAGGCCATCAGCGTCAGCATGATCTGGTTCATGCGCCCTTCCGCGTTCTGCAGCCCCAGCATGCACATGGCCGGCAGCAGCACGCACACCAACGGCATCACCGAATAGAGAATATCTTCCAGCTTCGGCTCCTTGCGGAAAAGAACGGTCACCGTGGAAAGCATGCAGGTAAAGCCCACCAGCGGCATCAGGTACACAACGCTGCCGTTGATGATGGATTTTTCCGCATTGAACAACACCAGCGACGCCGCCACGCACAGCCAGCACGCCCACTGGGTAGGCCGGTGCCCGGCCTGCTTCAGGCAGCGGAACACTTCAAACATGGCAATGCAGATGGTGGCCATAAAGATGCCGCTGAACACCCATCCGCCAAAGTACAGGGCAACGGCAAGCAGGGCCGTCAGGCAAAGGCCGGTAATAATACGCGTCATAAATAAGGTTACCTCCCTCCGAAGCGGCGTTCCCGGTTCTGGAAAGCTTCCAGAGCTTCGTGATAGGCGGCCAGGTCAAAATCCGGCCACAGCACGGTGGGGAACATAAACTCCGCATAGGCACATTGGTATAATAAGAAGTTGCTCAGGCGCATTTCACCGCTGGTGCGGATCATCAGGTCCACATCCGGCAGGTCTTTGGTATACAAATGGCGGGCAATGGCCGCTTCGTCAATATCCTGCGGCTGCATTTCCCCGTTTTTCACTTTTTCAGCCAGTGCCCGGGCCGCCGTCACCAGCTCCGCCCGGCCACCGTAATTGATGGCAATGTTCAGTTTCAGGCCGGTATTTTTTCCCGTTCTTTCTTCCGCTTCCAGCAGCACGTCCCGCTGTTTCTGGGGCAGGCCCAGCTTATCCCCCAGAATGCGGATGCACACGTTCTTTTCATCCAGCTCGTCAATTTCCGATGCAAAGAACTCCAAAATAAGCCCCATCAGTGCTTCCACTTCCTGCGGCTCCCGTTTCCAGTTTTCCGTTGAAAATGCGTACAGGGACAAAGCCTCGATCCCCAGATCGCTGCTTTCCCGGATGATGCTGCGCAGCGCTTCGGTGCCCTTGCGGTGCCCCATGGCCACCTGCAGCTTATGCTTTTTTGCCCACCGGCCGTTGCCGTCCATAATGATGGCCACGTGCCGGGGAAGTTTTTCAAACGTGCTCACGGCGCTTACTCCTTCCGGGGCAGCTGTACCGGAAAACGGGCAACCACCCATTCCCCTTCCCGCTGCCTCACCACATGCAAAACACCCTCCCGCTCCGGCCCGGGCTCCCCTTTGCGGGGAGCCTGAGTGAGCGTGACACGGATGTTTTCTATTTCAGCCCTGCGCCTGAGTGTTTCGTCAAAAGGCCTGCCAAGTACGTTTTCCGTCATCAGACAGACATGATCTCCTTTTCCTTTTCGGCGGCAATCTTGTCCACGTCCTTGATCAGGGCGTCGGTGATCTTCTGCAGTTCTTCTTCCGCCTTGCGCTGATCGTCTTCGGTGATCTGGGAATCCTTCTTCAGCTTCTTGAACTGTTCCATGGCGTCGCGGCGGGCATTGCGCACGGCCACCTTGGCTTCTTCGGCGCCCTTGCGCACCACTTTGGTCAGTTCCTTACGGCGTTCGGCGTTCAGTTCCGGCACCACCAGGCGGATCACCTTGCCGTCGTTGGAGGGGTTCATGCCCAGGTCGCTCTTCTGGATGGCTTTTTCCACCAGCGGAATGGCCTTGGGATCCCACAGGGAGATGGTGAGCAGGCGGGGTTCGGGGCTGTTGATGTTGCCCATCTGCTTGAGAGGCGTGGTGCTGCCGTAATAATCCACCATGATCTTGTCCAGAATCTGGGGGTTGGCACGGCCGGCGCGCAGAGACAGCATATCCTTCTGATAAAATTCCCTGGTTTTTTCCATTTTTTCCTTGGCAGCAGTAATAACGGCGCGATACATGGGTCATTCCTCCGTTCAGTTCTGATTGTACTTATTTTACTCTTTTTTTATGCATTCGTCAATCATGGCTTGTGCCGAAATAATCCCGGTCAAAGTGCACCACGCAACGATAGCGGGGGTCCATGGTATGGGCGTGGGCCTGGATGCCGGAAAGCAAATTTTCCGTCTTTTTCATATCTGCCGGCAGCAGCACGTCAAAGATCAGGTTGATGTGCTTATCCCCCGGCACCCGGCGAAAATCGTGCAATTGCAGCGGTGGCTCCAGAGAGGCCAGATAATCCGCCATCTGACCCTTGGCTTCCTCCGTTTTTTCATCACCGGAAACCACGGGATCCATGTGGATGCAGATGGGCAGCATCAGTTTTTCCCCCATCTCCCGTTCGGCGGTATCGATCACTTCGTGGATCTCCACCAGATCGCTCCCGCTGTCCACCTCCGCATGCACCGAAGCCATGCACCGGCCCGGGCCGTAATCGTGGATCACCAGGTCATGCACCCCCAGAATGCCGGGGTACGCCGTCAGCATTTCCACAATCTTCTGGCCCATTTCCCTGTCCGGCTTTCCGCCCAGCAAGCGGTTCACCGTATCGGAAAGCACATCCCACGCCGCTTTCAACACCAGCAGCGCCACCAGCACGCCGGCATAGCCGTCCAGCGGCCAGCCCGTTACATGGGAAAGCAGGGTGGCCAGGGTGATGGCGGTGGTGGAAATGGCGTCGCCCATGGAGTCCTTGGCCGCGGCCAGAAGGGTGGGGTTATCGGTCATTTTGCCAAGCCTGCGGTAAAAGACGCTCATCCAGGCTTTCACCACAACGCCCACCGCCAGCAGCACAAACGACAACACGGAAAAGGCAGATGCCTTGCCGGCAAGAATGCTTTCCACGCCGGACTTGATCAGTTCCACCCCGAAAAAGGCGATCAATACCCCCACAGCCAGGGCGCCCAGGTATTCGATGCGGCCATGGCCGAAGGGATGATCCTCATCCTGGGGCTTTTGCGCCATGCGCACGGAGATCAGGGCAATGATGCTGCCGCCGGCATCGGACAGGTTGTTCACACCGTCCGCCGTCACGGCCACCGAGCCAATCAGAAAGCCCAGCAGCATTTTCATCACGCTCAGCAGGATGTTCAGCGCCATGCCCACGGCAGAGCCCAGCGTGCCGATCTTCTTACGCATCCCCTGATCGGCAAGCGCCGCAACGGCGGCACCACCCGTTTGTTCATTCCGCAATTCCGGAACGAATTTCTTCAATAAAATATCCGTAATCATTTTTCCACCTGCTTCCAATGCGCCGGCACAGCCCGTCCCAGCAGCATTTCCGCTTCTTTTTCATTGCCATTGTGCAGCGCCTGCCGGATGGCGGAAGAGGATACCTTTTCCCCCTTCAGGCAAAAGGCAGGCACCGCTTCAAAGCCGATGCCGCTTTCCCGGCACATACGCTCCAGCGCCTTCGCATCCCAGCCGCCCTTGTATCCAAAGCGGTGGTCTTCCCCGCACACCACATACCGGGCGCCGATCTGCCCCAGCACAATCTCTTCAAAAAAACGGTCCCCCGGCATGGCACGCATGTTGTCGTCAAACACCGTCACATGCACATTCTCCGCCCCAAAGGTTTTCAGAAGGGAAACACGCTCTTCCAGCGACGTGATAGCCTGCTTGAAAGGGGAAGGGGAACGGTCAAAGGTGTGCACGCAAAGGGGCAGCTGCAATCGTTCCGCCGCCTGTTTGCCGCTTTGCAAAAGCGCCTGATGGCCCAGATGCAGCCCGTCAAAAAAGCCAAGGCACAATACACAGCCCTTCTTTTCCATCCGTCTTTCCCCTTTCCACGCATATCCTATGCACTTCTTTTCCGCTGCGTGACCCTCATTTTACCACATTTTCATCCATCCTGCAATGAAAAGTGAGGCCCGCTTAAGAAACAGCCGTGTATCTGTCGCCTGCATTTAACCAGCCGGTCATTTTGTGCGAAATTTTGCGCTAAAAATATCCTTTTCCCTCTTGCAAATTGGGTTTCTATCGCGTATAATAAGATTAACAAAGATTAAATTAAGTTAAATCATTCGAAAGGATGAATGCCCATGCGTCGTTTCATCAGTGTTCTGCTGCTTGTCAGCATGGCCCTTTCCCTGCTTCCCGCCGTATATGCCGAAGATGCGGTGATCAAACTGGAAGCGGAGCAGGCCGAAAAAACCGGCGGTGTCACCACCTCCCTCCAGCAGGGGGCTGTGGGGAAAAACCTGGGCGGTGAAGGAGACGGGCTGATTTTCACCGTGGAAATTCCCCAGGAAGGCTTCTGGGATATGACGGCCCATTGCTATTCCGCCGGCGGCGCCTACAAGGAAAACTACGTCAAGGTGGACGGCCAGAGCGTGGGCATGCTCATCACCGAATGGCCCATCTATTACGATTGCCAGGTGCCCCGCATTTACATGACCGAAGGCACCCATCAGCTTTCCATCGAAGCCTACTGGGGCTACACCACCATCGACTACATCACCCTTACCCCGGCAGCGGAACTGCCTGCCGATATGTATGAAGTATCCCCCACCCTCATCAACCCCAACGCTTCCGAAAATGCCCGAAGGCTGATGAGCTACCTGTGCAGCATTTACGGCAAGCAGGTATTGTCCGGCCAGTATTGCGACCGGGGCATGACCGGCATGGAAATGAAGGCCATCAAAAAAGCCACCGGCTTTTACCCCGCCGTGCTGGGCATGGACATGATGGATTACTCCCCCTACCGTGTCACCCGGGGCGCCAAGTCCGTCACGGTGGATGAAGCGCTGGAATACTGGGAAAAGCAGGGCGGCATCATCACCCTGGCCTGGCACTGGGGTGTGGACGGCCAGTACATCCTGGATGGCCGGGATGAAAACGGCAATCCCCGCTGGTGGGGCAATTTCTACACCAAGAACGTTACTTTCGACCTGGAAAAGGCCCTCAGCGGCGAAGATCCGGAAGGCTATCAGATGCTGCTGGACGGCATTGATGCCATTTCGCTGCAAATGAAAAGGCTGCAGGAAAAAGACGTGCCCATCCTCTGGCGGCCTCTGCACGAAGCCAGCGGCGGCTGGTTCTGGTGGGGCGCCAAGGGCCCCGAAGCCTGCAAGGAACTGTGGATCCTCATGTATGACCGGATGACCAACTACCACGGCCTCAACAACCTCATCTGGCTGTGGAACGGCCAGGATGCGGACTGGTACCCCGGTGACGAGTATGTGGACATCATCGGCGAAGATATCTACCCCGACGCCCATGCCCATTCTTCCGAATCCACCCGCTTTTTGCAGGCCGCCGGCTATACCGAAACCCGCAAAATGATCGTGCTTTCCGAAAACGGCACCATGCCCGACCCCGACCTGATGCTCCGTGACGGCACCCTGTGGGGCTTCTTCGCCACCTGGAGCGGTGACTTTGTCATTCACAGCGGCACCGCCCTTTCCAACAAATACACCGACGAAGAAATGCTGAAAAAGATCTTCACCCACGACCTGGTGCTCACCCGGGAAGAGGTGCCGGATATCCGCACCTGGCCCCTGCCCCAATAACCTTTGCGTTTCCAACCCATTTCCATAGAAAACAATTTTGAAAGGAAGATGCATCCATGCCCAAGTATCAGATCATCGCCCCCGCCCTGCCCAACATTCCCTGGCAGGAAAAGCCCGCCGACGCCAAGAACAGCCCCCTGTGGCGCTACAACGAAAACCCCATCATCGACCGCAACCCCGTGCCCGGTGTGGCCCGCATTTTCAACTCCGCCGTCATGCCCTATGAAGACGGCTTCATCGGCGTGTTCCGCGGCGAACAGACAAACGGCATCCCCCACATCTATCTGGGCCGCAGCAAGGACGCCATCCACTGGGATATCGAGCCCGAAAAGATCCCCTTCGTGGATGAGAACGGCGAATCCTTCATGCCCTACTACGCCTACGACCCCCGCCTGGTGAAGGTGGAAGATACCTATTACATCATGTGGTGCCAGGATTTCTACGGTGCCGCCATCGGCGTGGCCAAGACCCAGGATTTCAAAACCTTCACCCGCATCGAAAACCCCTTCCTGCCCTTCAACCGCAACGCCGTGCTCTTCCCCCGCAAGATCAACGGCAATTTCGTGATGATGAGCCGTCCTTCTGACAGCGGCCACACCCCCTTCGGCGATATTTTCATCAGCGAAAGCCCGGATATGAAATACTGGGGCTGCCATCGCCATGTGATGAGCCGGGGCAACGAATGGTGGGAAAGCCTGAAGATCGGCGGCGGCGCCGCACCCATTGAAACCAGCGAAGGGTGGCTTTTGTTCTACCACGGCGTGGCCGGCACCTGCAACGGCTATGTGTATTCCATCGGCGGCGCCATTCTGGATATCGATCATCCGTCCAAGGTGAAGTATCGCTGCGAAAACTGGCTGCTCACCCCCGAAAAGTGGTACGAAGAACGGGGTTTTGTGCCCAATGTGTGCTTCCCCTGCGCCACCTTGCATGACCCCGAATCCGGCAAGATCGCCGTGTACTACGGCGCTGCAGACAGCTATGTGGGCCTGGCATTCGGCCATGTGGACGAAATTATCGACTATATCAAGAACAACAGCAAAGTGAACGATAACGACACTGAAATCGGCCGCAGGTAAACAGCCATGGCACAGCATAAGAACAATGTACGCATGTCCGATATCGCCAAGGAGCTGAACATCAGCACCGTGGCGGTATCCAAAGCGCTGAACAATCAAAAAGGCGTCAGCGAAGAATTGCGCGCCCGGGTAAAGGAGCTGGCCGAGCAAATGGGCTACCGCTCCCCTGCCCAGATCCGGCGCATGCAGGGCAAAACCGACTATAACATCGGCGTGCTGGTACACACCAACTACCTGGGCAGCAACGATTCCTTCTACTGGAAGCTGTACCAGGAAGTAACAGCCCGGGCCATGAAGAAGGATTGCTTTGTGCTGCTGGAACTGCTCAGCCATGAAGATGCCCAGGCTCACCGCCTGCCGAAACTGATCACCGAAAACAAGGCAGACGGGCTGATCATCATCGGCAAGCCCCCCTTTGATTATGCCAAGGCCCTGAAAAACGCGTGGAGCAAGCCCATTGTGTATCTGGATTTTTACGATTCCGATATTTCTGCCGATTCCGTGCTGTCCAACAGTTTTTACGGCACCTTCCTCCTTACTCAATACCTGATTGAGCGGGGGCATAAGAACATCGGCTTTGTGGGCACCCTGTGCGCCACCGATTCCATTACCGACCGTTACCTTGGCTACACCAAAGCCATGCTGGAGCATCAGCTGCCCATCCGGGAAGAATGGGTACTGCCGGACCGGGATGCCGACACCGGCATTTCCCTGCCCGTCATTCCCCTGCCCGAAAAAATGCCCACCGCCTTTGTGTGCAACTGCGATTTCACCGCTGCCGCCTTCATTCATCAGCTGCGGCAGCTGGGCATCCGGGTACCCCAGGACGTATCGGTGGTGGGTTTTGATAACTACCTCACCTCCGCCACTCCCCATGCCGCCATCACCACCTACTCGGTGGACCTGCACGAAATGGCCCACATCGCCGTGCGTGCGGTGCTCAAGCGCATCATGGGCGAGCCCTGGAAACAGTGCATGCACATCACCGACGGCGAGCTGATCGAAAACGGCAGCGTACGGGATCTGCGCTATCCCTGAACCGGATAACAAAGAAAGACGGATGCTTCAGTGAGGGTGATGGAAAGGAAGAAGTTATCCTTCCCTTTGCACCAAAGAAATACCGAAACAGCAAGCCCGCCAAAGGCTTGCTGTTTCTTGTTCTGCGTGATAAAATGAAAGCGATAAACTTGAAGTTGTATGTATATTTGAAGGAGGAGAACGATGAAAAATATAGTAAAAATACTTATAGGCTTTTTCATTATTTTATCAGCTCTTATAGGGTACAATTTTAACCCTGCTTATATGTATCAGTTGACTTTTATTTCTAATGCTTTGTGTGGATTATTACTGATGACGGATGGATTAGTAGTAATGATTACTAAGAAATCATTACCTGTCATTTTATATCAGTTCGTATTACCATGTATATTGACTTCGTTTTGTAGCGTGTTTTTTGTGATATTCGGATGGCATGACTTCAACTTCAGCGGTATGTTTTTCTTTATGCATGTTATAAATCCCGTTGTTGTTCTGGCAATGTATTTATTTACGACAAAGCTTGAATTGAAAGATAAAACTGATTATGTTAGAAGAATTTTTATAGCTCCGGCTTTTGTTGTATCATATGCTTTATTTGATTATATCCGTTTTCTGATTACTGGTGACTTGGTATATGGTTTAGTTTCTGCTGAAAATCTCACATTTATTAATGCTTTTATAATAGGTGTTTGTTTTTACGCATCTATTGCATTTATGAGTTATGGATTGCTTGAATTAAAACTGTATGTTCAAAAGAAAATGGAGGAAAAAACCAATTTGTTGAACACTTGAAAATTTCAGTTTGACTGTTCGACAAATTCCAATTTGTCGAGCAGGCCTAAAGCCCACTTTCCCTTGTTAGGTGAGGGCGCAATTATACGCACGGTACCCGTGCATTGCGTTTGTACACCTATATATGCAAAGGAGCATCCAAACGTCGGATGCTCCTTTGTTCATTATTGGATCAATTGTTCCTTAAGAATCCTTCCCCCACGCGTCCGTCTTTTTTTCGTTCAGTTTGATGGGAATGGAAGCCACCGCCGCCGCAATCAGCCCGATGCAGCCTACGGAAAAATCCCACCATTCACTCCAATGCAATGCTGCGGAAAGTATGGAAAACAGCAAATAGGCCGCCGCAAACCCGCCAAACAATTTCAGATGCCGCATGGCAAAGCGCTTCCTGTCCGCTGAGGCGGCTTTCAGCGCTTCTTCATAGGTGACCCCATTGATCCAGTACACCTTTTCATTCACATAAATCATCAGGATCAATGCGCAAACGCCCAGGCTGGTTACCTGCATCACACCCCGCAGCATCCATTCTTCCGGCAAAAAGATGCAAAGCGCCACGGCCGCCATGTATCCGATCGTCCACAAAACCAGCCCCAAATAACTCTTTTCTTCCTTCATCTTTTTCCCTCCCACAAAAAGCATACCATCCTTTTTCTGTCCGCGCAAGCCCTTGAAAGGACAGCCCGGCATACTTTCCGCCCCTTTTGTGCACACTTAAATCAAAGGAGGATGATTCCATGGAAAAGCATCAGAAAAAATGGCCCCGCCGGGGCGTCATGAGCCTGATGGACCGGGAGGCGGATACCGACGTGCTGGGCAGCTACACCGGCATGCCCCGCGACCCCGACGACCCCATGCCCGTTCAGGACGCAGACGACCTGTAACAAAAAAAGCATCAGGCCATACACCTGATGCTTTCCGGGTGTAAAAAATATTTTTGACACCCAGCGATTGAAAATCAGCGAAAGCTGTTTTTCAATCGGAACATCACATTTACTGTAAAATGGGTTTGCAGCCTCTTAGCAGAAGCTGCAAACCTTATTTTTCCGGCCGTAAATTGATATAGGAAGCGCCATGGGCGCTCCTCGCAGGAGCAAAGCCCCTGCTGCGGATTACACACGAAGGGGCTGCGGCCTCTTCATACTCCCTCGGAGAACAATCTGAAAGCTTCCGGCCACACACCTGATGCTTTTTTCTTATTGCTTTACGATCAGCACCGTCAGCACCCCATCCTGAGGCACCGCCATGATCTGAATGGCATAGGGCAAGGTGTTTTTGAACGTAAAATCGGAATAGCTGCCCACCGCAGCATCGAAAAACTGGGGCGCATAGGCAATGCCGGTGTAGCGGTGCATGGCCCATTCGTCCACCTGCAAAGGCAGCTGCAGCACGGCGTTGTAGAGGGTGGTGGTCAGCTGGCACACACCGCCGCCATAACCAAAGCCCTTGTTGGAAATATTGGGGGCATACTGATAACCGTTGCGCTGGGAATAGGGGGCGCACAGCGCATTGAAGGAAAAGTATTCGTCCGGCTTCAGCACCGTTTCATGGATCCGCCGGCAGCCTTCCACAATGTTGTGTTCCCTTTCCGCCGCTTTTCCTTTCCCCTGCTCCTCGCCGTAAAAGGTGGTAAACCCGCCGATCACGTCCCCTGCCCCGGCGTTTTGCCAATCCACAAAAGGATAGAACGCCACTTCCTCAAGGGGCAGTTCGGTTTGGCCCCGCCAGACGGGCACCGTGTAGCCGTTTTCCGTTTTGCTGACGCAGAAAATGGCCTGGGGCTGCACCTCCATCCCGTCAAACTTGCCGCCTTTCAGGAAGGTGGGCTGAACAAAATTCACAAAGCCATCCACCTTGGTGTAACCGGGCACGGTAAACCGGAACGGATCCAGAGACACAAAATGGTACAGGTACTTGGTTTTGCAATAGCCCGTATGCTCCTCATACTGTACCCGGCTCCACTCATCCCCCACTTCCGCCACGTTCACCTTTTCCCCCTCCGGCAGCACAGAAAGGCTTTTGCCCCCGGGCGTTTCCACAAGGTAGGTATCCCGGCTGGCAATGGCTTCGTATTGTGCCGTTTCTTCCGCCGGTGCGCCGCAGGCCAGCAGCATCATGCAAAAAAACATAGCCAGAAAACGCTTCATTCCCACGCGTCCTCCTCTTCCGTATCCATCGCCCGGCAGGCAGCCGCTTTGGCCATCTGCCAGTCATATCCCCTGCGCACCAGCGCCTGGATCAGCTTGTTCCGGTCCCCTTTGGCCCGATGCGCCATCTTTTCCGCCTGCTTCACACAAGCAGCCATTTCGTCTTCCCGCTCCAGCCCCTCCAGCGCCTGCCGGGCCGCCGGGCCGTCAACGCCCTTTTGCTTCAATTCCATGGCAATGCGGCGCCGGCCGTACTTCCTGGCCCGGTGGGCCACCCAGTTTTCGGCAAACCGCTCGTCGGAATACAAGCGGTGCCCTGCCAGCGTTTCCATCACCTTAGCGATGGTCATTTCATGGTAATGCACCCGCTTCAGCCGGGTCACGATCTCTTTTTCGCTGCGCTCCCGCAGGGCCAGATAATCCACCGCCGCCTTCAGCGCATGGGGATACCCTTTTTCCCGGATAAACTGCCGGTAGCCCTCCGCATCGATCCTCTGGCCGGCACGCAGCCGCCTTTCCAGAAACAGGGCCGACGGCACTTTCAGGGTTTCGCCGCTTTCCAGCTTCACCGTGGCCACGCCCCCGGCGCGCTTTACTTCCGTTACCGTATCCATCATCATTCATCCTTTGCAAGGTACAACCGGATCATATCCTTATTCACGTCGGACAAAACACCCTGCCGCGCTTCGCTGACGCCGGATGTGAGCAGCACCAGCCCCCGCCTGCTTTTCACATCGAAAAACAGGCCGTGGCAGGCGCCGTATGCCATGCCCTGATGGCCGTACAGCGGCCGGGCACAAATGCTTTCGTCCTGCAAAATGAAGGTACCCACCCCCTGGCTTAAGTTATGGGCCCTTTGCCCAAAGGGGCGGATGATCTTCCGCATCTCCTGCAGGCTCTCTTCCGTCAGAAAACCGGGACACATCAGCGCCATGCCCAGCTTTGCCAGTTCCCCTGCACCGATGCACAGGTTGCCGTGAGCCAGGTTATAGTGATGCTCCCCATCCACTTTTTCTTCCGGCAGCGGCCGGGCCCTGCGCTTTTCGGCGCAGAAATTGGGCGCCTTCTGGGGCGGCAGGATGCGGGTGGCATCGGCCAGCGTGCCCTGCACCTTCTGGGGAAGGAAGGTGGCCTGTACCCCAAGCGGGCAGAACACTTCCCTTTGCATCAGCGTTTCAAAATCCACCCCGGCAGCCGCTTCCATCACCGCCCCGGCAATACCGGCGCCAAAGTTGGAATACTCCCAGGTTTCCCCCGGCAGATGGGCGCAGAAACTATCCCCCTTCAAAAGCTGGGACAGGGGCACATGATCCGCAATGCCGGCATTGTAATCCACCCCGTCGTGGATGCCGGCGGTATGGCTCATCAGCATCCGGAGGGTGATGGGGGTATCCGGCGCCTTGGGATGGCGGATGGGGATGGGGAAATATACGTTCACGTCTTCATCCAGGGAAAGCACGCCCTTTTCCTGCAGCCGCATGGCCCCCATGGCCGTGATCAGCTTGGAAACGGAGGCAATGCGGTACACCGTTTTTTCCCCGGCCGGTACGCCCTTTCTTGCTTCTCCGAAGGCGCCAAAGCCGGTAACGCCCCTTTCGTCAAAGGTGCAGAACGTAGCGCCGAGGCAACGATGTTTCCGCAAAATCTTCTCCGCCCGGGGCAGAAAAGGGGCGGTGCCGCCGTTCATTTTTCCATGTTTTGGCATCAGCGCCAGCAATTTCCGGTAAATGGGCCAGATATTGCCCATGCCTGTCACGCTCCTTATACTTTGCCCCATTGAGGGGCATACTGAAAAGGGACTTCATCAAAACAAGGAGGAATCATCCATGTCCTGTCAGAAAAACTGCAGCCTTACATCCAAAGACCTGACCATCCTGGAAGACCAGCTGACCCACCTGGCCAACGTCAGCCGGGTGGCCGCCGCCTATGGCCGGGATTTTCAGGACCCCGCCATGAAGCAATCCGCCATGGCCATTGCCAAGCACCACTGCGACCAGTTCAGTGCCCTGATGCAGGTGCTGAACGGCTGCAACAACTGAAAGGAGACGCACCATGATGCAAAATAACATGCAAGCCATGCAAAACAGCGCCGTATGTCCCCCTGCTCAGGCCCTGAGCGACCAGGAAAGGGCGCTGGACCTGCTCTGCCATGAAAAGGCTGCCCTTTCCACTCTCACCACCATGGTGGCGGAAGCGGCCAACCCTGCCCTGCGCAGGGTGCTCAACGACACCTATCTGCAGGTAGGCCAGGACCAGTACGCCCTCTTCCAGCAAATGCAGCAAAAGGGCTGGTATCAGGTAAAGCCGGCCCAGGATGCGGATATTCAGGCGGCCTGCCAGAAATTCAGCCAGATGAAATGCCAGCTGTCCTAAAGACGCTTTCAGGGGCTTTCCGGTTGGGAAGCCCTTTTTTTATTGCGCACAACCAGGCACACGATCCCTGCAATCACCAGCAGCACGCTCAACCACTGGGATACCCGCAGCGGCCCCAGCATCAGGCTGTCGGTGCGCATGCCCTCAATGATGCTGCGCCCGAAGCCGTACCACACCAGGTAGCAGAAAAACACATTGCCCTCCCGGCGCACTTTTTTCCGGTTCAGCCACAGCAGCCAGAACCCGATGAAATTCCAAAGCGATTCGTAGAAAAACGTGGCCATGTGCCACACGCCGTCAATGTTCACCGCCAGGGGGAAGAAGCAAAGGGCCGGGTTTTCAATGGCATAGCCGTAGGCCTCGCCATTGACAAAATTGCCCCATCTTCCAATGCACTGGCCCAGCAGCAGCACCGGGGCCACCGCATCCGCCAGCTTCCAGAAGGACAGCTTCCTGCGCTTTGCCATCATCAGCCCGCCCAGCACGCCGCCGATGATGCCGCCGTAAATGGCCATGCCCCCTTCCCATACATAAAAGATGGAAAGCAGGTTGTCCTTGTACATATCCCACTGGAAGGCCACATAATAAAGCCGGGCGCCCAGGATGGCCAAAGGGATGATCCACAGGGCCAGGTCAAATGCGGTGTCTTTGGGGAACCCTTTTTCCTTTTCCTGCTTGTGCACCAGCATCACGCCCAAGAAAATCCCCAGGGCGATCAATAGCCCATACACCGGAATAACGCCAAAGAGCAAACGCTCCCTCATGTTCCTTCCTCCTCTTACAAAACACAGCAGGATGAAAAGCGCTCATCCTGCTGTATCTTTTCCAATCCTATGGAAATATATTACTTGTTTTTGTACTCCGTGTCAATCCGGGAAAGCAAATCAATGATGGGCAGGCTCTGGGGGCACTGGCCTTCGCAGGCGCCGCAGCCCACGCACTTGGAAGCATCCTGGCCGTTGCCCACCAGGTTCCGGTAATTCCAGGACCATTTCCATTCCTGGCCCAGCATGGTGTTTTCGTTGTAGGCGTGGAAAATATCGGGAATGCGCACGTCATTGGGGCAGGGCACGCAATAGCGGCAGCCGGTGCAGCCGATGGGAATGCGGGCCAGGTAAGCCTTTTTCAGTTCCTTGATGAAGGCCTTGTCCTTTTCCGTCATGCCCCCCACGGTGAGGTTTTCAAAAACGGCAATGTTTTCGTCCAGCTGCTGCTGGTTGCTCATGCCGGACAGGATGGTGGCCACTTCGGCATAATCGGCAATGTAGGAGAAAGCCCATTCCACCGCGCTCTTCTTCGTTTCGTGGCCGTCCATCAGGGCCTTCACGTCGGCAGGGGGATTGGCCAGGGCACCGCCCCGGAGAGGCTCCATGATCACTACGGGTACGCCCGCCTTGCCGGCGGCGATCAGCCCTTCTTCCGAGGCCTGCTTATCATCGTCCAGGTAGTTGAACTGGATCTGGGCCATGCCCCAGTTATCGTAATCATGCAGGATATCCAGGAAAGCTTCCTTGCCGTCATGGAAGGAAAAGCCGGTGTGGCGGATGCGGCCGTCTGCAAGGGCTTCCTTGAAAAATTTCTGATAGTTCAGGGCGCGCATCTGCTCCATGCGGTCCTTATTCATGGCATGAAGAATATAAAAATCCAGGTAAGGCACGTCCAGCTTTTTCAGCTGTTCGTCCAGCAGGCGGTTCATGTCCTTTTCTTCCTTCACCAGCCACACAGGCAGCTTGGTGGTAAGGGTCACCTTTTCCCGGTAGCCATCCTTCAGGGCCAGCCCGGCTACGATTTCGCTTTCCCCGTCGTGGTAGCCATACGCGGTGTCCACATAGTTGATGCCCTTATCAATGCCCCGGCGGATCATGGAAATGGCGGCGTCCCGGTCGATCACGGTTTTGCCGTCCTTTTGCATGGTGGGCAGCCGCATGCAGCCCATGCCCAGGCGGGATACATCAAAGCCATGTTTGCCAAAGGGTACATATTGCATAATCAAAACGCTCCTTTGCTCAATTTTCTGTCTATTTTATCATAACGGAAACTGCTCCCTTTGTCCATGGTTTTCCACCGTTTTTTTGGACAGAAACCGCCGAAAAATTGACATTCTGCCCCTTTCTTTCTATAATATGAAGCAACCGAAACCCATGGAAAGGACGCATCTTTTATGCAGGAATTTCATTTTTCTCAGGCACCCTTCAAAGTATACGGCGCACCGCTTTTTAGCAAAACCGGCAAAATGTGGCGCCTGCCCGATGAACTGACCAAACAGCTGCCCAAAGAGTTTATCGACTGGAACCTGGCCCACCGCTGCCCCGGCGCCCGGCTTTGCTTCAGAACCGATTCCCCCGTCATATCCATCCGCATCCTGCTTCGCTCCATCAGCGTGGATATCGGCATGAGCCTCTACGCTGCCCAAAGCGGCAATGTGTTTGTGGGAGAAAGGAAAAAGGCCGTCTACAAAGGGCTGGTGATGCCCAGGGAAGGGTACAACAAGCCCGAAGCTTCCGGCACATTCCATAAAAGCAGCGAAATGGAAGATGTCACCGTGTACCTGCCCCGGAACGAAGAAGTTACCGATGTGTTCATTCAACTGGAAGACGGCGCCAAAGTGGCTCCCCCCACCCCCTACACCCATGCCACACCCATCCTTTTCTACGGCTCCTCCATCACCGAAGGTGGCTGCTGCAGCATGCCGGCAGCGGCCTACAACGCGCTGGTGTGCCGCTGGCTGGATGCGGATTACATCAACATGGGCTTTTCCGGCTCCGCCAAAGGGGAATTGATCATGGCGGATTATTTGAACAGCCTGGAAAAATCCGTTTTCGTGATGGATTATGACCACAACGCCCCCAACGCGGATCACCTGAGGGAAACCCACGCCCCCTTCTTCCGCCGTATCCGGGAGCACAGCCCCCGCCTGCCGGTCGTTTTCATGACCAAGCCCAATTTCGATTACGATCAGGACAGCCGGGAACGCCGGCAGATCATTTTCGACACCTATCAGGCCGCCCTTGATTCCGGGGACAACAACGTGTATTTCCTGGACGGCGAAACCTTCTTCGGCACGGAAGACCGCTTTGCCTGCACCAACGACTGCCTGCACCCCAACGACCTGGGCATGTACCGCATGGCAAAGAAACTGTACCCTGTGCTGGAGGGCATCCTGAATCCGTAAAGAAAAACCCCGGAAGGCATTCCTTCCGGGGATCTTTTTTTATTTTTCGGTTTTCCGGGGGGCAATTTCGCTGAGCCGCAGGTTTTTGTTCTTTTCTCCGGCCAGGCGGATGCTCCAGTCGTTTTCGAAGAACAGAACAGGC
This sequence comes from Clostridia bacterium, assembly GCA_045589355.1. Taxonomy (GTDB): domain Bacteria; phylum Bacillota; class Clostridia; order Christensenellales; family Aristaeellaceae; genus RUG563. The sequence goes on from JAZNOW010000028.1 coordinate 17,545, forward strand.
TGGTTGATAGAGTCAAAGCCCCGGGCGGTGGTGCTGGTCAGCTGCAGGTCTTCCGGCTTCTGATCGCTTTCCACAATCCAGCGGACGAACCGGTAGCTGAGCCGTTCCATCACCAGATCCACGCTGTATTCGCTCTTCAAGCGGTAGGTGAGCACGTCAAACTGCAGTTCACCCACCACACCCACAATGAATTCTTCCAGGCCCGTTTCATTGCGGCGGAAGGTCTGGATGGCGCCTTCTTCCGCCAGCTGGGTGATGCCCTTCACAAATTGCTTGCGCTTCATGCTGTCCAGGGGACGCACACGGGCAAACCGTTCCGGCGCAAACACGGGGATCTTTTCAAACCGCACCTTCCTGCCGGTGCACAGGGTGTCGCCCAGGCGGTAAATGCCGGGATCGAAAAGGCCGATAATGTCGCCGGGATAGGCCTTGGTCACGCCTTCGCGTTCATCGGCCATGAACTGCTGGGGCTGCTTTACCTGAATTTCCTTGTTGGTGCCGGAATGCCACACGTTCATGCCCTTTTCGAACGTGCCGCTCACCACCCGCAAAAAAGCCAGCCGGTCGCGGTGAGCAGGGTTCATGTTGGCCTGAATTTTGAAAATGAAGCCGGAGAAATTCTCTTCTTCCGGTTCGATCATGCCCTGATCGCTTTCCCGGGGCAAAGGACGCTCCGTGTACTGCAGGAAGCGGTACAGGAAGGGCTCCACGCCAAAGTTGGTCACGGCAGAACCGAAGAACATGGGGGTCAACTCCCCTTTGCGCACCGCTTCCAGGTCGAACGCGTCGCCGGCTTCGTCCAGCAGCTCAATTTCCTCCGCCAGGCGATCCCGGTAATGCTTGTCCAGCACCGTTTCAAAGGCAGGATCGTCCACGGAAACCACGGTCTTATCCACCTTGGAAGAGCCATGGTCGCCGCCGAAATACAGTTCCACGTTCTTTTCGTCCCGGTGGTACACGCCCTGAAAATCCCCGTCCACACCGATGGGCCAGTTGATGGGGCAGGCGCGGATGCCCAGCACCTGTTCCAGTTCTTCCATCAGGGCAAAGGGATCCTTGGCGGCACGGTCCATCTTATTGACGAAGGTGAAAATGGGAATGTTGCGCATGCGGCACACTTTAAACAGCTTCACCGTCTGTTCTTCCACACCCTTGGCAGCGTCGATAAGCATCACAGCGCTGTCCGCCGCCACCAGCACACGGTAGGTATCTTCGGAGAAATCCTGGTGGCCGGGGGTGTCCAGAATGTTGATGTGATAGCCGTCAAAATCAAACTGCATGGCAGAGGAGGTTACGGAAATACCTCTCTGCTTTTCAATTTCCATCCAGTCGGAGGTGGCATGGCGTTCGGCGCGGCGGGCCTTTACGCTGCCGGCCTGGCGGATGGCTCCGCCGTAGAGCAGCAGTTTCTCCGTCAGGGTGGTTTTACCGGCGTCGGGATGGCTGATAATGGCAAACGTGCGTCGGCACGAAACTTCTCTTTCCAGTTCGGTCATGGTGTTTTCCACTCCTTCAATCGTTTTTTCAAGGTATCGGGAGTGCTCTTTACGGCTCCATGTTCCCATTCCCCTCTCAAAATCACTCAAACACTTTATTATACACCGATACACCGGGGGCTTGTCAATATCCGCCCATCAAAAAACCGGGGCGCAGTCGCCCGCGCTCCGGCCTTTCTTATTTTTTCTCAATGGCAATCATGACAAAATTGGTCAACTGACGCAATCCCTTGTCCATGCAGGCCTTGTCCGCCATGGCATATTCATGTTCCGTTTCAAACCATTCCTGCCACGCCCGGTCAAAGCATGCGCTTTCCCAGGTTTTTACGGTCATTTCCTCTTCATAGCCCTCCTGCAAAAGGTCCTGCCACCAGGTACAGGAATGGAAATAATCCCATTCTTCGCCGGCCCATTCATGCATCAGCGCGGGCACGTCGCCTTCCCATTCCTTCCGGATACCGGGCACTGCCAGCAGCGCCACACCGCCCTTTTTCATAAGCGGCAAAATGTTCTTCTGGAAAAAGCCCTTCTCCCGGCCAAAGTAGTGGTACGCATCCAGGCTGACAATCGCATCGAAAAAAACGTCCGCAAAGGGCATCCGGGTGGCATCCCCGTGAATGGGAATGATTTTCTCTTCCATTCCCCACGCCCGGATCCGCTCCCAGTTTTCACTGGCAGTGACCCACAGATCCATGGCAAAAACCTGCTCCGCCATTGTATCCTGCGCAAGGTACAGAGACGTGATGCCCTTCCCGCAGCCCATATCCAGCACCCTCCCCCGGATCTGATCGGGGCAAGCGGTATTCAGTTCATCCAACAGGCGCACGCAATTGGGGCCCATCATCATTTCTTTGGTAAAATATTTCGTATATTTCTGCATTTTCATGGTTTTCCTTCTTCCTCTCTGAAATCGTTTTTTCAGTTTACGCTTGACGGTCATTTCACCGACATCCTTTCACCTCCATCACAAAAAACGTACAGCATGCTGCAATGCCATACGAAAAATGCTCCCAAAAATATATTCAGGATTGATCCTTCTAAGGCATTCGCAGCACACCCGAACAGAAGAAGCATGCGCTTCCCCTCTTCTGATTGTTCGCTGCAAAATTTGCTTACCTTAGAATTCTCAATCCTCCCATCGGTTTTTCTGCATTCATTATATCTTCCTATTATATATTTGTCAATTCTTTCCCCAACAAAAACCTGCATGCCGCGTTTTGCAGCATGCAGGCTGTTTTATTCAGTTGGCTTCCTTCCGCTTTTTCAGCATCAGGATAAGGAGGCATCCGGCTCCAGCCGTCAGTGCCATCCACAGGCCGATGCGGCTTTCGTCACCGGTCTTGGGGATCTTTCGGTTGACAATGGTGCCATAGTCTTCCGCGAAGGTAGGTTCTTCTTCCCCTTCGGCTGCTTCACCGTAGCTGACGTTGAACCCTTCCATGGGTTCTTCCGTTACGGTGTACACCGCCGTTTCACCCTTGTAGGAAACGGGCAGGTTGTGGTAGATGTACCAGCCGTTTGCATCCGGCTTGGGGGTCTTCTTGTCCATCACTTCGCCGTTGCAGTAGAGCACCAGCGTAATTTCGGGCGTCTCTTCCCCTTCCGCCAGGCCTTCCCACACCTTCTGCACCCGGAAGGTGGTCACGGCACGGTTGACGATGGTACCGCCGCTGTAGATCATGTCCGTTTCCTGGGCATAGGGTGCCACGTTGCGGTAAATGGTCATGAATCCGTCCATGTACTTTTCCTTGGCTGCATACACAATGGCCTTGCCCTCTTCAGTATACTGGGGCAATTTTTCATAAGTGTACACTTGGTTGCTTTCGGTGTATTCAGGCTGAGGATCCATCTTTTCGCCATTGGCATAGAGGGTCAGGGTGATCAGGCCGCCATCGCCGCCCTGCCATTCCTTGGTCACGGTGAAGTCCACCGTCCGAAGGGTATTGGCAAAGTCTGCGGTGCTGCCCTCCCGGGCAATTTCCCCTTCCGCCTTCCGGCCGGCTTCACCATCGGCTGTGGTATCGTACGCCGTGTATTCGTCTTCTTCCACCGTGTACCGGGCGCCCACCGGCAGCAGGCCGATCACCGCGGTGTCACCATGCTTCAGGTGCAGGTAACTGCCGCTTTCAATGCTTGCCACATTGGCGCCATCCACAGGGAACGTGCCTTCCAGCACATCACCGTTTTCATCCGTCAGGGTCACCTTGAAGGCAAACAGTTTTTCGGCGTCACCGCCCGCCACCGTCTTGCTGATCGTCAGCGTGCTCAGCGGGATGTTATCAAACGCCACCTTCTCCGCCTTTTCGCCGTTCTTTTCCAGCGTCCAGTCAGCCAGCAAATGGCCGTTTCCTTCATCGGAAAGGGTAATGGTCAGGGTGTACAGGCTATCGTCGGTACGGTAGTGTTCGTCGCTTGCGGTTTCTTCACAGATGGTATAGACGAAGGTCTTGTCCAGGTCTGCCAGGGTGTAAGTGATGGGCGCAAAAGGAATCAGGCCCTTTTCATTTTCCACCCGCTGCAGCTGTCCGCCATTTTCATCCAGCATCAGGAAAGCAAACACTTCGTCTTCCGCAGGCTCCGCTCCCTGCACCGTTTTCTGGCCAATCAGGGTCATGGTGCATTCTGCTTCGTACACATTTGCAAACAGAATGTCTTTGTCCACTTCGCCGTTCACCGTATAGGTCACATTCAGCGTGCCGTCGCGATTGTCGGTCACCGTCACATCCACCACGTATTCCGTTTCGTCGTAGGTGTAGCCGGGTTTTCCATCCTTCTTTTCGGTGATGAAGTAGGTGAACTTCTTGCCCGCATCCTCCTGGGTGTACAGGATTTCAGCGAACGCAAACTGCCCGTCGGCGTCATTCTTCACCGTTTCGACACGGCCGTTTTCGTCTTCCATCACGAAGCTGAACTGATTTTCTTCCAGCTTACGTCCGGTCAGGGTCTTTTCGCCCTTGAACTGAACGGAACCGGTGGCTGCGTATTCGTTTTCGAAGGTCAGGCTGTCATACCCTTCAGTGACTTCCACATTCAGCGTTCCGTCGCCGTTGTCGGAAATAGTGACGGTGATTTCGTATTCGTCCTCGGAATAGGTCACGCCGCCGAGATTGCCCTGTTCTTCCTTCACCGTGTAAGTGTAGGTCTGCCCCTTATCCGCCAGCGTGTAGGAAAGCGCGGTGAACTGGAACTTGCCGTCCGCATCGTTCTTCACCGTTTCGGTGACGCCGTTGCCGGTCAGGGTGAAGCTGAATTCGTCCGCAGCCAAATCACGGCCGGTCAAAACCTTCTCGCCCTTGAACTGGATGCTGTTCGTAGCTGCGTATTCGTTTTCGAAGGTCAGGCTGTCATACCCTTCGGTGGCTTCCACCAGCAAGGTGCCGTCGCCGTTATCGGAAATGGTGACTTCGATTTCGTATTCGTCTTCGGAATAGGTCACGCCGCCGAGATCACCCTGTTCTTCCTTCACCGTGTAGGTGTAAGTCTGGCCCTTATCCGCCAGCGTATAGGAAAGCGCAGTAAACTGGAACTTACCGTCGGCGTCGTTCTTCACCGTTTCGGTGACGCCGTTGCCGGTCAGGGTGAAGCTGAATTCGTCCGCAGCCAGGTCGCGGCCGCTCAGGATCTTTTCGCCCTTGAACTGGATGCTGTTCGTAGCTGCGTATTCGTTTTCAAACACCAGCGCATCGTAACCGTCAGTAGCTTCCACATTCAGCGTTCCGTCGCCGTTGTCGGAGATGGTGACGGTGATTTCGTATTCCGCATCGGAATAGGTCACGCCGCCAAGCGTGCCCTGTTCTTCCTTCACGGTGTAGGTGTAGGTCTGCCCCTTATCTTCCAGCGTGTAGGAAAGCGCGGTAAATTCGAACTTGCCGTCGGCGTCATTCTTCACCGTTTCGGTGACGCCGTTGCCGGTCAGCGTGAAGCTGAATTCATCCACAGCCAGGTCGCGGCCGTTCAAAACCTTTTCGCCCTTGAACTGGACGGAACCGGTGGCTTCATATTCGTTTTCGAAGGTCAGGCTGTCATACCCTTCAGTGGCTTCCACCAGCAAGGTGCCGTCGCCGTTGTCGGAGATGGTAACGGTGATTTCGTATTCGTCTTCGGAATAGGTCACGCCGCCGAGATTGCCCTGTTCTTCCTTCACCGTGTAGGTGTAGGTCTGCCCCTTATCTTCCAGCGTGTAGGAAAGCGCGGTAAATTCAAACTTGCCGTCGGCATCATTCTTCACCGTTTCGGTGACGCCATTGCCGGTCAGGGTGAAGCTGAATTCGTCCGCAGCCAGGTCGCGGCCGGTCAAAACCTTTTCGCCCTTGAACTGGACGGAACCGGTAGCTTCATATTCGTTTTCGAAGGTCAGGCTGTCATACCCTTCGGTGGCTTCCACCAGCAAGGTACCATCGCCGTTGTCGGAAATGGTGACGGTGATTTCGTATTCGTCTTCGGAATAGGTCAC
>JAZNOW010000029.1:0-16067 GCA_045589355.1 Clostridia bacterium
TGGCTGCGGCACTGCCGCCCGGATGCTGTGCATCCGGGGAAAATGAGAAAAAACCGGCAGGAAAGTAAACTTTCCTGACCGGCTTTTTTCTACATTTTCATTGTGCCCGTGGGCTCTTCTCCCCTCCCCCAATCAACATGCGGAAAAAGGTTTGAAATGAAAGTTTTCCCCATCGCAGGAAGGGTCCAGGGGCAATGCCCCTGGTGCCGGGGGTACGGGGGGCGCAGAGCCCCCTGCTGCAGCGTCCCCTGTATGCAGATGTACATTTATTGTACTTCATCCAAATTGCCCTTGACTTATGGGCAAAAACGTGTAGAATAAGGGCATAAATCAGCGAAGGCATTGCCTTGGCTGCATAGAATAGAGGCGCAGCGATCAAGAGTATCTGCCCGGAGCCTGCTGGAGGCTGTGAAGGGTTGAGAAAGGGAAAGCTGCCGAAATGCCGGGGAGCAGCTAAACCGGTGTTGGGCGAAGGGAAAACATCTCTCCGACTGTCACGGGAAACACCCGTGGGGCGCTATTCGCAACATTTATCAGGCAGATAAAAGCTGCGGGCGTCTTTGAGGCCTCGCAGCTATTTCATTTTGAGGAGGAAAAGACACATGAAGAACCTGAAGAAGATCGTTGCCGTACTGATGCTGGTTGTGCTGGCCTTTGGCCTGTGCGCCTGCGCCAAGAAGGATGCCGCTCCCGCAGGCACCGAAGCCCCCGCCGCCGAAGCCAAGAAGCAGCTGCGCGTGGGCATGGAATGCAACTATGCTCCCTTTAACTGGACCCAGACCGATCCCTCCGAATTCACCGTGCCCATCGAAGGCGGCATGGGCTATGCCGACGGCTATGACGTGCAGATTGCCAAGAAAGTGGCCGACAGCATGGGCATGGAACTGGTGATCGTCAAGACCGAATGGGACGGCCTGCCCATGGGCGTGGTCAGCGGCAAGCTGGACGCCATCATTGCCGGCATGAGCCCCACGGAAGAACGCAAGGCCACCCTGGACTTCTCTGACGCCTACTACACCAGCGACCTGGTTGTGGTTGTGAAGAAGGACAGCCCCTACGCTTCTGCCAAGTCCCTGGAAGAGCTTTCCGGCGCCACCATCACCGGCCAGCTGAACACCTTCCACTATACCGTTATTCCCCAGATTCCCGGCGTGAACCAGCATGCCGCTCTGGACACCTTCCCCACCATGATCATTGCCACCCGTGCCGGCACCGTGGACGGCTATGTGGCTGAAAAGCCCGGCGCCGAAGCCGACTGCATTGCCAACCCCGACCTGACCTACATCGTCTTTGACGAAGGCAAGGGCTTTGCGGCCAGCGAAGCGGACGTATCCGTGGCCGTGGGCCTGCAGAAGGGCAGCCCTCTCACCGCAGACGTCAACGCCGCTCTGGCCCAGATTCCCCAGGCCGAACGGGAACAGATGATGAACGACGCCAAGACCCGCCAGCCTCTGGCTGAATAATTGCACACAACACCGCATGAGGACGGAAGAATAGCTTCCGTCCTCATGGTTCGCTAAAAGGAGACTGTGTACCATGTCTTTGCCCACCACATTTTTCGGATGGATTGAAAAACTGCTTCAGGAATACGGCCCCCTTTTCCTTACCGGCGCCGGCTACACCATGCTGATTGCCATCAGCGGTACGGTGCTGGGCTTTTTGCTGGGGTTGCTGGTGGCCGTTGTGCGCACCATCCCGGTAACCAAGAAGGACCATTTCGTCAAGAGAGCGCTGATGAAAGTGGCCAACCTGATCCTGAACATTTACATTGAAGTATTCCGCGGCACCCCCATGATCGTGCAGGCCATGGTGATCTACTACGGCTCCATGATGTACCTGGATATCAACATGAGCACGCTGTTTGCCGCCATCTTCATCATCTCCATCAACACCGGCGCCTACATGGCGGAAATCATCCGCGGCGGCATCATCAGCGTGGACAAGGGCCAGAAAGAGGGCGCTCACGCCATCGGCATGACCCACTGGCAGTCCATGGTGCATGTGGTGCTGCCCCAGGCCGTGCGCAACATCATGCCCTCCATCGGCAACGAATTTGTGGTCAACATCAAAGACAGCAGCGTGCTGAACGTAATTGCCGTCAGCGAACTTTTCTTCGTGGGCAAAACCGCCGCCGGCACCTACCTTGTGTATTTTGAAGTGTTCGCCATCATTGCCGCCATTTACTTCGTGCTCACCTTCACCACCACCAGGCTTCTCCGCCTGCTGGAAAAGAAGATGGACGGCGGCAAGCACTACACCATCTACGGCAGCCAGAGCGCTTCTGACGCCACCATTACCCTGGAGAAAGGAGAGGATGTGCCCCATGACTAACCTGACCGCAAACGACAAAAACATCCTGCAGGTGGAAAACCTGAAGAAAGACTTCGGCAGCCATCAGGTGCTCAAAGACATCAGCTTCTCCGTCAACAAGGGCGATGTGATTTCCATCATCGGCGCTTCCGGCTCCGGCAAAAGCACCTTGCTTCGCTGCATCAACTTCCTGGAAGACCCCACCGCCGGCCGGATCCTCTACCACGGCCAGAACGCCGAAACCCTGAACCGGGCCGATTACCACAGCAAGGTGGGCATGGTGTTCCAGTCCTTTAACCTGTTCAGCAACATGAGCGCCCTGGACAACTGCATCATCGGCCAGACGCTGGTTTTGAAGCGCAGCAAACAGGAAGCAAAGAAAAAGGCCGTGGAATACCTGGACAAGGTGGGCATGACGCCTTTCATGAACGCCCGTCCCGGCCAGCTTTCCGGCGGCCAGAAACAGCGCGTGGCCATCGCCCGTGCCCTGGCTATGGACCCTGAAATCCTCCTCTTTGACGAGCCCACCTCCGCCCTGGACCCTGAAATGGTGGGCGAAGTGCTTTCCGTTATGCGGGATCTGGCCGAAGGCGGCCTGACCATGCTGGTGGTGACCCACGAAATGGGCTTCGCAAGAGACGTTTCCAACCGCGTTATCTTCATGGATCAGGGCGTCATCGCCGAAGATGCGCCCCCTGCGGAAATTTTCACCAACCCCAAACATAAGCGCACCCGGGAATTCCTCAGCCGTATTCTGGACAAATAACCACCAGGGGCACCAGGGCAGTGCCCTGGACCCAATTCCGGATGCAACAAACTGTATCTTTCATACAGTTTCCCGGTGAAATGGAGCATCACGCACACAAATTTTCGCAAATGAACGATTGAAACTTTGCGAGTTGGCTGCGACACTGCTACACGCCAAAACCCCTTTGCAGAGGTAGATTGTTTCTTTGTGAGCTGGATGCCCACACTGCGGGCCACGGGCTAGGCGGTGGAACACCGCCGTCCGGATGCTTTGCATCCGGGGAAAACGATAAAAAAGAAGCGGTGAGAGAATGTATTCTCTCAGCCGCTCTTTTTTTCGTTTTCATAACGCCCGTGGGCTCTCTTTCCGTTACCTGAAGTTTCATGCGGAAAGAAGTTTGTGCGATATGTTTCCTCCATCGCAGGAAGGGTGCAGGGCCGATGGCCCTGCCGCGGGGGTACGGGGGCTGCGTAAGCCCCTGCTTCGTTGCCGCACAGGCCCCTGTTCCATATCTCGCTTACATTTCCGGCAGCAGGTAAGCCGGCAAATGTTCCTTCAAAATCTTGTAGCCGTCGCTGTTGGGGTGCAGGCCGTCGATCATCAGTTCCGGCTTGCAATAGCCGTTTTCGGCCAGGAAATAGGGGTACACGTCGCAGAAGGTAACGTCCTCATGGGCGTCGGCAAAGGCACGGTAGAGGCCGTTCAGCTCCGCGATCTTATGCTGTGCACCGCGGAAGAAGGCGTCCGTGGTGGGCAGGGTGGAGATGATGGTGAAGCGGATGCCGGGGTTGGTTTCCCGCATGATCTCCACCATTTTTTCCACACGGCCGGCGATCTGTTCAGGGGTGGAAGAACCCATATCATTGATGCCGCACCAGATGACCAGCTGCTTGTAATCCCGGGCAGCAATTTCGTCAATGCGGTTCAGCATGTGCACGGAAGTCTGGCTGCCGATGCCGTAGTTCACGCAATCCTTGCGGCCCAGAAGGGTGTTGAAATCCCCTTCGTTGTAGAACACATTCTGGGTGATGGAGTCCCCAAGGAACGCAATGCCTTCACTGGGCTTGAGCCAATCGGAGGGGCCGTATTTCACCGGCTCGCCGTCGCCTTCCACGTATTCCACCTTGTACAGCGTCACCTTTTCTCCGCCGGCGCAAAGGGGGCGGATCTCATCCAGCAGGTTGAACAGGCCGCCGATCTTCATAGAAATGGAAATGTAATAAAACTCCGCCTGGCAGCGGCCGTTTTCCAGCAGGGTCACTTTGTTGGGGTTCAGGGTGAGCCAGCGGTTGCCGCCGGAATGGCTGATGAGCGCCAGGTAGATGCCGTCCTTTTCCGGGCCTTCGTATTCAAGAACCAGCTTGCTTCCCTTGGTCATGGCCGTGGCGTCAAAGGCACCGCCCACATGCTCGGTAAAATAAAAGTCCAGCATGGCGTCCTTGCCCTGCGCCGTTTTCTTGCCCTCAAAAATTACCATATTCCCCTCCTGTGCCGACGCAAAGGAACAGACGCCCGTCAGCAAGATTGCCGCCATCAGAAGAATCATCGTCTTTTTCATCTCTGCGTGCATCCTTTCGTATGTTCTGTATCCATTATACTCATTTTTGTCCTTTTTCGCAACAGGTATTTGTCCGTTCTTGCCAGCATATGGCAGGCGTGTTATAATAAGGAAAATATTTTGATTATTTCGACGGGAGGAACTGCCATGTCCACCATCCGCCTGGGAAGAACCAACCTGATCGTCAACAAAAACGGCTTCGGCGCCCTGCCCATCCAGCGCGTCACCCTGGAAGAAGCAAAGCCTATCCTGCGCAAAGCCTATGAAAAGGGCATCAACTTTTTCGACACCGCCCGCAGCTATTCCGACAGCGAAGAAAAGCTGGGCTATGCCCTGAGCGACGTGCGGGATGAAATCATCATCGCCACCAAGACCCCCTCCACCACCGTGGAAGGCTTCTGGAAGGACCTTGAAACCAGCCTGGCCCTCCTGAAAACCGACCATGTGGATATCCTGCAGTTCCACAACCCCGCCTTCGTGCCCAAGCCCGGCGACGGCACCGGCCTGTACGAAGCCATGCTGGAAGCAAAGGAAAAAGGCATGATCCGCTTTATCGGTTTCACCAATCATCGGCTGCACCTGGCAGAAGAAGCGGTGCTTTCCGGCCTGTATGACACGCTGCAGTTCCCCTTCTCCTACCTTGCCAGCGACAAAGAAAAGGCGCTGGTGGACCTGTGCGCAGAGCATGACATCGGCTTCATCTGCATGAAGGCCCTGTCCGGCGGGCTCATCACCAGAGCAGATGCCGCCTATGCTTTCCTGGCCGAATATCCTGTGCTGCCCATCTGGGGCATTCAGCGGGAAAAGGAACTGGACGATTTTCTGGCCTGCGGCGAAAATCCGCCTGCCATGACGGATGAGATCAAAGCCCACATTGCCCGGGAACGGAAAGAACTGACCGGCGATTTCTGCCGCGGCTGCGGCTACTGCATGCCCTGCCCGGCAGGCATTGAAATCAACAACGCCGCCCGCATGAGCCTGATGCTGCGCCGTGCCCCCGAAAAGGCCTGGCTCAGCGACGTGTGGCAGAAAAAGATGGCCCTCATTGACGATTGCCTGGAATGCGGCCAGTGCGCCGCCAAATGCCCCTATGGGCTGGACACCCCCAACCTGCTGAAGAAAAACTGGGAAGACTACAAAACTTTCCTCAAATAACCAGGGGCATTGCCCCTGGACCCAGTGCCGGAAGCAACAATTCATATCATGCAAGCAATGTCCCGGTGCTGCGTAGGGAGACCTGGAGGGGCTTTGCCCCCTCCACCCCCACCAGGGCCATCGGCCCTGGACCCAGTGCCGGAAGCAACAATTTATATCATGCAAGCAATGTCCCAGTGCTGCGTAGGGAGACCTGGAGGGACTTTGCCCCCTCCACCCCCACCAGGGCCATCGGCCCTGGACCCAGTGCCGGATATAGCCATTCTTATCAGACAAACAATTTCCCGGTGAAGCAGTGGAACATGCAGATACCCCCTTCCCAATGACAGATTGCTGTTTTGCAAATTAGGTGTGGCCCCGCCACCCCACGGGCTGGGCGGCTTACAGCCGCCGGCCGGATGCTTTGCATCCGGGGAAAATACGAAAAAGGGCCGGAGGAGAAAGCTTGCTTTCTCTCCCGGTTTTTTTCGTATTTTCATTGCGCCCGTGGGCTCTCATTCGTTTCCCCAAGTAACATGCGGAAATAAGAAGGTAAAAGGAGCCTTCTTTTTCGCAGGAAGGGTCCAGGGGCAATGCCCCTGGTGGGGGGGGTAGGGGGGCCGCACAGGCCCCTGCTTCACCGTCCCCAACCAGCATGCGGAATGAAGATTGGAAAAGCAAACTTCTGCTTCGCAGGAAGGGTGCAGGGCGGATCGCCCTGCCGCGGGGGTACAGGGGGGCGCGGAGCCCCCTGCCCTGGTTGTTGTATGCAACAAAAAAGAAGCCGGACGAAACGGCTTCTTTTGATGTTGAATTACTTGGCGTATTCGGTGGAGCGGGTTTCCCGGATGACGTTCACGCGGATCTGGCCGGGATATTCCATTTCCTTTTCGATGCGCTTGGCAATTTCCTTGGCCAGAACTTTCGTGCCCTCGTCAGTAACGTCTTCGGGCTTGACCATGATGCGCACTTCGCGGCCGGACTGGATGGCGAAGCACTTATCCACACCGGAGAAGGAGTTTGCGATTTCTTCCAGCTTGGTGAGCCGCTTGATGTAGTTTTCCAGGGATTCGCGGCGGGCACCGGGGCGGGCGGCGCTGATGGCGTCGGCAGCCTGCACCAGCACGGCTTCCACGGTCTGGGGTTCCACATCGTTGTGATGGGCCAGGATGGCATGGATGACATCGGGGCTTTCGTTGTACTTACGAGCCAGTTCACCACCCAGGGAGACATGGGTGCCTTCCTGTTCGTGGTCGACAGCCTTACCGATATCGTGAAGCAGACCGGCGCGCTTGGCCAGGGCCACATCGGCGCCCAGTTCGGCAGCCATAAGGCCGGCCAGGTGGCTGACTTCGATGGAGTGCTTCAGCACGTTCTGGCCATAGCTGGTGCGGTAGCGCATACGGCCCAGCAGCTTGACCAGTTCGGGATGGATGCCATGCTGGTTGGTTTCAAACACAGCCTGTTCACCGGCTTCGCGGATCTGGTTATCCACTTCCTTCTTGGCCTTTTCCACGCACTCTTCGATGCGGGCGGGATGGATGCGGCCGTCCATGATGAGCTTTTCGATGGCCAGGCGGGCAATTTCGCGGCGCACGGGATCGAAAGCGGAAACGATGACGGCTTCGGGGGTATCGTCGATGATGAGGTCCACACCGGTGGCGGTTTCCAGCGCGCGGATGTTGCGGCCTTCGCGGCCGATGATGCGGCCCTTCATATCGTCATTGGGCAGGTTGATGACGGAGACGGTGCTTTCTGCCACATGGTCGGCAGCGCACTTCTGAATGGCCAGGGCAATGATATTGCGGGCCTTCTTTTCGCCCTCTTCCTTGTCGCGGGCTTCGATATCACGGACGGTGGCAGCGGCGTCATGGAAGGCGTCCTTCTGCACACGGTCGATAATGATCTGACGGGCTTCGTCCTGGGTGAGGGTGGCGATGCGTTCCAGTTCGGCGATCTGCTTTTCTTTCAGCTCGTTGGCCTCATCTTCCAGTTTCTGCGCGTTCTGATACTTCTGATTCAAAGCATCTTCACGTTCAGAGAGATTATCCCGGCGCTTATCCAGCTGTTCTTCCCGCTTATCCAGGGTTTCTTCACGCTGGATGGTGCGGCGTTCGGAGCGCTGAATTTCCGCCCGGCGGGTGCGGATTTCTTTGTCCAGTTCGGTTTTCAGGTGCAGGATTTCTTCCTTGGCTTCCAGCAGCATTTCTTTTTTCTTGTCGTCTGCCTTGCGGGTGGCGTCATCCAGCAGTTTCTTGGCATATTCTTCAGTCCGGCCGATTTTCTTTTCGGCCATATCCTTGCGGTACATATATCCGGCCAGCGCGCCGATGGCAAGGCCCAGCACGGCAGCCAGAATGATCCAAACAATATCCACGGTTTTCCTCCTTTCACTTACTCTTCTCTCATTTTTTTCATTTCGTAACACTATCAATTGAAAAAACCGCACGAAAAAAAGCCGTTTTCGCACGGCAAAGCTGTATTTCGATACCATGAACCGGCAAACAAACAGAAAGTTCAACAACTAAAACACCGGGGCGCACAGCAAATAACACCCGTATGCTGAAGCGGCAAAACGCCTGCAAAATAAAACCAGAAGCAAATGTATCCGAAAACAGCCCATCCACCCCTCTTCATGGGGCAGACTTTTCAGCCGATCATATACATTGTACGAAAAAAAAGCCCCCCTGTCAAGGGGCTTTTCCGTCAGTCTGCACAAAAAATGGAGAAATCAACAAATTCTTTTTTTCTTGCCAAGGGGGCTTCTTTCTGTCATAATATACCTGTATGGTGCCTCCTTTGCCGGGGCACAATGCAAACGAACATAAAAGGAGCGATGCGCTGATGGACGAATTTTGCAAGGAACTGGAAAAAGTGATCAAAGCCGGGATCGGCGCCGTAGCCACCTGTGCGGAAAAGGCCCAGGAAGCCGTGGAAAACCTGGCCCAGAAGGGCGAACCCATCTTTGAACAGGCGAAGGAAAAAGTATCCGGCGCCGCCGATAAAGTGGTGAAAGCCATCAACGAAATCGGCAAGCCTAAGGTGGAAGACATGCTCCGCGACGCCCGTTCCTTCACCATCAACGAACTGAAGGAACTGCAGGAAAAGCTGGGTAACCTGATTGCCGACCTGGAACAGGCGCAGCAGGAAGCGGAAGCGATCACCATGGAACAGGCGGCAGCGCAGGAAGAGCCTGCCGAATAATCGCAAAAATCAGCGGCGAGGGGAACATCCTCCTCCGCCGCTTTTTTATTTTTCCTTCTGCATTTCCATCAGCCGGGGCAGGCACATTTCAAAATCCACGCCGTGGTGCATATCGGTGCCGCCAAGCATGCTGCGCTCCACGCAGATGCGGGTGAAATCCGCCGCCATTTCCATGCTCTTTTCCACCGTTCTGCCCCCCAGCATGCCGCCCAGCAGCACGGAAGCAAACACATCCCCCGTGCCATCGTATTGCTTGGGCACATGGGGCGGCGCGTACACATGCAGCTTTTTGCCGTCATGGCAGGCAGCGCCAAGGTGCCCTTCCTCCGGCCGCACGCCGGTAAGCACCACTTTTTTCGGGCCAAGGGCCAGCAGCTTTTCGCACACTTCCACCATGTCCCTTTCCTTTTGCAGGTCGGGCCGGTAAGGCGTGCCGGTAAGGAAAGCAGCCTCGGTAAGGTTGGGCACGATCACATCCGCCCTGGCGCACAGGGCACGGATGCCCTGCACCATACGGTCGTCAAAACGGCTGTAAAGCACCCCATGGTCCCCCATGACAGGGTCCACCAGCGTCAGGTTTTCCCGGGTCTGGAAAGCATCGAAAAACTTATGCACAATGTCCAGCTGCTCCAGGCTGCCAAGGTAGCCGGTATAGAGGGCATCAAAGGCAAAGCCTTCCTTCTGCCAGTGACGGAAGAAGGGCTCCATATCCTGAGTCAGATCCCGGAAGGTGTAGCCGGTGAAGCCGCCGGTATGGGTGGAAAGCACCGCCGTGGGCAGGCAGCTCACCTGCACCCCCATGACGGACAGAATGGGCAGCGCCACGGTGATGGAACAACGGCCAAAGCCACTCAGATCCTGCACGGCTGCCGCCTGACGGGGTTTCTTGAGCGCCTGCATGAGCGCCGCCTCCTTTCATTCAATCAAAACATGGATATTATAAGCGTTTTGCCCCAATTGTGCAAGCAGAAAAGAAGGCTGCGGCCAAAGCCGCAGCCCGAGAGAGAGGGGATGTTATTCCAGATTGCTTTCAAAGCTCACCACAGGCAGGGCATCGGCGCCGCCGCCGGAAACGAACTGGGGCAGCTGGCCGTTCCACAGTTTGGCTTCGGTGAAGTTGATCAGTTCGGGGGTGAGGCTTTCCGCGATCAGCTTGTTGGCTTCCGCTTCCGCTTCCGCCTTCACCTTGGTGGCATAGGCTTCGGCATCGGCGTTCACCTTTTTCACATTGGCTTCCGCTTCCGCTTCAATCTTTTTCCGTTCCGCCTGCTGCTGGGTTTCCATGGTTTTCTGTTCCTGTTCAATTTCCGCCTGCAGCTTCTTCTGGGCAGCCACCTGCTTGTTTTCAACGGCGTCGGTGAAAGCGTCGGTGAAGTCGATATTTTCGATGGAGACGGAGATGATGGTGATACCGTAGCGTTCCATTTCCTTGCTCAGGTTATCGCGGATCTGCATGGACAAGGTTTCCCGGGCAGACACCAGGTTTTCCGCGGTGTACTTGGAGAAGACGGCCTTGGTGTTTTCCATCATACGGGGCATGATGAGCTTATCGTAGTAGTCGGTGCCCACTTCCTTGAACAGGTTCATGGCGGTGGACTTGTTGATGGCATAGTTGATGGAGCCGGAAATATCCACCTGCTGGATGTCGCTGGAGAAGGCCTGGGTTTTGAAGGTGGTCTTCTGTTCACGGTTATCCATCAGGGTGATCTTCTGGAAGGGGCTCTTGAAGTGGAAGCCGGCTTCCAGGGTGTAATCTTCCACCTTACCGAAGGTGGTGATGATGGCGGTTTTACCGGTTTCGATCTGGCAGGTGCACAGGCTGAGCAAAATCACCACGGCCACCAGGGCAAGGCCGGTCAGGATCAGATATTTCTTTGCTTTGTTGGACATTTTTCTTTACTCTCCTTCTGTTCCTCATTGGGGAACGATGTCAGTATAGCACACATCTTCCTCGCATGCCATAGATTGCCATCAAACTGTACATTTTCCTGTTCCAAATGTCGAAAAAAAGCTTGAAAGGCAACAGAGGCTCATGGTAAAGTATAGGCAGCAAATGAAAAAAAGGAGATTCCTTCCCATGTGTGATAAAATTCTGCTCTGGCCCGGGGAAGCACCCTATTCCGCCTTCTCCGCCGGCCAGCCCCAGCCCTCCCTTGCCCCCTACCCCGTGGAAGGCAGCCGCGGCGCCATGGTGGTATGCCCCGGCGGCGGCTACACCCACAAGGCCGCCCACGAAGGAGTACCCATTGCCAAGCTTTTGCAAAACGCCGGCATTTCCGCCTATGTGCTGGACTACCGGGTAGCCCCCTGCCACCGGGAAGCCCCCCTTTCCGATGCCAAAAGGGCCATTCGCCTGCTGAAGCATATGGGTTATGAGAAGGTGGGCATTATGGGCTTTTCTGCCGGCGGCCATCTGTGCTGCTCCGCTGCCACCCTTTATGAGGAAGGCGATGCCGCAAGCGAAGACCCGGTGCAGCGCTTTTCTTCCCGGCCCGATGTATTCTGCCCCTGCTATGCGGTGGTGTCCTTCGGGAAATACACCCACATGGGCAGCCGGGAAGCCCTGCTGGGCGAAGAAAAGGATAACGAAGAAATGATCCGCCGCTTCTCCGCCGAATGCAATGTGACACAGAATACGCCCCCTGCCTTCATCTGGCACACCGCTCAGGACGGGCTGGTGCCTGCCCAGAACAGCCTGCAACTGGCCATGAAGCTGCGGGACAACGACGTGATGTTTGAACTGCACGTGTATCCCCTGGGCCATCACGGCATTGGCCTGGGCAGCGAAAACGCGGCGGCCGGCCAGTGGGGCGGCGAAATGTGCCGGTTCCTCAACGGGCTGGGCTTTGGTAGATAACATAAGGAGAAAACAGAATGTACGATTTTTCGAAAATTGAAAAATACCTGGATACGCTCCTTTCCCTGGGTGTGCCCGGCTGCCAGGTGCATGTAAAAAAAGGCCACGAAACCCTGCTGCGCTCCCGCCGGGGGGAAGGCACCTTTGACAGCCGCTATTTCCTTTATTCCTGCTCCAAGGTGATGACTGTCACCGGCGTCATGCGGCTGATCGAGCAGGGCAAAGCATCCCTGGAAGACAAAGTGGCGGACTATATCCCTGCTTTCCGGGATGTGTTCATTGAAAAGGAGGGCAAGCGCTGCCCGCCCGAACGGGAAATGACCCTGCGCCATTTGTTCACCATGACCGGCGGGCTGGATTATGACCTGCAGGCCCCCGGCATTGTGGAAGCAGCTCAAAAAGAAAACGCCGGCACCTTCGATATCGTCAGTGCATTCCCTAAAAAAGCCCTTTCCTTCTCCCCCGGCGATCAGTTCCAGTACAGCCTGTGCCATGATGTGCTGGGCGCCGTGGCGGAACGCATCACCGGCATGACCTTCGGCGACTATATGCAAAAGGAAGTGTTCGGCCCGCTGGGTATGAAAAACACTTCCTTCACCCCCGGCGGCGAAATGGCCCCCCAGTACGGCTTTGACTGGGACACCCGGGAATTCCGTCCCCATCCCCTCACCTGCGATTACCGGCTTTCCCCCAACTACCACAGCGGCGGCGCCGGTATCGTCAGCACCCTGGACGATATGGCCCGTTTCGCTTCCGCCCTCACCATGGGCAAAGGCCCCGACGGCTATCCCCTTCTGAAAGAAGAAAGCGTGCTGGAAATGCGCAAAGAGCAGCTTTCCCAGGTGGCTGCAAACCCCGCCTTCGGCTGCGCCATGGGCCCGGGCTACGGCTACGGCCTTGGCGTGCGCACGCTGGTGGATAAAAGCGAAGGCCAGCGCTCCCCCATCGGTGAATTCGGCTGGGACGGCGCCGCCGGCAGCTTCATCCTGTGCGATAAGGAAAACGGCCTGTCCATCGTGTTCACCATGCATGTGCTGGGCTGGTACGGCATCCGGGAATTGTTCCACGCCCCCCTGCGGGACGGCCTGTACGACGCCCTGAACCTGTAAAAACCGCAAATTGTGGCAAAATTAGCACTCTCATCTTTAGAGTGCTAATTTTTTGTTGCTTTTTCAGGGCAGCCGTGCTATACTTCTGCTTGCAGGGAAAATTCTCCCTTTCATTATCAACCGACGGAGGCGCTTATTTATGGAAACCAAAGGCAATATTTCCATCCACGCTCAAAACATTATGCCGGTGATCAAGCGCTGGCTGTATTCCGATAAGGATATTTTCATCCGCGAATTGGTGAGCAACGGCTGCGACGCCATCACCAAGTATAAAATGATCAAGGGCGATACCGGCGAAGATCTGCGGGTCACCGTCACGGTGGACAAGGAAAACCGCACCCTCACCTTCACCGACAACGGCATCGGCATGACGGAGGAAGAAGTGGACAAGTACATCAATCAGGTAGCCTTCTCCAGCGCCGAAGAATTCCTGAAAAACTACACCGGCGAAGACAAGGGCGGCATCATCGGTCATTTCGGCCTGGGCTTTTATTCCGCCTTCATGGCTGCCGAAAAGGTGACCATTGACACCCTGTCCTGGCAGGAAAACGCACAGCCCGTGCTGTGGCAAAGCGAAGACGGCATGGCCTACACCATGCAGGAAGGCAGCCGCACCCAGCGGGGCACCACCATCGTTTTGCACATTTCCGAAGAAGAAAAAGAATTCTGCGAAACCTTCCGCGTCCGGGAAGTGCTGGACCGCTACTGCGGCTTCATGGCCACCCCCATTTATCTGGTGGACATCAATAAAGAAGAAAAGCATGAAGACGGCTGCGATTGTGAAGAATGCCATCACGATCACGAAGAAAAGCCTGTCAACGACGTAAACCCCCTGTGGCTGAAAAACCCCCGGGAATGCACCGAAGAGGAATACAAGGAAACCTACAAAAAAGTATTCCACACCTTTGAAGATCCCCTGTTCTGGGTGCACCTGAATGTGGATTACCCCTTCAACCTGAAAGGCATCCTCTATTTCCCCCGCATCAAGAAGGATTTCGGCGGCCAGGAAGGGCAGATCAAGCTGTTCAACCGGCAGGTGTTCGTGGCGGACAACATCAAGGAAGTGATCCCGGAATTCCTTATGCTGCTCAAGGGCGTACTGGACTGCCCCGACCTGCCCCTGAACGTATCCCGCTCCTTCCTGCAGAACGACGGCTATGTGAAAAAGCTGTCCGCCCACATCACCAAGAAAGTGGCGGACAAGCTGAACGGCCTGTTCAACACCGAACGCAAGCAGTACGAAACCTATTGGGACGATATCCATCCCTTCGTGAAATACGGCTGCATCCGGGACAACAAGTTCTACGACATGGTGAAGCCTTCCATCCTCTATAAGACCACGGAAGGCGAATACCTGACCCTGGACGAATACAAAGCCCGCAACGAAGGTAAAGCGGAAAAGAAAATTTTCTACACCACCGAACAAAACCGTCAGGCGTCCGCCGTTTCCCTCTACACCAAGCAGGGCATGGACGTGGTTGTCATGGACACCCTCATCGATATGAACTTCATGAGCTTCATGGAATTCTCCGGCGGCATGGAAGAAACCCGGTTCGTCCGGGTGGACGCCGATGTGACCGGCCTCACCGAAGACACCGAAGAAGGCAAGGACCTGGACGCAGGCCAGCTGGAAACGCTGTTCAAGGAAGCGCTGAAAGACGATACCCTCAAAGTGCAGCTGGAAGCCCTGTCCGACCATGACCTGCCGCTGATGCTCACCGAAGACGAGCAGATGCGCCGCTACAAGGAAATGAGCGCCATGTACGGCCAGGGCATGGATTTCCCCGCCCGGTACACCCTGGTGCTCAACCGCCTGTGCCCCGCCATCCGCTCCCTGGCCGCCATGGAAAATGAAGAAACCGCCCACCTCATCTGCCGGCAGATGTTCGATATCGCCCGGCTCTCTTCCCGGCCCCTGGAAGCCGGGGACCTGCAGGCCTTCATCGCCCGCTCCAACCAGCTTTTGTCCATGTTGGCCGACAAGGCGTAACACGGACAGAGAGGAAACCATGCGGGGTTTCACCCCTACACCCCACCAGGGGCATTGCCCCTGGACCCAGTTGCGGCCAGGGTAGTACCCTGGACCCGGTTGTGGAAGGGATTAGCGGACGAACAAGCAACTTCCCGCTGAAGCTTGAGGGAAACTATGCGGGGTTTCACCCCACACCCCACCAGGGGCATTGCCCCTGGACCCAGTTGCGACCAGGGTAGTACCCTGGACCCGATTGCGGAAGGGATTAGTGGACGAACAAGCAATTTCCCGTTGAAGCTTGAGGGAAACCTGTGGGGCTTCACCCCACACCCCACCAGGGGCATTGCCCCTGGACCCAGTGGCAGCCCGTGTAGTACCCTGGGCCCGGTTGCGGAAGGGATTAGCGGACGAACAAGCAATTTCCCGCTGAAGCTTGAGAGAAACCTGTGGGGCTTCACCCCACACCCCACCAGGGGCATTGCCCCTGGACCCAGTTGCGGCCAGGGTAGTACCCTGGACCCGGTTGTGGAAGGGATTAGCGGACGAACAAGCAACTTCCCGCTGAAGCTTGAGGTATGCCAACAGCTCGCAGGTACCCCAGCGCAAAGAACGATTATCATATTGCGAATTGGGTGTAGCCCACCACCCCACGGGCTGGGCGGCGGAACGCCGCCTGCCGGATGCTGAAAGCATCCGGGGAAAATACGAAAAAAGGCCGGAGGAGAAAGCTTGCTTTCTCTCCCGGCTTTTTCCGTATTTTCATTGCGCCCGTGGGCTTATATTTCCGTTCCTCAAGTTTCATGCGGAAACAAGTTTGTTTTGTCAGCTTGCCCGTCGCAGGATGGGTGCAGGGACGTTTGTCCCTGCCGAGGGGTACAGGGGGCGAGGAGCCACCTGCCCCGGTCAGGCCGCGCAGGCCCCTTTCCGTTCCTCAAGCAGCGCGCGGACACAACTTCTGTTGATAAGTTACGCGTTATCGCGTACTGGGTGCAGGGCGGATCGCCCTGCCGAGGGGTACAGGGGGCGAGGAGCCACCTGCTCCGGTCAGGCCGCGCAGGCCTCTTTCCGTTCTCCAAGCAGCACGCGGACACAACTTCTTTTGATAAATCATGCAATATCGCGCACTGGGTCCAGGGGCGATGCCCCTGGTGGGTGCAGGGCGGATCGCCCTGCCG
>JAZNOW010000030.1:0-22780 GCA_045589355.1 Clostridia bacterium
ATGTATCGAAAATAGTTGTTTCCGCATGTTGCTTGAAAAAACCAAGCGGTTTCAGCCACGGGCACAATGAAAACAAAGAAAAAGCCGGGAGAGAAAGCTCGCTTTCTCCTCCGGCCTTTTTCTATTGTTTTCCCCGGATGCCTAAGCATCCGGCAGGCGGTGGAACACCGCCCAGCCCGTGGGCGGCAGTGCCGCAGCCAATTCGCAATGTGACTGTCTTTTCTCTCAAACGCGTCTGTGCCTGTACGGAAGTGCCACACTCCATTCGCAATATTTCCATCTTCTTATTAGCCCCAGCGGGAAATTGTTTGTTTGACAATTCCACTACATCCGCAAATGGGTCAAGGGCCAATGCCCCTTACAGCGGGACATTGTTTGTGCTATAAGTCCACCACTTCCGCTACCGGGTCCAGGGGCAATGCCCCTGGTGGGGTGCAGGGGTGAAACCCCGCATCGTTCCCTCAAGCCGCAGCGGCAAATTGCTCGATGAACAAGTCCACCACTTCCGCAAAAGGGTCAAGGGCCAATGGCCCTTGTGGGTCCAGGGGCGATGTCCCTGGTTATTGCCAGGTCTGGCAGATGGCGGTCACATACCAGTTATGTTTCTTGCCGTTTGCCTTGGTCTGGCGGGGGCCTTCGTAGTGCACCCCTTCCACCACCCACTCTTCTTCGGGCAGGTAGGACATATTGGTTTTCGCATCTTCTGCATTGGCATCATACAGGAAGGAGAAGCGTTTAACGGTACCGCCGCCGATATTGCCTTCCACGGTAAAAATCTGGTAGATACCATTGCCCTTGTCCACCGCATCGGTGATCATGCCCACGTGCACATCTTCATAATAGCCCTTGGCGCCGAAGATGATCAGGTAGCCGGGGCGGGGGATATTGGTAATGCGTTCCATGTTGGTAAAGCCGGTACGCAGCTTGGGCACGCCGGCTTCCCGCAGGCTGTAGGGCACGCCGCCTTCCAGGGGCTTCACCTTGCGCCAGTTATCGCTGGGCTCCAGCGGCACGCCGGCGGTATCCAGGCAATAGCCCACGAAAGCGCCGCACCAGCCGATGTTTTCGTAGCCCCACCATTTGATGTATTTGTTGCCGCGCTTGGTTTTATCCAGCCGCTTTTCGCCAACTTCTTCCCACTGGGAAAGGGCAATTTCAATGGCATCCCGGATCACGGCCGGCACAGGGTCCGTCACTTCCAGGTCCACCACAAATTCGTTTTCGCCATCCATCAGCACCAGCTGCGCCCAGCCCTGGGCAAGGGCATAGACGGTATCCCCTTCGGCATAGGCCACGTCAGGAGCGTCGCTGTCCCAGCTGCCGGAAAAGGGCAGGGCAAAGGACAGACTTTCGCCGGCCTTCATGGTAAGGCTATCGGGCAGTGCTTCTGCCAGAACACAGGAGGACAGGCTGCACAGGATAAGCAGGATGCAGAAAAAACGCTTGATCATTCGGCCACCTCCTTAAGTTCCCCTTTGCGGGCAATGCCCATCAGTGCCGTGACCGGCAGGCTGAACACAATGCCGTGGCCCTCGGTCTGCAGCCCGGCGGCCTTGCTGACGGCCTGCATGACGGGAATTTTGTGTTCCTTATCCACCACGATGAGCATCAGTTCCTTTTCCGGCTGGATGGTGATGCCGAAGAAATGGCTGGCTTCCTGGGGCGCAGCGCCCCGGGCGTGGATGATGGTGCCGCCGCCGGCACCGGCAGGACGGGCAGCTTCCATCACCGTTTCGGAAAAGCCCTTATTGATCACGGCGATAACCAGTTCATGCTGATTCTGTTCCATAGGGGTATGTTCCTCCTCGATGGCTGTCTTGTCTTCGTTATCCAGCAGATACTGCAGCGTGGCGGCGCCGGCAATGCTGCCCAGCGGCACCACAAAGGCAATGCCCTTGCCGGGCCTGTCCAGGTCCAGCGCATAGGAAAGGCGGCGCATGGCGTTGCGGGCGATGCGGCTGGGCAGGAAGGTGATCACCACGTCCTTGGCGGTATCCCGCAGGCCCAGCACACTCAGAATGCCCTTGTGGGCGGTGCCGTGGCCCAGGGCCACCGTGTGGTGCTTTACGCCATCCATTGCCAGCAATTCCGTTACGGCCTCACCCTTGCCGCGGTCCACAATGGTGAAGAGCAGGCTGAGCAGTGCGTTTTGCATGGTTCCCCCTCCGTGATTAAACGTCGATAATTTCGTCTTCTTCCGGCACGGACGGTGCTTCGTCCCTGGCATGCCGGGTTTTGATGCGGTAAACAACACCCAATATCTGAATGGCGATGAGGGGCGTCATGGCCACCATGGCCACCACGCCGAAAGCATCTTCCAGCACATTGCCGCCCACTGCGCCGCAGGCGCCCATGGCAAGGGGCAGCATAAAGGCCGCCGTCAAAGGGCCGGAGGCCACACCGCCGGAGTCAAAGGCAATGGCGGTAAAGATGGGCGGGCAGAAGAAGGTAAGCAAAAGGGCAATAAGGTAACCGGGCGCAATGAAATACCAGATGGAAATGCCGGTGAGCACCCGCAGCATGGAAATGCTGACGGAAGCGGCCACACCGATGGACAGAGCGGTCATCATGGCTTTTTTGCTGATGGCGCCGGAAGAAACTTCTTCCACCTGGGAATTGAGCACATGCACCGCAGGCTCCGCCCGGACCACCAGGAAGCCGATCAGTGCCCCCAGGGGGATCAACAGCCAGGCATGCTCCGTAGCAAGGTGGGCGCCCAGGTACTGACCCATGGGAAGGAAGCCCACGTTCACGCCGGTCAGGAAAATCACCAAGCCCAGGAAGGTATACATAAGGCCCACGCCGATGCGCTGCAATTCCGCCCCCGGCAGATGCAGGGAAAACAGCTGGAACAGCACAAACAAAACCACAATGGGCAAAAGGGCAATAACCACTTCCTTCAGGTAATGGGGGAAAGCATGGGCAAAAGAGCCCATCACTTCCAGCGTGTTGTTCAGCCGCACGGCATCGGCGGAGGAAGAGGTGTTTTGCAGTTCAGGGAAGAAAAGGCTGATGAGCATGATGGCCAGAATGGGGCCCACCGAGCACAGGGCCACCAGGCCGAAGCTGTCATCCTCCGCTTCCTTGCCGCTGCGCACGTTGGCAACACCCATACCAAGGGCCAGGATAAAGGGCACCGTGATGGGGCCGGTGGTAACGCCGCCGGAATCAAAGGACATAGGCAAAAATTCCGGTTTGATGAAAATGCCGATGAGGAACACCAGCGCGTACAGCCCCAGCAGCATGTACTTCAGCTTGATGCGGAACAGGATGCGCAGCAGGGCCACCACCAGGAAAATGCCCACGCCCACACCCACCGTCAGGATCAATACCATGTTGGGCACGCCCTGGATCTGGTTGGCAAGGACGGTCAGGTCCGGCTCGGCGATGGTGATAAGCAGGCCCAGCAAAAAGGCGAACCCGCACAGGAAATATATGTTCTTTTTCCTGGTCAGGTGGGAACCCATGTATTCGCCCATGGGCAGCATGGCCATATCGGCGCCCAACGTAAAAAGCCCCATGCCCTGTACCAGCATAAAAGCGCCCAGAAAGAACTGGGCGATGATATCAAGGTTTACCGGAGCGAAAGTGACCGAGAGGGTGGATACCACCAGTGCAATGGGCAGCACCGCCGTCAGGGCTTCTTTGCATTTGTCAATCAGCTTCTTCGTTGTTGCCTTGTGCTGCGGCAGCAGTACATCCAGGGCTGTCCTGGTCTTCCTGAACACCGTTTCCCAGTCCTTTCTTTGAATATTCGTTTATCTCGCTTTGTAGCTCGTTGGTTTTGCGTTTCATGCTGGTGGAGCTGTCCCACACCACACAGCCAAGGCCCACGATCAGGGACAGGTAGTACGTAAAGAACCGCCACAGAAGCAGGGCGCCCAGCATTTTGTTGGCAGGGAAAATGTCCTGGAAGAAAATATAGAAGCCGCCCTCCTGCGCGCCGGAAGCACCGGGCAGGGGGGTGAAGGAAGCACCGATATACAAAAGGAACTGCAGCGCCAGAATTTCGCCGAACAGATGGCCGCTCTGGCCCATGGCACGGTATACACAGTAGGAAACGCTCATCAGGCCCATCACCTGAATGCAGGAAATCAAAACCAGCACCAGCAGCTGGCCCGGATGATGGGTGACCATATCCACGCTGGCATGGAAATCGGCCAGGGCGGCGTCCAGCTTGGAGGTGGTACGGGCCACGTCCTTGACGATGCGCAGCTTTTTGCCCAGGTTGATCAGCAGCGTGATGATGCCCCGGACGATGTTTTTGTTGATGGCCAGCAAAAGCACCGCGGCCACGGTGATGCCGTTGAGCACAAAGCCCGTCACCACGATCACCCGGGCACGGTTGACGCAGGCGTTGACGATGTCCGGATGCAAAATCCAGAACAATCCGCCAAGGGACAAAAGCGCCACCTGGAAGCAGAAAAACTTCACCGCCAGGGCGGAAGAGGAAATGCCCGCCGGGATGCCCCGTTTTTTGAACGAAAACACCTGCATGGGCTGGCCGCCGGTGGCCGCCGGGGTGACGCTGGAATAAAACATGCCGATAATGGATACCAGCAGCGTGGAGCGGAATTTGGGCTTCAGCCCCTGCTGACGGAAAAACACGTGAACACCCATGGCTTCAAAAATCAAAAAAATGCCATAGGAAAGAACGGCTGCCCCGATCCAGAAAGGATCACTGCTTCTCAGGGCAACCCATGCATCGCCAATTTCACCATTGGCAGCACCCAAATAAATTACGATGCCAATGGTCAAAAAAATCACCAATGCATTCAATATATTGCTGCGGGTCTGTTTGGTGATCTTTGCCAATGAACCGTCCTCGGCTTCTTACATATTCGGCTGGATAAACTCCACCAATACACAGTATAGCACAAACAGGCCTTGTTTGTCACCTTTTTTTCCGTTTCTTGCGCATTAGAAATGGTTAAGAAACCCTCAAGGGCATTTTTTAGGGAAAGAAGGGCAGGGATTAAGAAAAAGCGCATTGACACAAATGATGGAAAATGATATATTTTTTTTAGCAACGTTCCGCTCTATACAATATGAAAAGGAGAATGCAATATGGCATATTTACTGGGCATTGATATCGGCACTTCCGGAACCAAAACGGTTCTTTTTGATGAAAAAGGCAACGGCCTTGCCTCCTACACCGGCGAATACGGCATGCAGCAGCCCAAGAACGGCTGGGCCGAACAGCACCCCCAGGATTGGTGGGAAGCGGTGGTGGACGGCATCCGCGCCGTGCTGGGTAAGAGCGGCGTGGACAGCGCCGAAATCGCCGGCATCGGTCTTTCCGGCCAGATGCACGGCCTGACCATGCTGGACAAGGACAACAAGGTGCTGCGCCCCGCCATCATCTGGTGCGACCAGCGTACCGCCCAGGAATGCGCCGAAATCGAAGCGCTCATGGGCGGCCGGGACCGGCTCATCGCCATCACTGCCAACCCCGCCCTCACCGGCTTCACCGCCGGCAAGATCCGCTGGGTGCAAAAGCATGAACCCGAAATCTACGAAAAGTGCGCCCACATCCTGCTGCCCAAGGATTACATCCGCCTGATGCTCACCGGCGAATACGCCACCGAAGTGTCCGACGCCAGCGGCATGCAGCTGCTGGACGTGCCCGGCCGCTGCTGGAGCGATACGGTGCTGGAAAAGCTGGGCATCGATAAGGCTCTGCTGGGCAAAGTGTACGAAAGCCCCGAAGTCACCGGCGTGATCACCCCCCGTGTGGCCGAACTCACCGGCCTCAAGGCCGGCACCCCCGTGGTGGGCGGCGCCGGTGATAACGCCGCTGCTGCCGTGGGCACCGGCGTGGTGCGCTCCGGCCGCGCTTTCACCACCATCGGCACCTCCGGCGTGGTGTTCGCCCACACCGATATGGTCACCATCGATCCCCTGGGCCGTGCCCACACCTTCTGCTGCGCCGTGCCCGGTGCCTGGCATGTGATGGGCGTTACCCAGGCCGCCGGCCTGTCCCTCAAGTGGTTCCGCGATACCCTCTGCGCCGACGAAGTGGCCGTGGCCAACCAGATGGGCTGCGACAGCTATGACCTGATCAATAAGCAAGTGGCCCAGTCCCCCATCGGGGCTAACCGCCTGTTCTACCTGCCCTACCTCATGGGCGAACGTACCCCCCACCTGGATTCCGATTGCCGCGGTGCTTTCGTGGGCCTCTCCGCCATGCATCAGAAGCGGGATATGGTGCGCGCCGTCATGGAAGGCGTGGCCTACTCCCTGAAGGATTGCCAGTCCCTGTTCGGCCAGATGGGCCTGAACATCAACCATATGGCTGCCTGCGGCGGCGGCGCCAAGAGCCCCATCTGGCGCCAGATGCTCTCTGACCTCTATGGCTGCGATATCATGACTGTCAAGGGCGAAGGCCCCGCGCTGGGCGTGGCCCTGCTTGCCGGTGTGGGCGCAGGTATCTACTCCTCCGTGCCCGAAGCCTGCGACGCCGCCATCCAGTACGGCGATAAGTGCGCCCCCGATGCCAACGCCGCCGAATACGTCAAAAACTACGAATTCTACCGCACCATCTACCCCGCCCTCAAGGACGTTTACGCACGCCTGGCGGACCTGTAATTTCCCCCACCTCAACTTCCTGCGGAGGAGCTTCGGCTCCTCCGTTTTATTGCAGGAACAAAAGTCCCTGCACCCACAAGGGCCATTGGCCCTTGACCCTTTTGCGGAAGTAGTGGACTTGTCGAACAGGCAATCTCCCGCTGTAGCTTGAGGAAACGATGCGGGGTTTCACACCTGCACCCCACAAGGGCCATTGGCCCTTGACCCGGTAGCGGAAGTGGTGGACTTGTCGAACAGGCAATCTCCCGCTGTAGCTTGAGGAAACCCTGCGGGGTTTCACCCCTGCACCCCACAAGGGCCATTGGCCCTTGACCCTTTTGCGGAAGTAGTGAAATTGTCAAACAAGCCATTTTCCGCTGGGGCTAATAAGAAGCGAATAGGGTGTGGCACGTTCGTACACGCACAGATGCGTTTGAGAGAAAAGACAATTACATTGCGAATTGGCTGCGGCACTGCCGCCCACGGGCTGGGCGGTGGAACACCGCCGGCCGGATGCTTTGGCATCCGGGGAAAACAATAGAAAAAGGCCGGAGGAGAAAGCTTGCTTTCTCTCCCGGCTTTTTCTTTGTTTTCATTGCGCCCGTGGCTGAAACCGCTTGGTTTTCTCAAGCGTCATGCGGAAGCAACTGTTTTTTTGATACATCCTGTTTTGTCGCAGGAAGGGTGCAGGGCGGATCGCCCTACCGAGGGGTACAGGGGGGCGCGGAGCCCCCAGCTCCGCCGTTCTGCAAGCAACAAAAAGCCGGAGGAGAAAGCGAGCTTTCTCTCCCGGCTTTTTCTTTGTTTTCATTGTGCCCGTGGCTGAAACCGCTTGGTTTTCTAAAGTATCATGCGGAAACAACCATTTTCGATATATCCTGTTTTGTCGCAGGAAGGGTGCAGGGCGGATCGCCCTGCCGAGGGGTACAGGGGGCGCGGAGCCCCCTGCTTCGCTGTTTTTCAAGTAGCACGCGGACACAACTTCTTTTGATAAATCATGCAATATCGCGCACTGGGTCCAGGGGCAATGCCCCTGGTGGGTGCAGGGGCGATGCCCCTGGTTACAGGGTACCGGCATAATTGCCCAGGAACTGGCGGGTGCGCTCCTGCGTGGGGTGATGGAACACTTCATCCGGCGTACCCATTTCGCAGATAACGCCGTCGTCCATAAAAATCACCTTGCTGGCCACGTCCCGGGCGAACGCCATTTCATGGGTAACGATGATCATGGTGGTGTTTTTATCTGCCAGTTCCCGGATCACCTTCAGCACTTCGCCGGTCAGTTCGGGGTCCAGAGCGGAGGTGGGCTCGTCAAAGCAGAGGATATCGGGCTGCAGGTTCAATGCCCTTGCAATGGCCACGCGCTGGCACTGGCCGCCGGAGAGCTGGTGGGGGTAATGGTTCATTTTATCGGCCAGGCCCATCTGCTCCAGCAGGTGCGTGGCATCCTGCTCAATCTGCAGGTGGATCTTCTTTTTGTTGTCCTTGTAATCGGGCTGCTCTTTCGCCAGCAGTTCCTTGGCCAGCATCACGTTTTTCAGCGCCGTGTACTGGGGGAAAAGGTTGAAATTCTGAAACACCAGGCCGAAATGCAGCCTCTTCTTGCGAATCTCGCCGGCCTTCCGGGTCTGCTTCACTTCGCCGTCAAACAGCAGCTGATCCCCCAGCAGAATGCGCCCCGCATCCGGCTTTTCCAGGAAATTCAGGCACCGCAGAAGGGTGGTTTTGCCGCTGCCGGAGGAGCCGATCATGGAAAGCACTTCGCCTTTTTCCATGGTGAAGGAGATGTCCTTGAGCACGTTGGTTTTGCCAAAGCTTTTCTGAATATTTTCCACTTGCAAAAATGCCATCTGCTTCTCCTCCTTACTTGAAATATTCCAGTTTCTTTTCCAGCTTGCCCAGGCTCCAGCTCATCAGGCCGTTCCACACCAGGTAATACACGCCGGTAAAGAACAGGGGCCAGATGGCGCCGGAGATGCCCCGGCTGCCCTTCATGAAGGCCTGGCCGGCCCAGATCACTTCCTGCAGGGCAATGATGCGGGAGAGGGAAGTATCCTTCACCAGGGTGATGATTTCGTTGGAGATGGGGGGCACGATGCGCTTGATCATCTGCATCAGCTTCACTTTGAAGAAAATCTGCCCCGGTTTCATGCCCAGCACCAGGCCGGCTTCCTCCTGACCCACAGGGATGCTTTGAATGCCGCCCCGGTAAATTTCGGAGAAATAGCAGGCGTAATTGATGATAAAGGCAATGGACGCGGCAAAAAAGCGGCCGGCTTCGCCGCTGCCCCAGATGTTCTGCTTCAGCACCAGCCCGGGGAAGTAATAGAAAATCAGCAACTGGATCATCAGCGGCGTACCCCGGATGATGCCCACAAACATGCGGGTAAGCATTTTGATGGGCCAGATGCGGGTCATGGACCCAAAGGAAATCACCAGCCCCAGCGGCAGCGCTCCCAGAAGGGTGACGAAAAACAGCTTCAGCGTTTGCAGAAAGCCTTCATTCAGCGCATCAAACACGATGGGAAACTGTTGCTTGATCTGTTCCAACAACGGCATAAAAAACCAACTTTCTTTCGTCCATCAAGCGGAAAGGGGGAAACCGCCCGAAAGCAGTTTCCCCTGCATGATGTGAAGCGTTTTTCTCTTATTCGGCGGCAACCTGAGCGATCACGGCAGCCTGCACCTTGTAGGTTTCGGCGATCTGCATGATGGTGCCGTCTTCGTACTTTGCCACCAGGAAGGCGTTCAGTTCATTGGCCAGGTCGCTGCCCTTACGAAAGCCCACGCCATATTCTTCGCTGTTGAGGCCCACGGTGTAGGTGAGGTTTTCGTAGCCGGTGCCTTCGCCGATCATGGCGGCGGCCATCAGGGCGTCGATCACGGCGGCGTCAGAAGTGCCGGCGGAAACTTCCATCAGGGCGTCGGCCTGAGCGGTGACGGAGGTGTAATCCAGTTCCAGGGCAGCCACTTCGGCTTCACCGGCGCTGCCGGCTTCCACGGCGAAGTTCAGGCCCTTGAGGCTTTCCACGGTCTGGTAATCGGCGGCCTTATCGGCGGGCACCACAACCACCTGAGCGTTGTTCATATAGGGGTTGGAGGTTTCCATGGCGGCCTTCACGGCATCGGTGAGGGTCATGCCGTTCCAGATGCAGTCAACGGTTTTGCCGTCCAGCTCCAGGATCTTGTTGTCCCAGTCGATTTCCACAAATTCCACCTTCACGCCCAGATAATCGGCGAAAGCAGCAGCCAGGTCCGCGTCGAAACCGATCCAGTTGCCATTTTCGTCCTTATAATCCATGGGAGCAAAATCGGTGATACCCACCACCAGCACGCCCTTGTTCTTCACATATTCCAGGTCGCTCTGGGCGTCTTCGGCATACACCGTGCATACAGACAGGGCCATCACCAGGGCCAGCAGCATAAACAGCATCTTTTTCATGTTCGTTTCCTCCAAATCTTTCATTGATCACTTTCTCATTCGGTTCACCACTTTAGTGCGGTGAACTGGTAGCATAATAACACGCCCTCCCTGTTTTGTCAATCCCCCGGAATGTATTTTTCCTGTACATTGCCTCAAGACGCAAAAAAAGACACCGGCGCAAACGCATTCCCGGTGTCTTTTCCTTTTATTTTTTCAATAGAACTTGTGAGCGATGCCCCCCAGGTGGTTGATCTCCAGCAGGGCACAGTGGCCGTCCATGGCGGCGCCGGGGTTCAGCAGCAAAATGCCGCTGGAAGAATCGCACCACTGGGAGTGGGTGTGGCCAAAGAGGGCGGCATGCACCCGGTACTGGGAGGCCAGGCGCAGCAGCCGTTCCCTGTCGGTTTTCACGTTCTGCTGATGGCCGTGGGTGAGAAGGAGGCGGGCATTGCCAAGGTGCACTTCCTGCAGCAGGCAATCGGGCATAAAATCGCAATTGCCGGATACCTGATACACAGGGGGCAATTCCACCCCCAGCTGGTACAGGTCCCGGTCCCCGTCCCCCAGGTGGATGATGGCGTCCAAAGGCCCCTCCGCCTCCAGCATCATCAGCAGGTTGGAAAGCCGGCCACGGTAGCCGTGGCTGTCGCTGAACACCGCCACCCGCATCACTGCAGTTCCTCCAGGTAGGGCAGCATAGCCTGCAGGGCCTTGGCCCGGTGGCTGATCAGGTTCTTTTCGTCGCCGTCCATTTCGGCAAAGGTTTCGCCGGACAGGTATTCGAAATAGGGGTCGTAGCCAAAGCCGCCGTTGCCCCGGGGGGTGAAGGTGATCACACCGGGGCAGGTGCCGGAAACGGTGTGGGTTTCGCCATTGGGCAGCACCAGCGCCATGGCACAGTTGAACTGGGCCGTACGGCCTTCGGCAGGCACGTCCCGCAGCTTGGAGATGAGCAGGTCGTTATTGGCCTGGTCGTCCCCATGCACGCCGCAATACCGGGCCGACAGCACACCGGGCTCGCCGTTGAGGGCGTCCACCGTCAGGCCGCTGTCATCCCCCAAAGCGCACAGGCCGGTGGCCTGGGCCACAGCCTTTGCCTTGATGATGGCGTTGGCTTCGAAGGTATCGCCGTTTTCGTCAATGTCTTCAAAATAGCCCGCTTCTTCCATGCTGATCACATGCAGGCAATCGTCCAGCATCTGGGAAATTTCCCGGATCTTGTGGGGGTTGTTGCTGGCAATGACCAGCGTGCGCTTGGGGGCGATCACGTCCGCCGCTTCGCCCAGGGCTTCGCGCTGCATTTCGTGCAGCTCCTCAATGCCCTTTTCGCCCAAAGCCAACAGCTGGTTCAGTTCGCTGCGGCTGAAGGCCCGGCCTTCGCCGGTGCCCTGCAGTTCAATGAAGGCACCCTGTTCGTTCATGACAAAATTCATGTCCGTCTGGGCAGCGCTGTCTTCCACATAGCAAAGATCCAGGCAGGGGGTATCTTCCACCACGCCGGCGCTGACCGCGGCGATCTGGTGGATGATGGGGCTTTCCTTCAGCTTGCCCTGTTTCATCAGCTTGTCCACCGCCATGCACAAGGCCACAAAACCGCCGGTAATGGACGCGGTACGGGTGCCGCCATCGGCCTCCAGCACGTCGCAGTCGATGGTGATGGTGCGTTCGCCCAGGAACCGCCGATCCACCGCCTGACGCAGTGCCCGGCCGATGAGCCGGGAAATTTCCACGCTGCGGCCATCCTTCTTCACGCCGTCCCGGGCCTTTCTGCGGCCGGTGGAGGCCGGCAGCATGGCATATTCCGCCGTCACCCAGCCCATGCCCTTGCCCCGCAGGAAGGGAGGCACGCTTTCGTCAATGGAAGCGGTACAGATAACCCTTGTGCCGCCGCAGCGGATGAGGCAGCTGCCGTCGGCTGTGCCCACAAAACCCACCTGCATCTCGCAGGGGCGAAGTTCACTGGGGGTGCGTCCGTCATGTCGGGTCATAAGAATCATTCCTCCGTTTGTTCTTGATGGTATTTGGGGCCCAGGGCAGCATAGCGGCGGGTGATCCACTTGCAGATGCCGTCCAGCCCGGGGTAGATCATGCGTTCGGAAATGTTGATATAGTCCAGCTTGTCCCGGATCTCCAGCTTCACTTCCGCCGGGATGATGATGCGGCGGAAGGTTTTTTCCTCCGTCGCCAGTTCGTCAATGGAAACGGCCGGGTCGGAGCAGACGGAAAACAGGGCGTACTGGTTGGCAATGCGGTTCACGGCGCTGGCCGGCTCAAAGAACAGGGCAAAGGGCTTATCGGAAATGGTCTGCAGGGAATCAAACCCATCCGCCACCCGGTCCATCATTTCCATGGTGAAAATATTGCCCCGCTCCTTTTCCAGCATGTTTTTCAGTTTCAGGGGCAATTGCCGGTTCATTTTGTCGATATGCACGCACAGAATAACGCCGTCTTTGTCATAGCTGTTTTGGTTTTCCGTGGCAAAATGGGCAGCCACCAGAGGGGAATAGGTCCAGTCCAGAAGCCGGGTGGGCAGGCCGAACTGCTGGGCCATGGCCAGCATCTGCCAGAAGGAGGTCACCTGCTGCAGGTCCGCATAGCCGTACTTGCGGAAGGAGCGCAGCATTTGCCTTTCCAGGGAAAGGTCGTGGGCGCACACACGGTTCAGAGAGGGCAGCATGGACCAGTTTTTATCACCCATGCCCCGGTACACGCAATTGTCCCGGTAGCGCATGATGGCGGGGTCCCACACGCCGTCGAAAATGGCAGATTGCAGCTCATCCCAGTTGCGGATGATGATCTCCTGCATAAAAGCACCTTCCTTTTCAGGGGGGATTGTGGTAAAATCAACATCGAGGTGGAAAAACAATGAAAGTAAACTATCAGCTGGAAATGGAAAAGGTGATGGCACAGCTTGGGGAGGAAAAGCCCACGCTGCTTTTGCACAGCTGCTGCGGCCCCTGTTCTTCCGCCGTCATCGAACGGCTGAATGAACATTTCCGGGTGACGGTGCTTTACTATAACCCCAACATCGAGCCGGAAGAAGAATACCTGCACCGGCTCAGCGAGCAGAAACGGCTGCTTTCCATCCTGCACATTCCCATGCTGGACTGTGAATGGGATCACGAAGCCTTTTCCTGCTTTGCCGAAAGCATGAAACAGGAACCCGAAGGGGGCGCGCGCTGCACCGCCTGCTTTGCCCTGCGGCTGGATAAGACAGCGGCTATGGCAAAGGAACACGGCTTTGATTATTTCACCACCACCCTGTCCGTTTCCCCTCACAAAGATCCTGTAAGGCTCAACGAGATCGGGGAAAAGTGCGGCGAAAAATACGGCGTGAAGCACCTGCCCGCCGATTTCAAAAAGAAAAACGGCTACCTGCGCTCCCTGCAGCTTTCCAGGGAATACGATCTCTATCGCCAGGATTATTGCGGCTGCCTTTCTTCCAGACAGGCCACCTGACCGCTTCCGACGGATACTTCCCCGGTGCGGAGGATTTCCGTGCCGGCATCCGTCTGCACCATCAGCCCGCCCATGTCATCCACGCCCAATACCCGGGCGTTTTTTTCTTGTCCGGAATGATTGAACGTAATTTCTTTGCCCGTCAGCAGCATCCTTTCCCGGTACAGGGCCAGGATGCTGTCTTTGTTTTCAGCCAGGCTTTCCAGCACATGAAAGGCAATGCGCCCGATCAGCTTTTCCCTGTCCGTATGGGTGTTCAGCGCCCCGGCAATGGGTACATCGGGAAAGCCGTTTTCCGGCATTCTCACATTCAGCCCGATGCCCAGCACCGCCATGTTTTCCACGCCTTCTGCCAGTATACCGCACACTTTTTTCCCGTCAAGGAACAAATCGTTCACCCACTTGATCAACAGGTGCTGCCCCGTCATTTCCTCCACCGCCCGGCACACCGCCGCAGCGGCCCGGATGGTAAGGGGCAGGTCATCTTCCGGCAAAGGGAGCAGCAGGCTCATATAAATGCCGGTATTTTCCGGGGACAGAAAACTGCGCCCAAGCCGCCCCCGGCCCGCCGTCTGGCTGCCCGCACACAATAGCTGCACCCTTTTATCCCCGCTGCGGCACATTTCCTTCAGCCGCAAATTGGTGGAATCGGTGACATCCAGGCAGGTGAGGGGAAGGGCGGCCCCCAGCGCGCCAAGGATTTTTTCTTCGTTCAGCATCAGAAATCTTCCCGCAGGTAATGGTGGTTTTGAACAAAGGCCCGGTTCAGCCCCTGCAGGTTCCGGTACACCTGGCAATCCGTGCGGTTGAACAGGGTGTCTTCCACACTTGCCGCACCGCAGCAGATGAGGGAGAAGGCCTGGATGGAGAACCTGCCGTCAGGCTGGGCATCGCCTTTGGTGA
Organism: Clostridia bacterium; assembly: GCA_045589355.1. GTDB lineage: Bacteria > Bacillota > Clostridia > Christensenellales > Aristaeellaceae > RUG563. Next base: position 14,354 of record JAZNOW010000030.1, read on the forward strand.
CACAGGTTTCGCCGCCCTGGCACTGCACGCGGAACACGCCGTTGTTTTCTGCAATCTGTGCATCCTCCACCTGAACGGCAAAGCTGGTGCCCTCCTCCCAGGGGTGCAGCTGCAGCGCCTTTTCCACGTTCACCACCCGGATCATGCCCCGGCTTTCATGGCGCACGTCCAGGTCATAGGGCTCGCCAAACAGAAGGTAGGGCTTCACATCCCCGGGCAGCCAGATTTCCGTCTTCTCCCCGGAAGGCGTCAATAGCCCCAGGAACCCGAACACGCCCCGCACCGCCCGGGCGGACAGGAACGCCCAGTCCCGCACGATGAACTTCTTTTCTTCGTTATGCACCACCGTGAAATAGGCTTCCGGCGCACCATCGTCGGCATACCACAGGTAGGTATACACATGGGTCAGGTACGGGTCCTTTTTCAGGGCGTTCCATTCCCATTCCCTGCGGCGGCAGGCAAAATTGCGGTTCACGATAAAGGCGTTATAGATATTCTTGATCACCGTATCGTCTTCCCCGGGCATGAACTGCCGCACCTTGCCCGTGCAGGGGAACTGGCGCATTTCCGCCGTGTCCACCTTCAGCCGGTTCATCACCTGGCCGTTCTCAAAGCCGAACTTGCGGTAAAAAGGATGGGAAAAAGGATACAGGGAGGCGATCACGTCGCCCCGCTTGTAGCTGTCCTGCAAAATCAGCGTCAGCAGATGCCGGATGTGCCCCTCCCGCCGGTATTCCGGCAAGGTGGCCACACCGCCCACCCCCAGCATGCCCACGTCATGGCCAAAGAAAATGCTGGTATACGCATTGGCCACAGTGCAGCTGGTCATGGTTTCCCCTTCAAAGGCGCCGTACACATTGTGGTGACGGGTGCCGGAATCATTCTCCGGATACTTGTCCCAATCAAAGCGGAAGGCAATATTCATGATTTTCTCGGCCGCAACAAATTCTTCGGCACGGATGGGGCGGCAGATCATGGCGTCTGTCCTCCTTCGTTTTTCTCTTTCCTTATTATAGCAGACTCTTTATCCCCGTTCAATGGCCCGGAAAAGAAAAAGCGGCCGGAACAGAAAAGACCCGAGATTTCAACCCCGGGCCTTTTTGCGATGATGCGGTTCGATAAACAAGCTTCCTTCCGCATGAGAATCGGGAAAACAGAAAGGGGACTCCGCGCCCCCTTCACCCCACAGCAGGGGCATTGCCCCTGCACCCAATCCGCGAAGTGGTTGTATGGGCAAACAAACTGTTTCCGCGTGAAGCTTGAGGAACGGAAATATAAACCCACGGGCGCAATGAAAAACGAAAAAAGAGCGAGGAGAGAACACTCGCTTTCTCCTGCGGCCTTTTTGTTGCTTGCAGAAAGGTGAAGCAGGGGGCTCCTCGGCAGGGGCATCGCCCCTGCACCCAGTACGCGATAACGCGCAACTTATCCATAAAACCTGTTTCTGCGCGCTGCTTGAAGGAACGACGAAGCAGGGGACTACTCGTCCCCCGTACCCCTTACGGCAGGGCGATCCGCCCTGCACCCTTCCTGCGACTAAACAGGATGCAACAAAAACCCGTTGTTTCCGCATGACGCTTGAGAAAACCAAGCGTTTCGGCCACGGGCGCAATGAAAACGAAAAAAGAGCGGCTGAGAGAATTCGTTCTCTCACCGCTTCTTTTTATCGTTTTCCCCGGATGCCTGGGCATCCGGTCGGCGGTGGAACACCGCCCAGCCCGGTGGCTGTGCCACACCCTATTCGCAATGTGACGGTCTTTTCTCGCAAACGCGTCTGTGCGTGTACGGAAGTGCCACACCCTATTCGCAATGTTTCCATCTTCTTATTAGCCCCAGCGGGAAATTGCTTGTTCGACAATTCCACTACATCCGCTGCCGGGTCCAGGGGCAATGCCCCTGGCAGCGGGGAATTACTCGTCTTTCTCCACAGACAAAACCGGGTATTCTTCCTTTTCCACGGCGGCAATGAGCAGTTCATCCGCCACGTCAAAATGCAGTTCAATTTCCGCAATGCCCGTTTCATGGTTGGCCGTGGCTTCCCGCACGCCGGGCACGCCCTCCAGCGCCTTCTTTACGGTGGCCTCGCAATGGCCGCACATCATGCCCTCCAGGCGCATCACCCTGCGGATGGCCGGGGCCGGGGCGGGCATCTTTTGCTTTTTGTCACGGCCGGCATCGTGGATGCGCACAAAGTTCAGCCGCAGGGCATTGCTCACCACAAAAAAGCTGGAAAGGCTCATGGCCGCGGCACCGTACATGGGGTTCATTTCCCAGCCCAGCAAGCCGATGAACGCGCCGGCCGCCAGGGGAATGCCGATCACATTGTAAAAGAACGCCCAGAACAGGTTCTGCTTGATATTCTTCAGCACCTGCCGGCTCAGCCGGATGGCGGCGGGCACGTCGGTCAGCCGGCTCTTCATCAGCACCACGTCGGCGGCGTCCAGCGCCACGTCGGTTCCGGCGCCGATGGCAATGCCCATGTCGGCGGCGGTCAGGGCCGGGGCGTCGTTCACGCCATCTCCCACCATGATCACCTTGCCCTGCCGCTTCAGCGCGCGCACGGCTTTTTCCTTGCCCTGGGGCAGTACGCCGGCGATCACTTCGTCCACGCCCGCTTCCTTGCCCACGGCCCGGGCGGTCAGCTCGTTATCGCCGGTGAGCATCACCACTTTCAGCCCCATGCCCTGCATTTCCCGCACGGCCCGGGCGCTGTCTTCCTTCAGGGTATCGGCCACGGCGATCACCCCAAGCAAAGCCTTTCCCTTGCCGAAGAACAGAGGCGTTTTGCCCTGGGCAGCCAGGTCATTGGCCTGCTTTTTCACAGCGGGGGATACCTTCACCTGCTGTTCCATAAAAGCCATTTTGCCGCCAAAGAGGGGTTCGCCCTTCAGCTGCGCCATCAGGCCGTTGCCGGGCAGGGCGGTGAACTGATCCGTTTCCGGAAAGGCAATCTGCCTCCTTTCCGCTTCTGCCATGATGGCCCGGGCCAGGGGATGCTCGCTTTTCTTTTCCAGCGCCGCCGCCAGGGAAAGCAGGCTTTCCTCGCTTTCGCCGTTCATGGGCAGAACGTCCGTCACCACCGGGGCGCCGCCGGTGAGGGTGCCCGTCTTATCCAGTACCACAATGTGGCTTTTGCCCGTTTCCTCCAAAGAAACGGCGGTTTTGAACAGAATACCGTTCCTGGCGCCCACGCCGCTGCCCACCATGATGGCAACGGGGGTGGCCAGGCCCAGCGCACAGGGGCAGCTGATCACCAATACCGAAATGCCCCGGGCCAGCGCAAAGCCGATTTCCTTGCCCAGCCCCAGCCACACCGCAACGGTGATCAGCGCAATGCCGATCACCACCGGCACAAAAATGCCGCTCACTTGATCGGCAATCTTGGCAATGGGCGCTTTGGTGGCGGCCGCCCCCTCCACCATGCGGATGATGCCGGCCAGGGTGGTATCCTGGCCCACCTTTTCCGCCCGGAAGAGGATGTACCCTTCCTGGTTCATGGTGCCGGCGGATACATGGCTGCCTTCTTCCTTGTCCACGGGAATGCTTTCCCCGGTCAGGGCCGCTTCGTTCACCGCCGTGTGGCCTTTGGTGATCACGCCGTCCACGGGAATCTGTTCCCCCGGGCGCACGGAAAGGATATCCCCCGGCTGCACCTGGGCAATGGGCACCTGCTTTTCTTCGCCGTCTGCAAACAAGGTGGCCGTCTGGGGGGCCAGCTTCATCAGGCTCTGCAGGGCGGAGGTGGTTTTGCCCTTGGACCGGGCCTCCAGCATTTTGCCCACGGTGATGAGGGTGAGGATCATGGCGGCAGATTCAAAATACAGCCCGTGGATCCCCTCCGCTGCCGTTTCCGGCTTCAGCAGCATGCCGAACAGAACAGCGGTGGAATACCCGAACGCTGCTCCGCTGCCCATGGCAACCAGGGTGTCCATATTGGGTGCCCGGTTCAAAAGCCCCTGAAAGCCGCTGATGAAAAACTTCTGGTTGATCACCATCACAACGGCGGCCAGCATTAGCTGCAAAAGGGCAGGGACCGCCGGCTGCTGATGGAACGCCTCCGGCAGGGGCAGGCCCAGCATATGGCCCATGGAAACATACATCAGAAGCACCAGAAACCCAAGGCTCCACAACAGCCTTTTTTTCATTTTCGGCGTTTCTTTATCTTCCAGTTCCTTTTCCCCGGGCACCGCAGCCCCCTTCACATTGGCGTCATACCCCGCCTTTTTCACGGCTTCGATGATGTCCTTTTCGCTGCCGCCTTCCACGCCCATGGAGTTGGTCAGCAGGCTCACCGCGCAGCTTTCCACCCCCGGCACGGCGCCTACCGCCTTTTCCACCCGGGCGCTGCAGGCGGCGCAATGCATACCCCGCACGTCAAACTGTTTCATATCATAAACCTCCGGAAAGAACCGCAATTCACAAGCCCATCTTATCAGCATGCAAAACCGGTGTCAATCAATTTTGAAAAATAAATTAGTCGTGTTTAACCTGGCAAAATCTCTTCCCTTCCTCCCTTCCCTGTGCTACAATGAACCCAGCTTTATCACATACGAAGGGAAGGTATATTCCATGGCTGAATACAAAAATCTGTTTTCCCTCATCGGCAAAAGCGACGAAGAAGTAAAGCAGCGGCTGCAGCAGCTGTTTGATACCATTTTCTTTGACGAAGAGGAGCGCTATTATTTCGATACCCCCTGCGGTAAAATGGGCTATATGCTGGACACCGGCAACATCGACGCCCGCACCGAGGGCATGAGCTACGGCATGATGATGGCGGTGCAGATGAACCGCAAGGACATCTTTGATAAGCTATGGCTGTTCTCCGTGGAAAACATGCTGCAAAAAAGCGGCGTGTACGAAGGCTATTTTGCCTGGAGCGTCAACCGGGACGGCAGCCACCGCGCCGAAGGCCCGGCCCCGGACGGGGAAGAGTATTTCGCCATGGCGCTGTTCTTTGCGTCCAACCGCTGGGGCGACGGCGAAGCGCCCTTTGATTACAGCGTGCAGGCCCGGGAGATCCTGCGCCACTGCGTGCATCAGGACCAGCTTGTCCCCGGCGGAAACCCCATGTGGAACCGGGAAAACCATTTCATCAAATTCATCCCCGAATCCCCCTATTCCGATCCGTCCTACCACCTGCCCCATTTTTATCAGCTGTTTGCCCGCTACGCCAACGAAGAAGACCGGCCCTTCTGGGCAGAAGCCGCCCGGGCCAGCCGCCGCTACATTGCCCTTTCCGCCCATCCCCAAACGGGCATGAGCCCCGAATACGCCGAATACGACGGCACGCCCCGGCACATGTTCAAAAAAACCATGGATTATTATTCCGATGCCTACCGGGTGGTGATGAACATCGCCCTGGATCATCTGTGGATGGGCGAAACGGAAGAGATGGACAAGATTGCCGAAAACCTGCAAAAATTCTTCTATGAAAACACGGTCTTTGGCGTATACGGCAGCTACATGCTGGACGGCACCCCCCATCCCGAGCCCGCCATGCACCCCGTGGCCATCACCGCCACCCTGGCTGCCGGCTCCATTGCCTCCGACGGCCCCTACAAAACGGAATGGCTGCAGCGGCTGTGGGATACACCCCTGCGCAAGGGCGTGCGCCGCTATTACGACAACTGCCTGTATTTCTTCTCCTTCCTGATGCTGGCGGGAGAATACAAAATGTATTAAGGAAGCTTTTCTCCATGCAAGCAACACATAAAAAAACCACCCTCCCGGCCACCCTGGCCGCTTTGCTTGGCAACAGCATTTTCGGCTTCAGTTTCATGTTTTCCCGCATGGCCCTGGAAAGCGCCACCCCCTTTGTGATGCTGATGTACCGGTTTTGCCTGGCCTTTTTGTGCCTGAACGGGGTGGCGCTGTGGGCAAAAATGAAAAAGAAGGAAGGGTGGCTGCGTTTTTCCATCCCGTGGAAAAAATCCGCGCCCCTGTTCCTGCTGGGGCTGGTGCAGCCGGTTCTGTACTTTCTGGCGGAAAGCTACGGCATCCGCATGACCAACGCCACCGTTTCCGGCGTGATCATCGCCCTCATCCCCATCGCCGCACTGGCAGGGGGCGCCCTGTTCATGCAGGAAAAGCCTTCCCGCATGCAGGTGTTTTATTCCCTGGTGTGCATCCTGGGCGTCATCGTGATGACGCTGCAGCAAAGCGCCTCCGGGAACGTGCATCCCCTGGGCATCCTGCTGCTTCTTGGCGCTGTGGTAACGGGCGCCGCCTACAACATGATGAGCCGCAGCATCAGCCGCACCTTTTCCGCCCTGGAGAGAACCTATGTGATGATGCTGATGGGCGCCATCGTGTTCGGAGCGCTGGCCGTTTTTGAATGCAGGGGAGACGCCGCCCTGCTGCTGGCTCCGGCGCAAAACGGGCGCTTTCTGCTGAGCATGGTGTATCTTTCCCTCTTTTCCTCCATTCTGGCCTTTCTGTGCCTGAATTATGCCGCCACGCTGCTGCCCGTGCGCAAAACCACCGCCTTTTGCAACATGACCACCGTGCTTTCCGTTTTTGCCGGGGCGGTGTTCCTGGGAGACAGCGTCAGCCCCGTTTCCATTGCCGCCGCCGTGGTGATCATTTTCGGCGTGTTCGGCGTGCAGAAAACCTGAAAGGAAAAAAGCTCCATGAAAACCTTGTACTATAACGGAAATGTATACTGCGGCGAAGAAAATTTCCAGCAGGCGTTCCTGGTGGAAGAGGGGCGCATCACCCATGTAGGGACCGACGAAGCGCTGCTTTCCATGCCCCATGACCAGGCAGAAAACATGCAGGGCGCTTTTCTTTGCCCCGGCTTCAACGATTCCCACATGCACCTGTTGAACCTGGGCAACACCATGGCCATGTGCCCCCTGGCCGAAGCAGACAGCCTGGCAGACCTTATCCGCCGCCTGTCCTTTTTCCTTGAGCAAAAGGCCCTGCCCGCCGGCAAATGGCTGCTGGGCCGGGGCTGGAATCAGGATCATTTTTCCCCCGCTTCCGGCATGCCCACCCGTTTCGATCTGGATCAGGTGAGCACCATGCACCCCATCTGCATCGTGCGCTGCTGCGGCCACGCCTTGAGCGTCAACAGCCGGGCGCTGGAAGTGCTGGGTATTACGGAATCCACCGCCTGTCCCCCCGGCGGCACCCTCTGCAAAGACGAAACCGGCCGGCTGAACGGCATTTTTCTGGACGCCGCCATGCCGCTGGTGCAGGGAAGGCTGCCCGCCCCCACCGTTTTGGATATGAAAGATATGCTGCTTTCCGCCATGAAAAAGCTGAACAGCGTGGGCGTCACCTCCTGCCACACGGACGACCTGATCACCTTCGAAAACGTGCCCTGGCAGCAGGTCATTCAGGCCTACCGGGAGCTGGAAGCGGAAGGCCGCCTTACCGTCCGCGTTTATCAGCAAAGCCAGTTCACCACGCCCCATGGCCTGCAGGCCTTTCTGGACAATGGCTGCAACACCGGCGTGGGCAGCGCGTTTTTCAAGATCGGCCCCCTGAAAATGCTGGGGGATGGGTCGCTGGGCGCCCGCACCGCTTTCCTCCGGGACGGCTATGCCGATGCGCCCGATGAACACGGCCTGGCCCTGTTCACCCAGGACGAAATGGACGCCATGATCAGTTTGGCCCGGAAAAACGGCATGCAGTGCGCCGTGCACGTCATCGGCGACGGCATTCTGGACCGGGTGCTCCTTGCCTACGAAAAGGCCTTCGCCCGCTATCCTGCTGCGGATCACCGCTGCGGCATCATCCATGTGCAGTTGACCCGGCCGGATCAGCTGGAAAAAATCCGCGCCCTGAACCTGCACGCCTATGTGCAATCCGTTTTTCTGGATTACGATAGCCACATCGTTCACGCCCGGGCCGGCGAAACCCTTGCAGCCTCCAGCTACGCCTTCCGCACCCTGCAAAAAACCGGCGTTTCCCTCTCCAACGGCACCGATTGCCCCGTGGAAGAGCCCAACCCCATGCGGGGCATCCAGTGCGCCGTTACCCGCCAGCCGCTGGATCAGTCCCTGCCGCCCTATCGTCCCGAGGAAAAAATGTCCCTTTCCCAGGCCCTCCACAGCTACACCCGGGCCGGCGCATACGCCTCCTTCGAAGAGCACTTCAAGGGAAACATCGCCCCCGGTATGGCGGCGGATTTTGTGGCGCTTTCCCACAACCCCTTCCTTGTGCCCCCTCACGCCCTTTCCTCCATTACCGTGAAGGCCACCTGGGTAAACGGAAAGAACGTATTCCGGGCGGCAGAGTAACGGGGCAGGGGCATCTCCCCTGCACCCACCAGGGGCATTACCCCTGGACCCAGTACGCGATATTGCATGATTTATCATAAGAAGTTGTGTCCGCGTGCTACTCGGGAAACAAACGCGGTTTCAGCCACGGGCACAATGAAAACATTGAAAAAAGTCGGTTGGGAAAGGAAGTGCCACACTC
>JAZNOW010000031.1:0-24199 GCA_045589355.1 Clostridia bacterium
TTTTCCGAAAAAGACACTACCCAACCGCAGAAAAGTGTGCTATACTTAGTCGGAGTATGTTTGACCCCAGTGTCACGACTATCCCAACAGATAGGAGGAACCAATACGATGCAATACACCAAGGAAGTTGAAGAAATGGTATGCGTCGCGAAGGGCCCCAACCATGGCCCCGCGCCCATTCCTGAAGAAGGCAAGTGGATCCAGGCGAAGGAAATCAAGGATATTTCCGGCCTGACCCACGGTATCGGCTGGTGCGCTCCTCAGCAGGGCACCTGCAAGCTGACCCTGAATGTTAAGCAGGGCGTTATCCAGGAAGCCCTGGTGGAAACCATCGGCTGCTCCGGTATGACCCATTCTGCTGCTATGGCCAGCGAAATCCTGCCCGGCAAGACCATCCTGGAAGCCCTGAACACCGACCTGGTGTGCGATGCTATCAATACCGCTATGCGCGAACTGTTCCTGCAGATCGTGTACGGCCGCACCCAGTCCGCTTTCTCCGATGACGGTCTGGTCATCGGCGCCGGTCTGGAAGACCTGGGCAAGGGCCTGCGCTCTCAGGTGGGCACCATGTACGGCACCCTGGCCAAGGGCCCCCGTTACCTGGAAATGGCCGAAGGTTATGTGCTGAAAGTTGCCCTGGATAAGGACAACCAGATCTGCGGCTACCAGTTCCTGAGCCTGGGCAAAATGATGGACGCCATCAAAAAGGGCGTGGAACCCAACGAAGCTTACAACGCGAACATCGGCACCTACGGCCGCTTCAAGGCCGAAGACGGCGCGGTCAAGTGGATTGACCCCCGCAAAGAATAAGAGGAGGTATACGTAAATGGCTCTGTTTGAAGGTTATGAACGCCGTATGCCCCAGCTGCAGCCGGTGCTTGAAAAGTACGGTTTCAAGGATTTCGAAGAACTGAAGGCTTATAACAATTCCAAGGGCGTTGATGCTTACAAGATCGTGGAAGGCATCCAGCCCATCGCTTTCGAAAATGCCAAGTGGGCCTATGAACTGGGCGCCGCTATCGCTCTGAAGATGGGCGTGAAGACCGCTGCCGAAGCTGCTACCTGCATCGGTGAAGGTCTGCAGGCTTTCTGCATCCCCGGCTCCGTTGCCGACCAGCGTCAGGTGGGTCTGGGCCACGGTAACCTGGGCGCCATGCTGCTGGACGAAAAGACCGAATGCTTCGCTTTCCTGGCCGGCCACGAATCTTTCGCTGCCGCTGAAGGCGCCATCGGTATCGCCCGCAACGCCAACAAGGTTCGCAAGAACCCCCTGCGTGTTATCCTGAATGGTCTGGGCAAGGACGCCGCCATGATCATCAGCCGCATCAACGGTTTCACCTATGTGGAAACCAAGTATGATTACCTGTCTGCCGACGTCAAGGAAGACCATGCCCTCACCATCGTGAACAAGACCGCTTATTCCGATGGCGAACGCGCCAAGGTCAACTGCTACGGCGCCGACGATGTGCGCGAAGGCGTTGCCATCATGTGGCACGAAGGCGTGGGCGTTTCCATCACCGGTAACTCCACCAACCCCACCCGCTTCCAGCATCCCGTGGCCGGCACCTACAAGAAGGAAATGACCGAAGCCGGCAAGAAGTACTTCTCCGTGGCTTCCGGCGGCGGCACCGGCCGCACCCTGCATCCCGACAATATGGCCGCCGGCCCTGCCTCCTACGGCATGACCGATACCCTGGGCCGTATGCACTCTGATGCTCAGTTCGCCGGTTCTTCCTCCGTGCCCGCTCACGTGGAAATGATGGGCCTCATCGGCGCCGGCAACAACCCCATGGTGGGTATGACCGTGGCTGTGGCCGTGGCCATCGAAGAAGCCAGCAAGTAAGCAGGCCGTGCCTGCACCCGGTTCGCAAAGAAAATTCACTTTTCCTGCGAAGGGGTATCTGCGCAAGGCAAAAAACATAAAACAGAGGACACATCGCATGATGTGTCCTTTTTTTCGCAAATTCACTAATGTTTCTTTTCTCTGTGGTACTATAGAAGTGTACGGCCGTTCATCCAGCAAAAGAAGGAGGTGAGGATCATGGAAAAACAAATGGAAACATGGGTGGAACAATATTCCCTGCCCCTGCTTCGATGGTGCCTGGGCAAAACGGGCAGCCGGGCAGAAGCGGAGGATTTATCCCAGGAAGTGTGGTTCCAGTTTCTGTGCGCAGCAAAGAAGCAGACGGTGGAGAAGCCGGAGCATCTGCTCTTTCGCATTGCACGGTTTGTGTGGTGCAGGCAGCTGCGCAAAAAGCAGCAGCTGCAGCCCTTGGTGGAAAGCCTGATGACCCCGGATTTTTCCGACAACTGGGCAGATGAAGCCGAAGCAGAACAGCGGCTGCAGTGGCTTCATGAAAAAATCACCCGCCTCAGTCACCTGCATCGGGAAACCATGATCCTCTATTATGTGGATCAATTGTCCCAGCGGCAGATCGCCGAAAAACTGCATCTGCCCGAAAGCACGGTGCGGTGGTACTTATTTGATACCCGCCGCAAGCTCAGAGAGGAGAAAAAATATATGAATCAAACCAACTACGCCTACCGTCCCCAGCGGCTGAGCATGGGCATCAACGGCATGTGCGGGCCGGACCTGGCCACCAACCGGATCAAAGAAAACCTGCTGATGCAAAATATTCTCATCGCCTGCTATCAGGAGGCAAAAAAGCCTCAGGAGATCGCCGAGCAGCTGGGGGTTGCCTGCGCCTATATCGAGCATGAGCTGGAATGGCTGTTGGAGCAGGAATTTGTGACCGAAAGCAAAGGAAAATATGCCACCAGCTTCCTCATCCGCACCACCCGGCAGGAGGATGAAGTGAGCCGGCTGTTTGAAAAGCACAAGCCCCATCTGAGCGAAAAAATCGTGCAATACCTGAAGGAAAAGGAAAGCGAAATCCGCGCCATTGGCTTTGTAGGCAGCGACAGGCCCATGGACAAGCTTTTGTGGCTGCTTTTGTATCATTTCACCGATCAGTATCTGCAATTTGAATTTCCGCCCCGGCCCATCCGTGCTGACGGCGGGCAATACTGGCCTCTGGGCCATGTGCGCAGCAACCCCTCGGAAGGCCTGCGTTCCTCCTGGGCATACAACGGCAGCATGCATATCAATGACTTTTTCTGGTTCGGGCTGTACAATTTCGGCCAAAGCGAAATTGAAAACCTGATGGATGCCTACACCCCCTACTGGCACAGCCTGAGGGAGTTTTTGAAAAAGCTGATCCGGCATCGCTTTGACGAAAACTGCATCACCGAAAACGAAAAAGAAAAGCTGGCCATCCTGATCGAAAAAGGCTTTGTTCTGAAGGAAAACGAAAAGCTCCATCCCAATTTTGTGATCTTCACGCCAGCCCAGTACAATCTTTTGCGTGAAAGCATTTTCCGACCCCTTGCGCAGCTGCTGCAGCCTGCCCTGGACGCCCTCACCCGGGATATGGAAATCCTTTGCCGCCCTTCCCTGCCCCGGCACCTGAACCATCTGATGCCCCTTTTGCTTGCCCAGTCCCTCGGCCGCCTGGGCTTTGAAACGGAATACCTGGCCTTTCAGGACGGGCATCTTTACCACCCCAAGGATCCCCATGACGGCGAATTCCTCACCCTTTCCTTCATCGATTATTCCCTTCCCCTTCCGCAAACGGAATAAAAAAAACGCCCTCCCAGCTGGGAGGATGGAAAGGAAGGAGTTATCCTTCCCTTTGCACCAAAGAAATACCGAAGCAGCAAGCCTTGGCTGGCTTGCTGTTTCTTGTTCTGCGTGATAGAATGAAAGCGACAAATAAGAATTTGACGACGAGGTGGTTTATATTATGGCTTATGTAAATATTTGTGGCAAAATGATATATTATGAAGAATATGGTGTGGGGAATAATCCTACTTTGTTATATTTGCATGGTGGGCCAGGTGAAAGTTGTTTAACCTATACTTATCAAGCACAAATGTTGGGAGAGCATTTTCACATCATCAGTTTTGACCAATATGGTGTATTTCGTTCGGAGGCCATTCCTAAAGAACAAAAAACAGATGTAAATTATCATGTCAACATGATAGAGCAAATGCGAGTTGCACTTAACATTAAAACTTGGATTCCTCTTGGACACTCTTTTGGTGGAATGCTCGCACTTTTATATGCACACAATTATCCTGATAGGATTGATGCCGTAATATATGATTGTCCATTATGGAGTGCACTGCATACTGCAAGAGCAATTGCCGAGGCAACCTTACCTTATTTTGAACAAAATAATGTTACGGAACAGATAGAACTTGTTAGTAAGATATTTGAAAAAGATATTTCTCCACAGGATGCTTTTGACAGGGCCATGAGCATTGAGTGGGATGAAAAACTTGAGGATTACTGTCATGTTATTGAATTGAGTAGATACCGAGATTATAAAAACAAGTATATTCCTGTGCCTAAAGTGTCAAACGATTGCTGGGAAAAGCACATTATCTTCAGAAAGAAAATCTATGAATCAGAAGACTTTTATTTTAATTATCTGCCTTTTCTTGCAGATATATGCAAGCCTCAACTTTTGATTGTGGGCGAATATGACATCACCTGTGGAAAGTTTGAACAGGAGTGGTTTGACAAATATGCTCCAAATGGCACAACTAATGTACTTGCTAATAGTGCACATTTATCGTGGTTCGAACATCCTCAAAAATATACTAATCTGGTAAAAAAATTTGTTTTGTCATGTAATTGATAAATTCCAATTTGTTGAGCAAACCAAAGCAGCTTTTCTCCCTCTTAGGAGGGCGCAATTATACGCACCGTTCCGGTGCATTGCGTTTGGGTACCACATAGGCAAACGAGCATCCGAATGTCGGATGCCCGTTTGTTTGTTGTTGGATAAATGATTCCTTAAGAATCCTCCCGCCATGGCGGGAGGGCATTTCTTTTCGTTTGTTATGGAGCGCACAGGCTGCGGCAGCTTCTTACAGGCCGAAATCCAGCAGCGCCTGTTCTTCCTTGAGCTGATTGACGTTGAAGGACTGGTATACCAGGAAGCAGGTGGAATACTGGTTGTCCCACAGGTCAATGACCACCGTTTCGTTTTCATATTCCAGCACCCAGCAGCTGTGGTTACTCACATATTTTTCGCCGGCTTCGGTGAAGCGTTCCGTGGCAAAGGTGCTGCCGGTGGCGGGAGCGCCGTATTTCTGGATCAGGGAGGGGCGGAGGTAATCATAGGCTTCGCCGCTCTTGAACACATAATAGAACTGATACATCTTGGTGGCGTTCAGGTCAAAGTCGTATTCAAAGCGCATGATGGGCATGGTACCCACGCAGCCCAGTTCCTTGTCCTGGTAATAGAGCTGCTTGTTGCGGTTCGTTACATAGAGCAGGTCGCCGCTGTTGGTATAATCGTGATAAAAGCCGTTGGATTCTTCCACGCTGATCACTTCCTGGGGCGACATGCCAAACTTGATGCCGCCGCGGAAAGAAAAGCTTTCTTCCGCACACGCCGTACAGATGCCGGACAGCATAACCAAAGCAAGCAAAACCAACGCGATTCTTTTAGCCATATTCATTTCCCCATTTCTTTTGTTATTGAACCAATCCTGTTATGTTTATTGTATGCAAAAAGAAGCCCGATGTCAAGCAGCAAACGGTACTGGTATCAAAAAAGCTGCCGGATAACCGACAGCTTTTTGTTTGTTAATACGCCTTGGCGAAATACATCACCTTGTCGGCTTTCTTGCCGCAGCAAACGCAGGTATCGCCGATGGGGGTCTGATCGAAGGGCATGTTGCGGCTGGTGGCGCCGGTTTCTTCCTTGATCTTGTCTTCACAGGCACGGTCGCCGCACCACATGGCCCGGGCATAGCCGCCGTTCACCTGTTCCTTCAGTTCATCGTAGGTGAAAACGTCCTTGGTGTGGCTGAGGCGGAATTCGTCCGCCAGCTTGTACATGTTCTGCTGGATGTCGGCAAGCAGTTCCTTGATGCCTTCAGCCAGATGATCCAGCGGAATGGTGGTCTTTTCGAAAGTATCCCGGCGCATCACGGTGGCCACGCCGTTTTCGATATCCCGGGGACCCATTTCCACGCGGACGGGCACGCCCTTCAGTTCCCATTCGTTGAACTTCCAGCCGGGGGATACATTGTCCCGGTCGTCCAGCTTCACGCGGATGCCGGCAGCCTTGAGGGAGGCAAACACTTCGTCGCACTTTTCCATCACGCCGCCCTTATGCGCCGCGATGGGCAGGATGACCACCTGATAGGGGGCGATCATGGGGGGCAGCTTCAGGCCGCGTTCGTCGCCATGGGTCATGATGATGGCGCCGATAAGGCGGGTGGATACACCCCAACTGGTTTCGTGGCAGTATTCCAGCTTGCCTTCCTTGGACAGGTACTGCACTTCGAAGGGCACGGAGAAGTTGGTGCCGAAGTTGTGGGAGGTACCGGCCTGCAGTGCCTTGCCGTCCTGCATCATGGCTTCCACGGAGTAGGTGGCCCGGGCGCCGGCGAACTTTTCCTTGTCGCTCTTGCGGCCGGCATACACCGGGATGGCCAGGTTTTCCTGGCAGAACTTCTGGTACACGTTCAGCATCAGCTGGGTTTCTTCTTCCGCTTCTTCGGCGGTGGCGTGCACGGTGTGGCCTTCCTGCCACCAGAATTCGGCCGTGCGCAGGAAAGGACGGGTGGTCTTTTCCCAACGCATGACGGAGCACCACTGGTTGTACTTGAGGGGCAGGTCACGGTAGGACTGCACCCACTTGGAGAACATGGTGCAGAAAATAGTTTCGCTGGTGGGACGAACGGCCAGGCGTTCCTGCAAAGGCTCGGTGCCGCCCTGGGTAACCCAGGCCACTTCGGGGGCAAAGCCTTCCACGTGGTCCGCTTCCTTCAGAAGCAGGGATTCGGGGATCAGCATGGGCATGGACACGTTTTCGTGGCCCGTTTCCTTGAACATGCCGTCCAGCTGGTCGTGGATCAGTTCCCAGATGCGGTTGCCATAGGGCTTGAGGGCCATGCAGCCGCGCACGGGGGTATAGTCCATCAGGTCGGTCTGGGTCACCACATCGGTATACCACTGGGAGAAATTTTCGTCCCGGGGGGTGATGTGCTGTACAAATTCCTGTTTCTTTTCCTTGGCCATAATTACATCCCTCCAAAAAATGAAGCCTTCGTCCTTGCAGGGACGAAGGCATGCTTCGCGGTACCACCTTGCTTGGCGCAATTTGCGCCCGGCTTTCATGCCCTGTAACGGGAGCATCCCGGCGGGGATTAGCCGCAGCCGCAGAGGCGGGAATGACGTTCCTTTGCGCGCTTTCAGCCGATGACGCGCTCTCTGGCAAACGGGCCGTCTTTTTCCCCTGCATAGCCTGTTTAATTGCAATCATTATACAGGATGGCAACGGAAAAAGCAAGCAAAATCAAAGAAAATGCCGCAGCTTTTCGTATTTAGGCCACGTTTTCTTCCAGCGCTTCCATGATGGCTTCGATGCAGATCAAAAAATCATCGCCGTCCACGGTATAGCAGGTGCCGCAGAAGTCCTTCACCGCCGTCTGGGCAACGGTAGAAGGCAACACGGAATCCATCAGGATATAGGAGGCCTCGTCGTTCATGGGGGTGTAGAACACGCTGAGGATGGTCGTGTCGTTGTAGTAGCAGATCACAATGTTCAGGCCGCTCCGCCCCACATAAATATCATTGGTCAGTTCAAAATCGAACAGGTCGTCCACGTTGGACAGCACCAGGTCGCAGCAGATGGTGGCGGTCAGGAACGCACGGCTGCCGTTGTCTTCCATCCATTCGCTGGTGGAATACTCCATGAGGGTAGACAGCTTGGGGTTGAAGGGAACAGGGTCGGAAGCGCCTTCTGCCATGACACAGGCAGAAACGGACAGCATAAGCACAGCAACCAACAAAACAGCAAACAGTTTTTTCATGGCAGATACCTCTTTCGTATTTAGTTTTTCCGTCCCTTTTATTATACCATCATCCGTCCGGTTGTCAACCACGCCTGTTTATCTTTTCTCCACCTGGCACACAGTCAGCTTTTCCCCGTCTACCCTGAACCGCACTTCCTTCCCCTCAAAGGGAAAGCCGTACACCCTGTCCGCATCCTTCTGGTAATGGGGGCGGGGATCCTGGGCAAGAAGGGAAAGCAGGGTCTTTTGCTGGTCCGGCGAAAATTCCGCCAGCATTTCCGGAGGAAACGCCACCTCCAGCCCATCCTTCTCATGCTCCCCGGCAAAGCCTGCCCGGGCTGACGGTATGCTGTCCGCAAAGGGCAGGTAGGGCTTGATATCGTACACCGGGGTGCCGTCCATCATGTCTGCCCCCGCCACCACCAGCACCATGCCGTTTTCCCTCGTTTCCCGGATCTCCTTCAGTTCCACGCAGGAAAGGCCGATGGGGTTGGGCCGGTAAGGAGAACGGGTGGCAAACACGCCCATGCGCTTGTTTCCCCCCAGGCGGGGCGGGCGCACGGTGGGGCTCCAGGTGTCTTTTTTGTTGTCGTGAAATCCCCAGATCAGCCAGATATGGCTGTACCCCTCCAGCCCCCGCAGGGCCTCCTTCACCCGGTATTCCTTCTCAAACACAATGGTGGAAACCAGCCCTTCCGTCAGGCCGGCCTGCCGGGGCAAAGCAAATTTTTCCCGAAACTGGTTGTGCACACGGGCGATCACATGCATGCCATTTTCCTTCCTTTTGAAAAAGAGAGGCCATCTTTCATGCCTCTCTTGCAAATTATCTTTCTTCCCGGAAATAGGGAAGGCCCAGCGCAGCCGGAGGCTGGTTTTCCCGCTTCTTGCCGATGCTGGAAATGATCAGCACCACAATGGTCACCACATAAGGCAGCATCTTCAAAAGCGGCTGCGCCGTCATGGCGGAGAAAATGCCGCCCAGCTGGGTCAGCTGGCTGGCGCAGCGGTACAAAAAGCCAAACAGAATGGAACCGACGATGGTCAGATGGGGCCGCCAGAGGGAGAAAATGACCAGCGCCACGGACAGCCAGCCGTATTCTTCCAGGTTTTTGTAGGCTTCGTTGGAGGCTTCAAAGTCAATGATGCTGTAAAAACCGCCCAGGGCCGCCACGCCGGCACCGATGAGGGTGAAAATGTACTTATACTTCGTCACATTCACGCCGGAAGCGTCCGCCGTGCCGGGGTTTTCGCCGATGGAACGCAGCCGCAGGCCCACCTTGGTGTGCAGCAGCACCCAGCTGGCTACGCCGCACACCACAAGCGCCAGGAAGAACAGGATGCCCAGCTTCTGCAGGGCGTCTTCGCGCCCGGCAAAGGGCTGGCGGAACAGGTCACGGCTGTACTTGAGGTACACGGTATGGTTCATGGCCTTGATGCCAAAGAGCACCTTGCTCAAGCCGGCGCCGAAGGTGGTCAGCGCAAGGCCGGTCACGTTCTGGTTGGCACGCAGGGTAATGGTGAGGAAGCTGTAAATCAGCCCCGTAAACACGCCAAACACCACGGCGCCCAGAATACCCGCCAGCACCACGGCAAAGCCGGGCAGCTGCCAGCCGGATACCATGCACAGCGCCAGGCACCCGCCGGCGCCGCCCATGCACATGATGCCGGGGATGCCCAGGTTCAGGTGGCCGGCCTTTTCCGTCAGGATTTCACCGGTGGCGCCGTACATGAAGATGGCGCCAAACCCCAGGGATTCAATGACAAAATTCAGCCAGGGATTCATTTCACCATCTCCTTTTCGTTTGCTTTGGCAGGCCGCTTGCGGATGATCAGCTGATAGTTGATAAAGAACTCACAGGCGATCACAAAGAACAGCACAATGGCCACAAACACATCTTCGTAAGCGCCCTTCACGCCGAAATTCTGGGACACCTTGCCCCGCTGCAAAATGGTGACCAGACCGGAGGTGAACAGCATCATCAGAGGATTGAAATACCCCATCCAGGAAACAATGATGGCAGTAAAGCCCTGGCCGCCCACCGTGGTGGTGGTGATGGTGTTGTCCTTGCCGGCGATGAGAAAGCCCGTCACGCCGCACAGCAGGCCGCTGACCACCATGGTGCGGATGATCACCTTTTTCACGTTGATGCCGCTGTACTGGGCGGTACGCACGCTTTCGCCCACAACGGAAATTTCATAACCATGCTTGGTGTACTTGAGGTAAATGAAGGTGACCACCGTCAAAAGCGCCACCACCAGAATGATGAACAGATAATTGTTGTGCAGCACCGGCAGCGCGCCGTGGCTGAGGGCGTCCAGAGAGGTATCCTTGGGCACCCAGATTTTCAGGAACAGTTCCACCACATAAATGGCCACATAGTTCATCATCAGGGTGAACAGGGTTTCGTTGGTGTTCCACTGGGCCTTGAACAGGGCGGGCACCAGCGCCCACACAGCGGCAACTGCCAGCGCCGCCAGCAGCATGAACACCAGCAGCAGCCATTCAGGCACCATACCGCCCAGGTAGAAGGCCACGGCAATGGCCGCCAGGGCGCCCATCAGGGTTTGGCCTTCGGCGCCGATGTTCCAGAACCGCATTCTGAAAGCCGGCGTTACAGCCAGGGCGATGCACTGCAGCAGGGCGGTATCCCGGAAAAATTCCCAGATCCGGTTGTAACGGCGGGCTTCCGAAGCATTCAGCTTGAAGGAGCCGTCATAGAAACTGGTAATAAACTTGCCGTAAAATTCGAAAATGTTCTGGGGCTTTTTGGTGCCGTCTTCGATCAGGATGTAGGCCACCAGCCCGCAAACCAAAAAGCCCAGCGCAATGGCAAACAGGCGCACGATCCATGCCGCCCAGGAAGGGAACGCCGCCCGCTTGGCCAGATGGAACAGCGGCTCATGCACTTTTTTGTTGGTGTTGGTGCTCATTGTTCATTTTCCTCCTGTGCGGGGGTTTCTTTTTCCTGTTCAGGCGCTTCCTTTTCTTCCCCGGCGTCATCTGCCGCCTTTTCCTGGGCAGGTGCATCCGTCTGGGTCATCATCAGGCCCACTTCTTCCTTGGTGGTGGTGCGGGCGTCCACAATGCCCGTCACCGCACCGGAGTTGATCACCAGAATCCGGTCGCACAGGGCCAGCAGCACGTCCAGGTCCTCGCCCACAAAGATCACGGCCACGCCGTTTTCCTTCTGCTTGTTGAGCAGGTTGTAGATGGTGTAGGAGGAGTTGATATCCAGCCCGCGCACAGGATAGGCCGCCATCAGCACCTTGGGAGCAAACGCAATTTCGCGGCCCACCAGCACCTTCTGCACATTACCACCGGAAAGCCGGCGCACAGGGGTGTTGATTGAGGGGGTGGCCACTTCCAGTTCCTTGATGATCTCTTCCGCCAGTTCCTTGGGCTTTTTCCGGTTCAGGAAACCGGCCCGGCCCTTGCGGTAGCTGCGCAGCATCATGTTGTCGGTGATGCCCATGGAGCCCACCAGGCCCATGCCCAGGCGGTCTTCCGGCACAAAGGAAAGCCTTACGCCCAGGGCGCGGATTTCCAGCGGCGTACGGCCGCGCAGGCTCATCACTTCGTCTTCCTTGAACAGCACCTTTTCCGATGCCACCAGATTGCGGATCTGGCTGTTGCTCATCCCGGCAAAGGAAACCGGCTTGCCTTCGGGGTCATGGAAGGCCTGCTGGGCATCCAGTTCCTTCACCCGGCGCAGGGATTTATGGAAGAAGGTAACCGGCTTGTCCTTCTTGGGGTTGTTGAAAATAATTTCGCCCTCTTCCAGCGCCTGCAAGCCGGCGATGGATTCCAGCAGTTCCTTCTGGCCGCTGCCGGCAATGCCCGCAATGCCCAGAATTTCGCCGCTGTTGGCGGTGAAGGACACGTTTTTCAATACCGGTACACCTTCCACGTTGCGGCAGTTGAGCCCCTTCACTTCCAGCCGGGGCTGAGGGTTGCAGGGCAGGCTGCGGTGAATATCCAAAGACACCTTCTTGCCCACCATCATTTCCGTCAGGCTGCTTTCGGTGGCGTCGCAGGTATCCACCGTGGCCACATGCTCGCCCTTGCGCAGGATGGCCACCCGGTCGGAAATGGAAAGCACTTCGTGCAGCTTGTGGGTGATGATGATGATGGATTTGCCATCCGCCTTCATGCGCCGCAGCACGTCAAACAGTTTGTCAATTTCCTGGGGCGTCAGCACGGCGGTGGGCTCGTCCAGGATCAGGATATCCGCCCCCCGGTAGAGCACCTTGATAATTTCCACCGTCTGCTTTTCGGAAACGGACATATCATAAATTTTCTTCTGGGGTTCAATATGGAAACCGTATTTCTCCGCGATCTGGGAAACACGGGTGTTTACGTCTTTCAGGTTGTACCGGCCCGCTTCTTCCACGCCCAGCACAATGTTTTCGGATGCGGTAAACAGGTCCACCAGTTTGAAGTGCTGATGGATCATGCCGATCTTCAGGGCAAACGCATCCTTGGGAGAGCGGATCACCGCCTCCTGGCCGTCTTTGTAGATTTTGCCTTCATCCGGAAAATAGATGCCGGCGATCATGTTCATCAGCGTGGTTTTGCCGCAGCCGTTTTCACCCAGAATGGCCAGGATTTCCCCCTGATACACATCCAGGTTCACATTATGATTGGCAACAACCTTGCCAAACCGCTTGGTTACGTTCCGCATGCTCAATGCAATGTTTTTGTCCACGCTACATCCTCCGTTGTACGGTTCGTTCAAAGATGGAAATAGCTTGGACTGCTGCCCCCGCAAAGGAGCAGCAGCCCAAGCCGTTGGGCACAAGTGCCCGGAAAATTGGAATTAGTAAGCGCCGTTCAGCAGTTCGATGCCATCCAGCTTCATATCGAAATAGGGAGCGGAACGGAATTCGGATTCATGGAAGTAACCGTCGAACACCACTTCGGTATCGGGGGTGTAGTCCTTGTCGGTATCCACGTCAGCCATGTAGCTGGTCACGGCATTGCCTTCGAAGAGGATGAAGCCTTCGGTGGCGGTGTCGAACACCTTCAGTTCGCCATTTTCCAGCTTGGCCTTGGCATCAGCAATGGCTTCCACGGTGCCGGGAGCGGCAACGGCTTCGTTCACATCGGTCAGCACAACGGACTTGGAGAGAATGGTGCCGGTCCAGTCCACATCGATTTCTTCGCCATTGGCGTTCTTGGTGATGATGTATTCAAAGTAGGGAGCCCAGTTGATGCGGGAAGAAACGATGAAGGTGTTGGGGCAGGCTTCCTGGGTGGAGCCGTTGTAGGAGACGTTGGGGATGCCGGCGTCTTCGCAAGCGGTGGGAGCACCCATGGAGTCAGCATGCTGGGAGATCAGGTCGCAGCCGGCGCCGATCAGGGCGGTGGCAGCAGCGTTTTCGGCGTTGTAGTCATACCAGGAGCCGGTGAACTGAACCTTCATCTGCACGTCGGGGCAAACGCTCTTGGCGCCCAGGTAGAAGGAGGTGTAGCCGGAAATAACTTCGGCATAGGTGAAAGCGCCAACGTAACCCATCATGGGCACTTCGCCCTTCAGCTTGCCTTCGGCCTTGAGCTGGTTCAGCTTCATACCGGCGGCAATGCCAGCCAGGTAACGGCCTTCATAGATGGCAGCAAAAGCGTTGTGGTAGTTGGGCAGCTTTTCGGTGTGGGCCATGGTGCCGGTGGCGTGGCAGAACTGCACGTCGGGGCATTCCTTGGCAGCCTTGATCATGAAGGATTCATGGCCGAAAGAGTTGGCGAAGATGATGGTGCAGCCTTCGTCCACCAGTTCCAGAGCAGCTTCGTAGCAAGCATCGGATTCGGGGATGTTGCGCATCATGATCACCTGGTCATCGGTCAGGCCCATGATAGCGACAGCTTCATTCACGCCGTTGATGAAGTTGAGGTCATAGGTGGAGTCTTCGTCGTGCAGCAGGATGACGCCCAGCTTCACATCCGCCACATCGGCAGAAGCAGTGAAGGCGAAGCAGGACAGGCA
The DNA here is from genome assembly GCA_045589355.1 of Clostridia bacterium. Classification (GTDB taxonomy): domain Bacteria; phylum Bacillota; class Clostridia; order Christensenellales; family Aristaeellaceae; genus RUG563. Next base: position 13,860 of record JAZNOW010000031.1, read on the forward strand.
CAGTACCAGAGCGAGCACCAGAGCGATGAGCTTTTTCATGGTTTGTTTTCCTCCTCCAAATGGATGTAAAAATGTATTTTTCCGGCTTATACCGGAAAATCTATGGCTCAATCGTCCTGCAGGAGGATCTTGCCGTCCTCAATGCCGGTTACGATTGCCAAAGATTTCAGATGAATGCCCCGGGCACGCAGTTCCTGCCCGCCGGGCTGGAACCCCTTTTCCACCGCGATGCCCACGCCTACCACCTGGCTGTCCAGCTGTTCGCACAGCTGCATCATGCCCTTGACGGCGTTGCCGTCGGCCAGAAAATCGTCAATGATCAGCACACGGCTGCCCTTGGGAATGTAGCGCTTTTCCACCCGGATATTGTATTGCTTTTTGTGGGTGAAGGAGTAAACAGGCGCCTGGGCCACTTCCCCCGTCTGCACCTTGTTTTCGCTTTTCTTGGCGAACACCACCGGCAGGTTGCCCATCTCCATGGCAGCGGCCACCGCCATGGCAATGCCGCTGGATTCCACCGTGAGGATCAGCGTGGGTTCGTCCTGCATAAACTCCCGGGCAAAGGCTTTCCCCATCTTGCCAAGCAGGGCCGTATCAATGCGGTGGTTGAGAAACATGTCCACCTTTACCACATCTTCGCCCAGCCCGCGGCCCTGTGCCGCAATGGCTTCATGCAGTTCTTTCATGGGTTTTTCCGCCTCCCTTTCACCCTTTGAAATAGCACTTGCGTTTTTTCAAAAAGATACTTCAATTATACGTTCTTGCGCGACAAAAAGCAAGGCTTTTTCCTGAAAAATCACCCCCTTTCTCCAAACTTTTTGAATTGAACAAAATTGCCAGCGTATTTTCTCCGCAGCGGGTCAAAATAGCACTGACCTGATAAAAAGGGGAGGTGAAAATGCAATGAATCAGCAAAACAAGGCCAACGTGCCCCAGGCCCGCGCAGCCCTGGACAACATGAAGTTCGAAATTGCCCGGGAGCTGGGTATCAACCTCAAACAGGGCTACAACGGCGACCTTTCCAGCCGGGAAAACGGCTATGTGGGCGGCTACATGGTCAAGCGCCTGATCGAACAGGCCGAAAAACAAATGGCCGGCAAGTGACCCCCAAAAACCAAAACCAATCTGAAGGAGTGACTCATCATGTATCAGCCTAACAACACCCAGGCCCCCGCTGCCAACAGCGCCTCTTCCTCCGCCAATTCCAACCGCATCAATGTGCCCGAAGCCCGCGGCGCTCTGGATAACATGAAGTACGAAATCGCCAATGAACTGGGCATCAACCTTAAGCAGGGCTATAACGGCGACCTGCCCTCCCGCCAGGCCGGCTATATCGGCGGCTATATGGTCAAGCGGATGATCGAACAGCAGGAACGCCAGATGAGCGGTAAATAAACTGCCTTCCCTGCCAAAGATGGGCCTGCAGTTTCCCTCGCGGAAGCTGCAGGCTTTCTTTTGCACAGCACGGGCCTTGCTTCGTCCGCGCGCTGCTTGAAGGAACGACGAAGCAGGGGGCTACGCGCCCCCTGTACCCCTGCGGCAGGGCGATCCGCCCTGCACCCAGTACGCTATAACGCGCAGTTTATTAGAAGAAGTTGTGTCCGCGTGCTGCTTGTGGAACCACGAAGCAGGGGACTGCTCGTCCCCTGTACCCCACGGCAGGGCGATCCGCCCTGCACCCTTCCTGCGACTAAACAGGATGTATCGAAGATGGTTGTTTCCGCATGATACTTTAGAAAACCAAGCGGTTTCAGCCACGGGCACAATGAAAACAAAGAAAAAGCCGGGAGAGAAAGCGCGCTTTCTCCTCCGGCCTTTTTCTATTGTTTTCCCCGGATGCCTAAGCATCCGGCAGGCGGGGGAACACCGCCCAGCCCGTGGGTGGCAGTGCCGCAGCCAATTCGCTATGTAATTGTCTTTTCTCTCAAACGCGTCTGTGCGTGTACGGAAGTGCCACACCCAATTATCATGTTTCCATCTTCTTATACGCCGCAGCGGGAAACTGTTTGTTCGACAAGTCAACTGCATCCGCTGCCGGGTCCAGGGGCAATGCCCCTGGTGGGGTGCAGGGGTGAAACCCCGCATGGTTCCCCCAAGAAACAGCGGCAAATTGCTCGATGAACAATTCCACCACTTCCGCAAATGGGTCAAGGGCCAATGGCCCTTGTGAGTGCAGGGACGATGTCCCTGCTGGGGAACAGCAATTGGGCAAAGGCGGAGGGAACGAGCAAACTGCCGGTACCCGTGCCCAGGGAAATGTGGGGCTTGATGGTGCCGTGAAAATCGCTGCCGCCGCTTTCCAGCAGGCCATATTGCCGGGCCATGCAGGCGGCGGTATGGGCGGTTTTATCATCGTAGAGGGGGTAGCGGGTTTCCATGCCGGAAAGACCGGCATCCTTAGCCAGGGGCAGGAAGCAGTGCATGTCCGCTTCCGTCAGGCTCAGGAACGGGTGAGCCAGCACGGGCACGGCGCCGATGGAGCGCAAAAAGCGGACGGCGTGCAGTGCGTCCAGCCTCTCCGGAGGCTTGTACAGGCCCGCTTGGGGGGAAAGGATGCCCTGCACCGCTTCTGCCACGCTGCTTACATACCCTTTTTCCAGCATCATCTGCGCCACATGGGCCCGGTTGAAGTGCCCTTCCGGTGTGCGGCGGCAGAGGGCTTCGTAAGAAAGGTCGTAGCCGTGTTGCCGCAGAGAATGCACCAGGAGCCGGTTGCATTCGTCTTTTTTACGGTGCATTTCCTGAATGGACTGATGCACCAGGGGAAAGGTTTCCCGGGGCAGGTCCAGCCCCAGCATGTGGATTTCCTTTCCCTGCCAGCTGCAGGAAAGTTCCACCCCGGGGATGGCGTGGAGCGGCTGGTTTTCCGCCGCCTGCAAAAAGCGATCCAGCCCCAGCACAGTGTTGTGGTCCGTCAGGGCCACATGGGTCAGGCCCATCTGAACGGCAAGGCGCACAATGTCCTCCGGGGCACAGGTGCCGTCGGAGAAAAAGGAATGGGTGTGCAGGTCGCAGCGCGTATCCATGGCGCGGATCAATGCCAGAGGGCGTTTTCGCTGTTTTGTTCCTGGGAAGGCTGCTCCTCCTGCGGCGCCTTTTCCGTTTCGGAAAGGGCGGGCATGTTGTCCAGGTAGAAGGGCTTTTCCTTCTTGGGCTGCCTGCGGGAGGGCACATACTTGTCCCGGCCAAAATAGAACAGCTTCAGGAAAACCGTCAGCAAGATGGCAGCAATGGCCAGAATGCCAAGGATGGTCATGTAGGTCTGGGTCTTGGGTCCCAGCACGATGGCCAGAATAAAGCCCACCACCGTCAAAATAGCCAGGTTATCGCTTTTTTTGTATTTCATGCCTGTTCCTCCTTGTACCAGCTTTCCGGAATATCCATATCACATACGCACATATCCCGGTCGGCATGCTTCCAGATGGTGATCATCCGGTCGGTCATTTTTTTCACGTCGCACACATAGCAAAGGGCGTTGCCCAACCGGCCGTAGTGCACGGCGCCGGCCTCTTCAAAGGCCTTTTTGTAATTGGGGTAATATTCGCTGCAGCCGGATACATGCTCCGGCAGGCCGTGCACCTGGTGGGGATGATAATCGGGGCAGGGGATCACGTTCCCGTCCCAGTCGATGACGGTGGCGTCAAAGCCCTTTTCCGCAATGCGGTTTTGCACGTCGATCCTTTCATCCACGGCATGGAGGTAGGTGTTGCGCTCATGGCCGATGCCCAGCAGCAGCACCTTGCCGCCCACATCATACAGCCGGCTCAGGGCACCGCCCACAGGCGCCGGCGTGCGGCTTTTTTCTTCGCCCTCGATGTAGGCACGGGCATTTTTACCGAAAGCGGCCATGGAATGGGTGGGGTGGAGGGAGCGGATGCCGTCCTTGCGGAAAGCAGCCACTTTGGCCAGGGTGCCGATGCAGGGCACGGTATGGCGCACGTCAAACACCGGGTTTTTCGGGTTCACGTTGGCCCAGGTGTGGGTGGGCACCAGCAAAAGTCCTTCGCTCAGGTATTCCTTCAGGCCGTCGATCAGCCCGTCGGCGCCGTTTTCGATGGGCCCCACCTGCCGGAGGGCAGCATGGATGGTAAGGGTATCGGTGGGCCGGATGCCCATGGAAGATAGAAATGCATGGATATCCTGTTTGGTAAGCACGGGTGTTTCCTCCGTCATTTGCATTGATACAGCCTGTCTGCAGTGTGCAGGATCAGGTCCTTCAGTTCCAGATGGTGCAGAAACTTTTCCGGAATGCCCTGCAGGCCCAGCCTGGCCCCCAGAATGTTGCCGCAGATGGCGCCGGTGGAATCGCTGTCGCCGTTATGGTTGACGGCTGCAAGAAGGGCCTTTTCAAAATCATCGGGATAGCGGGCGGCGCAATACACCGCAATACCCAGCGCTTCATCCCCCACCCAGCCTTCGCCCAGCCGGTGGATGTTGGAAAGATCTTCTTTCCTGTTGGCCGCCAGCTGCAGGGCAAAACGCAGGTATGCGGCAAAGGCTGCGGTTTCCTCCCGATCCGGCCAGCAGCGCTGCATTTCATGCAGCACACGCTCTGCCGCCGCAGGAATATCCCTTTCCCCGGCAACAAGCATATGCACCATGCCGGCCAGCGCAGCGCCCGGCAGCCAGCCCAGGGGATGGCCGTGGGTCAGGGCGGCAACCCCGGCGCCAAGGCGCAAAGCGTCCGTCAGGGAAGCGCCTTTTCGTTCCGTATACAGCCCCGCCGGTGCGGCACGCATCACACCGCCGCAGCCTTTGCTGTCGTTGACGGCGTGTTCCGGCGTGCCCATGCCGCCTCCTTCCAGCGCAAACAGGCAGGTATTGCCCGGCGCCCGGCGGCGGTAGAGCTTTTCTTCGTCCATGAGGAAGGCTTTGTCCTCGCCGGTGAAAGGGGACTGCTGGGTTCTGAGCCAGTCAAGGTAAGAAAGGTTCACGCTGTGCACCGGGTTTTCCCCTTTGTGTTCCAGCAGCCCTTTGGCGGTAAAGAGGGTCATCTGGGTATCGTCGGAAATGAGGGCGGCACCGTCCATAAGCGAATAGGCCTGAATGCCGGCGGGGCCGTAGCGGTCAAAGATCATTTCTTCGTGCAGAAATTCCACCGCATAGCCCAGCGCATCCCCGGCCCCGCCGCCCACAAGGCAGCCCCGGAATTTGTCCAGCTTGTTCATATGCTTTCCTTTCTCAAAAGCCCATCTGCACCAGTTCTTCGCACAGGGCAGAATAGAACGCATAAATTTTATCCCGCTTTTTGTCCTGCACCATAAAATCCACCATTTCCGAATGGGAAACGCTGTCTTCCATCACGTCCCCCCGGTACACCCCGAAGATGGCGGAATCCCGGGGCACAAGGCCGTCCGTTTCCGTATCCTTTTCCATGTAGCGGGAAAACATGAGGGGGATGCGCATGACAAAATCCGCTTTCTTTCTTCCCCGTTTCATGGTGGCGGAGAAGCTTTGGCAATACACCGGGCCGGCAATGCGCAGCATATCCCGGTCCAGTTCCCCCTGCACCCGCTGCAGCTGCCGGCAGGCCTGCATGCTGTCCGGGTGCTTATCCCCCAGCAGCCGGAACAGGCCGTTCACCGAAAACGCCACCGGGCGCAGGAAAACTTTGGGCACCCGAAGGATGCCGGTGGCAATGGGCGAGCCTTTGTGGGGCGTGCAGAGGGTGGTGAGGGAGGCCACATGCCCGGCCATGTTCAGGTGCAGGATCATGTATTTGGCGTCCAGCCCGCCCTTGGAATGGGCAATGATGTTTACTTTTTCCGTCCCGGTTTCCGTCAGGATGTGCTGTATTTCTTCCTTCAGCTGGGCAGCGTTGGATTCAATGCTGCCCACGGCGTCCACACGGCTTGTGTACACCCGGTACCCCTGAATGCGCAGGATCCTGTCAATGCGGCCGAAGGAGCGCATCAGAAAACAGTCCTTCAGGCCCAGGCCGTGCACCAGCAAAATGGGATACTTTGTTTGCATGGAGAAACAGGCACCTCCTTTACTTACCCCAGGATGAACATGCGGCTCACCCTGTCCCGCCAGGCAATATCCACCGTGATCTCTTCATTCACGCACACGCCTTCCCGGCTCAGCCTTTCCACGGCGGTGGCAAGGGCCAGCTCCGGCGTGTTGTTTTCCTGGCTCAGGTGCCCCAGCATCACATGCTCAAGCCCCGCTTCGTAAAGCTTCAGCAGGCACTGGGCGCTGTCTTCGTTGGACAGATGGCCGTGGGCAGAGCGGATGCGCTGCTTGAGGTAAAGGGAATAATGCGGGTTCTGCATCAACAGTTCCGGATCATAATTGCTTTCCAGCACCATCACCTGGGTGCCGGCCAGCGCGTCAAACACCCGTTTGGTCATCTTCCCCATATCGGTGGCCACGGCCACGCTGGCGCCGCCGGCATACATGCGGTAGCCCACCGGCTCCGCCGCATCGTGGGAAATGGGGAAGGGATGCAGGGCCAGGTCGTTGATATAAAAATCCTCGCCGGTCTGAAAATAGCGCCGGTCCCACCTGGGAATTTCGCCCACAGTTTTTGCCATGGCTTCAAAGGTGCGCTCGTTGGCATAGACGGGCACATGGTATTTGCGGCTCAGGATGCCCACGCCCTTGGTATGGTCGGTATGTTCGTGGGTGACGCAGATGGCCGTCAGCGTTTCCGGCAGCACGTCAATGGTGTGCAGGGCGTTTTCGATGGCCTTGCCCGGCATGCCGGCGTCGATCAGCACCCGGGTATCCCCGGCGCTGACGTAAATGGCATTGCCGCTGGAGCCGCTGAACAGGGGACAGAAAATAAGCTTCATTTTTACCTCATTTTTTCGGATGCCGGGCATACACCCCGGTCAACACTTCTTTGGCAAACAGGTTTCCCTTCACCAGTCCCTGCTTTTCCGCTTCCAGGGCGTCGGCAGCGGCCTGCTGACGATCATAGGGAATGGTGATCAGGTTCACGTCAAAGGGCGCGGTTTCGTCCTGCTCATCCCCCGTCAGGATCAGGTATTGCACCATGTTCAGGTTCAGGCCATTCCCCACGCTGCCGCAGTTGATCACCATTTTGTTGCCGGTCATCAGCCGCAGGCCGATCTTGTGGGCATCGGCATAGATGAGCACATCATGGTTTTGCATCAGCGGCTGGAAATAGCTTTCCTCCCGGTGCACCCCCACCGCGTCGGCAAGGATGGGCCGGCCGTGGATCAGCCGGATACGCCGGCCGGACAGGGTGAAGGAATGTTCCATGGGAAGAGAGGGCAGCAGGGCCATGTATTCTTCCCCCAGCTGGTTGTAATAAAATTCGTCCTTGGGGTACTGCTTCAGGCCGATGCCCTCTTCCCAGTTGCCCCGCAGGATCAACTGGCAGTGCTTCAGGGCCCATTCCATGGTCTGCCGGGAGGAAGGCCCCTTGCCGATCATATCCCCCAGGCAATAAATTTCCCCAATGCCCCGGCGCCTGAGATCCCTGTCCAGGGTCTGGGTGGCCGGCCAGTTGCCGTGCATATCCGCCACGATAGCGATTTGCTTCATTTGCTTTCCTTTACTGCCGCCAGAAAGGCAGCGAAAATTTTTCTTGCATTTTCGTCCGATGCATACATGCTTTCCGGGTGCCACTGCACCCCCAGGAAAAACCGCTTGCCGGGCATTGCCGCAGCTTCCACAAGCCCGCCTTCCGCAAAGGCCTGGGGCATCAGCCCAGGTGCCGGTGTTTTGATGCCCTGATGATGGCGGGTGTTGACGCCTATGGTCTTTTCTCCAAGAATTGCCTGCAGCAGGCTGCCTTCTGCCATGCGCACGGTGTGCACGGCCTGGGCCGGGGCGTCGCTGCGGCTGTGGAGGGAAGCGCCCGGCACATGCTGGTACAACGTGCCGCCAAGGGCCACGTTCATCACCTGCAGCCCCCGGCAAATGCCCAGCACCGGCACATCCATTTCCAGTGCTCTGCGGCACAGGTACATTTCCATGGCATCCCGAAGGGCATCCGCTTCGCCGCACAGGATGGTGCGTTCTTCGCCGTACAGCCCGGGGTCCACATCCCCGCCGCCGGAAAGGATCAGCCCATCCGCTTCCTGCAGATAGGCGTTCAGCACATGTTCCTCCCCGGTAAGGGGCAATCCGTACGCCAGCCCGCCTTCCTTCAGCACCGCATTCATATAATCCGTATGCAGGCAGGCTTTGCCATGATCCCCGTAGGTTGTGATCAGGATTTTCTTCATTGTATACCCCTCCATGTTCAGCATACCGCCCAAAGGCTCGCTTGTCAAGGATACGCCCCCCTTTGGCCATAAATGTTTTTTTCAGCGCCCTCTTGACATATAATACTATACATCGTATAATATTATTCGCAAGGAGGTGCTGTCCCCATGGATGCCCAGATGAAAAAAGGCATGCTGGAAGCCTGCGTGCTGTCCATGCTGCTGAAGGGGGATTCCTACGGCTATCTGCTGATCCAGCAGGTATCGGCGCTGATACCCATTTCGGAATCCACCTTATACCCTGTATTGCGCCGGCTGGAAGCGGCCGGCAGCCTGACCGTCTATTCCCGGGAGCATAACGGCCGGCTGCGCAAATATTATTCCATCACCGAAAGCGGAAAACAGCAGATTTCTCTTTTCCTTACGGAATGGGAAACCGTGAACCGCGTATATGCCTACATTCAAGACGCCACCCGTAAGGAGGAACAATAACATGACCAGAGAAACCTATCTTTCGAAGCTGCGGGATGCCCTGCGCCACCTGAATCCGCAGGAGCAGGATGCCGCTGTGGAATTTTGCGAAGAAATGATCATGGAGCGCATGGACAGCGGCATGACGGAAGAAGAAGCCGTAGCCGCCATGGAAGCCCCTGCCCTGATGGCGGAAAAGCTGGCTGTGGAAATCCGCCAGCCCGAACCGCCCGCAGAACCTGCACAACCCGAAAATGCCGACCCTAACCGGTGGCAGAAAATGCAATTGACCTGCGAAGGCAGCCGCCTGAACCATATCGACCTGCAGGCCGGCAATTTCCCCATTCAGGTGCTTTTGTCCCGGGATGATCAGGTGCGTCTTACCTATTATACCCGGCCCCGGAATGTATATGAAGCCAAGCTGGAAGGGGATCTTCTTTCCCTCCGGGAAGTGAGCCAGGAAAAGAAAGGCTTTTTCAGTTTTGTGTTCAATTTCGATCTGGGCACCCTGCCCCGGCCGGAAATCATCCTGGAAGTGCCTGAAAACCTGATGGTCAACCTGAAAGCCATCACCCGCAACGGCGGCATCACCCTCACCGGCCCCCAGATGCTCATGCATGTGGAACTGGGCACCACCAACGGCGGCATGGCCGTCCGGAACGTGAAATGCATCTCCCTGGATGCTCACACCACCAACGGCGGCGTGGCCGCAGAACAGGCGGAAACCCGCGGCGAACTTTTCCTGCGCACCACCAACGGCGGCGTGGCCGCCAGCCGCTGCCATTCCCAGGCCGGCCTGATCCTGAAAACCACCAACGGCGGCATGGCCATCAGCCAGAGCACCGCCGGCGGGGAAATGAACATTTCCTCCACCAACGGCTCCATCAAGCTGGACAACGTGGACGCCCCCCGGCTGAGCCTGCGCACCACCAACGCTGCCATCTCCGGCACCGTCGCCGGCCCGCAGTCCGCCTGGCAGATCGACAGCCATACCACCAACGGCAAAAACAGCCTGCCCCACCATCAGGACGGCTCAAAGCCCCTCTCCGTACACACCACCAACGCTTCCATCCGCGTTACCTTCTGCTGATGCATGGGGAACCGCGGAGGGCTTCGCCCCTCCACCCCAGCAGGGACATCGTCCCTGCACCCAGTGGCGGATGTAGTTGGCTTGTCGAACGAACAGTTTGCCGCTGCGGCTTGAGGATACCTGCGGGGTTTCACCAGGGGCATTGCCCCTGGACCCAACTGCGGAAGTGGTCGTCTTATCGATCAAGCAATTTCCCGCTGCGGCTTGAAGACACCTGCGGGGTTTCACCCCGCACCCCACCAGGGGCATTGCCCCTGGACCCATTTGCGGATGTAGTGGAATTGTCAAACAAGCCATTTCCCGCTGCGGCGTATAAGAAGATGGAAACATAATAATTGGGTGTGACACAGCCGCACACGCACAGATGCGTTTGAGAGAAAAGACAATTACATTGCGAATTGGCTGCGGCACTACCGCCCACGGGCTGGGCGGTGTTCCACCGCCTGCCGGATGCTGTAGCATCCGGGGAAAACAATAGAAAAAGGCCGGAGGAGAAAGCGAGCTTTCTCTCCCGGCTTTTTCTTTGTTTTCATTGTGCCCGTGGCTGAAACCGCTTGGTTTTTTCAAGCAACATGCGGAAACAACTATTTTCGATACAT
>JAZNOW010000032.1:0-27411 GCA_045589355.1 Clostridia bacterium
CCACAAGGGCCATTGGCCCTTGACCCATTAGCGGACCAGGGATGCCATCCCTGGACCCAGTGGCGGAAGTAGTCGATTTGGCGAACAAACAATTTCCCGCCGGGGCTTGAGGAAACGATACAGGGTTTCACCCCGCACCCCACCAGGGGCATTGCCCCTGGACCCAGTGGCGGATGTAGCAGTCCTGTTGAACGGACAATATCCCGCTGGCAGGGGAGGATATAGCACCTTTGTTGCTCCGTCCTCTTTCCGCCGGGGCATGAAAAAATAAAACGTGAAAGAAAAGCACCGGAGCGTTTTCTCCGGTGCTTTTTTTGTTCGATGATTTCGGCGTTCTCTTGTCACCGATGGAACTGCCGCATAAACTGCCAGGCCTGTTCACAGGTATGTTCCCGGCACTCATGGCCCTGGCCGCTGACGGAGGTGAACGCAGTGCGCTCCACGCCGTCCTCGCTTTCAAAATAATGGATGGTCAGCACGCTGCCCCGGGAGGGATCGTGCTTTTTTTCCACCCGGTCGCCCGTCACGCCGTAAATGGGGTCTTCCCACTGTTCCCGGCTGTCGAAGCACACGTCATAGGGCTTTTTCACGCCGTTCACCCGGAACACATACTCCACCCGGTCCCGGCATTTTTCCGCCTGGAAAGGCAGTTCCGCAAGAGGCGAATTTTCCCCGCCGGAATAGAAAAGGGGCACCGGCACATCCCGGTTGATCGCCTTGCCCGTGGGCCCGAAATACACATTGTGCCCCACTTCCACCGTGGCGCCCATGGGAGCCAACGCGGCAAACACATGGGGGTATTCCTGATACATATCCCAGGTTTTGATGCCGCCCATGGAGAAACCGCTGGCGTAAATGCGCGCCGCATCAATGGGGTATTTTTCTTTCAGCTTTTCCAGCAGCGCCATCATTTCGGTGGCCGTGCTGTTCAGGTGGTTTTCCACGCACACCAGCAAAAATCCATGCCGCATGGCCACCCGCCACCAGCCCGACACATGGGCGATATGCAGCGCCGAGTCGCCGCCGCCGTGGAACGCCAGCACAAGGGGCACCGGGCCCCGATCCAGCAGGCCCTTTCTGTAATAGGCCATGTAGCCGACGCGGTGTTCCTGCATCTCCCGGTCGTCGCCCCGGTTATCGGCCGATACCGGCACCGTTTCACAGCCCGCTTCTTCCATCATGCCCATTTCGTCCATGGTTTTTTCCGTTTCCAGCACGCCGCACCAGCGCTTGTACTGCCGCAGGAACCCATCAAAAGCCGCCGGCACGTCCAGCGCATCCTGCACCAGCAGGTGATCGCAGGCGTCCTTCAGCTGCGCGTTCACTTCCTCCGTATTGCCCACCGAAACGATGGGGATATCCCTGCGCTGCACTTCCGGCATCCGGGACAAGCTTTCCAGCGTGGCGGTGGCAGGGGTAATTTCCCCGGGGCCCCACAGGTATTCGCCCTGCAGCGTTTGCATCAGGCACCGGGCCACATAATCCGCCGCCTTGCCCCTGGCAAACAGATGGGTGCGGAAAATGGCGCCCCGGATGAAGCAATCCCCCCAGTTGCCGGTGAAGCGGTCCTTGCTGGTCACCACGCCCTGGCGGTGATACTGGTGGATGCGGCTGTTGGCGATCAATGCCTGAAACAGCCCTTCGTCCGCCTTGTCCCAGCCCCCGTCGCAGGTGGGGTACACAAACACAACGGACGTGGAAAACTGCTCCGCGATCCGCAGGAAACCCTTTTCTCCGGCATAGGCAAGGGCCTCCTCCATGCTCCTTTCCCTTTCTTCAAACACCAGCAGATAAGGGGCCAGGAAGCCGAAGTTCACAATATCCGCAAGGGGAGCGGGGGCAGGCACCGCCGCCTTCACCCGAAATTCCGGGAAGGCATGCTGCCAGCACGCAATGCCCCGGCACTCCTCCACAACAGGAAATTCTTTCATACCCATTTCTTTTTCTCCTTACGCCTTCATTTCGAACCGGAACATGTTCCAGGAAAGGGGCGGCAGCACCGCCTGCAGCCTGCCCTCTTCGCAGATGGTTTCCTCCACCGCTCTGGGGGTGATGGCATCGGGGTGGTCATAATCGTTATACGCGTCCGGATCCGTGGAATAAAGGGCCTGATGCTCCTTGAACTTCCAGCCGTCAAAGGCCGCCACGTCCATCTCCAGTTGATGCGCTTCCTTTTCGTCCCCGTTGATCACAAACACCGTCATTTCCCCGTCCTGCTCGTTCAGGGCGGCCGCTGCCTGGATGTAGGGCACCTTTTCAAAGCCGCCGTACTGGTTCATATCGTCAATGGCGTAGCCTTCCACGTCGTAGGTTTCGCACCGGAGCACCGGCTGCAGGGATACGCCCTTTGCGTAGCGGATCAGCTGGGTGAAGGGGTAATAGGCGGCGCTCTTCCAGGCATGCTCCCGGTCGGTGGCGCAAAGCTGGCCCAGGCCACTGGTGGCACAGCCGATCTTGATGCGGTCGGCATGGCGCAGCATCACCAGCATCACCCCGGCGCTGGCCAGGGTGCGGGGCATTTCGCCCGCCTTGGGGAAGGCACGGCGGGTGGACCAGTCGTCCGGGTCGTGGCGCACATATTTGCGGTTGGGATCCATGCCCAGGAAGCCCATGGCCGGCTGCCTTCCGCCCAGGCCCAGATGGGCCCCGTTTGCCGGCCGGTAGGAACAGGCGTATTCATCCAGCGACAGCATCATGGTTTTCTCCACCCGCTGCCGGGTGCGGATCAGATCGCACAGGGCAATTTCCGTGTGGATGTAGTTTTCAAAGGCCTGGCTGCCCGCCATCAGCGCCGGCACGTTGCCGGGCGGTGCGCTGTGGTAATGGTGCAGGGAAATATAATCCACCGTTTCATAGCATTCCTGCAGCACCTGTTCGTCCCAGTCCGGGTAATGGTTCAGGAAAGGGGAGGAGGAAACGCAGGCCACGGTTTCGATGGTGGGGTCAATCCACTTCATCACCTTGCTGGCTTCATGGGCCAGCACGCCGTAGCCCTTGGGGTCCCGCTCATAGGAGGCGATCTGCCAGGGGCCGTCCATTTCGTTGCCCAGGTACCAGGTTTTCACCCCGTAGGGCTTTTCGTGGCCGTTCTTTTTGCGCAGTTCGCTCCAGTGGGTGCCGCCTTCAAAATTGGTGTACTCCACCACGTCCATGGCGTCCTGCAGGGTGCCGGTGCCCAGGTTGATGGTGTACATGGGCTCGGCGCCGCATTTTTCCGCCCACTGCAGGTATTCGTCATGGCCCACGTCGTTGGGAATATACTGGAACCAGGCAGGGTCCAGCCGGGTTTTGCGTTCCTCCATGGGGCCGATGGAATCTTTCCAGTTCCAGCCGGACACAAAATTCCCCCCGGGCATGCGCACGCAGGGCAGCCCCGCTTCCTTCAGGCCCTGGATGAAGTCCTGCCGGAAGCCCTGCGCATCCGCCGTGGGATGCTTGGGGTTATACATGCTGCCGTTCACCATGGAACCGATGGGCTCCAGAAAAGCGCCGAACAGCCGGTGGGAAATTTCGCCGATGCGGAAGGAAGGATGGAGGGTAAGCTTTGCTTTTTTCATGGAAACACATCCTTTTTTTATGTCGCTTCTGAACAGAATGCAGTTTTTCTCTGCTTCTATTATACAGGCCCGCCGAACCACCGTCAATCCGATGGATGGCAAGAAACCGTCCGGCTTTGAGTAAAAAATATGCAAAAATAAAGCGCCCACGGCTTTCGCCGTGAGCAAAGAGAGAGAGATGGGGGATGGCAAAATCAGTTATTGGTCCGGGGCTTTTTCATGTCCGGGCCTTCAAAGGAAAACTTCACCTGCATCAGCAGGCCGAACAGGAACAGAATCAGCGCAGCTTTGCGGAAGAAAAGTACCACAAACACAAGCCCCCAGATGGAGAGAGAGCCCATGCGGCCGTTTTTGTTGCGGGCCACCAGACGGTTTTCCCGGCCCATGCGCAAAAGCTTTGCAATCAGGTTTTCGTCCTGCTTCACATTTTCGTTGTTCATCGTTTCTTCCTTCTTTTCTTCCACATAATTTTCCGTATTTTCTTCGGCTTCTTCTTCCACCACCATGCTGCCCACCTTGCCGCGGGCTTCCAGCCACACATAGGCGTCCAGCACGTCCCATTCCGTCATTTCCAGGGCTTCCCTGGCGTCCTCATAAGAAACCTGCGCCTGCTTGCGGAGCTTTTCAATCACACTGTAGTGTACCATGTTCTTTCCTCACATTCTTTCTTCGTTACGGGTATAGGATAGCAGGGCAAGATAAAAGAAAAAGGTGGAAAATGATGAGAAATTGATGAGAAAACCCTTTATGTTCTTTTATTTTCTCAAAAATACAAAAAACAGGCATTTGCAAAAGAAGTTTTCCCTCATCCGGCTGCACCGAAGCAGAACTTTCAACCTTTGGAAAATGTTTCATTTATTGTTGAATTAAGTCTATATATATGATATAATGGTGCTAAATAAATGCACCATCTTTATATTCTCTTCATCTTCATATTGCATGCATCCATCTTGTATAGAGATGTGTATTTTTTTGACAACAATATACTGCAGAAATGAGGGGTTTTCTTGCAATTAATCATCGGTATCATTCTCATTTACCTTGCCTTCATTGCCGTACAATGGCTGATTGTGAATATCATCGGCCCGGTGGGACGGTGGGTGCTCTTGGGCACGGTGGTCATCGGGCTGGTGATCGGCTGCTATGTGGCCATCAAAAGCTACATCAAGGCCATTGCCAAAAACATCAATCCCTACAACACCTACACTGATACCTCCAAAAAGAAACAGGAATACGCCAAGCGCCGCAGTTATTTCTTCGGCCCGGGTTTCCATCAGCTGATCTGCATTGTCAAAGACGCGTGGAGCGGCATCCGCACCTCCGTGCGCAACATCGGCGATAAGCGGGAAGACATTGCCGACTGGACGGAAATGATCGTCGTCCGTCAGATCCTCTGGTGCTTCTCCTGGCTGTTCTATCTGGTGGCGCTGTTTACCGTGGGCATTCTGGGCAGTGCCATCACCCTGGGGCTGAGCCTGGCCCATGCCGCCATCCTGATCCTATTCATGGTCATCATCTACATCCTCTTCTCCATCACCTGGCTGGTGGACCGTATTTACCTCCACAACAAAGCCATCCGCACCAGCTGCCCCTATTGCCAGGCCCGTTCGGTGATCCCCACCTTCGCCTGTCCCAACTGCGGCAGCATGCACACCCGGCTGGTGCCCGGCCCTTACGGCATCTGGCACCGCCACTGCACCTGCGGCGAAAAACTGCCCACCACCTTCCTGATGGGCCGCTCCTCGCTGGATTCCTTCTGCGTGGGCTGCGGGCATGAACTGGCGGCTTCCGACGTGCAGCAGTTTTCCCTGTCCCTGGTGGGCGGCACCTCCAGCGGCAAAACGGTTCTGCTTTCCGCCTTCTACCACGAGTTCTTCCGCCAGCTTTCCGTCAACATAAACGCCCGCTACGAAATTCCCGATATCCATCAGTCCTCCTTCGACGATCTGGAGGCATGGTTCAGCGGCGTTACCTGCCCTGCCACCACCCGTGACGAGACGGCCCAGATGTACTCCGTGCTGATCAAATCCGCCGCTTTCGATGTGGATAAGCAGTTCTCCCTTTACGATCTTTCCGGCGAAGCCTTCAACGATCCCACCCTTTCCGATATGCTGCCGCAAAAGCAAATGCGGGACAGCAACGGCGTGGTCATGGTGATCGACCCCTTGTCCGCCATCCGCATGCGCGACGAAGCCGCCCAGGAAGGCGATGATACGTCCAACTTCTCCGCGGCGGACTCCGCTTCCGTTATTTCCAACTTCGTCACTTACCTCAAAACCATCCTCGTGGGCCAGAAAGCCCGCAAGAAGAGCGATAAACCGGTGGCAGTCGTCATCACCAAGGCGGATCTTTCCAGTATCAGCCGCTACATCTCCTACCTGAAAATCAAAATGACCATGCGCGCCAACCCCGAACTGTATCCCACCTTTGCCCAGGCCAGGGACGCCCTTTGCAGGACATTTCTGATGGATATCGGCCTTTCCGACGCCGTGCTTGCCCTGGAAAGCAACTTCACCGAAATCCACTATTTCCCCGTCAGCGCCATCGGCCATAACGCCAACGGCGAAGAGTTTGAACCCGAGCATGTGCTGGAGCCCTTCTACTGGCTCATCGCCCGCAGCGAACCGGCCATTGCGGAACTGCTGGGCATCGATAACGCGGAATAATTTCAGTTTTTTATACATGCAAAAGGAGGAAACACCATGCCCGATCATAAGGAAATGATGGAACTGTACGGCAAAACAGGGCTGCAGGTGCCGCCGGAAACACCGGAGTTCGCCGAGCCCGAACCGCCGGCTCCTGTGCAGGCTGAACCGGCTCCCGTACAAACAGAGCCGGCCCCCGTACAAACAGAACCGGCTCCCGCGGAAGCTGCTCCCGTGGAAGCGCCGGCCCCGGCTCCCGTACAGGCCGCACCTTCCCCGCAGCTGGATGAACTGATGGAGCTTTGCCGCCGGCAGGCCGATGCCATCCAGTCCCTCTCCCGGCAGCTGGACGAAATGAAAAAGCAGCTGGAAAAGCCCGCTGCACCGCCGCCTGCCACGGGCACGGAATATATTCCTGCCCTGGTGAATGAAGTGAAAGCCCTGAAGGAAGCGGGCCAGAAACAGGAAAAAGCCAACACCGATATCCTCCGGGACAGCAAAAACTTCCAGGCCACCGTATGGAACACCCTGCAGAAGGAACTGGAAGCCTACCGCAAAATCCACGCCGAAACGGCGCAGGCCTCCCTGCTCACCGACGTGGGCAACGCCTACATCATGGCCGCCCGGGCCATTGACTTCCTGGAGGAAGGCAAAACCAAAACCACCCTGACAGAGCTGATCCTGGAAACCCTGCAGGAACTGCTGGAAGACAAGGGCGTGGAAATGAACACCACCCCCGTAGGCCAGCCCCGCTCCCTCAAGCGCTGCAAAACCCTCAAAACCATTCCCACCGGCAACAAGGACCTGCAGGGCACCGTGGCCCACAGCTATAACCCCTCCTTCGTGCTGGGCAACATGATCCTCATCAAGGAAAACATCGACACCTACCTCTATGACGAAGCGCTGGACGAATCCCTGAAGGAAGAAGCGCCCACCGCAGAAGAAGCCCCCGCCGCCGATGTACCGGCAGAAGAAGCCCCGGCCGTGGAGGAAGCCCTTCCCGTCCAGGAAACCCCGGCGGCAGAAGAAGCCCTTCCCGTCCAGGAAGCCCCGGCCGCGGAAGAGATCCCCGCTTCCCCCGAAACATAACCCCATTCCCGCACCCAACGCTTTTCAAAGCGTGCAATTATGAAGAACAATCAACAGGAGGAAAAACAACATGGCTGCTTATGGTATTGACCTTGGTACCACCTACTCCGCAATCGCAAAGATGGGCGTGACCGGCGTTCCCGAAATCATCCCCGATGCCGAAACTGCCCGGGATACCCTGGCTTCCGCCGTGATCATCCGCGAAGACGGCTCCTTCTCCGTGGGCGACGAAGTGAAGGAAGAAGGCATCGAATGCCCCGAAAGACTGCTTCAGTTCTTCAAGCGCTGGATCGGCCGGGATGAAGACCCCAACCGTGAAATCTATCAGGTGGACGGCAAGGAATATAACCCCGTGGAGCTTTCCCGCTTTGTGCTGGAACGCATTGTGGGATATGCCAAGGCCAGCGGCGAAGATGTAAAGGACGTGGTCATCACCTGCCCCGCCTATTTCAACAACTCTCAGCGCGACGCCACCCGCAAAGCCGGTGAACTGGCCGGCCTGAACGTGCTCTCCATCATCAACGAGCCCACCGCCGCCGCCCTGAACTATTGCTACAACCGCTTCAACGAAGACCAGTCCGTTCTGGTGTACGACCTTGGCGGCGGTACCTTCGACGTGACGCTGATGAAAATGAGCGAAAAAGACGGCCAGCGCAGCGTAAACGTGCTGGGCACCAACGGCGACGCTTTCCTGGGCGGCTGCGACTGGGACGAAAAGCTGTTCGACCTGTTCCTCAACAAATACGAAGAAAAGTACGGCGTTTCCCCTGATGATATGAGCGACGACCTCAAGCAGCAGATTCGTGCTTCCGTGGAAGGCCACAAGATGGCCCTGTCCCGGAAAGACAAAACCAAAACCAAGATCGCCTATGAAGGTGAAATCGTGGCCCTGGAAGTGACCCTGGAAGAATTTGAAGCCGCCACCCAGGACCTGGTGGACCAGACCGTCGGCTGGCTGAACAAGGTGCTGGAAGATGCCGGCTACACCGACGACATGGTGGACGTGCTGCTGCTGGTGGGCGGCTCCACCAAGATGCCCATGATCAAAACCCTCATGCAGAACCGCTTCGGCGATAAGGTGCAGTTCGGCGATCCCGATAAAGCCGTGGCCAAAGGCGCTGCCATCGTGGCCCAGCAGCTGCAGGAACAGGGCGAAAACGAATTCATCCGCATGCTGCAGGAACAGGTAAAAATCGGCAGAACGGTTACCGTCACCGGCGACGGCACCGTAACCATCGAAGACACCCAAGGCAACCAGCAGGTGGTTGTCATGCCCGAAGTTTCCGAAAAAATTATCGACCACTTCAAAACCACCGACGGCCCCATTGAAATCACAGGCGATAACATCGAAGAAATCGTCACCGTCGCACCGCCTGCCAATCCCGGTACCACCATTGTGATCACAGACGTGGCTGCCCGCACCTTCGGCGTCATCGTAGGCAGCTATCGGGACGACGGCTCCATCGAATTCGTTGTGGATAACATCGTCCGCATGGGCGAAGAAACCCCCTGCGAATACCGGCGCACTTACTACACCCCCGTGGAAAATGCCAAGCGCCTGCGTTTCCCCATCGTGGAAAGCGAATCCCCCAACGAAAGCGACGTGATCAACCGCTCCGATGACGGTGTGTTCACCTTCCCGGATGCTTCCCTCGGCATGATCGAACGCACTTCCCTCTTCCTGCCCATCCCCGTGGATCTGCCCGAAGCTTCTCCCATCGACGTTACCTTCAGCCTGGATCATCTGGGCAATGTGCACATGACCGCTACCGAACCCTCCTCCGGCACCACCGAAGCCATTGACTACAACTTCAGCTCCATCTCCGATGAAAAGATGGAAGAATTCAAAAACAACCGCAAGGACATGAAACTCACCCTGATCGACTGATTTTCCCTTTCCCGCCTGCAGCCGGCACGCCCGGCTGCAGGCACCCTTCCTTTCGTAAGCAGCGGGTTTTTTCCCCGTTCCTATACATTCACACATAAAAAATACGATACATAGGAGAGATCATCATGGGCGTTGCAGTAGGCATTGATCTTGGTACCACTTTTTCCGCAGTCGCATGGATCAACCCCCGCACCAAATTGCCGGAAATCATCCGTAACAGCGACGACAGCCCCATCACACCTTCCGTGATTCAGTTCCTGTCCAACGGCTCCCACATTTGCGGTGCCGATGCCAAGGACGCCTTTGAAGAAGGCGAATTCGGCTGCACCAGCGCCTTCAAGCGCTTCATGGGCACCAATGAAATTTGCTGTTCCGCCTACGGCAAGGATTACACCGCCAGGGAATTGTCCGGCCTTTTGCTTGCGCACCTGAAAAAAGAGGCAGAAGAAGCCCTGGGCCAGCCCATCTCCGAAGCGGTGATCACCGTGCCTGCCTATTTCGCAAACAGCGAACGCGAAGATACCCTTCACGCCGCCAAGCTGGCCGGCCTGAAAGTGCGCCAGCTCATCAACGAGCCCACCGCTGCCGCCCTGAACTATGGCATGAAGGCCTGGCGCGAAAACGCCCTCATCATGGTGTATGACCTGGGCGGCGGCACCTTCGACGTGACGCTGGTGGGCATGGGAAAAAATTATCAGATGGACTGTATCGCCACCGTGGGCGACCATATGCTGGGCGGCAAGGATTGGGACGACCTCCTGGCCGAACTTATTTACGACAAAGTGGCCGCGGAATCCGGCTATGACCTGCAAGACGATCAGGAAGCCCAGAACGACGTGAAGGCCATGGTGGAAGGCATCAAGAAAAAGCTGAGCAAATACGAAACCGCGGAGGCCAAGGTGAACGTGCCCGATTACGGCACCGTTTCCGTCGAAATCACCCGGGACGAATTCGAAACGGCCACCCAGGCCCACCTGGACCTGACCATCGGCCTGTGCGAAGACGTGCTGAAGAAAAAGGGCCTGGCCTGGAGCAACGTGACCGACGTTTTGCTGGTGGGCGGCTCCACCCGCATGCCCCAGGTATCCGCACGGCTGGAAAGCCTGACCGGCAAAAAGCCCCTGACACACGTCAACCCCGACGAAGCCGTGGCCCTGGGCGCCGCCATGCAGACCACCATCAAACAGGAAGATTATGTGGTGTACACCGCACCGCCCAAAAAAGCAGATGAACCCAAGGCCGCTTTCGGTTTCATGCGCCGCAATGCCGCCCCCGAACCCCAGGACAACATTGCCTCCATGTATAACCGGGCCGTGAAGCAATCGCAGGCTCTGACGGATTTCGCCATCATCGGCAAGCGGGACGTGCAGGCACACGGCATGGGCATCATTGCCGTCAACCCCGAAGGCACCGCCTACATCAACGAAAACATCATCCCCCCCAACATGCCCATTCCCGTCAAATCCGCCCGCAAGTTCCATTTCCACACCAGCTCCCGCGGCGACAACGAACTGGAAATTTTCGTGCTGGAAGGGGAGGGGGCACCCCTTGACTGCCAGATCAACGCAAAATATGTGGTGACCGGCATCCGCCACGAAAAGGGCGGCACCCCCATCCGCGTGCAATACAGCTATGACCGCAACTCCATCATCCATGTACAGGCCCGTCAGGGGAACGACCAGTACGACCTGCCCATCCGCAAAGAGCCCATCGATCCTTCCGAACTGAAAAAATTCGGCGAGCCCATCGATCCTTCCGAAATGGGCGGCGGCAGCGAGCTGACCATCGTCATGGCCGTGGACGTTTCCGGCTCCATGAGCGGTTCCCCCATGAGCGATGCGCTGAAGGCCATGGCCTCCTTCGTGGATCAGTACGAAAACACCAATGCCCGCATCGGCGTCATTGCCGTTTCCGACAAAGTAAAATGGGTCACCAAGCCCACCGACGACTACGAATACTGCAAGAAGAAAATTTTCGGCATCACCTGCGGCGAAACCGGCTATGGCAACGCAGCCGACCCCTTTGATGAAATCAATGAGGAATTGAAGAACGAAGACGGCGAACGCTTCGCCATCATCCTGGCCGACGGCGCGTGGAACAACCAGTCCAAAGCCATCACCCGTGCCCGCAACTGCAACAGCAACGGCATCGAAACCGCCGCCATCGGCTTTGGCTATGCGGACAAGAAATTCCTGGACGCCGTCTCCTCCAAGTCCGACCTTTCCATCCTCACCAGCCAGGCGGAACTGACCCGCTCCTTCGGCAAAATCGCCCAGAGCATCGGCACCGGCGGTGGCGGCAAGAAGGGCTATGACGGCAAGGGCGGCGCTGCCGACACCTGGGAAACCAACGACTGACCGCCTTCCATCCACAATCAGTAAAGGGGCATCTGTACGATGAATTATTACGAAATATTGGGGCTTTCCTGCGAAGGGAAAGAAGCGGATGACGTCAATATCATCGATCGTGCGCTGATCCAGTGGGAAAAAGCCAAAATTTCCGCACGCAACAACGAAAGCAATCAGGCCAAGCGAAAGGCCATCGAAGACGAGCTGAAAGAACTGCCCAACATGCAAAAGCTCACCACCGATGCCGCTTTGCGCAAAAAGCATGCAGAGGAATTGAAAACCATCCGTCTGGGGCAGCTCAACCCCATTGCCGACGTGCTTTTGCAGTGCGGCACAAAGGAAATGGCCAAGGCCCGTGTGACGGTGCTTTCCAAGCAGATCGGCCTGCTGCCCGCCACGGTGGAAAAGCATTTCAAGGGCAAGGGGCTGAGCGTGGTGGCTATCCCCCCTGTGAACCTGAATTCCTTCATCACCAGCGACATGTACATCCGCCAGATCAACGAGCAGCTGACGCTGATCCACAACCACATGAAGTCCAACCCGGACGACCCCTGCGCCGCCCTGGAAAAAGCGGAAAACATGTACCAGTATCTGGCCGTGCTGCAGGGCGATACCCTGGCCCAGGAAATGGACTACACCAGCAAAACCGCCGACCAGCTCAACGCCATCTGCCAGGACCTGGCGAATAAGCACGTCAGCAACAGCGCCCCCTTTTCCTTCTACAAAAAGCTGGAATCCCTGGCCCGAAGCCAGCTTTTCCAGGATACCGCCGCCAAACAGAAATACGATAACGCGCTGAAGCTTACCCAGCTTTCCGACCTCTTTCAAATGCTGGACCAGGTGCCCGCCACCATCAAGCTGGAGCGCTCCTTTGCCGAACAGTGCCTGAAAAAAATCCGCAGCGTGTTCAAGGATGAGGATCAGGCCATCGCCATCTACAACCGCTACGGCAACCTGCCCGCCGATAACCCCTACGAAAAGGAAAGCCTGCAGGTGATCACGGTGTGCGGCAGCTGCGGCGCAGAAAACGTGCACGACACCCTGGCGCAGGCCCAGAAGGCCAATTGCTCCGGCTGCGGCCATCCTTTGTTCCGCCTGTGCCCCTCCTGCAAAAAGCCGGTTTCCACCGGCGCGGATTACTGCTCCTGCGGCTTCTTCATCAAGGGCGCCCAATCCTTCGGGCTGCATTTCAGCCGCTTCCAGGCCGCCATCAAGAACATGAACCTGGACGAAGCCCAGAAAGCCCTTTCCTATGCCGAGGCCAGCGACCCTTCCGAAAACCGTCTGGCT
The DNA here is from genome assembly GCA_045589355.1 of Clostridia bacterium. Lineage (GTDB taxonomy): Bacteria > Bacillota > Clostridia > Christensenellales > Aristaeellaceae > RUG563. Next base: position 12,818 of record JAZNOW010000032.1, read on the forward strand.
TCCATGAAGAGCGAACTGCAGAAAATGCAGTTTGTTCTGGGCGAACCCATCAAAAGAATTGAAGGGCTGATTGCCGGCGGCCAGATTTTTGCCGCCCAGACGGCCATGAAAACCCTGCAGGCCCAGCGCCCGGGCGTCAACCTGAAACAATATCAGGACAGCGTGAACCGGGAACTGCAGTGGGCCAATGCCGAATTTGAAAAATGCAAGCGTGCCTCCTCCGAAGGCCAGGCGCTGGAAATATGCATGGCCATCACCAAACGCGTGGCGGACTATGCCCCCGCCCAGGAATGGCAGCGCCTGCACAAGCCAAAGCCCGTCCTTTCCGTTGCCGCCACCACCGACAATAAAGCCTGCACTGCCACGCTGCAGTGGAAGGACAACCCCGATAACCGCTACGTCACCTACACCGTGGTGCGCAAGGAAAATGTGTATCCCCAGAACGAAAAAGACGGCACCGAAGTGGCGTCCGGCCTGAAAGAGCAGGTTTTCCGGGATACCACCTTAAAGCCCGGCGTGATCTACGGCTATGCCGTGTTCGCCGTACGCGGCGCCGCCGCATCCACCCCCGTGAACTGCAGCCAGGGCGTCCTGATCCTGCAGGAACTGAAGGATGTGCACGTTAACGTAAGCCAGAAGGGCTGTGCCCTGTCCTGGGAGGATATTCCCGGCAGCAAGGGCGTGCGGGTATGCCGCGCAGATGCCGGCTCCACTTCCTTTGTCACCCTGGCCCCCTGCGCCCGCACCACCTTTAACGATACCTCCATCAAAAACCGGGGCTCCTACCGCTACGCCCTGCAGACGGTGTGGGAAGCGGGCGGCAAGCTGTCCTATTCCTCCCCTCTGTACCGGGATGTGCAGATCCAGGAAAAGCCGCCCCGGGTGGACCTGGTGGTAAACCACGTGGGCGAAGACGGCAACTGCCTGGTAAGCTGGAAACCGGATAAAGAGGGCGCCCTCCGCCTCATCGCCCTGAACCGGGGCGTGCAGGTGGTGCCCGATCAGGTATACGGCGAAGCCCAGATGAAGGGCATGGGCCGGGTGCTGACAGCCGCCGTTTCCATGGCGGAAGGCCGCTTTGCCTGGTATGAGGAAACCGGCGTGCGCTACCGGGTGGCAGCGTTCCGCATGTACGGCGATAATGCCGTGGCCGGCCAGGCCGTGGAAATTTCCACAGTGCCCGCCCTGGTGATCGACGAAGAAAAAACCGCCATCGTGGCCGATAACCTGCGCATCGTACTGGAAAAGGTGCCCGGCGGCGTGCAGAAAATTTTCTACCTTGTCTCCTCCCGGGGCGACAAGGTGACGGAAGAAGCGGCCCGGCGCTCCGGCGTGCCCGGCATGGATGCCGGCACCTACCGCCAGATGGGCGTGATCTCCGTGGATAAGGTGGCCCAGAGCCAGCTGACGGTCAGCCTGATTGCCATGTATGGCAGCGGCGCCGACGCCTATTTCTCCCCAGTCACCACCTACACCATCTCCAACCTGCCCAAGGTCGAGGTAAAATACCGCATCGCCTGGCCCACCGTCAGGCTCGGCCGCAAACAGGTGCGCCGGGGCGCCCGGCTGATCGTCACCGCAGCAGGGGAGAGGATCCCGGAAATGTCCCTGTGCTGCCGCAACGACGGCAAAATGATCTTCAATTACCAGCCCGGCATGCCCGGCATCACGGAAATTTTCCATGTGCCCTCCTGCGATGCCGCTCCCGGCCATGCCGTGGAATTTGAGCTGGATGAGCGCCGCATGTCGGATCTGCCCAAGGGGGCCGACGTGCAGCTGTTCCTGGCCACAAAAGAAAAGAACCATTTCGAAGCGCCGGTGTGCGACGATCCTTCCACCCGCAAAATGCCCGCACCCTGAGCCGATCTGCAAATGAGGAGGAACCATTATGGCTATCGTATGTCCCTATTGCCTGGAAACACTGAAGGAAACAAAACGTACCTGCAACGTGTGCGGATCGGATCATGTATCCAACGGCCTGCGGGATAACCTGCTGCTCAAGGCCGGCAAAGTGATCGCCTGCCGCACCCCCGGCTGCCTGGGCCAGTATTCCACCCTGGCCTGCCCCCAGTGCGGCCATGACCTGCCCCCGGATATTGCCCAGTACGACAAGTATGTGCGCTTTTCCGTGGTGGCCCCTTCCGGCGCCGGCAAATCCAACTTCATCACCACCATGCTGGAGGAAGCCAAGAACAACCGCTCCCTGAACTTCTACATTTCCGCCATGAACCGGGAAACCATGGAGCATCACCGGGAAAACGTCAACAGCATCTATGCCGACCGGAAACCCGTGCCCGCCACCACCCGCGGCGACGTGATCCCCATGCAGTGGAGCTTCAAGGACATGAACCGGGAAACCCGCAGCAGCGTGCCCTCCTACAGCGTCACCATCTTTGACGGCGCCGGTGAAGACCAGGAAAAGCTGGATCCCACCATCTGCCGCTACATTGCCGGTTCCAAAATGATCATGCTGCTGCTGGACCCCACCAAGCTGGCCGGCGTGCGCGAACAGATGACCGCCGATGAAATCGACCGTGCCGGCGGCAGCGCCGTGCCTGTCTCCCGGGAAGAAACCCAGGAATTCCTGGGCGGCATGATCAATTACCTGAAAATGGCCTGCGGCATTCCCGCCCGGAAAAAGATCACCATCCCCGTAGCCGTGGTGTTCGGCAAGATTGACGCCGTGGCCCGCCATCTGGGCTCCACCATGGTGCTGCAGCCCAGCCGCCATGCCGCCTGCGGCAAGTTTGACCAATCCGAAGCCGATAACATCCACAACGAAATTGACGGCTGGATGGACGTGTGCGGCGATAACCTGACCCGCCTTTTCAACGCCAACTTCACCACCTGGCGCTACTTCGGCGCATCCAGCTTCGGCGTGCTGCCCGAAAAGCGGCTCTCCCTGCAAAAGCCCATGCCCCTGCGCGTGCTGGATCCCCTCATCTGGGACCTGCATCTGGAAGGCATCGTGAAAAAGCAGGATTAACCGTCCCTTTCTTCTCATGCTGATGTGAAAGGAGAATAAACATGCCTCAATACGGTCATATCATATACACCCGCTGCAACTGCGGCACGGAGTTGAACGGCACGGTGCGCAACAAGCCCGGCTTTGGCATCCATACCCTCACTTCCAATATCCCCCAGCAGGAAATGGACGAAGGCCTGATCAACAGTGTGCTGAACCTGAGCCGCCTGCCCGCACGGGATTACGACAACGTGGTGTACACCTATTTTGTGCCCGGCAACGGCTTCCCCCTGCTGGGCAAATTCCGCAACCGCAACACCCAGGAACTGGCCGCCGCCAGCGACGCCCGGGTAGACGCCCGCGACGCCTTCATTGCCGAATGGCTCACCGGGCCTTTTGTGCGCTATCCCTTTGAATACATGGGCACCCCCTTTTTCCAGGCCGACCAGAAGCCGGTGAAGGATTATTACCAGGAAGACCCCACCCCCCTGGGCGCGCCTTTGGACGCCGAACAGGTGCCCCTTGGCCCCACCACCCGGGAAGAAGTGATGGCCTTTGCCCGGGACGGCCGTGAAGAGGCCGTCCGCGCCGCCGCCGCCATGCTGATGGAGCAGTTTGACCTGCCCCATGCCCAGCGCAAATACCTGGCCATCCGGGATACGGAAGAAAACGTGCGCAAGTGGATCGCCGCCATTTTGTACACCTTCCCCGTTGCCGCCGCCGGCGAAGTGTCCTTTGACACCCGGCTGATGCACATCAATCAGGAAATCAAAACCACCTATTACGTCATCAAGTCCACCGGCCAGTATGTGCGCACACGCAACATTCAGGACCCCAACCAGGAAAAGCGCTTCTATGCCATGATCGCCGGCGCCGATCCTGCGGAGCCCACCTGCAGCCAGACGGCCAACCCCCTGCCCAACGCCTCCTTCATGGTGATCGACGGTGCCACCAGGCAGGCCCGCTTTGCCGCCGGCAGCCTGGCCGGCCGTGCTTACCTGCGCGCCGCCGTCTGTCAGGACGAGCTGATCAGCAATTTCTGCAGCCACATGAACGAAATGCAGAACGTGCATCTGGGCAGCGGCCTGTGCGACCTGTACGACGCGCTGCAGGTATTGGAAGATAACTCCGCCTGGCGGTACCAGACGCTGCTGGACGCCCTCAAAAAGATGGAACCCCACTTCACCGCAAACACCATGCTGATGCTGTTTTTGATGGATCATCTGTGCGTAAAGGGCGAATACGTGAGCCGCTTTGCCGCTGAGGACGAAAAGAACGGCATGGCGCTGTTTGCCCTGCTGGGCAAGATGGCGGCAAACTTCGGCATGACGGAAATCAGCGCCACGCTGGACCGTCTGGCCAACCAGCGCTTCCACCAGCTGATTGAAAACCCCAGCCAGATTGCCGCCTTCAAAAACTTTGCCGCCAACCTGAAAAAGCAGAGCCCGGCCCTGTTTGATGCCATCGCCAAGGAAATGGTGGTCGACCATAAACTGCAGGATATCGCTTCCGCCCTGCCCACCGCTTCCAACGAATACCTGCTGGAAGTGGTGCAGCTGGTCCATCAGGCGGCTGACCGGAAACCCGCTTTGTGGAGCCAGATCCTGCAGCAGGAAGAATACGCTCCCTTCGCCCGGAACCTGATGCAAAAATGCCTGCGGGAAAGCCAGCTTACCGGCTCCGTACTCAGCATTTTTGCCGGCAACACCTCCCTTGTGGAAACGTTCATCCTCAAGGGCAGGGAAGCGGCCCCTGCGGAAAATCATTTCAGCTGGTATGTGATGCTGCTCAAGGGCGGCGTGCCCGTTGCCCAGCTGTGCTCCCTGATGCACAGAACAGGCGCCGCCAGCGAAGAGATGGAAAAGCTGCTGTGCGAGGCCATGGGCCGTACCGGCTACACCGAAGAAGTGAAAAAGCTGTTCAACCAGTACCTGGCCAACGTGCCCGGCGCCGGCGTGTATTTCTACAAGGACGTGCTTTCCGGCATCACCCGCTCCTCCAGCCGGAACAAGGACGCCCGCTCCTTCCTGGAGGAAATCAGCAAGAACGTAAATTTCACCGACCTGAAAAAAACGGCCCTGCAGCGGCTGGACCAGGATGTGCATCTGGAAGAAAACCGGGAAATGAAAGAATATGTGGAAATCATTCTTGCCTACGCCAAGGGCTCCGATGCCCGCTGTCCCAACGCATGGCTGTGGCATTACCTGAACCACATCACCTCCGCCCGCATCGGCCGCCGGGATGAAGCCGGCCTTGCAGGCCCCTTCATGGAAGTAAACAGCAAGGGCTTTGTCTTCCCGGCCCCGGTGGATCTTCTCCGTCAGCCCATGGGCGACGCCTTCCTGAAAAAGCTGATGGACCACCATGAAGAAGAAGGCACCCATGTGATTGCCCTGATGAGCTTCCGCTTCCCCGAAAAATCCGACGCCGATGCACGGTATGTGCAGGCCTATGCCCAGGCCCTGTGCAACGAAACCATCCGCAGCAAGGATACCGGCATTGCCAGCGTGATGTACCTGCGTAACTGCGTTGCCGGCCATATGTACACCGGCAATCCCAAGGGCGCCGATTGCCTGCTGCCCATTTACGATAACGCAGCACTGCTGAGCCGGCTGGATTTGCTGCTGAACAAAATCCACCTGTGCCTGTGCGATATGCGCACCGACCATATTGCCGATAAACTGTTGGAAAACACCGCCAAGGTGTACGACGAAAGCGTGTCCGGCAACCTGGAAAAACTGCTGCAGGCTACCCAGGCCGTCTACAAGCAAAACCATAAGGGCGGGCTGCTGGGCAAGCTGTTCGGCTTTGGCAAAAAGAACGACTGACGCGCTTCATTCCTTTCCGCTTCGATAAATGGAGGTGAAAGACATGGCCAGAATTTCCGACGAAGATATCCAGAAATTTAAGGACGAAATGCGCAAGCAATACGATTACGACAGCAAAACCGACGACGAAAAAGCCGAGTTCGATCAGGTGCTGGAAAAGGTAGCGGCGCAGAAGAAAGCGGAATACAACGGCACCGACAATACCGACGATACGGATGAGGATGACCGCGGCGACAGCATCGAACGCAGCCCCGGCCCCGATGCAGCCAAAGAAAACAAAACCAAAGAACCCTCCGAAGACGAAGAAAAAGTAAAGGCCCGGGAAATGGAAATGGCCAAAGCCCGGATGGCCGAAAAGCAGCGCATGATGGATGCCGAACGGCAGCGGAAAGCAGAAGAAGCCGAAAAGAAGGAAAAAGAAGAAGTGGAACGCTGATTCTTTCCCTTCTGCCGCATCCCCGGCTGATCCCCATACAGCCGGGGGAGGGGCATCCTCAATTCTACACCGGAAGGAGAACACACCATGGCAAACGGCGGAGCAGCAGGCGCCCAGGGCAACCGGCGCGCCACCATACGATCCTCAACCCCCAAACCCACTTCCACCACCCCCGGCGGCAGTGGGCTGCCTGCCCCTGCCAAGGGCGGTGCTTCCTCCGGCCTGCCTGCACCCACAGGCGGCCGCAGCATGACCGGCGCCGCTGCCGGCGGCACCATGCAAAAGGCCCAGACCCGGGAAACAAAAAAAGCCTCCACCCTGCTGATGGACAGCAAAAGGGTGCAGGAATTGAGCAACAACATTGCCGCCCTGGACGGCTTTATCAACCACCAGCACATGGCAGCCCTGAGCAGCTGCAGCGTGCCGCCCCTTTCCACCCTGCCTTCCGACCGCAGCGCCATCCAGATGTATGAATTGACCAAGCTCATGCTCAGCGAAACGGAAGATACATACGAAAAGCTGGTCAGCATGTATGCTTCGCTGCACAGCATGCAGGCCAATATCGGCATCATCCTCCACAGCAACAAGGGCATGCTGCACTTTTACCTGTGCGTTTCCTGCAACGACGACGGCGCTGCAGCCAGCCTTCTCTATAACGGCATCACCGGCCACTTCCCCGGCTCCCGCCTGGAAAAGAAAAAGGATACCGAAGTGGAGGCCATTTTGCAGGCACTGGAAAAAATGCCTGCCCCTGCGGTAAACGGCCGCATTACAGAAAACAAGTACATTCAGGCCCTTTCAATCATCCCCAGCCGCCGCACCGAGGAAAAGGAAAACAAAAACCTGCGGGCCAGTGCCCAGGGCATTGAAAAGTTCATCGACGGCATGACGGGAAAGGATTACATGGTTTTCTTCCTGGCCCAGCCCCTTCTGGCACAGGCCATCGACCAGTGCAAACGCGGCTTTGAGTCGCTGTACACCCTGCTTTCTCCCTTTGCCAAGGAAACCGTCAGCTACAGCGAAAACGAATCCGACGCCACCAACTACTCCCTTTCCATCAACATGTCGGAATCCATTTCCGAAGGCATTTCCAGCAGCTACGGCACCTCCCACACCACCGGCAAAAGCGGCAGCAAGGGGGGCAGCCAGGGCACCGGCGCCCACGCCGGCAGCTTCGGCTTCAACAGCGGCTCCTGCTGGAACACCGGCTGGAATACCTCCGACGGCACCACCAATTCCACCAGCACCACCACCGGCACCCAGAAAAGCAAGGGCGACAGCGAACAAAACGGCGACAGCCACACCACCGGCTCCAGCCGCACCGTGAACCTGACCCGGGAAATTAAAATGGTGCAAAACAGCATGCAGCGGCTGGATGCCGAAATCCAGCGCATTGAAACCAACCGCGGCTTTGGCATGTGGAACTGCTGCTGCTATGTGGTGGCCGACGATATGACCGTAACGTCCACCTGCGCCAGCAGCCTGCACTCCCTGCTTTCGGGGGATGCGGCCTACGGCGGCAGCAGCTACATCAACAGCTGGAACTGCCATTCCCAGCGGCAGAACGCCGCCAATTTCCTCACCAGCATTTCCTACATGTGCCATCCCCAGCTGCTGTACCAGCCCGTAAGCGGCAGCAGCGTAGCCCCCCAGATGATCACCCCGGCCATGATGGTCAGCGGCCGGGATCTGCCCACCCTGCTGAATTTGCCCCGCCGTTCCGTTTCCGGCGTGCAGGTGACCACCATGGCGGAGTTCGGCCGCAATTTTCCCCGGGAATTCAAGCCCCGCCGGCCCATGCGTTTCGGCAATGTGATGCACATGGGCCGCACGGAGAAAACCGAAATGCTCTTTGACCTGGACCGGTTTTCCTCCCACTGCTTCATCTGCGGCGCTTCCGGCTCCGGTAAGAGCAACACCACCTATAACCTGCTCCAGGAGTTTTACACAAACGGCATCCCCTTCCTGGTGATTGAGCCGGCCAAGGGCGAATACAAAATGGAATTTGCCGGCATGCCCGGTATGCAGATTTTTACCTGCAAGCCGGATAATTTCCGCATGCTGGCCATCAATCCCTTTGAATTCCACCGCTCCGTACACATCAAGGAGCATCTGGACCATCTCAACTCCGTCGTTACCACCTGCTGGCCGCTGTACGGCCCCATGCCCGCCATGCTGAAGGAAGCGTTTGAAGAGGCGTACATTGCCTGCGGCTGGGACCTGGAGCTGTCCGAGCGGGTGCTGAAAGTGGGGAAGGAGTTCCCCACCTTTGCCGATGTGCTGCCGGCCATCGAGCGCATTATTGATAACTCCACCTATTCCGCAGAAGCCCGGGGCGACTACAAAGGCGCCCTTTGCATGCGCATCCGCATGCTGATGACGGGCTTTGAAGGCATGATTTTTGACCATACCTGGGGCGTATCCGATGCAGAACTGTTCAACCAGAACACCGTGGTGGACCTGAGCAACATCGGCAACCCCGAAACCCGGGCGCTGATCATGGGCATGCTGATCATCAAGCTGCGGGAATACCGCTTTGCCACCCATACCGCCACCAACAGCCAGCTCAAGCACATTACCGTGCTGGAAGAAGCCCACAACATCCTCAAGCGCTGCAGCCACGAAACCAGCCAGGATTCCGGCAACGTGCAGGGCGCTGCGGTGGGGGCGCTGGTGGCCTGCATTGCGGAACTGCGTTCCTGCGGCGAAGGCTTCCTGATCATCGACCAATCCCCCGGTGCCGTGGATGAAGCGGCGCTGAAAAACACCGCCATCAAAATTGCCATGCGCCTGCCCGAAAAAAGTGACTGCGAGGCCATCGGCAACACCATGGGCCTGACGGAAGAGCAGATGCGGGAATTGACCCGCTTCGACAAGGGCGTGGCTGCCGTGTTCCACGAAGGCTGGGAAGAAGCGGTGCTGGGCAAAATGGGCACCATCTGGGCTGCCACTCCCCACGCAAAGCTCTACAAAACAGCCCCGCCGCCCCTGAACCGCACCGACCTTTTGCGGGCCAAGGGCGCCGTTTGCCAGTGGCTGTGCAGCCTTTTCCTCTCCGGCGACCTGAACGAGCTGGAAAACATGAGCAGCTTTGATTCCTTCGTACGCCGGTTCCGGGCGGAAAACTACACCCCCTCCCTGAACGACCACCTGTGGAAGGATATCCGGCTGCAGATGTACCAGCTGCTGTCCGAAATCAGCGAAAACATCGGGGAAGACCTGCTCGGCCTGGTCACCGACGAAAAAGTGCTGCTGAAGCAATTCCTGGGCAGCTTCATGCGCAAGTTCCTGCAGATTGACGGCATTTTCCGCCTGTGCCCCCTGGTGCTGTCGGATTATCGGGCAGAAAACGAGCTGATGCCTTCCGCGAAGCAGCTGGCCCAGATCAAAGCATGGTGGAAAAAGTGCGAGAATGTGTGGAACCGGTACATGCTGGTGCCGGTACGCCGCCACGCCAAGCCCCTGCAATGGAGCAGCGATGTGCTCAGCTGCGAATACGCGAAGAAGATTCTGCTGTTCATTCTCTTTTCCTACGGCAAGGATTACGAAAAGACCCATAGCGGCAACAGCATGTACAGCTGCCTGTACTTTGCCCTGCAAAACCTTTACCTGAAATGAACGGAGGGAAAAGCCATGCCTGAAAATTACGGCGAGCGCCACGAAAAAGACGAAAACCTGGAAAACCAGGAGCAAAAAGCAGAGCGGGAAAAATGGGAAAAACCCGATCATTTTGAAAAGCGCTATAAGCTCAAGCCCAACGAAACCTATGAAGCAGGGGAAGGGAAATACGAATACAAAACCGATAAGCAGGGCCGCATCACCGAATGCAACGGCACGCTGAAGCTGTGCCCCGAAACAGAGCGGAACAACTACGCCCAGCTGAAGGCCGGCGGGGAAGACCGCCGCCCCGGGGATGAAGGCGGCCACCTGATCGCAAGACGCTTTGGGGGTTCCAAGGAAATTGACAACATGGTGGCGCTGGATGGCAGCCTGAACAAAAACGAATACAAAAAAATGGAAGACAGCTGGGAGAAAACCCTGAAAGAAAAGGACGAGGACGGGGAACAAAAATACGACGTAGACGTGCATATCGTTTGCGAATACAAGGACAAAAACGAAAGCACCGGCAAAAAGGATTCCCAGCGCCCCAGCGATGTGAACGTTTATGCCACCACCAAGGACGCAAAAACCGGCGAAGCGGTGGACCAACAGCTATACCACTACCACAACAACGAAGGCACAATGAACCACCAGAACAAAACCATCAAAAAATAAGGAGGCCTTCCCATGGCAAATATCAAGGAAAACGAAAAAGAACTGGCCCGGCTGTACGGTGAAATTGCCAACGGCATCGTAAAAGAACTTCCTCAGGGATGGACCCACCTGGCCACCGGCTTTTTTGTGGATGAGGACGGATGTGAATCCCAGCTGATTTATGTATCCGAAAACAACGGCAAGGACTGGCGAGATTTCATGAAGGATGTTTTCGCTGCCGGCTATGTGATGAAAGGCGTTATCGAAAGCAAGGAAGCCTGCCAGGAGCTGCATGCGCTGTGCGCCAAGGCCGGTGATAAATGGACCCAGTTCACCCTGCTTGTGGACGCACAGGGCAACTTCCATTCCAAATACGATTACGATTCGTTCGAACGGATGACGCCCATGCTGAGAAACATGTGGATCGGAGAATTCCTGGCATAAGGAGGTACACCCCATGGCCGCATTTGGCGTAGGAAACGCAGCCGAATATTTGTGCGACGCCCTCAAGCGCAGGGACCGCTATGTGGAAGTGAGCGCCGCCCGCAGCTTTACCACTGTGCTGCAGGAAGCCTACCGGCTGGAGCCCCGGCTGATCGGCTGCCTGGAAAAATGGCAGGGCAAATCCGCCGGTAAAAGCATGCTCAGCTTCAGCAAAGAATACCGGATCGAGTTGTTTTACGACCCCAACTTCCCCCGGGATTACAAAACCGTGTGGCAGGACGACGGAAAAACCACCCTTTCCGCCCTTTTTTCTTCCCTTTCCCCCCTGCCCACCCGGATGTACCTGATCACCGCCGACCTGAACACCTTCCTCAAGCGGGTGGAGGACGAGATGCCCCAGTTGCAGGAAAAATACAGCTGCATGAAAAACATCTCCTACCAGTACAGCACAGAGGCGGTTTGCGGGTATTATCAGGTGGTGCTGCAGATTGAAATGCTGGTCACCCCGGAGCAGTTTTCCCTGTACGAAACGGTCACCAACCGGGAAACGGAAAAGATCTGCCGGCAGATGATGGGCTCGGGCAACCTGCCCAAGCTGATCCGCGTCTACCTTGCCTTCAGCTACCTGCAGCTCACCTGCGCCTTTGACCACCAGATGGACAGCCTTCTGCGCGCCGGCCAGACCCAATCCCTGCCCCGGCCGTGGGCTGCCATGGCCTATGGCCCCATTGCCAAACGCATGGGGGTCAGCACGGGCATTGCCGACGCATTCAAACGCTTTGCCGATTTTTATGGCATTGATTGCCGCATCATCAAGGGCCGGCTGCAGTCCGGGGAGGACCATGACTGGAACATGGTCTCCATCAACAACCGCTATTACCACGTGGACGCCACCTATGGCGTGGACGGCGACGGGCTGAACATCCACTGCTTTCTGAAGGACGACGCATCCATGAGCGAAACCCACATGTGGGATATTTCCGCTTACCCTGAATGCAATTCTTCCACCTTCTCCTTTGACGATGTGGAAACCTATATTCAGGACCATGAAAGCGCCCTGCTTGCCATGGGCGTGGAAGAAAAGCTGCTCTTCCCCGAAGAAATATTGGAATAAATGAAAAGAGGGCACATCCATGAGTAAAATCATCATCAAAGTTATCCTGGGCGTAGTGCTGGGCATTCTTTTCATTTCCTTTATGTCCCAGCAGCAATCCGCCGTGGATACCTTTCAGGGCATCCTGCTGGTTTTGTGGGGGATCGGCATTGTGTACGGTTTCCGGCATTATCTGTCCTGGCTGGGCAAAACCCTCAATTCCTCCATGCAGTTGAGCGTCATTTCCTGGATGAGCTTCGGCTCCGGCTTGCTGGGCTTTGTCCTGCTGGTGCTGGTGCTCACCTTTATCCTGATTTTCGGCTGGATGTACGGCATTTACCTGCTGATCAAAGATATTATCGCCTTGTTCTGATGGGAGGGTGTGTTTTTTGCATAAGAAACGAAAATGGCCCCGGGTGATTCTCATCATCCTGCTGGTGCTTGCGTGCCTTCTGTTTATCATCCATCGCTCCGATGCTTTCCTGCAGGGCAATGCAGGCGTCTTGTTCCATTCCGGCACCGGGCTGGAATCCTTGTCCATGCAATTGACCCATCGGAACCTGCTGATGGATACTCAATCCATGAAGGGATGGAAGCTGGATAAGAATGCCGCAAAGCCCCTTACGCTTTACCAGGATGCGGAGGGTTTCGGCATCATTCAGTGGCTGCCTTCCACAGAAAAAGTGTGGGTGGGCGCGCTCAATAACGGCTCGCTGCTCATTCCCTTCTCCGCCGTGCAGGGAAAAACCGTCACGCTCTCCTTTGAATGGCGCAGCAGCGACTGGTCCAAGAACGACAGCATGCATATCTACTATTCCCTCACCCAGGGCAAGAGCCGCACCCTGTATAATAACCGCCGCGTTAACCTGAACCCAAGCAGCGAATGGCAGCAGGTGAGCGTTACCCAAACCTTGTCCGACAGCTTCTTCGCCAAGGGCTCCGGCGCCATTGATGACAACACCAAGTTCTACGTCAAACTTGGCACCAACTCCCTCGGCACCTGCGAAGTGAGAAAAATCAAACTGGAAGTGGGGAACCGCCCCACACCATGGACACCCTGACAGCGAATAATGGAAGTGGGGAACAGGATATGGATCAGGCAATTCTTTATTTGAAAAACTTTCTCGATCAAATTCAGTTTGGCAGTATCTTCTTCTTCGTGCCGGTGGCACTGATGGTGTTGTGCGTTGCGGCACGGCTGGCCTGCTATTTCATGCTGATGGTTTTCCCCCGGAAATTCAGCCATGATCATCAGGCCAACTTCAACAAAATCGCCCGCTATTGCTATTGGTTCTCTGTGCTGATTCAGGGGCTGTTCTGGCTGCTGGGTATCAAAGAACAAATCATCACCCTGCGGGATGTGGATTACCTTTGCGGCGCCATTATGGCTGTAATGGCCGTCCTTTGCGTGGTGTCCGCCATTGTCTCCATGTTCATCAAACGCCATGGGGTGCGGGTTTTCCTGTCCAAGCGGCTGATGAAGCTGGCACTGGGCCTTATCCTGATGGCCCTTTTCCTCTGCGCCTTCGCCTACCTGTTCTCTTTTGTGTTCTGATACGCGATAACACGCAGCTTATCAATAGAAGTTCCAGCCGCGCGCTGCTTGAAGGAACCACGAAGCAGGGGGCTACGCGCCCCCTGTACCCCTCGGCAGGGCGATCCGCCCTGCACCCTTCCTGCGACTAAACAGGATGTATCAAAAAACAGTTGTTTCCGCATGACGCTTGAGAAAACCAAGCGGTTTCAGCCACGGGCACAATGAAAACAAAGAAAAGGCCGGGAGAGAAAGCTCGCTTTCTCCACCGGCTTTTTGTTACTTGCAGAACGACGGAGCAGGGAGCTCCGCGCCCCCTGTACCCCTCGGCAGGGCGATCCGCCCTGCACCCTTCCTGCGACTAAACAGGATGTATCGAAAATGGTTGTTTCCGCATGATACTTTAGAAAACCAAGCGGTTTCAGCCACGGGCACAATGAAAACAAAGAAAAAGCCGGGAGAGAAAGCGCGCTTTCTCCGCCGGCCTTTTTGTTGCTTGCAGAACGACGGAGCAGGGAGCTCCGCGCCCCCTGTACCCCTGCGGCAGGGCGATCCGCCCTTCACCCTTCCTGCGACTAAACAGGATGTATCGAAGATGGTTGTTTCCGCATGATACTTTAGAAAACCAAGCAGTTTCAGCCACGGGCACAATGAAAACATTGAAAAAAGTCGGCTGGGAAAGCAAGCTTTCCCACCGACCTTTTTTCATGTTTTCCCCGGATGCTACAGCATCCGGCAGGCGGTGTTCCACCGCCCAGCCCGTGGGCGGCAGTGCCGCAGCCAATTCGCAATGTATCGGTCTTTTCTCTCAAATGCATCTGTGCGTGTACGGAAGTGCCACACCCTATTCGCAATATTTCCATCTTCTTATAAGCCCCAGCGGGAAATTGTTTGTTCGACAATTCCACTACATCCGCAAATGGGTCAAGGGCCAATGGCCCTTGTGGGGTGCAGGGGTGAAACCCCGCAGGGTTCCCCATAGAAACAGCAAGTCGGAGGCCAAGCGGGCTTAGGAAGACAAGGATTTGGTTCAACTCCTT
>JAZNOW010000033.1:0-2412 GCA_045589355.1 Clostridia bacterium
ATTTCCTGGAACGCCGTAAAGGAGGTGTTTTTACCCTGGGGGGCGACGGCTATATCGAGGCCGACGGCCCGCGCTTTGACATGACGTTCGAAGACTGCCTGTACATCACCATGGGCACCAAGGAAGTGAAGTTCGGCAGCAAGGATAAGGAAAACCCCGCCAAGTTCTACCTGTGCTCTTCTCCCGCTCACCGGGCCTGCAAGACCACCTTTATCTCCTTTGCTGAAGCCCAGAAGCGGCCTCTTGGCGAAGACAAGCTGTCCAACAAGCGTGTCATCAACCAGTTCATTCATCCCGCCGTGCTGGAAACCTGCCAGCTGCTGATGGGCCTTACCCAGCTGGCCCCCGGCAGCGTGTGGAACACCATGCCCAGCCACACCCACGAGAGGCGCATGGAAGTGTACACCTATTTTGAAATCCCCGAAAATCAGGTGGTCATGCATTTCATGGGTCAGCCCCAGGAAACCCGCCACATTGTGATGAACAATTTTGACGCGGTCATTTCTCCCTCCTGGTCCATCCATAGCGGCTGCGGCACCAGCAATTATACCTTCATCTGGGCCATGTGCGGTGAAAACCAGGCCTTTGACGATATGGACTCCTTCCAGCCCACCGACATGAAGTGAGGTAATGAAAAATGGCATTTGATATGAGCAAATTTTCCCTGCAGGGCAAGGTGGCCCTGGTCACCGGCGGCAGCTACGGCATCGGTTTTGCCATCGCCAAGGGCCTGGCTGTGGCCGGCGCTACGGTGGTGTTCAACGACATCAACCAGGAACTGGTGGACAAGGGCCTGGCCGCTTATGAAGAAGCCGGTATCAAGGCCCATGGCTATGTGTGCGACGTGACCGACGAAGACGCCGTGCAGGCCATGGTGAAGAAAATCGCAGCGGAAGTGGGCGTGATCGATATTCTGGTGAACAATGCCGGTATCATCCGCCGCATCCCCATGATCGAAATGGCCAGCAGCGAATTCCGCAAAGTGATCGATGTGGACCTGGTGGCCCCCTATATCGTGGCCAAGGCCGTCATCCCCGGCATGATGGAAAAGGGCCATGGCAAGATCATCAACATCTGCTCCATGATGAGCGAACTGGGCCGTGAAACGGTGTCTGCATACGCTGCAGCCAAAGGCGGCCTGAAGATGCTCACCCGCAACATCTGCTCCGAATACGGCCAGTACAATATCCAGTGCAACGGCCTGGGCCCGGGCTATATCGAAACGCCTCAGACGGCTCCCCTGCGTGAAATCCAGCCCGATGGCAGCCGTCATCCCTTTGATCAGTTCATCCGCGCCAAGACCCCTGCCGAACGCTGGGGCACCCCGGAAGACCTGATGGGCCCGGCGCTGTTCCTGGCTTCCGATGCCAGCGACTTCGTCAACGGCCAGGTGCTGTATGTGGACGGCGGCATTCTCGCCTACATCGGCCGCCAGCCCTGAGGAAAATGAAGGATACAGAAAGAAAAATTGCGAGGGAGGGGCTTGCCCCTCCCTTTTGCTGTAGAAAACAGGCTCTTTTTTGCGCGAAAATGGGCAGGAATCTTCTTGCGCCGGAACGGTTTCTTTGTTACAATGAAAGCTGTGTTATTTCAGAAAGAGGATGTTTTACATGCAACAGCAAAAGAAATCCATGGTGCGGGACCTGACAGAAGGCAGTGTGGCGAAGCTGCTGCTCAGCTTTGCCTTCCCGCTGTTTATTTCCAATGCTCTTCAGGCCATCTACAACATTGTGGACATGGTCGTAGTAGGGCAGAAGATGGGCGGCGCCGGCATGAGTGCCGTTTCCATTGGCGGCGATGTGCTGCATCTGCTCACCTTCCTGGCCATGGGCTTTTCCTCCGCCGGGCAGGTGCTGATTGCAAGAGACGTGGGCGCCGGTCGGATGGAAAAGGTGAAGAAAACCATCGGCACCATGTTCACCTTCCTGCTGAGCATTGCGCTGATCATGAGCGTTGGCTGCTATTTCCTGCGCTTGTGGATGCTGGACATGCTCAATACGCCTGCGGAGTCCTATCAGTACACCATGGATTACACGGTCACCTGTATTGTGGGCTTGGTGTTTATTTACGGCTATAATATCATCAGCGCCATCCTTCGCGGCATGGGGGACAGCAAGCGGCCTTTTGCCTTTGTGGCCATTGCCGCTGTGATGAATATTGTTCTGGACCTTGTGTTTGTTTACGGCATGGAGATGGAGGTGTTCGGCGCAGCGCTGGCTACCGTTATCAGCCAGGCTTTCAGCTTCATTGTGGCGCTGATTTATCTGTACCGCAGCGGGGAAAGCTTTGGCTTTGATTTCAAGCTTCAAAGCTTCCGGATTGACCGGGAAGCACTCAAGCCTCTGGTGTCCCTGGGCGTGCCCATGGCCATCCAGTCTGCCTCCATCAATATTTCCAAGATCGTGCTCACCA